>DAJS01000014.1:0-1894 GCA_002496425.1 Acidilobaceae archaeon UBA162
AGGTAGTACGCAAGCATGCCCGCGTTTAGGGCGCCAAGGCCTGTTACCAGGTTATAACCTGGCTTAACAACCCATGGTATGTTATAGCCAAAGGTTATGTTCTCAAAGGCCTTGGTTAGGCCAAGCCTGTAGAGCTCGTAGAGCGTTGGGTTGAGCAGGCCTAGCCTGTGGCCCACGTACTGCTCCACTAGGGCCAGTAGGCCAGCGGTCAGGGGCGAGGCCTCGCTGGTGCCGCCCGAGACGTATGTCAGGTTGCCGGTGGTCACCACGTAGACCCCTGGGAATATGTTGGCGTTAGCTGACAGGTCTGGGTTTGCCCTCCCATAGGTGAACCCGGCGCTCAGGTTGGGGCTGGGCGCAACGCCCCGCTGATACCATGGCATAGGCTCTACAGCGCTGTAGCCTCCAGTGCTGCCGCCGAAGTTATAGAAGAACGGCACGAAGCCGGCCGCCGACCAGGCGGTCTGCTCGTACACCTCAGTCCCGTTGGGCAGCTGATCTATATAGGTGGTGGTGCCACCCATGGCAGTGACGAAGGGAGAGTCAGCCGGGTAGCCCACTGTGCCCAGCGGGGTGCCAGAGTAGCCCATCCCTCCTCCGTCGCCGCTGGAGGCCAGGAACGTTATGCCCTCGGCGGCCCCAAGGGCGTAGTAGAGGTCAGAATAGTAGATGTTGGCCACGAAGCCCTGTGGACCCAGGAGGCCCATGTAGGTATCAGGTATGCTAAAGCTCTGGCTGACCACTGACACCATGTCCTGCTGGTCTATGTAGGCTATGACGGGGGCCAGGCTCAGTGCGCCGTTGGGCGTGTACACTACTATGCCAGCGCCGGGAGCCATGGAGTGGGAGGCCTCAACGTCCAGGTCCTCCTCAAACGCCCAGCCAGTGTAGAGGCCCAGCTCGGGGTCATAGGGTCCTAGAGGGACTACCTCAAAGAGGGGTGGGTTAGGGAGGCCGAAGAGCTGGTCGTAGTACCACAGATCCTGTTTGACAGTTGGGTTGCCGTAGAAGTCTATAATGCCTATGTTAATGCCGCTGCCGTTTATGCCCTTCTCATAGAGCGCTGTGGCGTTGTATACGGGTGCCAGCTCAGTCATGGGATATGCTACTATTGGCCCCAGAACCTGTTGCCTCCCTCCAAGGGCCTTGCTGACCGCCTGGGCTAGCTGCTTCACCTGCTGCTGGGTTATTAGGTCCGGTGGCCTCCTCAGTATCAGCGCTGTCACGTTGCTCACGTAGACGTAGACGCCCTGTATTGAAGGCTGTCCGAAGGACTCGTAGAAGTAGTCAGTGCCGTTGCCCAGGAGATAGATGGTGACCCCAAGCGCCCTCTCCACCTGCCCAGCTGTGCCGCCGAAGACTATCGCTGAGTCGGCCCCAGTGAAGTATATCGTGAGGCCGTGGGACCTGAGGTAGTTGACCACCTCCTCAAACTTCTGGGTCGGGTAGAACAGCTGCGCCTCCTGCTGTTGGGTCAGGTAGTGGTGATAGAGCGGCGACCCGGGCTCGTTGGTCGCATAGGCGTAATAGAACAGGAGCGGCAGGTTCCTCAGCGGTATCAGTACTACGCCCACAACTGGCGTGTCTGCGCTCAGGGGACTAATGACCCTGAAGCCTGGGGCCTCGGCCTGGGCCTGTGGGGCAGCCGCGTGGGCTGGCCTCATAGCCACAGGGACTAGGATGACCGCCAGGATAAGGGCTAGGACTACCAATGACCTAACTCGGTACACTGGCGTGCACCAGCTATGAGCGCTTAGAGGCCATATTTATATTTTCCCATAGAAAAAGCCGCTGATGTCTGCTAACTATGTGAGATATAAGAGGGGAAGAGGTCATAAGGGCTGGCAAACATAGATTACCCCTGTTACCCTTAGACGAGTGGTTGCTAGGCATG
>DAJS01000014.1:1914-5056 GCA_002496425.1 Acidilobaceae archaeon UBA162
CCGTCACAGTGATAGAGTTCCTGCTGGGCCTCGGAGTCGGCTACTTCCTCTCCAAGGGGCTCAAGTACATAATCGCGTTCTTCGCGATGCTAATAATAGGCGACCTGCTCAACGCGTGGCGCCTCAGCAGCATCAACCTGAGCTCGGTGAGCAACACAACTAACGTGACGTTCCTTACACACCTCAAGTCTGAACTCACGCCGCTCATGAGCCTGGCCTACCTCTTGGCCCCTATATTCACAGATGTTGTGGTACTGGTCGGATTCATAGTAGGTGCACTGATAGCGTTCCTTAAATAACATATGAATATACTAAGTTTTTGAAGTTTTTAAACGAATAAGAATATGTACCCTATGTACCCTTATATTTAGGCTTTCAGGACAGTACGTTAAAGCAGGGAAGCGAGATGACAGTCAAGGTCTGGATAGAGCCCCGTGAAAACTGCATAGCTGACATGGTCTGCGTCAGCCTATGTCCCGATGTGTTTGAGATGAACGAGATCGATGGAAAAGCGGAGATAGTGCCCAAGTGGAGACCCGACCCTGATAAGAAGGAGCAGGGCAGCAGGAGCGAGGGCGAGGCCTCGGACGACTACAGCGACTGCATTGACGCTGCTGCCCAGAGCTGCCCCACCCAGATAATACACTACCAGGGCCCCAAGGGAAGCCACTGAGGGCTGCTGGGCAGCCTCACTTAGCCTCCATCACCTTCTTTTTGTACATCTTAACTATTATGGCGTAAGCGATCCAGGGGGACGCCAGCATTATTGCTGCCCCTGTCCACAGCGCCCAGGGACCGAGCGTCCTCGTGAGGGCCACGAGAGCCCCGCCTGCTAGCGCTATGACCAGTGTTATGCCTACCAGGGCCCTAACAGCTGACCTCAGAAGCCTCTCCACCGAGCTCCCTCGCTGCCTTTCTGACAACCTCCAGCGCCTCCCTCGCCTTACTGGCCGCCTCGTCATGGTTGGGCGCCGATGCCAGAGCTCTCATCTCTATTATTGGCCCCCTTGCCTCGTGGCCCTTGGGGTGGCTCTTAACGTATAGCCCTGGGGCAGACCTCTCAGCCCTCTCTATGTAGGGGGCCAGCGAGGACTCTGGGACTCCAGCCACTAACATTGAGCATTCAACAACAGCTAACTTGGGGGCCAGGGGCCTTATCCTTGGCTCAACCTCCTGTTCGAACATGGCCTCCATCTCGGCCGGAACCCCAGGCAGCGAGAAGATCAGCCTGCCGTTGACCTCGGCCAGCGAGCCAGGCGCCATGCCCACAGGGTTCCTCAGCGGCATGGAGCCCCTAGGCATCATAGCCAGCTTCTCCCTCTCTTTTGTCATTGGCATCCCGCTGGCATCGTATTTCTCCTTTACCATCCTGTAGGCCTCTTGGTTGAGCTCTAGCGGGACGCCCAGGGCCATTGCTACTGCCTCGAGAGTCCTGTCATCATATGTTGGTCCCAGGCCACCCGTGGTTATAATTACCTTGACTGAGGGCCTGGAGAGGGCCCTCCTCACCTCATCGGCCACATCCTCAGGCTCGTCGGGCGCCACTACCACCCTCTCGACCCTAAAGCCCATGAATGTGAGCCTTCTGCCGAGCCACGCCGCGTTGGTGTTGACTATTCTGCCTATGAGCACCTCGTTGCCTATGGTCAGCAGCCACGCGCCCGGGCCCTCTGGGAGCGACACTTAGCCTCACCGGCTCAGGTGGGATCCTACTCGCTAATTATTTTGCTGCTAGAAGGCCCTGAGACAGGCGTTAATCCTCCTGACCCCTTGACGTTGGTGGGCAGAGAGCTTGGAAGAGGTTGACGTTAGGGAGCTACTTAAGGTCGTAGTTAAGGCAGCCGAGGGCGCCGCCAGAATGCTCGCTGAGGAGTTCTGCTCTAACTCCCTGAGGCCAGTTAAGGGTGAGACCATAGAGGCTGACCTTGAGTCCGAGAGGGCCATTTACGAGGATCTTAAGTCCACGGGCCTGAGCTTCAGGATGGTAAGCGAGGAGTCCGGCGTCATGGGCTCAGGGGACTACACGTTCATAGTTGACCCCCTTGACGGCAGCGTGAACTACGAGCACTGCGTCCCTTGGTCCTCAGTCTCGGTGGCTGTGGCCCCGCCCGGCTCCACGACGCTATCGCAAGTAGTCGCCGGGGCCGTGGCCCCGATATTCGGCGGCCCTACGATATCCTTCGCCAGAGGCCTCGGCTGCTTTGAGGGCGACAGAGAGTACAGAAGACCGTCAATTGGGAGCCCCCGCGTGCTCTTCGTCTATGTGGAGACCCCTGAGGACGCTGAGCCCATAGTGAGGCTTGTCTCTGCTGTAAGGGGGCTCAAGATAAGGAGTCTCGGCAGCTCGGCCCTCGAGGTGGCTTACACTGGCATGGGGAGGGCCTACGCCTTTGTCGACCTAAGGGGCAAGCTGAGAAATGTTGACATAGCGGCTGCTCTGGGGATAGCCAGGGAGTGCAACGCTGTGGTTATCAACAGGCATGGCGAGCCCGTGGACGGGCCCATAGACTCCGTGGCTGTGATAGGTGATGTCATTGCCACCTCTAAGGGTAGGCTCAACGAGCTTATGACAGGCCTTGGCCTGAGACCACAGGGTTGAGAGAGGACCGTAACGCCCGGCCCCGGCTTGGAAGGGCCTGCGAGGCCTTTCGGACCTCACGGACCCTTCCAACGCGGCCGGCTTAACTTCCGGGTTCGAGATGAGTCCGGGTGTTGCCCGACCGCTATGGCCGGGCCGGGCATGAAATAAGTCCTCCAGAGCCCATATATAAGTCTTCCGCCCTTCCCTAGGCCCTTATCTCAGCGTGGGCCCTCCTGGCGGCCTCCTCAAACTCGTCGTAGGTGAGCGGCAGCCATGTCCTNNCTTGCTGACCCAGTCCTTGTGCCCCTTCTCGCTCATCCACTTGGTTACCTCCCTGTAGGCTCTGGCAACTCTATCCTTCTTTGTCATGGTAGCTATTATGGCCTTCTCCACATCGCCTCCGTAGACATACCTGGCCTTGAGCAGGAGCTCTATTAGCCTGTTTATCCTCTCGGGCACACCTATCACTGAGCCCCTCAGCTCTACCCTCCTCGGCACACCCCACGGCACAAGGCTGTCAAGCATCCTGCTGAGCCCAGGCCTCGGTATCCTGTCAACCAC
>DAJS01000026.1:0-161 GCA_002496425.1 Acidilobaceae archaeon UBA162
GAGTTCCACGAGAGCCCTGCCTCCACGAGCGCCATCAGGGGCCTTGAGTACTGGTCCCTGATGAACTTGCCACCCCTCTCAACGGCCTTATATGCTAGGTAGTTAAGTGCACCGGTGTAGTAGTTGGCCTGCTCCTCGCTGATGCACTTCAGGTAGCCAAT
>DAJS01000026.1:175-3572 GCA_002496425.1 Acidilobaceae archaeon UBA162
AGAGAAGGCGTACTTGCCCCTGTAAATAACATAGATGTCTCCCTCGTCAAGTAGGTCAGGCTGTGCCCTGAGCTCTGAGGCCAGGGCCTCCAGCGCTTCCCTGTCGCCGCTATCAGCCAACTCGGCCAGCGCCCTAATGAAGTCCCTGAGGGCCTTATCCCCCCTGGGGGACAACATGACCTCCACGGGTTCACAGCTGAATGGCCTCACCATGGAGTGGTAGTATAGCCTGTAGGGGGCAACATCAAGGTCCCTCAGAAGGCTTAACGGGACCTCATAGGCCCTTGAGGTGTTGAACAGCCTTATCCTGACCACGTCACTGAGCTCCCAGTACTCCTTAACCGCCAGCCCGGCGTACCTCCTGGGCAAGCCCCTTGGACCCCCAAAGACCCCTCTGACGTAGCCCCCCATGGGCTTTACCTCCTTGACTCCAAGCGCGTTGGCCAGCTGCTGGGCGTCAGAGGAGGCCCAGGCGATGAGAGATTCCACGTAGTCGTCATAGCTCAGGTTCAAAGGCCTTAGGGCGGAGCTAGAGGACATGGAGAGCAGGGAGGCTGAGCCGTGTCCCTTAGCCCTGGCAATAACCAGGGATGGCCTGACACCATGGCCAAATACGTCGACATCAACCCATATCAGCTCCACATCCCACATCGATGACCTCAAGCCCCTTAGCGCGGCGTAGACCGCCAGGATGCCGGAGCGCTGTTGAGTTGCAGGCCAGAAGGCCTGGGTGCTGGACATAACGAAGGCCAGGTAGTTCGTGGCTCTCCTAGATGCTGCTAGCAGAGCTGCGGTGGCCACGTCCGAGCCGTTGGCCAGCTGGGCAGCCTTAGTGGCACGTATTCCAAGGGACTTAACTGCCTCTACTATGGCCCTCCTGGCATCCCTTGAGCCTAAGGCCTTATAGGATGTCAGCTGTATCCAAGGAGGGTTAGTGGCAATGACGTCGGGCCTTAGAGCCCTAGGGATTAAGGCCGAGGCCACGGCCGATGAGACCAGCATAGCCCAGCCATAGGGGCCATAGACCCTGGCGAGGCGCTCGAGGTCCCTGAGGGCCTTCGCAAGCCTGGCGTCTTCGACGAGACGCTCAAGGGGTCCTAGGTTCTCAGACCTCAGGCGCCCCGCTACGTCCCCCTCCCTCAGCCCTGTCGAGATCGTTATCTCCAGCAGTTGAAGTGACCTGATGAGCTCGCGGGGCCTACCGCCAATGATATCATCGACGTGTGCACTAGCGGTTCTCCTGAGGGAATCCATGACTCCAAGGGGATCAGCCCAGGACCAGTCAGTGTCGCTACCGTACCACTCAGCCAGCGTGTCCACTATGTAGACCGCCGGCGGCAGGGCTGGAGCCTTACCTGAGGCCCTGAGGTACCTGGATACCATCACAGTCCTGGCCATGAGGGCTGCCAAAGGGTTTGAATCAAGTCCCACAAGGTCTCTGTAGGCCTCCTCGACGCCCTCGCCGGCCCTGAGCCTTAGCTCTATAGCGGCCGCCAGGAAGGCCCCAGTGCCGCAAAAGGGATCCTCGACGACAAGGCCCTTTAGACTGCCGAGCCTTGAGAGGGTAACCGAGGCCAGCCACAGGGGCGTATAGTACTCTCCACTCTGCTTTCTAAGCTCTGCAGGAGTAGCGGAGGAGTAGAGTTCCGAGAGCACGTCAGGTGAAGAAACGTCGAGCCCAGCGACCAGCCTATTGGCCTCACCCCTGTCGGCATCCATGACAAGTAGGTTCAGGTGCACCGGGGACATCGGGAAGCCCAGGAAGTCCTCGAGGCCTCTACCAATATCCTTGTTGGTGATGTCAAGGTCCAGTAGCCTCGAGAGGGCTAGCAGGACGGACGCGGCCAGCAGAGCCTGGGTCCTTAACGGCGGCGCGGTCCTGACCTGGAGGTAGCGCTGTAGTAGTGGCTCAGCATGGCTCAACGCTACCAGCCCCGTGGGCCCTGCCTAATTGGGCTGAACTGCCGGCCCTTGGCCACCCTGGCAGGGACAGGTATAAGCCTCTCGAGCTCCCTGGCCGACACTTGTGTGTTGCCAATGAGGCCTCTGACGTAGTCCTGAACCTCAGGGGAGTTAAGCCACCTCACGACCTCCTCGAGCTCCTCTGGCAGAGCATCAGGTGGCGGGTAGATGACGTTGACGTGGTTCTCTGCCACGAACTTCATGCCAGGCGGCACTAATGCTGCCATTAGCCTGGCGCGCCTTGGGTGGCCTATCACCCTCCTAACAACTACGGCTGGACCTACGTCAGCCTCGCCTGGCCACCTTATGTACTGAGGCTTCCCTGGCTTGCTGCCAAGCCTCAGCTTTCCGGGGCCTATGTTGTGGGCCCATATGAGCATTACCGAGCCGCTAGAGTCGTCAGTAAGCCTCTCCCTGTTCCTGTTCCACACGACCCTCCCTGTGGCCACCCTGTAGCCCATGTCCCTTAGGCTGACGGAACCGAGCCAGAGGCGCTTGAGGTCCTCAGCCCTGTCGCTAAGGATAAGCCTGTCCTCAACGTAGAAGATATACCTGCCCGACGGCCTCTCACCTGGCCTCCTCTTCCTGAGCACCAGGAGCTGGAACGTGTGAGTGACGCCATCAAAGAGGTGTGGGTTGTCAAGAACCTTGAGGTACTCCACATCAGCGACCTTAACTATGTACTCCCTGAGCCTCCTGAAGTAGGCCCCGCTGTCCATGCTTGATGAGATCACGTAAGCCAGGTAGCCCCCTGGTCTGAGGAGCCTGAGGCCCAGGTAGACGAAGAGGGTATATATGTTGGCCCTACCCCACGTCACCTCCCTATACCTCTCGGCCAGGTCCTCGTCGAGTCTCAGCTCGAAGTAGGGAGGATTGCCGAGAACTACATCAAACTCCTCCCTGAAGGGCTCCCTAAGGGAGTCTGTGACCTTTAAGTGAACCCCGGAGACGACACGCCTGGCCACCTCAGCCAGCGCTGGGTCAACCTCCCAGCAGTGGAGCTCTGGCTCAACGAAGTGCTCCCTGGCTGAGAGCAGGAACTCGCCAGTGCCACAGGCCGGGTCAAGCACCCTGGGCCTCGCAAGTCTCGGAACATGACTGAGGAGCTTTTCCCTGAGGCTCCTTGGTGTGAAGAACTGGCCTAAGGCCTGCCTGTGGGCCGGGTCGCTGATAGCCAGGTACCTCAGCGTCTCCTTGTGGTACTCCTCGGTTAACAAGGCCCAACGCCCGTCTAGCTCAGCGCGTAGAGACTGAGGGAAAAGGGGACAACAAAGAAAAAGGTCTTAGGTTAAGGGCTCGCTCAGTGCCTTCTCCCCAGGGCTACGGCCACAGCCCCTATCACGATTCCCGCTATGGCCAGCCCTATGCCTGTGCCTGAGAGGGTCACGGCGCTAGACCTGGTTGAGGATATGGAGGACTTGAGCTCGCTCACGTT
>DAJS01000026.1:3724-5698 GCA_002496425.1 Acidilobaceae archaeon UBA162
CTCACGTTACCAAGTATAGACGATGAGAGTGCTGACCTGGTAGAGGCCAGCTGTGAGCTGAGCGCTGTGTAGTTATTAGCGATGTATAATGAGAGCTGTGACCTAGTTGAGCTGATCTCATTCATGAGCTTGCTCACGTTACCAGCTATGTAGGAGTTAAGAGTATCGCTGACCTCAGCTATCTTGGAGCTCAGAAGGCTCACGTTGGATGAGAGGTAAGACTCAACGGTGGCCAGCTCGGATTCGAGCTGGTGCTCTATGCCCTCAATGTACTGCTGCGTGCTGGAAGGCAGCACTGTTATTACCTTGGAGCCGCTCAGCGCCTGGACGCTCGAGATGCTGCTTTCCAGCAGCCTCACAGTACTGTTGACGGCAACTATATTGAGGCCACTGCTGTAGGCTATGGTCACGTTGCTATCAGTAACTTTGAGCACTCCATCTATGGTGCTGTCAACTATCGTCAGGTTGCTGTCGGTCACGTTAACGAAGCCCTCGAAGTAGCTGTCCGATATTACGCCGCTGTAGCTCAGGGTCACGTTGTAGAACACATCGTCATAGGGCAGGAACTGGCCTGCAGTAATGTAAGTATCCTCATAGAGCACATACTTGTCAGTCAACAGGCTGGCAACTGCTTCCGCTGGCATAGCTGTAGAGCCTATGCCTGTCAGCACGAAGGCGTAGCTGGCGCTGGTGAAGGTGACGGGCGTCACGAAGCTCCCCACCCAGGCGGTGCCATTGAACGAGAGAGGCACGAAGCCGAAGCTTGTCTGTGCGCCGAAGACTCCGAACTTAACTGGGGTCCCGTTGGGGTAGGTTATCTCGGCCGTCAAGGTCACCTGCTCGTTCTGGTGAGGCAGTGGCGGGCTGAAGTATATTGAGACCGAGGGCGAGGGCTCTACGTAGAGCTCACCAATTATGTTGCCGCTCACCCACGTGGGCTGGCCATAGATGCTTTCCAGCGTGAAGCTGCTGTAGTTAGACACTAGGTAAACCTTGTAAAGGCCTGGCTGTGCGTTGGGTGGAACCTCGAGAAGGCCCTCGTAGATGCCGTAGGCCATGTCGTGCACCTGTGCCACAGCCACGGGGGTGCCGTTAGGGGCCACTAGGACTGCGGTGACGTTAGAGCCCACAGCTATGGCCATATCAAGCGGCGTGCCCAGGGCATACGATATGATTTGCTGGGGGTTCAGTGGGGGCACTATGGTGCCAACTATCACTATGGGGCTGCCCGGCGAGACGCCAGCAGGCATAGTTATGACCTCAGGGGTTATTATAAAGTTCTGGAGCCCTACGCCATTGTAGAATGTTGTGAAGCCGTAGGCTGGCGGGGCGGCCATTATGTAGGCGTCTCCATAGTCGTAGTCATAGGGGCCCATTACTAAGGTGCTGAACATGCCTAGTTTGGTGGGCCCTGAGACAGAGAGGTACGGTATTGGCGTAAAGGTATTTGAGAGCATGTTGTAGACGTAGGATCTGAGGGTCACGACCATCCCGTTAGGCACGGGGGTGCCGTTGAGAAGGGTGATGTTGGCCATTATTGGGACACCTAGTGGCGCAGCCACTGCTTCCTCTACGAAGGGAGAGAGTATGAAGGCGTAGTAGCCCGTGTAGGTCTCAGCGAGGCCAAGGCCTGAGTAGCTCTGCGACGAGCCGCTCACGTAGACGAAGGTTATGCCGCTGGCATTGGAGGGCATGGTGAAGACAGCGGTCCAGAGCCCGGTTGTTGTGTTGTACTTCAGCGGAGCTGAGGCGATGAGGCCCTGTATCGTGTAGACGCTGGTGTAGAACGACCCTGTCGACACGGGCGTGCCGTTGGGGTACTCTACTGAGGCTGACACGTTGACCAGCTGCCCTGGCAGCACCTCGCCAAACTCGGCCTGCTGGCCGTTGGCCTTCAAGTACACCTGTATAGCTAACATGTTGAAAGTCAGCCGAGGCACTACTTGCTTGAGGTAGTACGCAAGCATGCCCGCG
>DAJS01000022.1:0-19188 GCA_002496425.1 Acidilobaceae archaeon UBA162
ATCCTGCTCTTCACTACTGCCACTCTGCTTGTGGTGTTCGTTGGCATATTGCTTGGCACGCTGGCGGCCAGGTACCAGGGCAGCGCCTACGATAAGAGCATACCAGTTATAGCTGTGGTGCACTCAAGCCTGCCGACCTGGTGGATAGGTTTCCTGCTCGTGGCTGGCCTCGCCTATGGGCTCCACTGGTTTCCGCCCAGCGGCATGGTGTCTCCAGGCATTAGCATGAGCCAGGAGCCGCTGAGGTACGTGGCCAGCCTGCTGGACCACATGGCGCTCCCCCTGCTGGCATACTTCATAGTGAACATAGGCGGCTTCGCCTACATAGTCAGGAGCCTGGCGCTGGCGACAACCAAGGAGGACTTCGTGCTCACCGCCAAGGCCAGGGGACTTCCTGAGAACAGGATAGTCTTTGGCCACATACTGAGGACCGCTTCGCCGTCGATAGCCACGCAGGCCATACTGGCCGTCGCGTTCTCTCTAGGAGGAGGCCTTACTACTGAGATAGTGTTCGTCTGGCCCGGTATGGGCCTGCTAACCTATGAGGCTGTGCTCGAGAACGACTTAAACACAGTCATGGCGATAACATACGTGCTCACGCTGGTGCTGGTGCTGGCGCTCTTCATAGACGAGATCGTGAAGGGGTTCCTGGATCCGAGGATAAAGGCCAGCGTCGATTGAGGTGAGGGGATATGTCCGAGGAGAAGGTAGAGGTAGGGTTTAAGGCCTACATGAAGTTCGTGCTGAGGGACAAGGCGGCCGTAGCCTCAATAGCAGTTATAGTAGTGCTGGTGCTGGCGGCCATCTATGTGTCTACATGGCCTCGCTCGATTGCCTTCAACTACCTAAACAACCTCAAGTACTGGGAGTCCACCTATCCGGCTACAGCAGCCCCATCATGGATGGCCTACCTTGACCCCAAGGCCTACGCACCCTCCATATACCTAAGGCCGTCAAGTGTGACAACAAAGGCCTACTCCCTGTCAGGAGGCCAGACCCTCTACGTTTACAACCTGACCTACACCTTCAGCTGGAAGTATGGCATACCGCCAACTGACGTAGACTTCACGTACTTGGCTAACACCACCATGGCTCAGCTAGCAATAATATGGCTCAAACCCAGCGGCTCAACTATAACGGCCTCCATATCTGTGGGCTCCACCTCAGCCACGTTTGACCTGCTCCAGGCTCAGCTGCAGTCGGCGCTGACCTCATATCTCCTGCAGAAGACCGGCATAACGCTGACCACCGTGACTACCCAGAGCCTGTCCCAGGTGCTCTTTAATAGTCTCTCCAAGGGCTCGATAGGTCCAGTTGAGAGAGGAACCTACAGGGTTGTGGTTGAGGTGGTGACCTCATCTCCTGCTAGGCTGGTACAGGATAAGATAAGGATCCTGGGCAACGCCTACGGGATCCTAGGAACTGACTACTACGGAAGGCCTATATTCCTTGGCCTGCTGCTTGGCCTCCCCAACGCGCTTGAGGCCGGTATCATAACCTCCCTGCTCTCAGTGCTCATAGGTGCCTTCGTTGGCGGTTACGCCGGCTTCCTGGGCGGCAGATCCGACTCGTTCCTGAACTGGTTCAGCACTGTAATACTTGCCCTGCCAGCTCTGCCGTTCTTGGTCACCCTGGGCCTTGCTCTGAAAGGCTCCCTATCACTCATGGTAGAGCTTCTGTTGATAACGTTCCTGAGCTGGCCCTTCTACGCCATAATAGCCAGGAGCTCCGCCCAGAGCATAAGGACGCTGACATTCGTTGAGGCCGATAGCCTGATGGGGATACCAAAACACACCACCTTCAACACGCACTTCATGCCCAGGCTCATGCCGTTCATAGTGGCCTACACAGTCCTTGGCATACCAGGCGGCATCCTGCTCGTAGAGACCCTTGCCTTCATAGGCATAGCCCCAGCCAACCTGGTGACGTGGGGAGGCATACTTGACTCGGCCTTCGCCAACAACGCTGCCCTCAACGGCTGGTGGTGGTGGATACTGTTCCCAGGTCTCATGATAGTAGTGGTGGCAATGCCGTTCGTTGTGGTTGGCTTCGCCATAGAGAGGGCTTCCTTCGGAGGCCGCTGAGCTCTAGGCTACGTATATGTTAACCTTGTTATTTTGTACCCTAAACCCCTTTTAGGGCCAAGCCTTGGAAAGGAAGGCGTTGGTGCTGACCCTGAGTTCATGATAGGCGTAGTCCTGAGGGCTAAGTGCGTGGTTGAGAGGGGCAGGAGAACCACAGCAGGTTCGTTGAGGCCGTAGGGGCCTGCTGGGCAACAATGAATAGGACGTTTTAAAATGCTGAACCCCTTCGAAGAGACAAGGGCTTGGGTTGTCTGGACCTCTCAGGATAGCTGTAGTGGGCGCCAGGGGCTTCGGGCTAGTCCACATGGCAGCGCTCTACCAGCTGAGGCAGCAGGGCCTCAACGTAGAGTACTACCCCTACAGCTCCTCACCCTCCGACGCGGCAGCTATAGCTAGGCACTTTAAGGCCTCAGGGCACTTCACGAACTACAATGACGTACTGAGCTCGAACGTTGACATAGTTGACCTGGTTGTGAGTCACGACTCCCACGCTCCAATGGCCATAGCGGCCCTGAGGGCTGGAAAGCACGTCGTCCTAGAGAAACCTATAGCGAGGACTATGGAGGAGGCAGAGCAGATAGTTAATGAGGCTGAGAGGACGGGGCTCAAGTTCATGGTAGCAGAGAACTACCACTTCGACAGGACCTTCCAGGTGGCACAGCAGCTCGTCGGTCAGCTTGGCAGGGTACATACCATAATAGCCAGGGACCTCCACCACAACCAGCCCACTGGCTGGAGGACCATTAGGGAGAGGATGGGCGGAGGGGCGGTAATAGATGGAGGGATACATATGATACATGTGGTCCTCAACATAGGTGGTCCCTACAGGAGGATCTGCGGGAACATCTACAACAGCGGCGCCGTTAAGATGGAGGGGGAGGACGTGGGCCTTGCCATATTTGAGTTCGAGTCAGGGGCCCACGGGCTCTATGCCTACGGCTGGGCCTTCATAGGCTCCCCGGCTGTCCCGGTCCTTGAGGTCTATGGCGACAGAGGAGGACTCTACGAGGATCCTGGCTCCAGGGTAGTCAAGGAGGTCATGGGGGTCAAGTACCTGGCCAGACACGGGGATCTGATGCTCAACAGCCAGAGGGTCCAGGTCGGGGAGGGAGACATGGTAGTTGAGGAGCTTAGGGGCTTCATAGAGGCCGTGGACAGGGGCTCCCTAGTGCCGATGCCTGTGGAGCTCGAGCTCAGGGACCTCAGGGCTGTGCTTGACATGTACTCGTCCAGGTGCTGAGTGGGACCCTGTACTCGGAGTACACCTGGCATACCCTTAAAAGCCTCTGTTAACCGATATGTGTTCTGGCGACAGGCTTGAAGCTCAGGTCTTTAGCGGCCCTTGGGCTAATAGCACTGATTGGCCTGCTCCTGCTGCAGGCCTCACGGGCGGCGAGCCCTATGAACAATCATCATGGTCACGGCAAGGGCAGCTTCAACGGTCCTGTCTCGGCCCTTAACGCCTCCAGCGAGAGGTATGTACTGGTCTACCCCAACTCCACGGTGAAGCTCATAATTAATGGCACAGTTAACGGCACGCCCTTAGTCGGCAAGGTGCACAAGTGGCTCGGCAGGTACCTGAGGGGAGCCCACATAACTAGCCTTAAGCTGGTCGAGACTGGCACGATATACAGCGGTGGCGCGGCCGTTAGCGTGGTGGCCAGCGGCTCGTGGACGCCAGGAGGGCTTGAGGAGGGTGAGGGCAACGGGTTCCAGTCGCAGGTGGCCCAGGCGCTCGAGGGGCTCCAGTGGGTGAGCAGGTACTCTAACCTTTCCTACACGTCGAATGGAAGGCTGGCTACCGTACACTATCTGCTGAAGGCCGAGGCCGAGGGCCAGCAGGGCCTCAGACAGCTAAACGTCAGCGCCCTTGCCTTGGTACAGGCCCAGGTGAGCCCAGCCGTCTACACTGTTAACATCTCAGTGAACGCCAGCTGGTACCCGCCCTTCCAGGCTCAGGGGCTTCAGGCCCTCGAGCATTTAGAGCTCCAGGGAGTAAATGGCATTAACATAACTAAGCTCCAGGTGAGCCTGAGTTCCACGAGGCTCGGCCTGACCCTTGACGCTGTTGTCAACGCGACCCAGGCCCCGCCTAACACCACCCTAGGCATGGTTCAGGGCCTCATAGAGGCGCTGCTGCAGCCGGGCTATGTGTACTCTGTGAGCAGCTCTAACGTTAGCCTGACATCCCATACGTTCAAGGTAACTAAGAGCATCAACGTGTCTAACTCAAAGCTCAGGGAGGTAGGCGAGATAATCTCGGCGCTCAGCTCGCTCAGGCTGCCTGCGCAGCTGCAGGGCAAGCTGGGCGGGCTCATGGAAAGGGAAGGCCCAGTAATTAACGCCACTGAGCAGGTACTGTCTTACATAGAGCAGCACTTCCAGCTCTCGGTTCCCACGAGCTTCAGCGTGGAGGTCTCCAGGTCAGGCCACCAGGTCAACTTTACTCTCATCGGCCCGCTCTTCGAGGCCAAGGACGCCACGTCACCCCACCAGACCCTGGCGAGCATAGACTACCTCATAGGCAATTCCTCTGAGATACTTGCCCAGAACGGCCTTGAGAGGGCCTCAAAGGCCATCGAGAGGCTCTACAATGCAACCGTAGTTGTCGTCGGTGAGGAGGGAGTGCTGGTAAATGGCCAACATGAGGTAGTGACCACCGTGGGCAACCTTAGCTCCCTTACCGTTACCGTGCCGAACCACTCCAACTCCAACAGCTCGCCTAGCGTAACCAGGACAGCGGAGGCAGGAGGCATAGGGGCTGCGGTGGTCCTGACAGCAGTGGCAGTGTTCATGTCCAGGAGGCACTAATCCCTTTCTATTTCTTATCCTAGTTCCTGTCCTTTTTAGACGAAGAGCTTATCCCTCATGGAGAGCAGCACCCGCGCCACCTCAGGCCTCATCATTGTTGGCGGAGGGACCTCACCCCTCAGCAGGGCCTTCCTTATCTCGGTGCCGCTTATCCTGACCCTGTAGCTCTCATCATGAGGACATATCTTCTCGTTAACTATGCCGCCGCACTTAGAGCAGTAGAAGGCCTCCCTGAGGAACAGGGGCGTGATGCCCAGGTCAGGGTACTTCTCAAACTCCTTCCAGGCATCATAGGGCCCATAGAAGCCCTCGACACCCGCGTGGTCCCTGCCAACTATCATATGTGTTGCCCCGAAGTTCTTCCTGACTATGGCATGATGTACTGCCTCCCTCGGTCCAGCGTACCTCATTGGCATCCTGAGCACGCTGAACACGTAGCTCTGTCTAGGGAAGTAATTGTTCAACAGGGCCTCGTAGGCGGTCACTATGGCCTCGTCCCTGAAGTCACCCGGCTTCTTCCAGCCCACCAGGGGATTTATGAGGAGGCCGTCCACGAAGCTGAGGGCTGACTTCATTATGTACTCGTGGCCCATGTGAGGGGCGTTCCTGGTCTGGAAGGCAGCTATGGTCCTCCAGCCAAGCTGCTCAAAGAGGACCCTGGTCTCCTTGGGCCACAGCCTGTACCTCTCGAAGGGTTCCGGCAGCTCAACGAACTGCTCCACCTTGCCCCCGACCAGCACCTGGCCCTTAGAGCTCATGACTAGCTGGACCCCGGGGTGCGAGGGATCAGCGGTGCCGAAGACCTTGGCTGCCATCTCCTTCTTGTCCCATACATAGGCGTCCTCGATGTTCATTATTGCAAACCTTACGCCATTAAGCGAGAGGGCTACGTCGGAGCCCAGGAGCTCCCTGGCCAGAGGCTGCTCCACGTCTAGCACCACAGGTATGGTCCAGGGAAGGTCGTTGGAGAGCCTACCCTCCTTGAGCACTGAAACGTAGTCGTTCTCGGTCAGGAAGCCCTCAAGGGGGCTGTAGACTCCATGAGCTATGTTGGCTACGTCGTAGGCCTGAACCTCGCTCAGCTCTATGGTCGGCACGTCATTAGCCTCCCCGGCCAGCCTCTCCGCTCTAGCCCCCCTCGCAACCCTGTTCACAAGCCTGCCGCCGTGCGGCGGGGCCGCCATACTTTATCACCTTTAGAGGTAGCCGAGCCTCCTCAGCTTTTCGACTATCTCCTTTCTCTCCTCCTCGCTGACTGCGTCCTGAACCTTCTGCTTCTCCATCTCGCTCACGATGTCCCTGAGCACATAGGTCACGAACTGGGAAACGCTAGTGAACCCAGTGCCAGCTATCAGTGACTTTATGCGCTCATAGAGCGGGACAGGTATGGAGACGGTTGTGTACCTGTTGCGCCTCTCCCTCTCAACCCCCTCCATGGTCTCTCAGGTATGACATGTCTAACCACCTTATAAGTGTTAATTATATGTAATTAAGCCTAGAGGTATTTGTACTAGCTAGGACAAGGGGCCTGGGATAACGATGAGGTGCCAGGACAAGGGTGTGGTAGCGTGGCTTACGGGCCTTCCAGCCTCGGGCAAGACGACCATAGCTTCCATAGCTGCAGAAAGGTTAAGCTCCATGGGCTACAGGGTGGAGGTCCTTGACGGGGACTGGTTCAGGTCTCACATAGACCCTGAGGCTGGGTACACCAGGGAGGAGAGGGCGAGACACCTCAGGAGGGCGGCCTGGGTAGCGAGGCTGCTCGCTAGGAACGGCGTCATAGTGCTCTGTAGTTTTATCTCACCGTACAGGGACGTGAGGGCTGACGTGAGGAGGATCATAGAGGAGGATGTCCCGTTCCTAGAGGTCTACGTTAGATGCCCGCTTGAGGAGTGCGTGAGGAGGGATCCCAAGGGACTCTACGCCAGGGCCCTGAAGGGTGAGATCAGGAACTTCACGGGCATCAGCGACCCCTATGAGGAGCCTGAGAGGCCAGACCTAGTGCTTGACACGGTGGTCAGGGGGCCTGAGGAGAACGCCGAGGAGCTGGTGTCGGCAGTGCTGAGGGCCATGGGTGCTACAGGTAGCCGAGCCTCCTGAGCCTGTCCTTGACGGCCTCCTCGTCCTCCCTGCTCATTGCTTGCCCTGCCTGATCCCTGAGGAACTCATTCAGGAGGAACTCAACTAGCTCGTCAACTGATGAGAACGTGCCCTGGGACTCCACGTACTTCCTTGCCCTCTCGTAGAGCTCCTTACTGATGCTCACCTGGGCCCTCTCCCCGCTCAAGCCTCTCCACCCTCAGCGCCAGGTAACTCTTTGAGCCGTTAAAAGGCGATAAGAACGCGAAGCAGGGGGAGCCTGACATGGCTAAACGCTTCCTATAGAGCACCCTGAAGAGGATCCTGACCAGCTCAAGTAACGGCAGCCACAGGAGATATATGGCTGCGCTTGGCTCATCAAGGGCAATGTGCCTTATGATGTTATCGTTGAGGTTTGCCCTGTCCCTGTGAACAACGTAGATGTTCCTGTACTCAAGAACGTGGAGGCAGCTGCCGTCCGGCAGCGTGGCCCTCCAGTTACTCACCTGTCCCCTAGGCTTGCCTATGGAGGGCTCCATGCAGTAGTCCCTAGGGCTTGGCACCTCATCCTTCCTGACTATGACGTCAACGTGGTACGGCAGCCTCATCATGATCCTTGCAACCTCAGCCCAGTCCATCAAGGCGTTAGTCAGCTAGGCCTAGGAGGTAAAAGGCCTAGCACTGGCACACATCAGATGCCCTGGGTGGTAAGGCTTTGAGAACCCAATGCTCCGGCCCACTGAGGGCCGCAGCCGGCCTCATAGCGCTTGGTATGAGCAGCGAGATGCTCAGGGCGACCCTCCACTATGACTTCCACCTTGACATGAGCGACAGGGAGTTCGAGGAGTTCTATGCCATGGCAGCCAGGTGTGTCGAGGAGGGCATAGTTAGGGTCAGGAGCTGGGCCACGCCGTTCAGGCCTGGCGACTGTGACAACGAGGTCGTTAAGGAGGTTGGAGCGATGGTACTTGAGGGCCTGGACCTGGACTCAATAGTCCCCAGGGTCCTAAGGAGGCACTACATGCTGAGGGAGGGCACGAGGTACCGCGTGCTGACGCAAAGGGATGTCGAGTACGCCTATGACGTGGCGCTGCTATGCATAAAGGAGAAGGTCGAGAAGGCCAGGGGGATGAGGATGTGAGGGCCGCTGCCGTCGCGCTCTGGGCCGCCTCAGGTGATGAGGAGCTGGTGAGAGGGACCATAGAGGGCTTCAGGGCCATGGCGGTGAGGGCCGGTCTAAGCCTAGTGGGGAGCCCTGAGGAGGCGTCGGGCTCTGAGCTGGTAGCGCTGTTCCTGGCCACGGGCGGCGTCGAGGCGGAGGTGTTGAGGGCCTCCTCAGGAGCAAGGCATTCGCTTTTGCTGCATCATGGGCTCGCAAACTCGTTTCCAGCGGCACTGGAGGCCGCAGCAGCGCTGAGGGACTTAGGTGTCGACGTTGTTGTTGCTGAGCTCGACGGTTCAGAACACATGCTAAACCTCATGGTGAGGGCCATGAAAACCTTTGAGGCCTTGAGGGGCCTGAGAGCTGTCAGGTTTGGGGGCCCGGCCAGGTGGCTAGTGCACTCGGCCAGGGCTGAGGACTCCATAAGGGCTCAGCTTAGAGTCTCAGTAGATGAGATGGGGCTCGAGGAGCTGGTGAGAGAGGCCGAGAGAGTCAGTCAGAGTGAGGTAGAGGGAGAGGCAAGGGCAAGGGGCCTTGGCATGGCCACTGGGCTCGAGAGGGCGCTCAGGGTCTACATAGCCATGAGGAGGCTCTCGGCCGGAAGGCCGGTGACTATAAACTGCTTCGAGCTGGTCAGGGCCTACGGCGTCACCCCCTGCCTTGCCCTCTCGCTGCTTAACTCCGATGGCGTCGTAGCCGGCTGTGAGGGTGATCTGCCGTCCCTGATGACAATGTTTATGCTCAGCGCACTCTCCGGTAGGCCAGCATGGATGGGAAACATAATGAGGGGGCCCGAGGGCTCCCTGGCCATAGTCCACTGCACCTTCCCAATGGCTGAGGCCTCTGCCTACGAGCTCACCAGCCACTATGAAACTGCTGCACCTCTAGCTGTTAGGGCCTCGGTACAGGTAGGCAGAAAAGCTACCATAGCCAAGTATGACCCCGCTAAGAACCTGATAAGGGCCATAGGGGCTACAGTGCTCAGGGGCTCGCAGTTTACGCCACACGCTTGCAGGACCCAGGTCTCCTTCAGGGTCTCCGATGAGGCCCTTAGGATGACAGTGAAGGAGCCGCTGGGAGCCCATTATGCAGTGGTATTTGATGACGTTACCTATGGCCTCAGGGTTCTAGCGGCGCTACTTGGACTAAGGTATGAGGAGGCCTAGGGTTTCAACTTATTAGTTAGCAGCCACTGAGCACGCTGGGGAGCCACTTGGCTGGGCAGGTCAAGGAGATCAGCTATAATGTGATAGACGTCTATAGGTATGAAGTTTACCTCTCCTTCAGCGGCACAAGGTATGACGGGAAGGTCTCCATAGAGCTGGAGGCCTCGGGTGACGTGAGGCTAGACGCCGTGGGCCTCAGCATCAGGTCAACCAAGGTCAACGGGAGGGACATGCCCTTTGAGGCCGTAAAGGATGGGATCCTGGTGCGTAGCGGACCTTTCTCAGGCGTCCTTACTGTCGAGTTCTCAGGTGAGGCCCCTGACAAGCTAGTGGGCATATACAGGGCGCCATACAATGGGGACTACATCATCTCCACCCAGTTCGAGTCAGTGCATGCTAGGGAGATGTTTCCATGCGTCGACCACCCGGCCTTCAAGGCCAGGTTCAAGCTGGTAGTAGAGATACCGAGGGATCTCCATGCTATATCCAACATGCCCATAGAGAGGGTCACGCTGAATGGCGACAGGAAGGTGGTTGAGTTCGCCGAGACGCCACCCATGTCGACCTACCTGCTGTACCTGGGCATAGGCAGGTGGGAGGAGCTCGTGGACCCAAGGGGTAAGTACTTAATTGCCACAGTGCCCGGCAGGTCAGGCTACGGCCGCCTGGCTCTTGAGTATGCCAGGAAGAGCGTGGACTTCTATGAGAGATACTTCGGCATACCTTACCCCCTGCCCAAGATGCACCTGATAGCAGTGCCGGAGTTCGCCTTTGGCGCCATGGAGAACTGGGGCGCCATAACGTTCAGGGAGAATGCCCTGCTAGCCCCTGAGTCCCCAGACGTGGCCCAGAGACGCCGCATAGCGGAGGTTGTGGCCCATGAGATAGCGCACCAGTGGTTTGGGGATCTGGTCACCATGGAGTGGTGGGATGATCTGTGGCTCAACGAGAGCTTTGCCACATTCATGAGCTACAAGGCAGTCGACTCCTTTGCCCCTGAGCTCCGCATGTGGGATAACTTCCTGTTGGGGGAGACTGATGAGGCCATGCTAAGGGACTCGCTAAGGGCCACGCATCCAATACACGCCAAGGTCAACACCCCCGACGAGATAGAGTCAATATTCGATGAGATAAGCTACGGCAAGGGCGCCAGCGTGCTGAGAATGATCGAGTACTTCCTAGGCGAGTCGTTCAGGAAGGGCCTCTCGTCGTATCTTGAACACCATGCCTACTCCAACGCCAGGGCCCAGGACCTCTGGGAAGCCATACAGCCCTTCACCCAGGTGCCCGTGGCTGAGCTCATGAATGACTGGATCATGAAGCCAGGCTACCCATATGTCAGGGTCTTGGCGGAGGGCAGCAGGGTTGAGCTGGAGCAGCACAGGTTTTCGCTGACAGGCGGAGTCGAGGACCTTACCTACATGGTGCCATTGACGCTCTCGGTCAATGGGAGAAGACTGAACGTTACCATGAACTCCAGGACACATGTTGTTGAAGTCGGCGAGCCTGTTAGGGAGCTGAGGGCTAACCTTGACAGGGCGGGCTTCTACCGTGTTCTCTACTCCGACCTCTCTCTTCTGCCTCCAAGGCTAGGCCCTCTAGAGTCCTACGGCCTCCTGAACGACTACTATTATTTCATGATGGCAGGCCTCGTTGACAAGGCCACCTACCTTAAGGTTGCTGAGGGCCAGGTGGGGGCCACAGAGTACCTGCCAATCTATGAGCTTAGCAACGAGCTCTACGAGCTCCAGCTCATAAACAGCTCCTTCAAGGACCTGGCGCTCAGGATCCATAGGCAGAAGCTGCAGGAGGTCTCCTCGAGTCCTGACGAGACTATGAGGGAGCTGGCGGGCAGGCTGGCCAACAGGCTAGCCACCATGGACAGGTCTTATGCTGAGCAGCTGGCGCCCCAGGCGGGCAAGGTAACCGACCCCAACATGAAGCAAGCCACGTACACCGCCTATGCTGTGGCAACCTCCGACCTCGAGGGCCTGAAGAGGTTCTACGAGTCTGAGCAACTGGACTCAGAGAAGGTCAAGGTGATCACCGCCGCCATGTACATACCTGACCGCTCAGTGCTTGAGAGAGCCATTGAGTGGGTTGCGTCGCTCAAAAGACAGGACTTGCTGTACGTCTTCATGGCCGCCTACAACCCGAGCGGCAGGGACACGCTCTGGTCATGGATCAAGAGCGGCATGCTTGACACAGTGGCCAGCGCCTTCAAGGGAACAGCCATAGCCTGGAGGTGGCTGGGCCGTGCGCTGCCCCTGCTGGGCCTTGGCAGGGAGCAGGAGGTCCGCTCCTACATAGAGTCCAGGCCTGAGGCCGCGGAGCCCAACGTAAGGGCAGGCCTGGAGCTCCTCGAGGTATTCTCAAGGGTCTCAAGGCTCTGAGCCTGGTCTCTCCTTATTTTCCTCTAGTCCTCAGCACGTTAGGGCGTCAGGTCTTGTCAGGTGTCTCGCCAGAGGACCTTTACAGGCTTGTGCTCGTCTCATCCCCCTCTGCCTCATCCTCAGGCTCCAGGACCCTCTTCGTTGTAACAAGGCTCAACCAGCAGGCCAACAGGTATGACAGCAGTGTCTGGCTCTACGACGGCAGCTCCTACTACCCTCTTACCTCAGGCCCAGGTGACACCTGCCCCTCCTGGTCCCCTGACGAGGGGCTCGTGGCGTTCGTCAGGGCCCAGAGGCAGGAGGGCGCGCCACCGACATTCTCGCTAATGGTCATGAGGCCTGGCTCCGAGCCCTACGCGCTCTTCTCCTGGGGCTTCAACATAGCCAGGCCCTCCTGGTCACCTGACTCCCGCTACATAGCGTTCCTCTCCAGGGCGCCGCTGGAGGGGCAGCAGGAGTGGAAGGACTACATGAAGAGGGAGGCGTTGATCATAGACAGGCTCCCACCCTTCTTCAACGGCGAGGGCTTAATATTCGACAGGCCAAGAAACCTTTATGTCGTGGACTCGAGGGGAGGGGAGCCGAGGCGCCTCACCTCCCACAGGCTTGACGTCTCGGACTTCGCATGGTCCCCTGACTCAAGGTACATAGCCTATGTGAGGCAACAGGACGAGGTCAAGGCCTATTACGACGAGCTTAGGCTCCTTGACCTCAGGACCGGCGAGGACAAGGTCCTGCTTAGCGACATCTCAATAGCGTCGCTTGCCTGGTCCCCTGACGGCTTAAGCGTGGCGCTCCTGGCCCACAGGCTGGGCAGGGGTCTCTCAAGTCACTACGGGCTCTACATCTATGACCTCGGGTCAGGCTCCCTGAACAAGATAGACCTGGGTATTGACAGGAACCTGCTCAACGGGGTTAACAGCGAGGCCCGCGGGCCCTCCTGCCCAAGGCCCTTGCAGTGGGTTGGGGACTTAATCTACTTCCTGGTCCACGACGCCGGTAGAACCCACCTCTACTCCTACACGCCTGGCAAGGGGGCCATGGCTCTCCTGGCCCCTGAGGATGCGGTAATTGATGACTTCACAGTTGGTGGTGACGGCACTATTTACTACCTCCAAATGGATGATGCCCACCCAGACGAGCTGTACGTAATGAGGAAAGGGGCGGGTTCAAGGATCACAGGCTTCAATGACCAGTTCGTGGCCGAGAGGGGGCTGAAGAGGGCAAAGAAGATGAGGGCAAGGGCTAAGGATGGAACCGAACTTGACTACTGGGTTCTGGAGCCCTACTCAGGCCAACCGCCGTACCCATGGGTGCTTTACATACATGGAGGGCCCAAGACAAGCTATGGCTACGGCTTCATGTTCACCTTCCACGCACTGGCCTCTGCCGGGATAGCGGTTGTCTACGGTAATCCTAGGGGGAGCGACGGCTACAGCGAGGAGTTCGCAGACATAAGGGGCAAGTGGGGCACAGTGGACTACGAGGACCTTATGGCCATAGCCGACTCGGCCCTGGAGGGGCTCAAGGGCCTGCTAGACCCTGCTAGGGGAGGCGTGGCTGGGGGCTCCTATGGCGGCTTCATGACCAACTGGATTATAACCCAGACGAGCCGCTTCAGGGCGGCCGTGACGGAGAGGAGCTGCGTGGAGTGGTACAGCGACTGGGGCACCAGCGACATAGGCTGGTACTTCGACGAGGACCAGCTCGGCGCTGAGAAGCCATGGACAGCAACAGAGAGGTACACAAGGGCAAGCCCCTTGACGTATATAGAGAACGTAAGGACGCCGCTGCTGATAATGCACTCCCTCGAGGACTACAGGTGCCCGCTCAGCCAGGCCCTCCAGCTCTTTACCGCACTCAAGGTGCTCGGCGTGGAGGTCAGGATGGCCCTATTCCCGGGTGAGAACCACGACCTCACCAGATCAGGCAGGCCCAGGAGCAGAGTCGAGTACCTGAAGATAATGACTGACTGGCTCAAGGGCCACCTGGCCCAGGGGAGGTGAGCCTTCCTGACCTCTGAGCCCAGGATAACATCGTCGAGGGAGCTGTGCAGGGGCAGGAGGGTTACCCTGAGCGAGCTGGCAGTGAGCTACGAGGGCAGATCCTTCACGGCCGACAGGGTTTCCTTCGGCCAGTCAGCGGTGGTGCTACCAGTAATGGACGACGGTAGGGTAGTGCTAGTCAGGCAGTGGAGGGCAGCGGTAAGCGCCTGGGTCCTGGAGGCCCCAGCAGGCAGGGTTGAGCCTGGCGAGAGCCCAGAGCAGGCGGCCCTGAGGGAGCTCGAGGAGGAGACCGGACTGAGGGCCAGGAGGCTTGAGAGGGCCTACTCAGCCTACGTGTCCCCCGGCTACAGCGACGAGGTTCAGCACGCCTTCATAGCCTACAGCCTTGAGAGATCCAGACAGGCCCTAGAGGAGGACGAGGTATTGAACCTCGTGTACGTGAGGCCCGAGGAGTACCTGGCCTCTGTCACCCAGGGCGTTGCTGATGCCAAGACTGTGGCCCTGGTATCCTACTACCTGGTTAGGAACAGAGCAGAAAAATCTTCTACTTGAAATATATGGTGAGAGCCTTGCCAGCCGGCAGCCTGGACCAGGAGGACATCAGGAAGGCTGAGGCCTTCTGTAAGGATGAGCTTAGCAGCTACCTGCTCTACGAGACTCTGGCCGAGCAGGAGAAGGGCGAACTTTCTGAGAGCCTCAGAAGCGCTGCCGAAGAGGAAAAGGAGCACTACCTCTTCTGGAAGGGCTTAGTGGGTAGGGACTGTGAGGCGAGGAGGCCGGGGAGGCTGTTCAGGGTTCTCTACAGGCTCTTCGGCCCTGTATTTACCTTGCAGATGCTGGAGAGGCGCGAGGAGGCAGCAGCCAGGAGCTATCAGCAGTTCAGGTCGAGGATACCCGAGGAGCTGAGGCCTAAGCTGGACAGGATAATAGCTGACGAGGAGGGCCACGAGTCCTCGTTCATTAGGAGCCTTGAGGATGTTAGGGTGAAGTACCTGGGCTTTGTGGCCCTAGGCATGGCTGATGCCATAACTGAGCTTGTTGGCGTCTACGCAGGTTTCCTAGGCGCCACAGAGAGGACTCTTATCGTTGGCCTCGCCGGCCTCCTGGTAGGATTCTCTGCGGCAGTCTCCATGGCAGCAGCCGCCTATATCCAGGCCAGGCAGGAGGGGCACATGAGGCCCTCAATGGGCGCTGTTGCCACTGGGATCTCCTACTTCATCACGGCGCTATTGATGGCCCTTCCCTATCTCTTCCTCAGCTCCATAATCCTGTCGCTGATCCTATCGCTTACGATAGGGGTGGCGCTGGTCACCCTCTTCCACTTCTACAGCTCAGTAGTCAGCGGCTCCAGCTTCGCCAGGGAGGTGGCCCTCTCATTGGCCATAGTTGCAGGAGCTACGGTGGCCGGGCTGCTGTTCGGAAGACTCATAGGTCTTGCGTTTCACGTCAAGTCACTCCTGGGCTGAGTCTCAATAGTTAATAGGGTTCGAGGCGACAGAGTTCAGCGGAGCCGGCTTGTCTCAGTCAACAAGAGTTCAGAGGCATATGGTAATAACCATTGAGCTTAGCGACCAGGACTACGAGCAACTGGTCAAGAAGGCAAAGGAGGCCGGCTTCAGTGACGTGACCCAGTACGTAGAGAGCCTGCTAAGGTCCTCTCCTCCAACGCAGTTGGCCTCCATTGACATAGACGAGAGGGTTCAGAAGCGCCTTGAACGTGTTATACAGGACATATTGAACCCCTTCACTCAGAAGGTAGACGACATGGCCAAGAGGCTCGCAGCGATAGAGGAGGCGGTTGAGGAGCTCAGGTCCCAGCCCCCTCAGCTGAGGACACAGGCGCCGTCCGAGAGGCCGCAGGCCCCGGCCAGGACAGCAGCAGTAGCCGAGAGGGAACAGCCCCAGGGCTCCAAGGCGATAGAGAGGCTCAGGAGACAGGGAGCGGTGTTTGAGGAGGAGGTCAGTTGGCTGAGGGCACCGGACAGGTTCTTCGCTAGGCTTGAGAAGGAGGGCGCTATGGTACTCGAGCTTTCCAACGGTAAGGCAGCCGTAGACCCTGAGTTCTGGAAGAGGTTCCTGGCCGAACTGGAGTCCACGTCGCTCAGGGATTCGAGGCAAGTGGCTGACAAGCTCTCAGCGGTCCTCGGCGACAGGGCCTCTCAGCTCTTCAGCGCGCTCGCCAAGAGCGGTCTGGTGGTCTATGATGAGGACGAGAAGAAGTGGAAGGTGAGGCTGCCGCAGCGTCAACAGGCCAGAGGTCAGGAAGAGGAAGGGGAGGGCGAGGAGGAGCTCTAAGCAATTAATGAGGCTTCTAGCTGTGAGGATTTTTACCTTCAGCTCCAACAAGCCCTAGGCGCCTTGAGATACACGGAGCTTGCCAGGCTCATGTCCGAGTTAACTCTGTCCACAGGCTACCCAGTCCCAGCCCCAAGGGGCTTCGCGAGCCAGTGGTCCAGGGGCCTGGGCCTTGAGAGGAGGGGCACAGGGAGGCTTCTGTTCACTGGGGCCCTTTACCAGCTGGTGCCGTACATAGAGCCTCTGGTTGATCTCCTCAGGGCCCTCGAGAGGAGTGACGAGTCAGCGGCGCTAGCCCTTGGCCTTGCCAGGACAGCCTCAAAGGTCTTGGATCTCTCAGCGCTTCCACTGCTTAGGCCTGACAGAGCCCTGCTGGGGTGGTCAACTGGGGTTCTCAGGTCAATTGTCTCCCTGCTGGCCCGCTCTGGCGTCGAGTTCGACTACATGCCTGAGGTCTCCGACATGTACAGCGGGGCGCTGCTCAGGGACATGGGCATGAAGAGGACCTTCAAGGCCCACGCGGAGAGGGTCCTCAAGGCCATAGAGTCAACAGGGGCCTCCGAGATAATAACCGTAGACCCTCACACCACTGAGACCCTGGCGGCAGGCTATAGGGAGGCACTCGGAGTCGAACTCAGGGTCAGGAGCTATCTGGAGCTGGTCAGTACGTCAGCGGTGAAGGGAGCTGGTAACCTTGAGGTCACGGTTCACGACTCCTGCATCTACGCCCGGCGCCTGGGGCTCTCTGGCAGGGTGAGGGAGCTGTTGGGGGCTGCAAAGGCGAGCATCAGGGAGCCGCCGAGGTCAGGCGCCTGGACCTACTGCTGCGGGGGGCCCGTGGAGGCCTTGTTGCCTTCCCTGGCCCAGGGCATCGCTAGGACCAGGGCCAGGGAGCTGGCGTCCACGGCCAGCATGGCAGTCACCGCGTGCCCCATATGCTACGTTAACCTGAGGAGGGGCTCCGAGGGCCTGGGCCTCAGGCTTGTTGACCTGGCCGAGGTGATAGCCGGTGGCGGGTGAGCTTGAAGAGGCCGCAAGGGAGGTCATTAAGGCCCTTCAGGACAATGAAATGCAGGAGGCACTTCACACCTACGTCCCTGAGTCGGAGGAGAGGATCAGGAAGTTCCTAGAGTCCCATCCAGATATAGTGGAGCTGGCCAGGGAGGTCAGGAGGATAAAGGAGGAGTCGCTGGCAAGGCTTGACGAGCTCATAGACAAGGCCATGAGGTCCCTGAGATCAGTCAACGCTATACCACACTACGCCGCTGACGTCTCTGAGGCTAGGGAGGTCGTAGCTAAGGTAGTGGGCACCGGGAGGGTAGTGGTGATGTCAAAGTCAATGACGGCAGAGGAGCTAGGCATCAGGGAGCACCTGGAGTCCCTTGGTAATGAGGTATGGGAGACCGACCTGGGCCAGCTGCTGGTCCAGCTTGAGGGAGGGAAGCCCATGCACGCCATAGCCCCTGCCATACACATGACGGTCAGGCGCGTGGCTGAGCTCCTGAGGGGGCGCCTCGGGCTTGAGGTTAACGAGTCAATGACACCTGCTGAGATGGTGGCTAAGGTCAGGGCCTTCCTCAGGTCCAAGTTCATAACCGCTGATGTGGGCATAAGTGGGGCCAACGCGCTGGCCGCCGAGGAGGGGACCATAGTCCTGGTAGAGAACGAGGGCAACATAAGGATGGTCACTAACCTGCCCAGGGTCCACGTGGCCCTTGTTGGCGTCGAGAAGCTGGTGCCAACAATACTCGACGCCATGAAAGTAGTCCTGGTGCAAGCGGCCTTCGCCGGCCTCTACCCGCCGACATACGTTAGCGTTATAGCAGGCCCGAGCAGCACTGGCGACATAGGACACAAGAGGGTCTATGGGGCCCATGGGCCCACGGAGCTTCATGTAATAATAGTTGACAACGGCAGGAGGAAGGCCAGGAGCGATGTAGTGCTCTCAGAGCAGCTGAGGTGTGTGAGGTGTGGCTTCTGCCAGATAGTCTGTCCCGTATGGGGCCAGACGGCAAACCGGTGGGGAGGAAACACCTACGGGGGCCCCATGGGCGTGCTTTGGACTGCCATAACTGAGGGCCTGGAGAAGGGCGCGGCGCTGGCGGAGCTCTGCCTTGGTTGCGGCAGGTGCGACGTGGCCTGCCCAGTGGAAATACCCCTGAGCAGGATAATACACGACCTTAAGGAAAGGTACATGGAGTCCATGGGACTCTGAGGTAGAACCCTTATTTGTCCTGATGCCTGTGTAGCCTTGTAGCGTTGAGACATGATAGGTACCTAGCGGTGGTCATAGCAGCCTTCCTGGCCTACTCACTCGGCTGGTCCTACATCGCCGTGAGCAAGGTACTCTCATTACATGCCACCATAGGGGACCTCGGCATAATGATGCAGGGCTCCTGGGACGCCGTCCATGGAGGCCTCAGGGGCCTCATCAACACACTGCTAGGCCAGGCGGCCCTGCTCCTCTACGCTGCCTTCCTCCCCTTTGGCCTCCATCAGGCCGAGGCCATAGTGGTCTTCCAGAGCTTCTGGCTTGGCGCTGGCGCGCTGCCAGTCTATGGTGTGGCCAGGAGGGTCCTGAGGAACGGCCCAGTCGCCGCCTCCATAGCCATCTCTTACCTCATCTACTTTCCCCTCGCCGGCGTCAACTGGTTTGACGCGCACAGGCAGTCCCTGTTCCCCACGCTCTTCATGACCTCATACTACCTCTACCTCAGGGAAACCAGGAGGTCCAGGGCTATCTCGGCAGCCCTAGCCGTGCTCTCCTCGATGCTCAGGTTCCCCTACGAGGTCTACACGTTCTGGCTCGGGGTACTGGCCCTTATTGACTGGGCTAGGCTTAAGGCGCACAGGGCCTCAGGGCTGGCCTACCCGTTCTCCCTGATAGGGGCCTCAGCGCTGCTCGTTGCATATAACATGGGCCTCCTCCTGCCGCCTCCGCCGCGCCAGCAGGTGGCGGCGCTTGTCACATCGCACGTGTACCAGACGGCCACGGCATTCCTTAGACTTAACCTGAGCCCCTCATACCTTGCCTCCCTATCAAGGCCTGTGGCCGTGCTGTTGCCAGTCTACGTCAGGCCAACTACTGTGGCTTTCAGCCAGCTGGGTATTGACGTCCTCACCATGGTTCTGCTCCTCCTGCCAGTGCTGTTCCTCCCACTGCTCTCGTGGAGGTGGACCCCAATGCTGGTC
>DAJS01000022.1:19227-29770 GCA_002496425.1 Acidilobaceae archaeon UBA162
GGCCCAGTACCCATCGGTAGCGATTGCAGCCGTGTTCCTCGGTACGGTTGAGGGGATGGCAACGCTGACAGGGCTTCTTGGCCGCAGGGCCCTCAGGGCCCTGGCAGTCTCAGTGCTTGTCGTCAGCGCGCTCACCGCTGCCATCTACGAGCCCTACGGCCCTCTCAACGGTCACTCGGGCATAATCTACGACA
This sequence comes from Acidilobaceae archaeon UBA162, assembly GCA_002496425.1. Classification (GTDB taxonomy): domain Archaea; phylum Thermoproteota; class Thermoprotei_A; order Sulfolobales; family Acidilobaceae; genus Acidilobus. The sequence goes on from DAJS01000022.1 coordinate 19,422, forward strand.
GGGGCTGGCTCAGTTATAACATCACCCTATATGATGATGCCATGGAGGCCCTATCGCTTGTGCCCCGTAACGTGAGCCTAACCGTCGCGGCCCAGGACAACCTGCCAGAGGTGGTGCCCAGGCCGGGCGGCGACGCTACTATAGCAGGTTGCGTGCCTCTCCAGCAGGCAGACTACCTCGTCGGTAACGTCCTACATGCCGTTTACTTCTACGAGAGCTCAGACTCAGGGGTCTGCAACATGAACATGCTCCAGGCGGCTGAGGAGGCCCTCTCCTCAGGCCAGTTCGGCCTCCTGGCTGAGAGTGGGGGGACCTTTGTGATGGAGAGGGGCTACAGGGGGTCAGTAGCCCTCTACAGGCCCTACTCGCTTTACGTCAGCTACAGGCAGTTGACCCCTCTCTCAGCCTTCATAGCTGGAAAAGGCTACATTATTGTAACTGGCAACGGCTCAGGCCCTCTGTTCATGGCTGGCGGCCGCTCGATGTTAACTCTCATGCCTGGCGCCTACAGACTCTCCATAGAGGCCTCAGCATCAGCCAGCCAGGGAGAGCTCGAGGTCATAGTTTACGGCTACACATGGAACTACACTAAGGTAGTGCTGGCCAACGTTACACTTCCGGCCAGCGAGCTTACCGGTCACGTTACCGTAGGCTTCATAGCCAACAACTTCTACGGCCTTGTCAAGGTTGAGGTTATAGGTATCAACCTGACTGGCAGCCTCTTCATCAGGGGCCTCACGCTGACTCAGGTAGCGCCTCAGGGCGGCTGAGGCTAAGGCTATAAGGCCCCTTCGCTGACTTACCTGCTGGCCGGGACTGAGGCCCCGCGCTAACTGACCCGAGTCCCGGGTCTGCGTGTGCGCGGGGCGATCCCCCTTGTCCCGGCAGTCCCGCCTTGAGGTTCGTGGTGCTGGTGGGCCCAGCGGGCTCGGGTAAGAGCACGCTCACGCGGCAGCTGTCGCTAGTTATGGAGTCCCAGGGCGCCTCGGTCGTTAAGGTCAACTTTGACCCTGCAGCTGAGAACACTGTCTATGACCCTGACGTAGATGTCAGGGACTACGTCAGGGCCCAGGACTTCATGGAGAAGGGCCTGGGACCCAACGGGGCCCTAGTGAGCGCCATAGACGCCCTGATAGGTCACGTTGATAAGGTGAGGGAGGAGGTAGACGAGTTCAGGGCAGACTACACAATAGTTGACCTGCCGGGGCAGCTGGAGCCCTTCGCCTACAGGGTTGGCGGCCCCCTGGTGCTGAGGGCCCTCATACAGGACGACAAGGCAGTGGCGGTGTTCCTGATGGACTCAGTGTTCTTTGATGATCCGGCCGACATGATCTCCATACTCACGCTGGCGAGCTCGGTTAACGTGAGGCTAGGACTGCCCCAGATAAACGTGATCAGCAAGGCAGACCTGCTGAAGCCTGAAGTGGTTGACGAGGTGCTTCCAAGGCTTCACGAGGAGGGGTATCTAGAGGACGCCCTCAGGGACTCGAGGAGGCTGAAGGGCCAACAGCTGGCACTCTCCATGAGCCTTGCCAGGGCGCTCTACGAGGCAGGGTACATAGGTAGCGTGATCCCAGTGAGCACCTACGACCAGGCGAGCGTCAAGGAGCTCTACGGTATGATACAGAACGTGCTCGAGGGAGGGGAGGACTACAGGATATATGACATAGACGAGGACCAGGAGTCGTGATCAGACCCCCTAAGCAGGTACATGGATCCAAGGGCCATGGCCTCATAACCGGTCCTGGTCATTATTGCCCTGCATGCCGCGGCCGTAGGGTCGATAATCACATAGGCCTTGCTGGTTCTGTTCACGGCCTCCCTGGTCACAGCATAGGTCAGGGTCAGCCCAACCCCTTGCCACGACTTTCAGGCCCCACGAAGAGGTCGCCGAGCAGCCACCAGTCCTAATGAAGAAAGCTGAGGGGAAATAGTTCAGACTGTGAAGAAACCCTCCCTTTCATAGTAGATCATAACTGAGTAGCCCCATAAAGGGGCAACGCCTAGACCCCTGGCGGAACTCCCCTACCCTTTAGGGCAGGGAGGGGTTGGTACGGCCTTTCTGTCCTCCTCGACCTCACCAGTGCTCTCAACGTCAAGGAACCAGAGGGTGCCGACCAAGGTCCCAAGGATCATTATGGACGGAATGTCCATGCACGCCCCAGCTCCCTTATTACCTTGTCGTTCATGTAACCCAACGGGCTACTCCTGCCCTTTTAGCTATGGAGTAAGGTTATTATTGGTATGAAGTCCCAGTTATTAGGGGTTACATGAGCTTAAGGCTCTCAAGGCTGCCCTACTACGAGCGCTGGTTCATAATTGGCCTCGTAATAGGGGTGGTGGTGGGCCTGGCAGACCTGGCCCTCTACTTTCTTAACGTCTATGTCATCGAGGACTATGCCCTAGGGGCCCTTGGCATCCACGTGCCCCACCCCGGCTCGCCGGCCTCACTGACTTACTCCCACCTCTTCCCAGCGGTGCTGGCGCTGCCTGCAATAGTTGCCCTGGCCTCCCTGGCCTCGTGGTTTCTGGCAACCGTCATGAGAACTCACGAAGTTGGCAGCGACGTCGCCATAAGGGCCTACCACAGGAACCTGAGGCTGGGCATAAACGAGGCCCCAGCGGCCATCATATCCTCCTCGATAACCATAGGCCTCGGAGGCAGCGCAGGCAGGGAAGGGCCCGCGTCCCACGCGGGGGCTGTCATAGGTCAGGCCATAGCTAACCTGCTCGGCACCAGCCCAGAGGACAGGAGGAGGGCCCTAGCGGTCGGCATGGGGTCAGCCATAGGAGTCATATTTAAGACCCCCTTCGCTGGCGCACTGCTGGCTGCCGAGCTCCTCTACAGGAGGGACCTGGAGCCTGACGTGATATACCCAGCCCTCATAGCGTCAAGCGTCGGGTACCTCATATACGGCTCTGTAACCGGATACACGCCGATATTCGGATACTACACTGCCCCCTTCAATCCCTTAAGGCTCCCCCTCTACCTGATTCTGGGCCTTATGGCAGGGGGTGTGGGCCTCCTCTACCCCTACGCCTTCTTCGCTGTGGGTAGGTGGTTCTCAAGGACGTTCAGGAACTCCGTGACCAGGGCACTGGTAGGAGGGGCCATGGCCGGCGTCATAGCTGTAGTGTTCCCTGAGGTCACCGGCGAGGGCTACGGATGGCTCTGGCAGGCGAGTAAGCTTGGAGCCCTGCCGAGCCCGCTACCACTCTGGGCCGTCCTGGCCCTCCTGCCTCTGGCCAAGATACTGGCCACCTCCGTTACACTGGGCTCAGGGGCCAAGGGAGGCGTCTTCGCTCCAGGCATAGCGATTGGCGGCTTCATGGGCCTAGCCATGGGCTACCTCTTCCACTACCTCATGCCCTCCCTGGTCCCAAGCCCGATGCCCTTCATGATAGTTGGGATGTTGGCTACCTTCGGCGTCGCCGGCTCGGTGCCGCTCAGCGTGACGTTAATGGTCGTCGAGATGACAGGCGGCCTCCAGCTGCTACCAGCCGAGATGATAGCCCTTGGCGCTGCCTACCTAGTGGCATACCTGCCTGGAAGGGGAGCGTTGGCCATTAGCATATTCAAGGAACAGGTGACCACGAGGGCCGACTCGCCAGCCCATATGGCTGAATTCTCGGTGCCGCTATTGACAAGACTTAAGGTCTCCGAGGCAAGGCTCTACAGGATCTTCGTGAGTCCCACGTCAAAGGCCTCCGAGGCCCTCGCGACCATAAGGTCCATGGGGCTCTTGAGCCTACCAGTAGTTGACGAGCTTAACAGGGTTCTGGGCATAGTGACTGTGACCTCGCTGGCCTCAGCCAAGCCGGACGAGCTGGTAGTAAAGTACATGGCGCACGAGCCCGGCCACGTAAGGCCCTCCTCGAGCCTCTACGAGGCCCTAGAGCTCATGGGGAGGTCCGGGTCCAGGTACGCCATAGTTGAGGATAGAGGCAAGTTCGTGGGGCTACTAACAATGGATGAGCTTATTGATGTCTATACTAGGGCACTGAAGGAGCTTAGGCAAACGTCAGAGGGTCTTGCCTCAGAACCTCCCTGAGCACTACCGTGGCATACATGCCTCTGCCCAGGGAGAACTCCACTGAGCTCCCCGAGGCCCTCAGACCCCTCACCTCCATCAGTGCCTGCCTCCTGACCCTTCTGAGCCAGACGCCTAGACCCCTGAGCAGGTCAGGATTGGCAGGCCTGAGCGGAAGTCCCCTTGAGCTGAGGGCCCTGTAGCACTCTGAGCCCTCCCTGGGAGGGGCCTCGATTAAGAGGCCCCCGAGGTCCCTGCCCTCCTCGATCAGCGCCGAGAGGCATAGGTTAAACAGGTAGGAGGCGTAGGCGTCAAGGAATAGCTGGAGCAGGGCCCTTGGGACAGTCCTTAGCGCTCTTACTGGGCTACCGCTCCTGACAAGCTCGCGCAAAGCTGCCACCTCGGACTTGAGCCCTCTCGGGGCCTCCCTCAGCGCCTCCTCGTAGTTGCCGGCGTCGTAGAGCTCCCTGAACCTCCTATGGGCCTTAGGCTCTGTCGGGTACGGATGACCGAGGAACAGGTCCACGGCCCTCTTGGCGTTTCCCTCGACAAGGGCCATACCGACCAGGTGGTTGTTGGGCCTCCTAACGCCAAACCTCTGGTAGCCATAGTAGGCCGGGAGCTTGCGGGCCTCGGCTATCCTAGAGGCCCTGGCTCTCAGCTCCTCCTCGTCAGCGCCCTCTAGCATCACGAGGAACCTGTTGCCGGTGTGGTCAAGCCTACCCCTCCAGTACCCTACGAACCTCAGTGACATCCTCTTGCCCTCCCAGGAATCCACGTGCCTCGCCCTCCCCCTAGGGACCCTCAGGAGCTGGTACGTCATGGCGTTGGCATCCTTGACCCCCATGTAGATTGGCCTGGCCCCCAGCACTCTTGATACAGACCTTATGGCCGTGAAGTGGTCCACGCCCCTCTTTACCAACAGGTAAACCTCCTGGTCCCCAGCCTCGAGGCCCCTGAACTCAGTGCATGGAACCCCTGAGACCTCCTCAACTACTACGAAGCCGTCAGGCCTCCTTACTCTGGTCCTTAGAGGGCCCCAGTCCTCGTCCAGGTGGTAGTAGAGCAGGCCGAGGTCCCTGTCAAGGCTGTAGGGGCTCGCCTTCAAGTCCTTTCCTTACTATTGTTGGCAGCCTGGAGGGACTTTATGGGCACCATGTTTATGTAGACCCTAAGGGATCTCAGGCCGATGCCTTAGGCTTTAGCCTGAGGAAGCCAATGGTGAACTGGTAAGCGTTGTAGGCTCTCTAGTAGGTCACGAAGGCGGCTATGGAGACCAGGGCAGCCCTCATCACGAGCTCACTGGTGCCGGGCGCTGAGGCTGCAGGGCTGTCGAGGGCCATGCTGACGATATCATTACTCATGTTGAACTTAATCAGCTGGCCTGGGCTCGAGGCCTGCAGTAGCGCTTGAGATAGCGGTGCTTCCTAATCACCAGGAAGGTCCACCTGAGGGCGTAGGGGGATCCCATAGGAGAGTTTCATACGCGGCGCCGCCCACGAGGTGCATGATGGGCAGTTACGTAAGCAGCGCGGCTCCGCTCTCAGCGTTGCAGAGGCTCCACGAGAATGAGCAGCCCCTCTTATAGGTACCTGCTAGGAGCACAGCTTAGATAGCTGCCAACACGGAGCCCATAAGGCCATGGTAGGCATCAGCTAGGATCAGGTAGTAGCCCTTACCAGCTAATCTAAGCTCGCCTAACCTGGTTCTCGAAGAGCTCTCTCGTCAGCTCGTCAGCCCTTCTAGAGGCCTCCAGCACGGCCTCCATTATGGTTCTCTTTAGCCCGTTGCCCTGGAGGACCATGACACCCCTTATAGTGGTCCCGGCGGGCGTTATAACCATGTCCCTAACCTGGTGCGGCGCCCAGCCCCTCTCGAGCAACAGCCTGGCCGTGCCCATCATAGCGTAGAGCGTGGCCCTGTGGGCAAGGTCCCTGGGGAGGCCGGCAGCTATGCCGCCGAGGGCCAGAGCGTCTATGATCTCGGCCAGGAATGCTGGGGCGCTACCACTTAGGGCGGTGAGCGCGTTCAAGTACGATTCATCGACCCACTCGAGGGGCCCCAGGGGCCTAAGGNNCCTCCTCTATGAGCTCCCTGCCCTCAGCATCAAGGGAGGGGGACGCGGAGACTGCTGTGAAGCTCATGCCCACCTCGGCGGCCACGTTCATCATTGCTCTGGCCAGCCTCGCCCCAGGCATTTGCCTGCCCAGCCAGGAGAGAGGCGCAGCAGCAGCCACGGAGAGTACCACCTTACCCTTAACTGCTTCTCTGATCTCCTCAACTACCCCCTTGAGCTGGGAGGGCTTAACGGCTAATATCACTAGGTCCGCCTCTCTCGCCGCTAGCTCATTATCCCTGACGGCCTCGGCCCCCAAGGACCTAACCCTTGAGAGTGTGGCATCGCTCCTCCCCGTACCTATGACCCTCCATGAAGGCCTTGAGCCTATCAAGCCCTTTACTATTATAGAGCCTATGATACCGGCCCCGATCACTGCAACCGTCTTCCGCTCCAAGGTCCTGCCTTGCCGCCTGCCGTGGGCGCAGATTATAACATTTTGGCCACCTTGAGCCCACAGACCTGAGAGGCAACGGAGCGTAGCTTAAAGCTAATAAATGCGCCGTTGACCTTTGCCCTGGTGCTGTCAGTGACGCAGAGCATAACAGTAACTACAATTATTGAGAGGCTCATAGACATGGCCTCAAGTCTCGAGGACGCGGCCTCCAGGATCTACAAGATCATAAACTCTGAGGGCCCTAGTCCAGAGGTGCTTGAGAAGTTCTTTAGGCAGGACATAATGAACTTCAAGAGCTTAGTAGAGAGAGGCAAGGACTCACTCCTTGAGTTCATAGCCAATGGCAGGGTTGAGCTGATACCCTATAAGGAGTTCTACATAGACGCCGCGCTCCAGCTCGACTGCATAATGAGCAGGCTTGAGGCAGGCACCTACAGGCTCCTCATGCTTTTGAGCATGGACAGGGCCCCGTCCCGCGAGGTAATGGAGGACGTGAAGGGCATGCTCAGGGAGCTCAACACGGAGGCCTCACTACTGGTCGACGTGCTCAGGGCCAGCGAGGTTCCTCCAAAGGACCTGGCTGCCAGGAGGAAACTCCTCGACGACAAGTTCTCTCTCGCCATGGAGGCGGAGGCCAGGGCGGACAACGTGTACAGGGAGGCCCTGGCAAGAATCCTAACAATATACAAGGATAACGCTGCTGAGATGATGATATTCAAGGAGGTCATAGATGCCTTTGAGGACGCTGTAGACTGCGGCTATAGCGCCTCTACCTATGGCAGGCTTCTAGGCCTCGCCATGCTGGGCTGGCCATAATGGTCATCAGGGCAATCCTGGTGGGCGGTAGGGTTCTGGTGCCCTCGATCGAGGACTCCAGGATACTCTACGCCGACGGCTTCTACGGCAAGCCCCTTGGCGTTGATAAGGTCAAGAACCCAGCTCAGATAAGCTCCCCCCTAATTCTTGACCCACTTGAGGCTCTGTACCTAGTCGAGACAGGCAAGATACAGGTGGAGGAGGGCGGGAGGCCCCTAAGCCTTGAGGAGCTACATGGGCGCCTCAGGCTTACGGAGAGGCAGAAGCAGCTCTACGTGATATACAGGGATCTCAGATCAAGGGGGCTGGTGGTTAGGTCAGGCCTCAAGTATGGGGCCTCATTCCTGGCCTACAGAAGGGGGCCTGGGCTCGAACACGCTCCCTTCATAGTTCATTTCATCGAGCCCGACAGGCCCATGGATCCTGTGGAGCTGGTGCTGGCAGGGAGGCTGGGGCATAGCGTCAGGAAGACCTTTGTGTTGGGCACCCTGGAGCACGACGGCAGGCCTACCTACTTAATGCTTAAATGGTTTCGGCCCTAATAGCTTCTAGGCGCTGACAGCGCTAAGGTGCAGGGATTGAGCTCACAGTCACAGGGCAGGGGGACGCAAGGTAGGCCACCACTCAGCCCTCAGCACAGGGCATCAAGGCCTTACGCTAACGGCCCCCAGGCAAGGACTGGCGAGCAGGCCCAGTTGGCTGAGCCCAGACCGAAGCCCCTGGGTGACAAGTGCAACCCGCTCTGCCCCTTCTTCAGGTGTGCGCAGAATGCCCTGAGGATAACCACTGCTCACTACCGTGGCAGGCCGGTGAAGGTAGCAATATGCTCCCTTGTGGGCGACAGATGCGTGGGACCGCAGTGCAGGTTTGCCTACTGCGAGAAGAGGGCCATGCTGCCTGATGGGAGGTGTGCCTTCGCCGTTGAGGGCAGGTCAAAGCCTATGAAGTCCTTCGAGGAGGAGCTGCAGGAGGAGATGCAGGGCTTTAAGGTAAGGGGCGTTAAGAACCTGGACGAGCTCTAGGCGCCGCGCCACCTGCTGTAGAACGAGTTCTCAACACCCATGGTGTCAAGCACCTTGCCTACCATGAAGTTCACCAGGTCATCTATGGTCTTAGGCCTGCCATAGAAGCCAGGGGCCAGGGGCATAACTATTGCCCCAGCCTCTGCCAGGGCCGTCAGGTTCCTTAAGTGCGGTATGGCGAGCGGCGCCTCCCTGAAGGCTATTACTAGCCTCCTGCCGAGCCTTAATATTGAAAGGGCAGCCCTGGAGACCAGGTTGGACTCTATGCCGTTGGCTATAAGGCCCACCACGTTCATGCTGGCTGGAACCACTGCCATGCAGTCGGGCTGGCTGCTGGAGCTGGCCAGGGGGGAACGGAAGTCATCCTCCCAGTAGACCCTGGCTGCCGAGTTGAGCCTGGCTACTAGCTCGTCCCTGCTTATTCCCTCCTCAAGCTCAGCTATCTCAGCGGCCTCCCTGGTAAGTATAACCCCTGCTAGGCTAATGCCTAAGGACTTGAGGGCCTCCACAAGCCTTATGCCGTACCTGACGCCGCTCGCCCCGGTTATTGCCACTGACGCTTTCCTGCAGCTCAAGTTCCTCAGCCCATTCAAACGGTGATATATGCGCTTATATGGCTGTTAAGTTACCCCACACTCGTGAGCGCCTTGAGTTACTCAGGCGTAAGCTACTCAGACATAGGCGTCAGGATCAGACTCAACAGGCTCCTCCGTGATGGCAGGGTAGTCATATTCGCCTTTGACCATGGCCTTGAGCATGGGCCTAAGGACTTCGTGCCTGACAGAATAGTAGCAACCAACATACTGAGTCAGGTGGTCGAGGCCGGGGTTGATGCTATAATGCTCCTCCCTGGCATGGCAAGGCTCACGAGTGACATATGGGCCAACAGGGCGTCCCTTATAGTCAAGCTCACGGGCAAGACCGAGCTCAGGCCCGAGAGCACGGTACGTCTCCAGAGCAGGCTGGGCTCAGTAACCGACGCAGTCTCGCTTGGCGCCGACGCCGTTGCGGCCACCGTGTACTGGGGCAGCGAGCACGAGGACCAGATGGTGGAGAACTGGTTTGCTATAAAGGAGGAGGCTGAGGCCTATGGCATGCCAGTGCTTCAGCTGGCCTACCCAAGGGGACCTACAATAAAGAACAGATACGATCCTGAGATAGTTATGTATGGCGTAAGGGCTGCCATAGAGGTCGGGGCTGACCTGATAAAGACATACTACACGGGCAGCAGAGAGACGTTTAGCAGTGTAGTCCAGATGGCCCAGGGCGTGCCCGTGGTTATGAGCGGGGGCGCCGTAAGGGAGAGACCCATTGACTTCTTGCACGACTTGAGGGACGTGATGCTGGCGGGAGGCAGGGGCGTCGCGGTTGGCAGGAACGTGTTCAGGGCCAAGGACATAAAGGCCATGGCTAAGGCAGTCATGGCTGTGGTGCATGAGGACCTGGAGCCTGAGGAGGCCGTCAAGAAATTTAATTTGGAGTGAGGCTTATATGTCAGAGGGTAAGCTAAAAAGGTTCAGAATATAGTAGCCTAAAGACAAGAGGAGGCTAACGAGTAAGGTGACAGCCTTGAGCGCTGCTAAGGACATTGACGTTGTGGCCATAGGGCACGCGCTGGTGGACCTCAGGTTCACCGTTGATCGCTTTGCCTCCCCTGATGAAGAGGCAGACATAGTTGAGCAGAGCACAGGGCCGGGGGGCTCAGCGATAAACACGGCATTAGTGGTCTCCCAGCTAGGTGGCAAGTCAGCAGTGATAAGCAAGGTAGGGTTTGATGCCTTTGGCCGTCAGGTAGTAGAGGAGCTCATAAAGTACAAGGTCGACATATCAGGTATCAAGGTTTGCTTCGGCTCCACGGGCTTCTCAGTATTGATGATAGATAAACATGGCAGCATAGTACTCTACAGCTACAAGGGGTGTGCTGAGAAGTTGGAGCCTGACGAGATTGATGAGAAGCTTATAGGGCG
>DAJS01000022.1:29802-41236 GCA_002496425.1 Acidilobaceae archaeon UBA162
ATTAAGGCCAAGGAGCTCGACGCGGTGGTCTCCTGGGACCCGGGCAGGAGGCTTAGCATGGTGGGGATCAAGGCCCTCAGGAACCTGCTCAGGATGGTCGACATGGTAGAGCTCAACTCGCGCGAGTGCGCCAACCTCACGGGCCTGAAGAACCCAGTCGAGTGCGCCCAGGAGATAGTCAAGGCCGGGCCCACGACCGTCATAGTCAAGATGGGGAGCAGGGGGCTGTATGCTCTGAGCGAGGACTTCACGGGTTACATGCCTGCCTTCAGTGTAGACAAGGTCAGGGACTCAACGGGCAGCGGTGATACCTTCGCTGCGAGCCTGCTCTACAGGCTCTCAAAGGGCGACAAGCTGAAGGACGCCCTCATCTACGCTCAGGCAGTGGCAGCCCTTAAGGTGACGATGCTAGGCGCTCACGCCATACCGCCGCTTGAGGAAATAGGGAGGTTCCTTCAGGAGAGAAGAAAGGACGTGGAGTCAAGAATATCTGACAGGCCTCCTGTCTAGCCCTCGGCCGGCACTATCTCGTAGGTAATGTAGCCCTCTGGCTGTCTCTTCACGACCTCAATCCTGACCTTCATTCCAACCCTTAGCCTCTTCGGGTCCGTCTCCCTGACCCAGGCGAGCACCTGGACCCCGTTGGTGAGCTTGGCTATGCCCACAGTGTAGTCAGGGTAGTGACCGAAGGTGTAGGGCTTGGTGTATATGATGGTATATGTAACAAGTTCCCCTTCTCTGGGCAGCTCAACCCATTCGACCTCACTGTTGGGGGCGCTGGGGCAGTCAACCTGCGGTGGGAAGAAGATCTCGCCCGTGGCCTTGCACCTAGTGGCCAGTAGCTTGCCCTCACTGAGGCCCTCGAAGAACTTCCTCGTCTTTTCAACGCTTATAATAAACCTGAGCCTCAGCTCCCTCTGGTCAAACCATATGGCTATGTTAGTCTTGGGGTCCACTATCACTGGGACCCCTAGGGCCGACTTCATGGCATTGGCGTAGTCCTCAAGCTGCTTAAGGTAGGCGTCCGCCTCCTCCCTCTGCGTCCTGGAGCTCAAGCCTCTCACCTCGCCTTGGGCTTCTCAAGTCCAAGTATTGTTACGTAGGCGTAGTGGCCTGTGCCGCCCACGTTGTGGGCTATCACCAGGCCCTTCCTTATGTCAGCCTGCCTCCCAGGCTCAACCTTGTGCAGCAACTGCTTGGTCAGCTCAGCTATCATGCTGACTCCAGTGGCCCCTATCGGGTGTCCCTTGGCCTTCAGGCCGCCACTCAGGTTGACAGGTATTAGGCCTCCCTTGTAGGTCTGGCCCTCCCTGACTAGCTTGTACCCCTCGCCCCTTCTCACGAAGCCCAGGTCCTCATAGGCCATGACCTCAGCTATGGTGAAGCAGTCGTGGACCTCAGCGGCGTCGAAGTACCTAGCTGTGTTCTCAGGCTCCAGTCCAGCCCTCTTGTATGCCGCCAGGGCTGCCAGCTGGGCGGCCTTGAGTCCGCTGTAATCATCACGCTTGGAGAGGTTAGCAGTCCCAGAGGCAGCACCTATGGAATGGATCCACACTGGGCTGTCTGTCAGCTTCTTTGCCACTTCCTCACTTGCCAGGACGACGGCGGCAGCCCCGTCGGTTATGGGAGAGGAGTCATAAAGCTTTACGGGCCAGGCTATGTACCTGCTCTTCATGCACGTCTCCAGGTCTATTTTCCTCTGGAACTGAGCCTTGGGATTCATGCTGGCGTAGTAGTGATTCTTGACCGCCACCTGGCAGAGGTCCTCCTCAGTGGCCCCGTACCTGGCCATATAGGCTGTGGCGTAGAGCGCGTAGTAGCCAGGGAAGGTAAGACCAAAGTTCTCGAATTCCCAGAAGTAGTTGCCTGCTCTCCCTATGAACTCAACGACGGTGGGCGTCGGACTCTCGTTCATCTTCTCAATGCCCACAGCAATCGCTATGTCCGCCATGCCGGAGGCCACAGCTTCATATGCTGAGGCAACGGCTGCGGAGCCTGAAGCGCAGGCAGCCTCAACCCTGTGTAGCGGCTTGCCCGTGAGCCCAGCGTACTCTGCAACCACCACAGCTGGCAGGGGCTCACTGCTCCACCCGCCCGCGTTAGCAACAACAACGTGCTCTATGTCCTTGGGCTCCAGGCCGGAGGTCTCCAGGGCCTCCTTTATGGCCTCCCAGGCCAGCTCGGCCATGTTGACGTCGCTCCTTACTCCAAACCTAGAGTGCCCGTAGCCGACTACTGCCACGCTCCTCAGGGCTGAACACCTATACCTGGGGAGGTCAGCTGGGCTTAACGTAGTTGTCCCTTAAGGTATTGAACAGCATCTCGTGGGTCCCCTTATAAGGCCTGAGAGGCCTATTTCTTACCCTTAAGGCTTGCATGTATTGGTCAGGGCCCTGTGAACGCTTAACCGTGGGTGCTACACACCCTTTTGGTGAGAGGTGTAAGCCCTTGGACATAGAGTCCATAAGGAGAACCTTTGAGCAGCTGTTCAAGAATGCCCAGAGGTCAGTGCCCGAGGTGAGGTCCTGGGACAAGGTCTACCAGTTCTCAGTCGAGGGCCTCGGTGACTTCTATGTCCAAATAAAGGACGGAACCATATCCGTGGTTGAGGGCAAGCACCCAAACCCCATAGCCACGCTCTCAGCCACCAGCGACGTGTTGGATAAGATAGTCTCAGGCCAGCTGGACGCCATGAAGGCCTTCCTAGCAGGGCAGCTAAGGATAACTGGGAACGTGATAGACACGCTGAACCTCAAGAAGTTGATAGACGCAGGCCTAGGCAGGTCGACTGGCTACTAAGGCTGAACTAACAGGTTCCCATCAACCCTAGCCCTGAGGGCCAGCTCGGATCTTTTCAGTATAGCGTAGTAGACGTCAACGGCGCTCGCTATGGAGCTGGAGACAGCATCAACTATGACCGCTCCTATCTTTCTTCCCTCCTCCACAGTCCTCGGCCTCACGCCAAAGGCCTCATAGCCATTAATGAAGAGCCCCTCCATTATGGCACTGACCTCAGGTCCCCTCATGCCTTGGGATCTGGCCAGCTCGACTGCCAGGGCTGCCTCGCGCCAGGGCGACGGGTAGCCCCAGGCAGCGTTGTCAGTGCCTAAAGCTATCCTGACCCCGGCCTTAATGGCTGCGGCCACCGGCGGCGGCCTGAGGCCATGCCACAAGTTGCTGCTGGGGCACAGGACCAGGGTCACCCCTGCGCTAGCTATGGCGTCGAGGTCTCTCTCGCTCATGTAGGTGCCATGAATTAGCACGTCAAAGCCAGCCCTCAGGGCCACCTCGAGGTCGCCCGCCTCCCTGTTGACAGGGTCCTCGGCTACGTGAGTTGCTGACGGCCTGAAGTCTCTGGCCAGGCCAGCAGTCACAGGCTCTGGGTAGTCAAGAGGGCTCGAGAGCCCTAGGCCGTTGCAGCCCATGAGCCACCCCGGCCCTGGGGTTCCTAGCACGACTACATCAAGTGGCAGGCCCAGGGAGCGCCTAGCGGCCTGGGCTATCATACAGCCCTCGCCTCCCCCCTCCCTGAAGTCGGCCACTAGTCCCACGCCGCTGCGATAGGCCGCGAAATAAGTCCTGGAGACTGAGGTCTGAGTTGCCCCTGGTCCCATGGATGACAGGAGCCTGTACTTGAGCCCCTCGAAAGGGGCCACCAGCTCGTGGAGGCCCATCTGTACCCCGAACTCTGGGAAGGCCCCGTCAGCGCTGTGCACGTGCGCGTTGGCTGGTTGGGGAAGCAGCAGGGCCCATGATCCTCCCTTAGCGTCACTGGGGCACGAACCCCAGGACTCTAGAGACTCCAGAACCCCATCATCGTTAACTGACGCACAGACCCAGCGTCTCAGCTCAAGGTCCTTGCCTACCAGCGCCCCCCAGGCCCTGAGCATCAAGGGCGTCTCCCAAGGTTCTTTTAACTCCTCAGATAAATAATCTGCCAGAACCTGGCAGGGAGGGCAGGGAATGTCGTACATAGAGCGTATGGGAAGGATGGTGGCGCTAAACCAGGTTTACATATTAATATACAGCGTCCTGGCGGCTGTGATAGGTGTTAATATTTACCTGTTCCTCCTGGTCTTCCTCTTCATAGCCATAAGCATGGTTATTCAGAGCTTCATGACCAGCAGCTCACTTAACGAGAAGTCCTCTTACGTATCAGAGGTGCTCTCGGGCAAGAAGCTCTTCCACGAGGATAACACTAGAACCATACAGAGCAAGGACCAGCTGATCTACGTTGACCTCCAGGAGCAGGCCCGCTTCTCCATGTACACCACTATAGGGGTGCTGGTGGGCCTGGCCTATTTCTTTGCGCTCTGGAAGTACGTCCCCGAGCTGGCGGCCTACCTAGCCTTTGAATTCATGGGGACCAGCATAGACAAGCTCTCGCTTCTCTATGTCAGGCTGCTACTCTTCGTCGCGTTCTTCATATACTTTGAGGGTTACTTCATAATAAACCAGGGCATAATGATGTGGTCCCTCTCGAGGATCAAGAAGCTTCCAGCGCTCACGGTGCCCTCGTCCTACATGGTGACGGATAAGGGGATAGTGGTGAAGGGCATAATAACTACCAAGGCCATAAAGTTCCCCCTGCCCTCTGACGTGGCGGTCAACATGAACAAGGACAGGAGGTTTGTGGAGATAGTGAGAGACGGCAAGAGGACGGTTACCAGGCTCAGGCTCTACACCAAGAACCCCGAGAAGCTCTATGATGTGCTCAGGAGGGTGGCGTTCCCACAGGAGAGGAAGCTCTCGTAGGTACTTGTCTGTGCCTTTAACCCTTCTCCAACACGGCGGAGGTCTGTGAGTCCAAAAACGCCTCTCGCACACTGTCGTGAGGGCGGATGGAGTTAGGCGCTGGATCCAGCGATGAGGACGTCTATAGGCTGCTGAGGCCCTACGTGGCCGCCTGGTTTAGAGAGAAGTACGGTTCCTTCACGGAGCCCCAGAGGGGTGCCATACCCCTCATAAAGGCCGGGAAGAACGTGCTAATATCGAGCCCTACTGGCACAGGGAAGACGCTTGCCGCCTTCCTAGCCATACTTGATGAGCTGCTGGGCCTCTCAGAGGTAGGAGCGCTTGAGAACAGGATATATGCGGTCTACGTGAGTCCCCTGAGGGCCCTTGACAACGACATGTACAGGAACCTGGTGCAGCCGCTTCAGGAGATAACTGAGAAGGCAAAGTCCATGGGTTATAACGTCGGTGAGGTTAGGGTTGCCACCAGGACCAGTGACACGCCGCCTGAGGAGAAGCAGAGGATGAGCAGGAGGCCTCCTCATATACTTATAACCACGCCCGAGAGCCTTGCCATAAGCCTTGTTGCTCCGAGGTTCAGGGAGAGGCTCTCATCTACACGCTGGATAATAGTTGACGAGATCCATGAGCTGGCCTCGAACAAGAGGGGCTCTCACCTAGCCCTGACGCTCGAGAGGCTTGAAGAGCTAGTCAAGGAGAAGGGGCTGCCTGGGCTCCAGCGGGTAGGGCTCTCAGCAACCATAGCGCCACTCGACGAGGTCGCTAGGTTCCTGGCTGGCTACAATGACGACGGTAGTCCTAGGCCCGTTGAGATAGTCGACGCGAGGTTCGCCAAGCCCTTTGACATAAGTGTGGTGACGCCCAAGGTGGACCTCATACACGGTGATCCAAATAAGATAAACGAGGAGATTTATAGAACTATAGCTGAGCTCTCCACGAAGGCCCGCACGACCCTAGTGTTCACCAACACCAGGAGCGCCACCGAGAGGGTGGTCTACAAGCTCAAGAAGCTCATGTCGTCCCAGGGCTATGTTGACATGGATGAGATAGAGGCCCATCATAGTAGCCTCTCACGGGGTGTGAGGCTTGAGGTCGAGGAGAAGCTGAAAAAGGGCCTTCTCAAGATCGTTGTCTCAAGCACAAGCCTTGAGTTGGGCATAGACATAGGCTACATAGATCTGGTGGTTCTGCTCAGCAGCCCTAAGAGCGTCAGCAGGCTGTTACAGCGCGTAGGCAGGTCAGGGCACCACATAACTCAGGTCAGCAGGGGCGTGCTGGTGGTAGTGGATAGGGATGACCTTGTCGAGTGCTCGGTGCTGGCCAGAGCAGCCATGGACAGGAGGATAGATGGCGTGAGGATTCCCAGGAACCCGCTTGACGTGCTTGCCCAGCACCTGGTCGGCATGGCCATAGAGAGGAGGTGGTCTGTTGACGAGGCCTACAGGCTGGTCAGGAGGGCCTACCCGTTCCATGGCATAAGCTTTGATGACTTCATGGCAGTGCTCAGGTACCTGAGCGGCAAGGACCTAGAGGGCGAGGGCGTGTACTCCAAGATATGGCTTGACGAGTCTACCAACGAGTTCGGAAGGAAGAGGGGAGCCAGGATGATTTATCAGCTCAACGCCGGTACCATACCCGACGAAGCAAAGATAGCAGTGATAAGCAATGGAAGTATGATAGGGAGCCTTGAGGAGGAGTTCGTGGAGATCCTAGAGCCTGGCGACGTCTTCGTGCTAGGAGGCAAGACGTACAGGTTCCTAAAGGCCGACGGCATGAAGGTGTATGTGGAGCCGGCGGAGCACGAGAGGCCGACGGTGCCCAGCTGGTTCAGCGAGATGCTGCCTCTGAGCTTCGACAGCGCCCTGCTCGTGGGCGAGTTCAGGGAGAGCGTGGCAGAGCTCATAGGGGAGGGGAAGGCCGAGAAGGCCAGGAGGCTCCTCATAGAGCACTACAGGCTCGAGCCACATGCGGCCGACGAGGTTATCCAGTACATCTGGGAGCAGCTGGCCTATGTGGGCACTGTGCCTGGCAGGAGGACGGTGCTCATAGAGTACTTCCCAAGCGACGGCGAGTGGAACATAGTGTTCCACATGCTCTTCGGCAGGAGGGTCAATGACGCCCTATCGAGGGCCTACGCCAGCGTTCTCTCCGACAAGCTTAACGTGCCGGTCAAGGTGTCCGTAACCGACAATGGCTTCATGCTGTCATACGAGGGCAGGGAACCTGACGAGAAGCTCATCAGGTCCCTGCTCTCATCGGTCAGCTCAGATAACGTAAGGGCACTGCTGGAGAGGGCAGTTAGGAGAACCGAGATGATGAGGAGGAGGTTCAGGCACGTGGCCCAGAGGAGCTTCATGGTGCTCAAGCGCTATAGGGGGCATGAGAGAAGCCTTGAGAAGCTCCAGCTGAGCGCCCAGAGGCTGCTAGAGGTACTGCTGGAGGAGATGCCGGACACACCTGTGGTCAGGGAGACCTACAGGGAGATACTTGAGGACTACATGGATATAGAGGACGCAGCCAAGGTCCTATCATGGATTGAGGGAGGGCAGCTGAGGGTTGAGATAAGGGGACCACTTCCCTACCCGAGCCCCTTCGCGCACAACATATACGTGAAGGGCTACAGTGACGTGGTCCTCATGGAGGACAGGAGGAAGCTACTGGCGTACCTCCACGATAGGATAGTTGAGTACCTAAAGGAGCGTGGCGCCCAGGCCCTGGCGGCTCCTCAGCAGCCGGGCGACGGCAGTGGGCTAGACATAGCCCTCCTCGACCATCCTCCTGGCAGCGGCGTCCCAGGGGGCGTCCAGGAGTCCCAGGGGCAACAGTATGACTAGGAACAGGGCGGCCGAGGCCTCAAGGGCTGTCAGAGGCCCAGAAGTGGAGAGCAGCAGGATGAGCACTATGTAGGCCATGGCCACTACGCTTATCAGCAACGCTCTGGCCCTGACCTGGCCCGGCACAACGCCCTCATGCCTTGCCTGAGGGGTTATCACGAGGTAGGCGTACATGAGTGACATCAATGTCGAGAGGCTCGGAACCGCTAGGAGTAGGGCCGGGACGTAGCTTAGCGCCGGCCTGAGTTTCAGCAGCCACATTACATACATGGCCACCGCGAAAGGGGCTGAGATGGCCAGCGACGATATGGCTGAAGCCATGGCAGCATGTCTGAGATATCTCCCAGGCCTCATGGAGGTGAAGGCAAGCCAGGGCCTCTCAAGCATGATCCAGCTGGCCGTGAAGCTAATAGCCAGCACCCCAACCACCATCACCGGGAAGTAAAGGTATATGAAGCCAGTCGAGTTGCTACCCTGTACAAGCTTGTTAAGGTCTAAGGGCCTCAGGTACCCAGAACCTATCAGGAAGGCGCCGGCAGCAACATAGGCTGAGGCCACGGCAGAGACTATTACTAATAGCATAGTTAAGCTTATCCTTCCAGTATAGTACCTTCTTCCTCCGCCCACACCTCCAAAGCTGGCTATGGTTGAGATTGCCATCAGCTTGGCCTTATATATAGCCCTCAGCGGAGAGGTCCCAGCAAAGCTGAGCGACCTTGTCACAGTCTCTCTCCCGCCGAAGCCTGACGGTGAGGCTGCGTAGCCGTAGAGGACCGGAGCCCTTGAGAGCCTCGAGACAGTCACGGCCGTTAGGGCTACTGTGATGACAAGTAGCGTAGCCAACCCGGGGGTCGCGTAGCCGTAGAACATTGCCGAGGGGGCAACCGGGATGCCAAATAGGGGCGAGAGGGTCCAGATCACAAGGGCTGCGACCGCTAGGGCCCTCTGCCTGAGCTGGAGCTCCGCCACCGAGATTGAGAGTGACGTGAGGTATATTGCGAACAGGGTCCCGCCGGCCACGGCATAGGTAGGCGGGAGGCCGATCAGAGGGAGTACCCAGCCCAGCCACACTACTGTCAAGGCGCCTGAGACGACCAGTTGGCCTATGTAGAGTGCTAAGGCCAGCTGGGACCTGTTTAGGGGGAGCGTGAACAGGTAATCCCTGTCTGACTTGAGGACGGAGAGCCCTCCCTGGAAGGAGAGCAGAAAGGTAAGCACGGCCGAGTAGATGACGGCTATGGTCTTCTCGCCGCGAAGAGCTTGGGAGGAGAGCGCGGCATGGCTGCTGTAAAGGAAGGAGCCTGAGGCTATGCCGTAGGCCAGCACGAGGAGCACTATAATTAACATTACCCTTGAGACTCTCGTCCTGAGCACGAATCCCAACAGCTTAAGGTACCTGCTCGGCATTCGTCATCAACCTCGCCACAACCGACTCTATGGGCTCGTCCTCCCTCCCCAGCTTTCTGAGCCCATCAAAGGTGCCCTGCCAAACCACTCTGCCGCGGCTTATTATGACCGCATGATCTGTGAGCCTGCCGGCCACGCTCATTATGTGCGTCGCCACGAGTGTGGTAGCGTTAAGGTCTGAGAGGATCTTTATAACCTGCTCCTGCGTAGGTATGTCAAGGTAATTGAGCGGCTCATCAAGGAAGATCACCCTGGGCTTGTGGATTATCGCGAGGGCTATGGCCAGTCTCTGCATGTTACCCCTTGAGAGTGCAGAGACCCTGTAGCGCTCGTACTGTCTGATGCCGAGTAGGTCCATAATCTCCTCAGCCCTGTCCCTAGGGTCCTCAACGCCCCTCAGAGCAGCTATGTACTCCAGGTTCTCCCTAACAGTGAGCGTAAGGTAGGGGGTAGCATCCTCGGGCAGGTAGCCTATGTACCTCTTGACCTCATAGTTGCTTGAGGGGTCAGCGCCCAGCACCCTCACGGAGCCCCTGTCAGGCTTCATGAGTCCCACCAGCAGCCTCAGCGTTGTCGTCTTGCCAGCACCGTTGGGGCCAAGCAGCGCATACCTGCCGCCCTCTGGAACTGAGAACGAGAGCCCTCTCAGGGCCACTGTGGTGCCGTAGGCCTTATAGACGTCATTAAGCTCAATGGCGGCCTCCAAGCTCCTAACCTACGTTGATGAGGAGATAGGAGGATAAAACTCTCTCCCTAGGACCTGACCCTTGACCTCAGCGCCCTCCTAAGGTCCTCAGGAAGCATGAGGAGCGGCATGCCAATGACCTCGATGCCCCTGAAGTACCATGCAATCCCTGCAGCGGCCCCCAGGGCCCAGAGGGCTGAGGCGAAGGTGAGGTAGGCCTCAGGACTGAGAGAAAGCATTGGGTAGAGTATGGCTGACCAGATAAGGTAGGGGACAAGCCTCACTACGCTTATCCCCGTGGCCCTAGAGCTCGTCGGGAACGTGGTGGACTCAAGCACGTTTCTCGACGCCCACACCGTCTCGGTGAAGACTCCGTTAATGGCCAGGACTGCCATGAATGCCCCTACATTGCCTAACTCCACAGCAGGAATGGCAGCTATGGACGTGGCCAGGCCGCCGAGGAAGCTGGCCAGGACGAACTTCTTTGAGCCAAGCCTCCCCACCAGGGCTGCGGCTACCAGTCCACCGACGAGCTCGCCGGCGAAGTAGAGGAATATCAGCTTGTTAGATATTGAGGGGAAGAGCGCTGGCCCCACGTCAAGGGCCAGGTAGCCGAAGGTGAGTACTGATGAAATGCCCATGGCGACCAGCATTATGACGAGAACGCCCATGCCGCTGCCAACTACCTGCATGTGACCCCTAGCCTTGGCGGGCACCGAGGACCAGGGCAGGGACTCAGGGACCATGGATCTGGTGAAGGCCAGGATACCTATGGCAGCCACTATGAGGCCCGCCAGCCAGGCTCTCTCAGTAGCCACAGATATAGTGCCAGTGGCATAGGCTATCCCGGCCGCCAACGCGGCGCCTGCGTTGCCCACGTTGGTTATCAGGACGACCAAGACCTCCCTGAGCTCCAATGGTGCGCTCTCAACTATGTAGCTCAGCACTATAGGCACCTCGCCTCCTATGGCCACCTGGGCCACCAGGAGCCCGGACAGAAGCCATGACAGGCTGTTAGAGGTTACGACGAGCGTAGCGCCGATGGCGTATATCAGAAGCATGGCTATGTAGGCCCTCTTCCTACCCACTAGGTCAGCTACCCTCCCAAGTGTGAGGTTGCCTATCAGCGTGCCGATGGGCACTGTAAGGAGTACCAGGGGTATGGAGCTGGGCCCCACGAAGGGCCAGAGGGCTGATATGCTGGGCAGGGTCACAAATATGCCCTCTAGCATCATGTCAAGCGTGGTTGACGCTATCACCAGCTTCTGATCCCTGGCGAGCCTCAACTTGGTGCATCCTTGGCTGCTTGGTCTTGGCTCTAGGCAATTTAGCCCTTGCGGATCCTAAGCGCCCTGCAGGGCCCCCGGCCTTAGCCTAAGGCGAGGCCTGTTCCTTCACTTTGTCAGGGCACAACTCTTGACCTCTTGGCCGACTCAAGCGCCCTGACTATTGCGTCGGCCACGGTCCTCCCTATGAGCTCCCTGCTGAGCCCCCGCAGTTCGCTAGAGGGAATTGAGGCCAACCCGATAGGGCCGGTGAAGGTGGAGGCCCCAACAGGCGACGGCGAGGCCTCCTCACATCTCCCGAAGCTGACCCTCCTTCCCAGCGCCTCCAGCACAGCCCTCTCAAAGTCGCTCGCGTGACCAGCGTCGACGCCCAGGACCTGCCAGTAGTTTACCAGCACAACTGTTAGCCTCCCCGCGCTGGAGGCCATGATCTCTCTCAGGGAGGCCTCGAGGGCTGGCCAGTTGCC
>DAJS01000022.1:41256-41812 GCA_002496425.1 Acidilobaceae archaeon UBA162
CCTGCTATTGACAATAGGAGCCCCCTGAGGACCTCAAGGGGCACTGATATGGTGCCCGGTGCCGAGGACCACTCCCATGAAAAGCCGTAGGCTATGGGGGGCATCAGGACGCAGCTGAGGCCCCTTGAGCTGAGCTCCTCGCAGGCGGCCTCAGCGACGCCCTGGGCTATCATTAGGTCGGCGCCCAGAGGGCCCTCGCAGTGTTGCTCCAGGCTCCCCACGGGTAAAATGAAGAGTGAGGACTGAGCAAGCCCGGCGAGCTCTGCCGAGCTCAGCTCCTCATACCTTAGCAAGCTGAGACCCTGGGATGAGTGAGCCAAGAAATTAAAGGGCTAGGGCTTAAGGAGACCTTCACTGGTGCCATCTCAAGTATCTTGACCTGTCCCTGAACTCGGCCGTGCGAATTGCGGTAACCGAGGCCCTAAGCACTATGTCCTGCAACGACCTGCCAGCCCCGGAAACCCTCCTGACGGCCTCGCTAAGGACCTGCATAGATAGCTTGCCATTGTCAGCAGCCTTGACCGGCTGCGCGTAACGTTTTAAGAACTACTGCATT
>DAJS01000022.1:41911-50706 GCA_002496425.1 Acidilobaceae archaeon UBA162
CTAAGCTCCACTTCCCCCTCGAGCCCTTGATGCCCTTCTTAAGGGCGTCGAGGGCTCACATGATACCTCAGCCTAGGTGGCCTGGATTGAGGGGCCTAAGGGGTGGCACGGAGTTTAGATGTTCCAACTCGTCAGGGATCTTGGAGGCCCTAGCTATCTCCCTGTAGACGAGCGCCGAGGGTCTCCAGTAGAGCCTCTTGGTGGAGTAGTCGACCTTCAGCAGGCCGAACCTCATGGAGAAGCCCGAGGCCCACTCATAGTTGTCGGCCAGGGACCAGTGCATGTAAGCCCTCACGTCAGCCCCATCCCCTATAGCCCTGGCTACCTGGGCTATGTGGGACACGAGGTAGTAGGGCCTCTGGTAGTCGGCATCGTCGGCTATCCCATTCTCGGTTACATATATCGGTAGGCCGTAGCGTCTCCAGTACTTGGTTATAACGTCGTAGATGCCCTCGGGCCAGAACTCCCAGCCGAAGTCGCTGCAGGGCCTCCCGGCAGGGCTGACACCGTTCCTCTCGCAGCCGTGCCCATAGCCGCCCACAGGATGGTAGGCGTTCCTGGCGGCATCATACTTCACTGCTGTTCTAGTGTAGTAGTTCACACCTATCCAGTCGAGCCTCTTGGCTAGGTCCTCTCTGAGGCCCACCGGGTCCCATCTGGAGGTCTCGCCCTTAATTATAGCGTCAAAGAAGTCCCACCTCTCCCTTTTCTCAGCCATCTCCACCGCTGGGGCGTCAGCATCCGTTAGCGGGGTAAAGGAGGTATTGGCGTAAATTATGCCTACTGGCTTCTTTGAATAGGCCTTAACCGCATCATAGGCTCTAGCGTGGGCCTGTATTATGTTGAACAGGGCCCTCTCGGCGAGCCTTACGTCAAGGTACCCAGGCGGGAAGCCTGACCTTACCGCTGCGTAGCCCAGGCCGGCAACCACGTTGGGCTCGTTCATGGTGCTCCATGCATCGGCCAGGTCATCAAGCTTTGAGGTTATGAACGCTGCAAACCTAGCGAACTCGAACACTGTCCTCGTTGAGAGCCATCCTGTAGGGCCGCTGAGGTCCCCCCTCCTCACCCTTATGGGGTCGTGAAGCCATAGGGGAAGGGGCCAGTGGTAAAGGTTTACGATCAGCATGAGGCCACGGGACTTGAGGTCGCTGAAGATCTCCCTGTAGTGGTTAAGGGCGTCAACGTTGACGTAGCTCTCCAGCTGCCTCAGCTCCGACTCGCTAACGTCAACCTCTGTGACCCTGGTCGCGTCAGGGCTCCAGCCCTTAGGGGCCGGGGGCTGGCGCGGGAAGAGCCTGGACCATGAAATCCCTATCCTGGCTATCCTCAGCCCCATGGACTGGGCCGCATCATGGAACCTCCTGTAGTTGTGCCAGTAGGCGGGCCCATTCTCGGGCAGGTCGCCGCTGACTATGCCGGCAGCTATGTTTTCAGGGTCATGTACCCAAGCCCACCAGTCGGAGTTAGGGTCCTCGGATCCTGGAAGCCCCATCTCGGACTGGAAGTCGGCCTGGGACCAACCAAACATGAAGGACCTGGGGAGCTGAATCAATTATGACCGCCGTGTGATCGGTCAAACCCACCAAAATAAGGGCATTGCCTCTAGGTGTTCCCTGACACAGAGATAATGGTCTGACTCTACCATGAGGACGCTGTGTTAGACAAACCCTACTTCGTGCCCGAGGGCTTCATAGAGGTCTCCGTTACAGTTAACGGTACTAGGGCCCACGAGACCTTCTATGTCTACGTTCTGCCTTGTACAGGCAGCGCCACCGGCCGGATAGGCGTGTACCACCTCCTGCCACTAACCTGACGGCAACGTCACCGTGCCCTCTCGGAGCTGATAAGGGAGGCTCCCCTCTACGTCAGGAAGGTCTTCAGCTGGCTTAACGTAAGTGACTACTACCTTGACATGATATAGGTCGGCATAGAGTTCAACTATGTCAATGCCGGGGTCTGGTAGGCTGCATGCTGTGGCAATGAACCATAGAGGTCTCGCCATGAAGCCATTGGGCATTCAGTGCGCAGTGCTAAAGGCCCCAGGTGCCTTAATGTATGCAGGGACCTAAAGTGGCCAGGGTCAAAGTGAAGTACCTGGGCTACCTGGCCGACCTGGCCGGGACCTCAGAGGCAGAGGTTGAGGTTAAGGACGGTACCAGGGTTGAGGATGTAGCCCCTGTGATAAGGAAGTTAAGGCGTAGCGACTATGTGCTCCTGGTCGACGGCAAGGGGGCTGAGCCCGACACGCAAGTAAGCGATGGGAGCGTCGTAGTTCTCCTGCCCGAGACCGGCGGCGGCTAGCGGGAGGAGAGCCAGTAGGTGAGCGCCAGGTCATCGACTGCCCCGCAGGGCCTCCTGCCGCAGAAGACTGCTGCAACGTCAACACCTTTGGCAGACATGGTCCTGGCCGCCTCAGACACCGTTGCCCCAAGGTCTACATAGGCTAAGGGCACAACGGAGGCCCTGGAGACGGGGGTTGCAAGTTCAAAGTCGCCGTCTGCCATGGCCAGCACCACCTCCCTCACGCTCAGGACCCCCACCAGTGAGTCCCCGTCCATCACCAAGGCCCCCGTGGAGCCAGCTGAGGCCATGGTCCTGGCAGCCTCGGCTAACGGGCTTGAGGGTGATACGGTTGGGTACCCCTTTATCACCACGTCTGACAGCGGCCAGGAGCCATAGCTGCTGGCCGCCAGCTCGAGGACCACGTCGTGGGTCGTGAAGACGCCCAGTGGTGAACCCTCGGGGCCCACCAGGACCGAGGTCACCCTCCTGCGCCCCATGGATCTCACCGCCTCTATGACCGGGGCCTCTGGGCTCACGTAGACCGGGGTCTCGAGCCCCGCCTCAGCCAGGGTGGCGTTAGCCAGCTCGGCCCCCTGCGAGGCTAAGCCGAGCAGGGAGGCAGCGTTGAAGACCCCGGTTACCTTCCCAGCAGCGTCAGTAGTGACAAGCCTCCTGACGTTCCTTGACGCCATCACCTTCACGGCCTCAGCCACGGTCATGTCCTCAGGCACTGATATGACTGGCCTAGAGGACCTGGCCAACACGCTCGCTATCAAGTTCTCTCCTGTCGCGGGAGGGCCACGAGGATATAAAGGCTTAGGCCGTCAGCAGGATCCTCCCGTCCCTCTCTCGAGAACACCAGCTTGAGGGCCTCCCTGGCCTCGCCTAGGCTGAGCTTCCTCCATATCTTCACCTTCAGTAGGCCCCTAGCGGCCAGGTCTATCAGTCTAAGGAAATCCCTCCTGGTGCCGCCCGTGGCCCCTATTATCTGTACCTCCCTCATGTAGAGGTCTGGCACTGATATTGTTATGTTCTCGCCCGTGAGTGCCCCGTAGACTATCAGCCTCCCCCTCTTGTCGAGCAGCTTGAGCGAGGTCTGCAGCGTAGCAGTACCGAGCGAGTCTATAACCACGTCAGCCAGCTTCCCGCCGGTCATCTTCGTGAGGACCTCATAGCTCTCCTCAATGGTAGCGACCTCCTCAGCCCCTAGCCAGGCGGGCCACTTCTTGGTGGTTACAGCCAGCACCCTGGCCCCTATTAGCTTGGCCAGCTGTAAGGTGAACTGATCGGTGTTGCCCGAGGCTCCAACTATTACCACTACGTCCCCTGGTAGCACGCGAGCCTCCATGAGTGCGTGGAACGCCGTGAGGCCAGCCACTGGCAGGCTCGCCGCTAGGTCCCACGGGACCGAGTCAGGCAGCCTGAACACGTTGCTCTCCCTGACCACAGCCCTCTCGGCGAAGCCGCCGTTACTGTTCACGCCAATGATGCCACCGTTCCTGCAGAGGTGCTCATGTTCAGCCATGCAGAGGTCGCACGTGCCATCGAAGATCCTGGGGTAGACCACGACCCTGTCGCCGGGCGAGACCCTGGTGACCTCCTTGCCTACCTCCTCAACAATGCCTGCGAACTCGACGCCAGGTATGTGTGGCATTGGGTCCACGTCCCTCATACCCGTTACAGTGTAGTAGTCGATGGGGTTCATGCCGGCCTCCATGACCCTTATGATCACATCATGAGGTCCAGGCGAGGGGTCAGGGAACCTCAGCGAAGCTCAGGTCGTCGATATTAAAGGTGTTCATCAGGTTAGCCTTTAACAGGATCACCTGCTCTCTGACAAGCCTTAGGGGGATAAAAGTGATTCTATGTTGGCCATGAAGGTCTGAACCAAGTATTTTTAACCTACTGGGTACCGTGCCCAGTGAGAGCACGTTGAGGGCAGCGATACTGACGAGCAGGGCCGCCGAGGAGCTGGTGGGGGAGGTGCTCAGAGACTACAGGGGCAACATGGACATTGACGTGGTAGCCCTGCCGGTGCCCGCCATATCTGTGTTGACCACCTCAGCGGCAGCGGCGATAGTAGCGTCAAGGCCTGAGCTCAGGGAGCGCCTGAAGTCGTCGGACATGATCATAGTTCCAGGCCTCATGAGGGGAAGCGGGGACGAGATAGCCAGGGTGGTCGGGAAGCCTGTGGTCAAGGGGCCCAGGATCCTCGGGGCCCTGCCTGCCGTGCTGAGATATGTTGAGCAGGGGGTCGCCCTGAGCCCCGACAAAAGCGCTGAGGAGGTGCTGGGCGAGCTGAGACCAAGGGTCAGCTTCGAGGAGTACGCAAGAGTAGGAGGGGTGCCAATAGCCCTAAGGGGTCCCCCGCTGGCGCTGCTTGCAGAGGTGCACCCTGGCGTCCCAGAGGGCTCGGTTGCTTCCGAGACGCTGAGGATGGTCCAGGACGGGGCTGACATAATTGTAGTCGGCGCTGTCCCCTCAATGGATCCAAGGGAGCTGGGCCGCAGGGTTAGGGAGGCGCTCCTAGCTGGGAGACCGGTGATAGCAGAGGCCCCTACCAGGGCCCACGCTGAGGAGGCCCTCTCAGCCGGGGCCTCGGGACTGAGCGTTGAAGGGGAGATGGGCCTGGAGCTTATTGAGGAAGGGGCCTCACCCCTCGTAATAGTAGGCGACTCGAGGCTCGAGGTCCTGAGGGAGGCTGAGAGGCTATCAGGCAGGGTCAAGATCATAGCTGACCCCTCCCTTGCCGTGCCCCCTCTTGGCCTAGTGGACAGCCTGGTCAGGTTCAGGCAGGCCTCGGCGGAGCTAAGCGTCCCGCTGCTGTTCTCAGCGGCTAACGTAAGCGAGGATGTTGAGGCTGACACAGCTGGGGTCCACGCGCTCCTGGCCCTAATGGGAGTCGAGCTCAGGGCCTCCGCGTACCTGGTGGTAGAAGAGACCTACAAATCCCACAGGTCAACGGCGGAGGCCAGGGAGGCGCTGAGGCTGGCAGAGGAGGCCTTCGTAGCCAGGAGCACTGAGAGAGGTTCCTTCAGCAGGCTCCTCATGCTCAAGCAGCAGTACGAGCCGCCCGAGGAGCCCTTGGAGCAGGCGGAGCAGGTGGGATATGTGGAGCCCAACGTGAGGCCTGATGAGTACGTCCAGATCCTGGTGTCGCACAGGAGGGGCACAATAGCCGTGAGGCTGGTCAGGGGAGGCAAGGCGGTGCTGACCCTTGAGGGCCGCCACGCGCTTAGCATTGCTAGGGAGCTGGTCAGGAGGGCTGGCCTAAACCAGGAGCACGCAGCATACGTGGGCTATGAGCTGGCCAAGGCAGAGGAGGCGCTGAGGCTCGGGAAGACCTATGTCCAGGACGAGCCTGTCATAGAGACCCCATGGGAGAGGGGAGCCAACGGGGTAAGGAAGTGCTAGGGTATGACCTCAGTGGAGTCCTTAGTTGGATCATAGTAGAGGTCCTCGGGCCTCACGACGCCCTTGGCTATCAGCTCCTTGACCTCAGGGACTGCTGAGAGCACTACGTCAAGGTAGGCCCTTGTAACCTTGTCAACTGCGGCGAAACCCTCGTCCCCCCAGTCCCTTTCCATAATAGCGTAGAGGCACCTGCCGCCGCAGTAGGGCCTGTAGGGACACCTGAGACACTCTGGCGCCAGCCTGGGGCCCATCAGCCTGAAGCCCTTGTCTACAGAGCCTAGCACTGCCCACCTCTCCCTGACCGCTATGGGGCAGGCCAGCACCCTGCCGTCCGTGCTCACGGCGACGCTCCTGTAACCTGCTCCACATGGCACCCCCTCGAAGGGCCTGAAGATGGCAGCGCTTATGACGCCAAGTATCGGTATTATCCTTAACACTATGCCTTCCCTCAGGCTCTTCATGAAGAGATCCATGAGCCTCCTGAGGCCGGGCAGGTAGCTCCTCTCGGCCCATGACTCCAGATTCCACCTCTTGGTCCAAACTACGTTGAGCTGCCAGTGTATCTTGTCGAAAAGACCAAGGCCGAGGAGGTGTGTCACATCCTCGTATATGTTGCTGTCCTGGGTGACTGTCATCCTAGCTATGGTCTCGACGCCAAGGGACCTAAGCCTCCTTGCGGCCTCGAGCACCTTACTGTAGACTCCTCTGCCCCTGTGCCTGTCTGTGACCTCCTCCCTGCCGTCTATTGAGAGCAGAGCCACGTCCATCCTCCTCCAGTACTCGTCGGGCAGTAGCCTGTGCAGCAGCCCATTGGTCTGTACGCCGTACCTCCTGGCCCTGACGGAGTCCATGAACCTCATTATGTACCTGGCGTTGATCAGGGGCTCGCCGCCGTAGAATATCACTGTGGCGTCGGGATCCGACTCTATGAGCCTCCTGAGGTCCTCCAGCCCGTACCTGGGCCTCCAGGGGACGACGCTGTTAGGGAACGAGCCCCCGCAGTAGTCACAGCGGAGGTTGCAGGCGCCTGTGGTGAACACCAGCCACAGCAAGGCCCTTGGTTCACCTATGCCGCCGTATTAACCTTCTACGCCTATACGCTCACGGACCAGGCTTGGAGTGGATCAAGGAGGGCCCGTTCAGGGTTTCCATACTGGCGGCTGACAGCATGGGTGTCAGGAGCCTGGCAACCCTAGTTGACGCGTGCGGCACGCTGGTAGGCCTTGACCTTGGCGCCTCGCTGGCACCAAGACGTTACGGCCTCCCGCCGCACCAGCTCGAGCTCCAGGCCCTCGAGGAGGCCATGAATGTCATAAGGGACTCCATAGCCCAGTCCCAGGCCATAACCATAACCCACTACCACTATGACCACTTCGTCAGGGACGAGCCGGAGCTCTACAGGGGCAAGGTGCTCCTGATCAAGGACCCGGCTAACAACATAAACTGGAGCCAGAGGGGGAGGGCCAGGCGTCTACTCGAGGTCAACAAGGTCAGGGAGATGGCTGATGTAAGGGTTGCGGACGGGAACGTATATGAGGTCAATGGGGTCAGGTTTGAGTTCTCACCCGCAGTATGGCACGGCGAGCCCGGGACCCCTGTCGGCAGGCTAGTGATGGTCAGAGTATCATGCAACGACGAGTCTATAGTCTTCGCCAGCGACGTCCAGGGACCAGCTGACCCCGAGGCCCTAAGGCAACTCATTGCCTGGGGCAACGCGAGGCTGCTGATGCTTAGCGGGCCCCCAACTTACTTCGCTGGCTTCAAGGTGCCCGTGGAGGCCGTTCAGTCGGGGCTCAACGGGCTGCTCCAGTTAGTCAGAGCCAGGGCAGCTGACACCATAGTAGTTGATCATCACCTTCTGAGGGACCTGAACTACAGGTCCCACCTGGAGGCTCACATGAGGGAGGCCTCGGTCTCGGGCATCAGGCTCGTGAGCGCGGCTGAGTACATGGGCAGGGAGACGAGGCAGCTAGAGGCCATGAGGAGGCAGCTGTGGGGTAAGGAGGGCAAAGAGGAAAGGGAGTTCGAGGAAGAGTAATGGGCTTAGGGCAGCTACTACCCGCTTTAGTGGACTACCTCTGGTATCACTTAACGAGCAGGCTCATTATTGAGAGCAGCTCCCTGCCGGTATCAGATAACACCCTCATAGATAACCCTGGGAGGACTGCTGAGCACCACCCTCTGGTAACTATGCCCAGCTCCTCAAGGCGCCTCAGGGCCCCTCGAGAGCGCTGAGGGACTAGCATCATTTAGGGTCTTCCTCAGCTTGTTGAAGCTGAGCCCGCCCCTCAGGAGGCTACGAAGTTAACTGGCCTATATGCGGGATCTGCGGCTAACGTTACTTTTTAAAACCTTTTAAGGTGGTTATACGTTTGAAAACTGGTGATATTGTTGAGCTCGGAGCTCAACGCTATAAGGGACCTGAAGACGGGCGTGCTGCTCCTGCTGCTGGTGCCTCTCCTGCTCTTCATAGTGTTCGTGACAGCTCTAGGGGTCTCGGCCTCAATAGGTGCTGTGGGCAGCGTTACCGTAGTTAATAACATGGCTCCAGGCCTGATTCAGCACAGAGTCGTCTACTACACACTGGGCCATCCACTGGCCGCTCTGGCTGTTCTGCTGGCCATGGTGGTCCTGCTGGCCGTGTCCTTAGTGCTTGTCCTTGTATCGCTCTCAAGGCTGAGCAGGGGCTTCGCCGCGTTGTCAGCAATGGGCAAGGGAGGCTACGTTGGCAGGACTGGCGTGCTGCTTGTATTAGTAGGCATACTCATAGCCGTGGTGGGAGTGGCTGCCGTGGCGCTGCCCCTCGTCGGCGCCATACTCATGGGCCTTGGCGCCATATTGGCCGTAGTCGGCTTTATACTGGTAGGCGTCGGGCTGTTTGAGGTCGGCTCAGCCTACAGGAGCGGTACTACCGAGGTTGGAGGGATCCTTACGGCTATAGCTGTGATACCCCTCATAAGCTTTGTTGGGCTCATAGTAAGCTATGTAGGCCTTGGCGAGGTTGAGCGGCAGGTCTCATCACAGCAGGCCCAGGGCTGAGCTAGGGGCAGAAACATTTAAATATAGCGAACTATAATAATAAATATTCTAGTTAG
>DAJS01000022.1:50830-59633 GCA_002496425.1 Acidilobaceae archaeon UBA162
AAACGCTATAAAATGAAACGGTAGGGAGAAACGGAATAGAAAGCAATAGGTGTCCTTTCAGCACCGTTAAGCCTCTAATCGGGCTGGAGGAGCGTAATTAACGTCACTGAAAAAGCAGGAAAGCATTTATTTTTTCATATCATCTTAACCAGAGGGGGCGAGGCTTTCAGCCTCTCGTAAGGGTAGTCCTCCTTGAGGCTGCCCTTGAGCTTGTGCCTGATCAAATAAGGTCTCACCCCCAGGTGGTCAGGTGGGCCAGGAGGCTCGGCGTCAGGCCTGAGGAGACGCTGCTGGACGCCGGGATCCACTGGAAAGCCATGAGGTCACTGGACTCCTGGTGGAGGAGAGGGAGGCCTGACATAGTGCACCTGTCGCTGCTTAACCTTACCGAGAAGAGGCCGGTGCTAGAGGGGAAGGTAGAGGTGTACTTGCACGTCCAGGACGGCAGGGTGTTCGCCTTGGCTCCAGACGTGAGGCTGCCCAAGAACTACGAGAGGTTCAAGGGTCTTATGGCCCAGGTGCTGAGGCTCAACAGGGCCCCGCCTGAGGGAAGGGCGCTGATATGGAAGGTTGCTGACAGCCTTGACGGGTTCCTTGGCAACAGAAAGCTCATACTGCTCTCCGAGGACGCCAGAGACGAGGCGGACCCAGTTGAGATACTCAGGGAGTCGGAGAGAACTGGCGACCCTGTGGGCTTCGGGGCCTTCCCCAGGGGCTACTTTTCTGAGGGCGTTAAGGCCCTGGCCTCCAGGTTCTACAAAATAAGGAAGGGCGAGCCCCTCAAGGCCTGGGACGTGGCCTGTGCCCTGGCGAACGCGTACTATCAGCTCTAGTTAGAACCTGACGAAGTCCTTGCCCAGGGCCCCACATATGGGGCACTTGGGCGGGGGCTCCTTGCCTATGTAGGTATGGCCGCAGACCGGGCATATCCATATGTAGCCGTCGAGCGGCATGTCCTGGCCCTTCCTGACGTACTCCAGCGCCTGCTCGTAGAGCTTCAAGTGTATCTTTTCGGCCTCAAGCGCGTACCTAAAGGTAACCTCAGCGAGCTTATCACCCTGAGCCCTGGCTATCTCAATGTAGATGGGGTACATCTCTTCAACCTCGAACTTCTCACCCATTATAGCCAGCTCAAGGTTCTTCTCAGTGTTGCCCGGCCCAAATGGGGCTTCAGCTACAACCTTGAGTGGGATCTTGAGCTTCTCAAGCCTCTGGTAATGGTTCCTGGCGTGCACCTGCTCGGCAAAAGCTATTGCTCTGAAGAGCCTGGCAACGTTCTTGAACCCCTCCTTCTCGGCTATATCTGCAAATATGAGGTAGCGCATGTGAGCCATTGACTCCCCGCCGTAGGCCGAGGAGAGGGCGTCCTGGGTCATGGCAGGGTGTCCGCTCTCACTCAAAGCGGTCCCCTGCCATGAGTGATAGGCCCCCTATTTATTTATCAGGGACCTTCAGCGCCTCAGCGTCAGCTCGTCGGCGTCCTCGGGGTACTTGGTCAGCTTGACAGGCCCATCCCTTGATATCAGCACTGTGTCGCTGTGTCTGAAGCCCCCTAGGCCCGGGACGTAGATGCCAGGCTCCACGCTGACCACCATCCCCTCCCTCAGCTCCCCCTGGTAGCCAACGTCTAGGAATGGGGGCTCATGCCCCTCAAGGCCAAGCCCGTGGCCCGTGTGGTGCCTCAGCAAGTTCTCCACGCCGAGCTCCCTGGCCCTCCTCCTGACGGCAGCGTCTACCTCGCTCACCCTGACCCCGGGCTTCATGACCTCGAGTGCTGCCTCCCTGAGCCTGAGCATCCTGTCGAACAGCTCGAGGGCCCTGGGCTCAGGGGAGCCCACGAACAGGGTCCTCTCCAGCTCGGCGAAGTAGCCGCCTACCTCGGGCCCAGCGCCGACGCCGACCACGTCGCCTGCCCTCACGGGCCTCTCGGCCACCAATGCGTGGGGGAACGCCGAGAACTCGCCCACCTGGCCCCTGAAGCCTACGGCCCAGCCCACCTCGGTCCTCATGGGTGTGTAGGGCCTGTAGGCGTCGTTCATCTCCCTCATCACCTTCAGGTTCGCCTCCAACATCACATCCCAGTCCCACCTGTTGGGTTCCAGAAGCTCGAGGGCGACCTCAAGTGCCCTGGAGGCCCACCTGGCGCTCTCCTCAATGAGTCTTACCTCCTCCTCAGACTTTGTCAGCCTTAGCTCGGCCATGGTGTCCCCAAGCTCCAGGACTTTGATGCCCCTCCTCTCAAGCAGCTCCGATAGCTTAGGCCCCCTGTAGCCGTAAAGCCCAGGGGCCCCAGCTGGGCTGTCGAGGGCCACCACCTTGACTCCACTGGAGGCTATCTGGTCGGCCAGCAGCTCCATCACGTGCCTCTCGCCTGGGTAGTCGAAGTAGTACCTGAAGTCCTTGACTGGGCTGTCGAAGAGCCTGGCCCTGTGCTCCGCATGTCCCATCTCAACCATGGGGATGAACATGAAGGGCTCGCCGTCAATGGGGAGGAAGAGGGCCATGGGCCTCTCGGTCGTTATGAAGCTGAGGTTTGTTAGGTAGAACACGTTCACGGGCTCAGTTATTACAGTCGCCTGGGCCCCCATGGCCTGGAGCCTCGACCTGAGCGTCGAGGCCCTCCTGGCCAGCTCTGAGGGGCTAACATGGGGCGTGGGCAAGCGGGTCCCAGGCCAGGGGACCTGCCAGGGTATCTAAACCCTGAGCAACTGCCTGGCCGCGAGGACTAGTGGGTCCCAGGCCCTCCCGGCGCTCGGGTGGTAGCCGAGCTCGGCGAAGAACAGGTCCTCAATACTCATGTGCTTCAGCAGCGCGACAGCCACAACGCCGAGTCTTCCGATTATCTCCTCAGGCCCTGCCGCCTGGGCCCCTATGACCCTCCCACTCCCCTCCTCCGCCAGGACCCTGAAGTAGACCTGGCCGCCGCCCGGGTAGTACCTTGCCCTTGATCTAGTCGTAATCTCGCCCACCAAGTACCTTATGCCTGTCCTCCTGGCCTCAGCCTCATTAAGGCCTACCCTGCCGTATATGGTCTCGCCGACCCTGGTGATCAGGTCGCCGGCGACGCCAGGGAACCTAAGGGAGCCGCCGGCGGCGTTGACGCCAGCCACGAGGCCCATCTTGTTAGCTATCGGGGCCAGGGGCCTCCAGTCAGGGAGGCCGGTAACGAGATTTCTGTGCTCAGCAACGTCGCCGGCAGCGAAGACCTCATCCTTTCCGGCCCTCATGAAGTCGTCAACCGCTATGGCGCCGTGGGGGCCTGTAGGCACCTGGCCCTCTAAGGGACCCAGGTTAGGCTCCACGCCTGCAGCTACGAGCGTGTAGTCGGCCCTCACCTCCTCACCGTCGTCCAGGAGGAGCCTCGAGCCCTCGTCCGAGGAGCTAACTACGGACCTGTTGAGCAGTACCGTGACCCCCATGAACCTCAGCTCCTCTACGAGCCTTTGGCCCAGAGGAGGGTCGAGATCCCTGCTCATGAGGTAGGAGCCCCTGTGAACTAGCGTGACTCTCTTGCCGAGCCTGGCCAGCTGCTCGGCCATTTCGACCCCCAGCACCCCTCCGCCAACTACTATCACGGAGCTGGCACCTGCCAGTGCCTCCCTGAGCTCCCTGGCCTCGGCAGGGTGGTGTGCGTAGAGCACCCTAGGCCCTGAGATCCCCTGGAGCCTTCTCGGCCTGGCGCCCGTGGCTATGACAAGCCTATCATACTCAACCTTGACCCTCTCACCGTTGGCCTCAGCCGTTATCTGTCTCGACCTCAGGTCGGCCTCCACGGCCCTAGCTCCGGTGATCACCTCTATGTTTCTCTTCTCCCTGAAGAACCGGACATCGTAGGCCTGGAACAGGCTGTAGTCGCTGAACAAGCCGCCGACGTAGTACGGTATGCCACAGGGCGCATGACTTATTATGTTTGTGGCCTCAAGAACCGCTATCCTTAGCGACGGGCCCCTCCTCCTGGCCCAGGAGGCCGCCGACATGCCGGCGGCCCCGCCGCCCACGACGAGCACGTCAACGCCCAGAGACCTCAAGGCCTGTCAGGGTCTAACTTAAGGGGTCTCAACCTTAAGGCCTAGCCCTGACAGGGAGGCGCAGTCCTTGAGGGCCTCCGGGTCTATGGATATTGGCTTCGGAGAGGCCAGGGAGCCCCAGACCCTAAGGGGCTCCAGGTAGAGTCCGTCGCCGCTGCGGCCAAGGTAGAGCACGTAGTCGTAGTACTTTGACATGGGTACCGACCAGACCTCGTTCCTCTGGGCCGAGTAGGTGTGTATTGTGGTTATCCTTGAGGCGGCCCTGCGGACGAGGGTCCTGTAGACCAGTTGCGTGTAGTCCCGCCTCCGAGAAGTCTCGGCGAGCACATGAATACCATCAACTATTACCAGCTCAGGGCTTATCGCTCTGTCACCACGCCACGACATTATGTCTGCCTCTTCCACGTTGATAATACTGGCCTCGTATGACTCCAGCGCCAGCTTCTCCCTAACCGCCTCAAAGCCTGGGCACTGCTCAAGCAAGTGCCTCATGGAGTCGACGCCGTGCATGTAGGATCCTATCCTCACCCTCAGGCCCGAGGCTGCTGCCGGATAAGCTAAGGCCCACAGCGTTAGCCTTATGGGGTCCAATGAAGGGTCGTAGACTATTAGGGTCCCTGAGCCCTCGGCCAGCTCAAGGCCCATAAGGTTGAACGCCCTCCTTGGCTTGACAGCGCTGGGCAGCCTGCTAATGGGTAGCGGGGGCTTAACCTCGACTCCTGACTCGGTTATCATGTAGTACATCTTCGGCAGCTGAACAGCTACCCCCCTTAACTTCCTGATCTCGAGGAACCTATGTATGCCGGACAGGGTGAAGCGGTACTTCATGACTATTATCCCGTCGGCTATGAACTCCTCAGGCCCCACGCCGAAGGTCTCAGAGCCAACGGGCATCTCAGATATAAGCAGTGACGTCACGCCTCTCCTCTTCAGGCCCACGTAGAGCGCGCTGTGGGTGACCTCCCTGGCCCTCGGCGCGCTCCCTGCCAACTGCTCTATTGCTGAGACGCTGTCTATCACGAGCCTCCTTACCTTAATCTTATCCACCTGGCTCATCACGTCCTCCAGCAGGTCCCCAAGGGCCTCAGGGTCGCTAACGTTAAGCCCCTCGTAGTACTTGAAGATGCCCTGGGCCTCGTACTTGGCGAAGTCCAAGCCGAACCCTGAGGAGTTCCTAATGAAGTCATCCCTCGGCTCCACGAAGCTTACGTACAGCCCGGGCTCCCCGTTGATAAGGCCCTGGTAGATGAACTGGGAGGCAAGCGTGGTCTTCCCGGCGCCCGGGTAGCCGGCAACTATCATTATTGAGCCCCTAGGCATGCAGCCTAGGGCCTCGTCAAGGCCTGGGACCCCAAGGCAGGCGCGGTCGTTATCCTTGGCGGCGTCCTTTAGCACAGCGCTATCCCCGCCCTCTAGAGCTCCAGTAGAAATACGTTTTGCCGAGTTAAAAATTTAGGGCCCGAGCTCTAGCATCAGGTAAGCCATCACCTTGGCGTCCTCAACCATGTTAGTCACATTGCAGTACTCGTCAGGCTGATGCGCAACCTCGTCAATGGTCTCCCACACCACAGCGTGAACTCCCTTGGCCCTGAGCAGCGAGGCCACAGTGCCTCCCCCTATACCAACGAACCTGGGCTCCACGCCCCTGAGCTCCCTCAGTGCGGCGCCAAGAGTTCTAGCTATTGGCGAGTCAGTTGGGGTTGGCGGGCCAGCCCTCAATATGTACGTTGCCTCAATCTCAGGCCTCGCTAGCCGGCTGCCGGCCACCGAGGCGTAGGCCTCCTCCAGGGCCTTAGCTATATCGGCGATAAGCTCGTTAACGTCATACCTTGGCAGGACCCTGCAGTCATAAACCAGCTCAACGTAGCCAGGTATTATATTGGGGGAGTTCGAGGAGCTCCTGTATACCGTTGGCTCGCAGGTGGTCGTAGGAGGGTCGAAGAGCTCGTCCCTTTCGACATACTTTGACCTCAGAAGCCCGTCAACTCTCCTGATCAACTCCACCGCAACCCTGTTGGCGTTGACGCCCTTGTGTGGCATGCTGGCGTGGACCTGAACCCCCCTGACCTTCAACCTTAGCCAGGCTATGCTCTTCTCCGTGACCTCCACCTGGCTCCCATCGCCTGACCCTGCGTCAGGCACGAGCGCCTCATCGTAGCCACTGAACAGCTCCCCATGGGCCTCCAGCAGGTGCTGGAGCCCGTACCTTGACCCTGCCTCCTCGTCTGCCACGAAGGCCAGTGACACGGTTCTCCTGGGCCTGAGGCCAAGGTCTAGGAGGGCCCTGGCGGCCATGAGGGATGACACCGTGGCCTGGCCGTTGTCCTCAGAGCCCCTGCCGTAGACCTTGCTGCCAACTACCTTGGGCTCGAAGGGGGCCGTTACCTTCCAGGCCGAGAGGTCCCCGGGCGGCACGACGTCTAGGTGTGTTATTATCCAGAGCCTCCTGTTCGAGCTGCCCTTTATGGTAGCTACTACGTTTGGCCTGCCGCCCCCCTTGGCCCTCCTGTCGGGGGCCCAGTAAACCTCCACGCTGTCGAAGCCCCACCTGGATATCAGGTCATAAAGGTACATGGCCTTGTCATACTCCCCCTCGCCTCCGAAGTCAGGACTTATGGCGGGCCTCCTCAGCAGCTCGAGGAGCGTCGAGACGCCGAGGTCTCTCAGCGCATTTATCTTGGCCTGCAGCTCAGGTCTCCATTCTTGCCTGTTCATTGGTGGATCCGCAGCGTTGAACCCCTTAGAGTTAACAAACTAGAGTTAACAAACTTTAAACCATAACCCACAAAAGAGGGTTCATGCTGTTGGTTCTAACTCCCTACCTCCTGTGCGTCGCAGCCAGGACAGCCGCAGCTATAACCGCTATGACAGCCACCGCAGCCGCAGCCGACAGCGCTACAGTGTTGGTCCTGGTGACTACAACGGTCGTGGTCGTGGGCACGGTCGTTGT
The DNA here is from genome assembly GCA_002496425.1 of Acidilobaceae archaeon UBA162. Taxonomy (GTDB): domain Archaea; phylum Thermoproteota; class Thermoprotei_A; order Sulfolobales; family Acidilobaceae; genus Acidilobus. The sequence goes on from DAJS01000022.1 coordinate 57,809, forward strand.
AATCGTTGTAGTGGTTGGCATGGCTACCGTGGTAGTGCTGATGGAGGTCAGTGTGCTCAGGCTGGTTAGTGTTAGTGTCGTTGCAGTGGTCTTGGTGAGCGTTGAGGTGGCTGTCTTTGTGACAGTGGTCGTAACCGGCACACTGGTCGTTGTAGTACTGGTCACAGTCTGAGTCGCCGTAGTTGTCACCGTCTTGGTGGCAGTAACAGTGGTTGTCAGTGTTGAAGTATTAGATGTGGTCACCGTGACAGTGGTCGTAACTGGCGCGCTGGTAGTTGTAGTTGTCACCGTCTTTGTGACAGTAGTTGTTACGGTCTGAGTTACAGTGACGGTGACTGTCTGCGTCGAAGTATTAGATTTGATTGCCGGCCTCGCGGTACTGTTGTAGACAACGTAGTAGGTTGTAGAGGGGTCGTCAAAGACCTCTACCAGCCCGGTGTAGTTGAAGTAGTTACTCGGGCTCAGGGCGATCAAGCTCCCGTTGACTAGCTTGAACACGGTCACCGCCCCTGGGACAACCCTAGTCACGTTGAACAGCACCGGCTGGGTCAGGTTGGTCAGGCTCACGTTGACCTCCTGTGCCTCATAGACATAATGGCCTATGGTCAGGTTGATGAGCCTGACTGACGGCCTTACCAGGCTGACAGCAATGGCCACGTTGGCCGGCGTAAGCACGGCTGCCCCTGTCCTATGCCTTGCCGTGAGCAGGACCAGCAGGGAAGCCTGACCGCTGAGGTTGACATTGTGTGACAGAACCACGTAGGCGGTGCTCATTACCTGCCCCTCAGGCCCCAGAGCTATTACGACTGGCAGCCCTACCACCATAGTTGAACCCACATGGCTTGGGCTCACGGCCTGGGCCCTGCTGACCATGCCGACCACAGCCATTGAGGACGCCAGGTTAAGGCTCATGTTGACCTGCGCTGAGAGGCCGTTGAGGCTTGTCGTGCCTGAGCCCTGGCCCACGCCGAGGCCGCTGAGCTCGTTCACGAAGGCGTACAGGGTTCCATTGACGCCGTAGAAGTTTATCGCCAGGAGCTCCGCTGAGCCCAGGACCCTTATGGTCATTGATAAGCCGAAGATGTTTATGGGAACCGTCTGGTTCACTGAGGCAGTGCCGTTCCATATGAGCGCCGGTAGCAGGAAGCCGTTGAAGTAGGCCTCGGCAGCCTCGTAGCTCGCCATCAGCCTATAGCTTACAGAGGCGAAAGACATGCTGGCCGAGCCGCTGACGTTGACTGGCATGTAGCGTTTCAACGCGCTGAGGGGCACGGCGACCGTTGCTGTCAGGCTGACCGAGTTAGGTATCGATATGTTGTGGAGCTCGAGCGAGAGGTGCTCGCTTACTGGCTCCCCAGTGGACGGCAGGGTCACGTTAACCTCAAACAACGAGGAGCCGTTGAGGTACTGGAGCTCCACGAGCGCGCTCCTGTTGACATAAGCTATGCCGCTCACGGTCGCTGAGTTCTCAGTGAGCCCCGCCCAGGCCACCTGCCAGTGACCAAGGGCGTAGACTAGGACCCTGACCAGGTACGGTATGGATGAGCTGACAGTAATGGTCCCATTGGACAGCGCCTCCACAGTGATGTTACCTGTATACGAGCTTAGGGTCCCCGGCGATATCTCCAGCACCCTGGCAGTAGTAGATATTGAGACCACGGTGCCGTTGGATGTATTGCTGTAGGACCCTCCGGCCGACTCAATTATATAGGTGGTCCTCTCCTTGACACCGCTTGAGGTCTCCAGGGTCAGGTTGGACAGCGCGCTGGAGTAGTAGTCAAAGGCAGCGCTGCTAAGCACCATGTCCTGTATAGCGAAGTTGGCG
>DAJS01000023.1:0-171 GCA_002496425.1 Acidilobaceae archaeon UBA162
GGGTATCCTTCACCCTGAGATGCCAAACATAGATAAGCTGATGTTTGAGGACCCATACCAGTACCAGATGGCAATTGAGACCAACGGCGGTGACCTGCCCCCTGGGAGCCCAATAGAGAGGGCCTTTGAGGGCGCTGACGTTGTTGTAGCGGCCTCAGCCCCAGGTCCAGG
>DAJS01000023.1:215-33684 GCA_002496425.1 Acidilobaceae archaeon UBA162
GCAAACCCAGTGCCAGAGATATGGCCGTGGGAGGCAAAGAAGGCTGGGGCTAAGGTAGTTGCCACTGGGAGGAGCGACTTCCCTAACCAGGTCAACAACAGCCTCGTGTTCCCAGCTGTGTTCAGAGGGGTTCTAGACGTGAGGGCAAGGACAATAACTGATGAGATGGCCATAGCTGCCGCCGTTGAGCTAGCCAAGTTCGCTGAGGAGAAGGGGCTCTCCGAGAACTACATAATTCCAACCATGGAGGAGTGGGAGGTCTACCCTAGGGTTGCGGCGGCAGTTGCTGTTAAGGCAGTTGAGCAGGGCGTGGCAAGGAAGACCACCACGTTCAAGGAGGAGGGGGAGAGGGCCAGGGAGATAATCATGGCGTCGAGGAGCAAGGTTGAGGAGCTGTTCAAGGCAGGGTTTATATCTAGCCCACCTGTTGACTACAAGGAATGAGAACATGTATGCTGAGACAGGCGTGACCATAAGGAAGCCCACGGAGAGCGACATACAAGGGCTCGCGGAGCTACTGCTCAGGTTCTACTCCCTTAACGAGGAGTTCGAGCCTCATCTAGTGGTAGCCGATAATGCCAAGGAGCTGAGCGTTGAGGAGGCCAGGAGGATTGCTCAGGGGAGCGAAGGGGACATGGCCTTTGTGGCTGTTATGGGCTCGGACGTTGTAGGTTATGTCAGGATTAGGCTTGACGAGAACAACATGTTGCATGAAAATAAGCTGGCGATTATAACTGAGCTCTACGTTAGGCCCGAGCAGAGGAGGTACGGCATAGCCACATCACTAGTGGAGAGGGTAAAGCAGGAGGTAAGGCGCATGGGGCTGAGCCACGTGGCCGTGGAGTTCCCGGCCAGCAACTACGTGGCCCAGGACATGTACACCAAGATGGGTTTTAGACCCTACAAGGTCCAGTACATAAGTGAGGTGTGAGCGCGTGTCGATAGAGAACATAGTCATTAGGAGGGCCTCGGAAGAGGACGTGGACCAGGTTACGGAGCTTGTGGCCAGGCTCAAGAGCCTCAACGAGGAGCTGGACCCAAACTTCAAAGTAGTCAATTACCTGGATAAGGCTGTAAGGGAGTACGTGCAGCAGTCCCTGAAGGATGACCGCGTGGTCCTACTGGTGGCCTATGACGCTGCTGCCAAGCTGGTGGCAGGGGTCATTAGGTTTGAGCTAATAGACAGGCACTTCTACGAGCCCAAGATAAAGGCTGAGATAACTGACCTCTATGTGAGGCCCCAGTACAGGAGGAAAAAGCTTGGGGTCATGTTGGTTCAGAGGGCCATGGAGGAGGCCAGGAAACTAGGGGCTGGCATAGTGACAGTCGTGTACCCTGCCGGCAACTCTATAGCCGACAGCTTCTACAGGTCCCTCAAGTTCTCTGAGCTGAATAAGGAGCTCTACAGGCCCTGCATGGAGTAGCCAGGTAAACGCTACTGCATTTTACCCTCCGATGCCTATTATTGTTGGGGTCAAAGACATGGGGGCTGAAGGCCAAGAGGAGTGCGGACCAACGCCGAGCATGCAGGAGTACCTGACCGCCATCTATAAGAGAGGAGGCAAGGATGGATGGGTCAGGACTACTGACGTAGCACAGGACCTAGGCATGACGCCTGCCAGCGTGACCGAGGCGTTCAGGAAGCTCTCAGCCAACGGTTACGTTGAGTACATACCGTACCGCGGTGTCACGCTGCTGCCAAAGGGGCTTAAGGTCGCTGAGGCTGTAGCGAGAAGGGAGAGGCTGGTCTACGAGACGCTGCTGAAGGCCGGCGTGAGCCCCCAGGAGGCAGAGAGACTGGCCTGCCTGGTAGAGCACTACATAAGTGATGAGGCCGCACAGAGGCTGTACGAGTGCGTCAGCAGGTGCGGTGGAAACTATGGGCAAGGTTAGGTTTGGCGTGTCGATATCTGACGAGCTTAGCAGGCAGCTCGACGAGCTGGCTAGAAGGGTCGACCTGAGCCGCAGTGAGCTCGTGGAGCAGGCCATAAAGAACATGATAGCCGATTATATACATTACCTTGTGCCCCATGACTGCACCGGAGTCATGGTTGCGCTCTGCCCTGATGACAAGGAAAGCGAGAGCGTGGTTGAGAAGTACTCTGACGTGGCCTCAGCCTACCTTCACTTCCACCAGGGAGGTAGGTGCCTTGAGGTACTCATGATCTCAGGCCCCTCGTCAAGGATAAGCGAGCTCCATGGCAAGCTGGTCGCGCTGGGCTGCGGCGTCAGGTTCATGCCCAGCCTGTCCCTTGACACTTTCTCCTCCAAGGCGCCGGCGCTCCAGGCGCTGAAGAGGACGGAGACAAAGGGCTAGTACCTGGGGGTCTCCACCAGTGACCATGCCTTGTCCTTGTAGTGCTCTAGAGACCTCTGGTAGCCATCGAGGAACTTAAAGAGCCTCTCTGAGCCCCAGGCCTTGCACTCACCACAGAGCAGCTTGCCGGTCCTACACCTGGTCCTCACATCCTCAAGTTCGTTATCATCAGGCACCAGATAATAGAGGTACTGGTCGAATACGGGGCACTTGTCAGGCTCCCCGCCGAGCCTCCTCTGTTCCTCAGCCGTGTTCCTGCCACCCGTCAGCGACGCCTTGAGCTTCCTGACTGCCTCCTCCGGCGGCTCGTTCAGGAATATTGTGACCTCGGGCCTGCTGCTGCTCATCTTGCCCCCGTCCAGGCCCCTGATCAGCTTGTGATAGGTTGCCGCCGGCTCGTTGAGCTCCACATCACCCTTCATCCTCATTGCTAAGTCTCTGGTGAGCCTTATGTGAGGGTCCTGATCGGCACCCACTGGGACGACGACATGCATGTAGCCACCGTACTCGGGCAGCATGGGGTGGAGTATGTCTGCCACCTGTGTCAGCGCGCTGACTATCTTGCCCGGGCTGAGCTCACCGTATATGGCCTCCATCTCGCTGTACGTCACCTTGGAGCTGAAGAGCTGTATCATCTCGTGGTACGGGCCCTGCCTGGCGGTCTGGAAGTAGAACTCTGTCCTCTGAGGATCCAGGCCTAGGGCCAGGAGGCTTGCCACGTACTCCTCTATCCCTATTCTTATCGCGTCCTTCCTTGGCATGTGCCTGACCGCGTAGGCCTCAGCGTCGGCAAGACTTACGAAGACCTTGAAGCCCAGCCTCTGGTAGTAGGTGAGCTGGAGCCCAGTCATCATGTGCCCAAAATGAAACCTCCCGCTCGGCATAAAGCCAGTGACCACCGCCACTGGCTCGCCGTTGTGCCAGGCCTCGAGCACCTTGTCCAGATCCCTGTGACCAAATATTATGCCCCTCCTCATCAGTGGGCTCGGCTCAACGCCCATCTCCTTCATCTTCTCCAATACCTCGCCGAAGGGCCTGATGCCGAAGACCTCGTAGAGCCTGTTGTAGTCCTTTATCTCAGGCCTGCCCCAGGGGTCTATCCTTACCTCGCCGCCTGACATGGCGCCCTGCTAAACTCGTGACCAAAGTTAAATAGCTGAGCCCTAACGTAAAGGGGGACTTTTAACCTCTTGAGACACAGCTGTTCTCTAGGGAAGCCTTGGACGAGGTGGACATCGACATATATGACGCGGTTGCCGAGCTGGGTCCGGTGACGCTCTCAGAGCTCGCCAGGTCGCTGGGCTGGAGCAAGAGCATGATACACAGGAGGGTCATGAGCATGGCCTCCCAGGGAGTCCTAGATGTCAGGCGCGAGGGCGGCGCCGTTGTCATATCGCTACCAAAAGGGGGGCCGCCAAGAGTTCTTGAGCTCGGCATCATAAGGGCTAGCGAGTACCCCTACGTCATGCCCCTGCTCAGGGCCCTCAGGAATAGGTATGGCCCTGTGAGGGTTAAGGTCTACGATGATGCCCTCCAACTTGTTAATGACCTCGCCGCTGGCAGGGTCCAGCTCGCCTTTGCGCCTGCCGTGACGTTGCTCCTGTTCAACAGAATCACTAGGGGCCGCATTCACATAGTTGGGGGTGGGAGCAGCGGGGGAGCTGTAATAGTAAGGGGGAGCTCAGGGGAGGGACATGCAACGTCAATGATGTCTTCCATGGAGTACTGCGCCGAGTCCAACAGCCTTGAGCCCCCCAGGGTCTACCTTAAGGGCGGTGACAGGATACTTGAGGCCGTGGCCAGGGGGCAGGTAAGGGAGGGCGTAGTCTGGGAACCATACGCATCTATGGCCAAGTCCATGGGGCTCTCGGTAGAGCCCTGCGAGCTGAACACCTGCTGCCTCCTCGGCGCTAACTCCTCCGTGGAGCAGGAGTACGAGCGCGTGACCTCTATGGCAGCCCAGGCCATAGCTGAGGCCAAGAGGGTTGACCTGCAGGCCTACGCAGCGCTCATAGGAGTCGATGAGGACCTCGTCAGGAGGTCCCTGGCGAGTTATGAGTTCCTCGAGGAACCTGACAGAGGCGTGCTTTACAATATGCTGAGCTCCATGAAGGGCGTGGCACTGCCTACCTCCTCAATAAAGGAGGCCGTCAGGGCCTAGCCTCAATATCTCTGATAACGTTGTGCATTTCAAGCAGCAGAGGAGGGAGCGTGGCTGTGAGGTAGATGACGCCGGGGCTGAACAGCTCTTCCCTAACGGATCTCCACAGGTCTCCGGCCGACCTCACGTAGGCCCTCAGCGACTCCCTCAGCAGGTCAGACGGTGCACCAAAGAACCTTGAGTAGTAATAGTATACCGCCAGATCCCAAGCCCCCTTAACTGGGCTGAACTGGCCGGCCTGCTCAACGTCTATCAGGAGTGGCCTGCCCTTAGACATGACGAAGTTGCCAGGGTTTGGGTCTCCCAGGGCCCAGCCGGCCCTGTGCAGCGCAGCCAGAGCCCTGCCCGCCTCCTCCCACGCCGCTGGGTCCCTGGAGCTGAGCACTGGGTCGCCCTCCACAAACTCCCTGGCCATTAAGGCCCTCATGGGCGAGAGGCAGAGCGCGTAGACCCTTGGTGTCCCCACGATGTTCCTTAGCGCCCTCAAGGAGCGGTACTCATTTATTGCCCTCGAGGTTGGGGACTCCTTGAAGGGGTAGGCGGCTACTGAGAGAACCCCTGCCAACATCCACTTGAGTGTGCTGTGGCCGTAGTCCTTTACTATTACTGGTTCCTCTCCCTCACATATTGTTGTAGAGTATAGCAGAGATGATCTGCGGCACGAAGTGGCGCCTAGGACCTCAGGTATCGCCTCGGCCATCTCGCAATTGCCGTAGAGAACACCCTCTGGTAGCTCCACAAGCGACATGGGTTCCTCAAGTGGTGGTCTCGGCTGGCACTCTGTGAGCCCGCTAAGGAGTAGCCTGACGTAGGCACCTGCCAGGCCTATCATTGCTATGCCCGAGACCCTTGACCTGACAGAGGCCAACAGGCCTCTGGCCTTAGAGCGCCTCAGCATCACGTAGGCGTCGCTGAGGCTTCCGACCTCGGCCGCGTAGGACATATACTCATCAGCCAGCTTGTCCAGGTCCCTCACCGCCTCGTTGAAGGCGCAGGGGTAGAGCCTGGACAGCCTTGACATCCTGGCGACCGCGAAGTAGGAGACATGGATCCTGGCGCTCTGGGTCAGGGGCCCGAGCCTTGACATGAGCTCTGAGGCCTCCTCGGCCACCACCCTGGACCTGTAGGCTCTGACTACGTCCTCCAGCTCCTTATCGTACTCTATCGGGGGCAGCAGGAGGGATGCTAGGGACTCCGACAGGGCCCCTGATACAGCGTCGAGCATGAGCAGTGAGCGGCCTACCTCGAGACCTGAGCCCTTGACTATGGGCGGCTGAAGACCCTCAACAACTCTTACCCTATAGCCCGGCCCCCTGACCTCCAGCAACCCTGCCCCTCCTCCAGAGAATCCTGCCGTCCCTCCCCCTGACCTCTACTACCCTGTGAAGAGGTATGACTGTGTCGTCATCAAGGGTCATGGCCCACTCGCTTACCCCTATAACCCTGTCGCCGCCCACCTCAGCTATCGACTGGCCCCTGACAGGGTCCCTGTCCACATAGGCTATTACGTAAGCTGAGGGGTTCCCGCTCATCAGGACCCTGTTTATCGCCTGCCTTATTACGCTCCTCCTCTTGCCCACGCCCTCTCATTGCCCTGAGGCACTGCGAGGATTTAGACCTCAGCCCTGGCGGAAAGGCCTCAGAACTCAAGACCCTCCTCATCGCCCAGCTCGGCTACGCCGAGCTCATCACAGGCCCAGCCCTGGTATAGGCCTTAGAGCTAATTAGTCCAGGCACCCCTGACCCCCGAGAAGGATGGTGTGCCTGGCAGAGCTTCACTCCCACACTACTTACAGCGACGGCAGGCCAACACCTGAGGAGGTAGTGCTGAGGGCCGCGCAGCTGGGCCTCTCAGCGATAGCTATTACTGACCACAATACGTTCAGGGGCTCAGCGGCCGCACTTGAGGCTGCCAAGGAACTGGTGCTCGGCATCCACGTGATCCCTGGCGACGAGGTCAGGACGTCCAAGGGGGATGTGATAGTCCTGTGCCCCTCTCTGCCCCATGAGGACCCCAGGCGGGGCATAGATCCTTATGAGCTCAGGGACTGGGCCTCGACCCACGGCTGCATCACCATAGCCGCCCATCCGTTCCAGCCGGGGAGGAAGGGCGTGGGCTTCTACTTGCTCAGGAACCCAGGGGCCTTTGATGCGGTCGAGGCCTGGAACGCTAGGGGCCTGCCGCCGCTGAACTGGTATGCCGAGAGGGAGGCCAGGAAGCTTGGCAAGCCAATGACAAGTGGCAGTGACGCCCATGTAATAGGTGAGCTCGGCAGGCTTCCGACAGCTGTACTCACCGGCGACTGCAGCGCCGAGGGAGTTATAGATGCCATAAGGAAGGGGGCCTGTTCCCCCTCAAGGGGCATGATAAGGCTCTCAACAATTATGGAGGCGCTCAGGTGGAGCCTCGAGAGGCGCCTCAGGGAACGAGGTCTATGATTATTGAGGCCTCTGGGTCCGGCTCCTTGAGCCTAAAGGACACTATGGAGTTCCCAAAGCCTGCCAGATCTATTGTTGACCTTCCAGCGCCGATCTCGTAGTGCTCCTCACTAGCGTTGTTTGGCGGTAGGGAGATATCGTATTCGTATATGGTTATCCTGTTGGACCTGCTAAGGCTGAGCTTAAGCCTCGGCGACCTGTAGCCGGCCAGCGGTATACCACCGAAGACCTTGTCCTTGACCAGTATGCCCGGGACGCGGAACCTGACAGGCGGGCCCTGGGAGGACTCAAGAATAGAGAGGGGCAGGATGTTGAAGTCTCTGTAGCCCAGGTCTATTGGAAGCGCGTTGTATCTTGAGGTGTTAGACATGGTGTTAGTGGCTACTATCAGCTTGTCGCCTAGGGGCTCGAAGCTCGTTATTCTGGCCCCCATGGCCGCCACTATCCTGGCCACTGGTGGGGCTATATGAACCATAACGCTGGGGCCCACTATGATGTTGGTGGCCCTGGCGACCATCTCCTCAAAGGAGTTTGTTGGCCTCACCACGCTCTCTGAGTACGCGTTGAAGGCCGTGAGCACGCCGCCCAGCACCGTCTCAGCCATGGTTCTCCTGGAGAAGTAGCCCGAGTCGCCGAAGTCAAAGAGCCTCACGAACCTCAGGGGCTCTAGCTCCTCATTAATAGGGTTGCCTACTATGAGCCCTCCCTTGACGAACATGAAGAGCCTACCGTAGGCTGAGGCGGCGGGGCCTGTCTGGGGCCAGCTCACTGGGGCCCCGTCCACAGACCTCCTGGACAGCTCGCCGAGGGGAACCGTGACGGTCCTGTGATTTATCAGGTTTACGCATTGGATGCCGGTCACAGACTTAGTGAACAGGACCCCATGCACATCCTTTATCTGCCGCTCAAGGATGTCGAAACAGGCGTACTCGTAGAGCACTGCCCCCTTGAGCGCTGCCCTCTCCGATATCCTCTTCGCCTCACCCTTCTCTCTATCAAGCACGTATACGCCCAGGTTTATTGTGCCGTCCCCCCTCGCTATCAGGAGTTCGTCCTGGATTGGGTTGTATATGATCTCTGAGACCTCGCCTGCCCACTCGTCCTTGCGCGCCGCCCCTTCCTTCCATAGTAGCTTGACCCTTCTGTCGCCTATGTCATAGACATGCACGTGGCTGTATTTGTTGGTGAAGACTATAACTCCCATCTCGGGACCAGGGCCGAGCTCATAGGATGCAGGCGCGTGGACCCAGCCGCCGAAGTATATCTCGTCGTCAACGGCCTCCACCGCGTTGTACGTGTCGCCGCCAGAAGTGGGCAGTGGGCCCACCTGTTCGAACCTGTAGGTCTGAGTGCCCTCCTCACTGATAAAATTGGCCAGGGCGTCGAAGGCAACAGTATAGTAGAGAACGCCCCTATAGTACTTGAGCCCGAAGATGCCACCGCTCCCCCACTCAGGCGCGTAAGACGGTGGGTAGCTGCGAAGTCTTCCTATTATATCGTCCAGCCCCATGTTGCCCCCGGAACCTAAGGCCCTGCTCAACTAAAAGGCTAGCGGCTGGTGCCTAAGGGGCCCCCTTCACGTACTTCTCCTCAAGATAGGACAGGAGGGCGTTGGGATCGTACTCTGAGCCCAGCTGCCTTCTCAGCAGCTCCTTGGGTGCGTAGGTGGAGCCATACCTGTGTATGAAGTCCCTTAGGAACGACTTTATCTGGCCAAAGTCTCCCTTAGCAACGTAGTCGCCCAGGTCCCCGACCCTCTTCCTGAAGGCATCCCTCATCATGGCTGCCACTATGTTGCCAAGCGTGTAGGTCGGGAAGTAGCCTATGCTGCCGTGAGCCCAGTGTATGTCCTGGAGGACACCCTCGGCATCATTGTTTGGCTTCACGCCTAGGAGCTCCTCAGTCCTTCTATTCCAGAGCTCGGGCAGGTCATCAACCTTTATCTCACCGCCTACCAGCTGGACCTCAAGTTCGTACCTTAGGAGTATGTGGAGGTTGTATGTGACTTCGTCAGCCTCAGTCCTTATTAGGCTCGGCCTTACAGAGGCGAAGTACCTATATACGTCCTCAACGCTGAGACTCCTAGTGAGCCCAAGCTCCTGGTCGAGCAGTGGCTTTACAAGGGAGGCGAACTGAGGGCTCCTGCCGATCACGTTCTCCCAAAACCTGCTCTGGCCCTCGTGAACTCCGAGGCTGGCCCCTGTGCCTATGGGCGTCATGGCTAGCTCGGGGTCTACCTGGAGCTCGTAGGTAGCGTGGCCGAACTCATGGACAACACTAAACAGAGACCTCTTGAAGTCAAGGCCTTCATACCTTGTCGTTATCCTGACATCATTAACCCCCATGTTTGTCGTGAACGGGTGAGGGCTTACGTCGAGCCTGGCCCTGTCCCTTGGAAAGCCCAGAAGGTCCAGGACTCTCTCGTTAACCCTCCTCATGGCCTGCTCATCATATTTGGCCTCCTCCAGCGGGCTCCTCACCGTGAAGTAGCCCCTTGATATCACCTTCTCTAGGACAGACCTTATGCCTGGCTCAAGTATGCTGAAGATGGACCTGACGTCCCTAAGCCTCAGGCCCTCCTCGTAGAGGTCTAAGAGCGCATCATACGGGTGCTCCTCGTAGCCCAGCTTCTCGGCCACCTGCTTTGTCAGGTCGACTACCTTCTGGAGCCATGGCCTAAATATTGAGAACTCCGCCTTTGACCTGGCCTCCCTCCATGCCACGAAGGCCTCGCTGGTTGTCTTGGCCAGCTCGTAGTTGAGCTGGGGCGGTATCTTCTTCGCTATAGTTATCTCCCTGTCAAGAACCCTCACGACCCCCTTCTCGTAGTCGTTTAAGCCCTCAAGGGACTTGGCCTTCTCCACCAGGGAGACGAACTGGTCGCTGAGCACTAGCTCCTGATAGAGGGCCCTCAGCTCAGCAATGGCCGTTGACCTCTCGGTCACGCCCTTCTCAGGCATGTAGGTCTCCTCGTCCCAGCCCATGAGGGACATGGCATGACCTATGGCCCAGATACGACGATACTTGGCCAAAATCTCCTTAATTACATTGTTCTCAAACACGGGCACACTAGGTCCCTGGATCCTGCCGTGTCAGGGGAAAATAACGTCACCTGCCTAGCCGCATGGGTGGGCCGCGTGCCAGGCGTATTAGCTGGCCAGAGCCAAAGAGGCGTGCCTTGAGGCATGAGTTCCCTGGGCTAGCTGGCAGGACTTACTTGGACTGGGCAGCAGTTGGCATTCCTCCCCTCAGGGCCGTGAACGTATTGAGGCTGTTCGTAGACTCCCTCTCCTCTGACACGCCCTCAGCCATGGGCTCTGACGTCCAGGCCAAGGCCAGGGCTGAGCTCAGGAGAGCCATGGGGCTGATACTCGGCTGCCCGCCAGATAGGGTCTCAATAACCGGCACAAGCACCACATCAGCAGTTCAGACTGCCATAGATGCCATAGCGCCACAGAAGGGTGAGAGCGTGGTTATCCTAGACATGGACTTCCCCCTTGTCTACCAGGAGGCTGCAAGACTGAAAATGAAAGGCGTTGACGTTAGGGTGGTGAGGAATACCGACGGGGACTACAGTGTGGATCAGCTCTACGACGTTGTCGACAGGAGGACTAGAGCCCTCATAGTGAGCAGCGTCCAGTGGGTGAGCGGTTCAAGGCTTGACGTGAGAGAGATGGCCAAGGTGGTTCACGAGGTCGGGGGCTACATAGTGGTCGACGCCATACAGCACGCTGGGGCCTTAAGGGTCGACGCTGATGCCAACGGCCTCGACTTCGTGGCAGTCGGAACGCAGAAGTGGCTCCTGGCCCCCTTTGGCGTCGGCGTGCTCTGCGCCAGCAGGAGGGCTGTGGAGGAGCTCCAGCCCCCAAGGCCAGGCTACATGAACATGCCAGTGAGCGACTGGCAGTCCTTCTGGGCCTCGCCCTCAAAGGCCCCATTCTCGGTGCCTCCCTTCGAGCCCCCCTCGGGCACTAAGTTTGACTACGGCGGCTTCTTCCCGGCCGGGCCTCTGCTGGCGGCGGCCGCCAGCGCGTCCCTAATACTTGAGGTTGGTCTGGAACAGGTTGAGGCCTCTGTGCTTAGACTCAGGAGGATTCTGTGGGAGGAGCTTGAGGACGCCAGGGCTGAGGTGCTGTCCCCGCCAGAGCAGTCAAAGGCCTCAGGCATCCTACTCTTCAGGATCAACGACAACATATCCAGAGAGATGGTATTGGTGGAGAGGCTGAGGTCCAAGGGAATTTACGTGTCCCTCAGGGGTGCCGCCGGCGTCTGGGGCTTAAGGGCTTCGACACATTTCATCAACAATGAGGAGGACCTAGAGGCCCTAACAGAGGAGGTTAGAAGGGCTAGGGAGAGGGCCTGACGACCAGGCGAGCAAAGGTCTGGCCCTTAAGTATAAGGCCTCCGAGATTCAAGGGCAGGCCTCAGGCCGTGACGACCGTCTTCTTAGGCGCCTCGGCCGACTTCAGCACCTCAGGCACCTCTGCGCTGTCCACCACCTGGGCCCCGTAGACCCTCTTGTAGTAGGCCTCCCAGTTCTTGTCTATCCTGGCCGCCACGGCGTCCCTGACTACGTATATCCTGTAGCCCCTGAAGAAGGCGTCAGCAGCCGTGTGGCGCACACATATGTCGGCGTCGAGACCTATCAGGAAGACTGTGTCGACGCCCAGGGACCTGAGCACGTGGTCGAGGGCAGTGCCGTAGAAGCCACTGTAGGCGTGTTTCTCAAGCACATACTCACCTGGCCTGGGCGCCAGCTCGTGGTAGACTTCGGCTCCCTTGGTGCCCTTCATGGCGTGAGGGCCCCACAGGGGCATCTCTATGTCAGTCTCGTAATGGGCATCATTCACGTATATGACCGGTAAGCCTTTGGATCTGAAGGCCTCTAGGACCCTCTTGGCCGGCTCAACGGTTGACCTGGCCTCGGGCGTCGCCAGAACCCCATCTATGAAGTCGTGAAGCATGTCAACTATTATCAACGCAGGCCTCAAGGTCCCGCCTCAAGAACAATTGTTCTCTAAGGCGTATTTATACTTTAGTAAGTTCCCTGGGCTAAGGCAGCTCAAAGGTCAGGGACTCGTAGCCGGGTACCCTGGTACCAGCCGAGACCCTAGCTGTTAGCAGCCTTCCCTCGACAGCCACGTCACCTGGCATGTCATATGACCTGAACCTGCCGCCCTCGGGCAGTAGCCAGTAGACAACGTAGTCGTAAGGAGCAGTATCGGGCTCGTAGAAGTTCTCATAAACGTTGATGCCCCTCACCGGCTCCCAGGGCATCTCAATGAAGAACGTCGCCGTGGAGCGCCTTGGGGTCTCCCTTACGCCCACCTTGGCCCTGACGACCCTCGACCTGACCTCCTTGCCATTAATTATTATCCTCTCAGAGTTCATCTCCCTCTGCATCTCCTCCGCCAGCCTCTTCTCCTCAGCCTCTAGGTCCCTGCCTCCCCTGGACAGCAGCTCATAATACTCGCCTTCCTCATCATCGTAGTCGAAGACTATCGTGTAGTATATGGTGCCTGGGATCACGTGAAAGAGGCCAATACCATGAAGTGGCCTAGCCAAGTCCCGCGCCCCGGCTGGTCAGCGCCTGGGAGCACTTAGGGCTATACTGACGCCAGCTTAGCCATGCAGCTCGCTAAGCTAAGGGCTTGTAGAAGACGTACTCAGCATCAGCCCTGAGGAGGCCCCATAGGGTACTGCCCATGTCCCTTAATTTGCTGCTGAACGGGCTGTCAAGCACTCCTTCTACGCTGCATTGGTAACGCGCTTAAGGGCTCTCTTCATGGTTGTATATAGCTGTTGGCCTAGGCATCGGCGGCCGTACTTGGCCTGCCTGTGACACTCCACGTCATGTATCTACAACCGAGTATGCCCTACCTTTGCCTTCACAGTACGCCTTCTTGAAACCTAAGAAGGATGGAAAGTTACGTGTTATTCTACTACTCGCCAAAAGGAACTCTGCATGTTCTGGGAACAGCTGAAGAGGAAAGCAGAAGCACTATATCTTAATTTGTTAACGAATTAAATTTATTTATGTCCTGATAAGCGTTCTTGTTGTCCTGTAGCATCGCACTAACGGGCCCTGAGTTGCTGGCAGAGCCCTACAAAGGTCGTGTTATTGCCAGCACGCCTAACATGGGAGCTTTGGCTCAGCGCAATCACTCCAGCGTCTTAGTTGGACTCCAGCTCCTCCTGAGCCTGACCATGACAGCCGGGTCGTCAGTGGCTATGGCGTCAACCCCCCGGTTAACCAGCTCTGTGGCAACCTTAGGGTCGTTCACGGTCCAGGCCACTACCTTGAGCCTCATCCTGTGCGCCAGGCCCACCGCAGCTGCAGTGGCCAGGCCATGTATCGGCAGCACCAGCCTGGCCCCAATCCTATGAGCCTCTATCACCTGACCAGGAGGTCTCATGTATATGAGACCGGCCACGAGGCCTGCCGAGGCGGCGGTCCTCACAGCCTCTGGGTAGAAGCTTATGAGTGCTGTCCAAGAGGAGGCCCCCTTGGACTTCACCTCGTCAATTACCGCTCCAGTGTCCTCAGGATCCTTAACCTCTACGAAGAGCCCTGCCTTGCCATCAACAGTAGAAATAACCTCCTCAAGTGTAGGTATTGGTTCCCCATTAATCCTATAGCCCCTCAGCTCTGAAAGAGTGACCTCGCGGACCTTCCTGTTTACGCCTAGAAGCCTTGAGAGGTCCTCGTCGTGAAAGGTAACAATTGCATTATCTGCTGTCCTCCTGACGTCAACCTCTACCACGTCAGCCCCTGCCTCTACAGCTGACCTGACGGCAGCCACGGTGTTCTCGGGCAGCGACGCCGAAGAGCCCCTATGGCCCACTATGGCAAAGGGCTTCCTGGACAGGGCCTCCATTATTTCGGACAAGCCTGTTCCCGCGCTGTTTAGCGCGCACCAAGTTTTGAGTTTGATCCCCCAGGCAGCCTAATGGGCTCTAGGGCCGGAGGCCGTAACACTGATATTCGTGCTGACAGCAGCCTGGCCCAGGTAAGAAGGTTGGCGACGTTCAAGTTTGACGAGAGCAGGTTCAGACCCATCTCCTTCACTCCTGCCACCTCAAGGAAATTCATTGACGGCTGCGTCTACTCTGACGCCGGCAGGATCTGCTTCCAGCTGATCTCAGACGGCGTCATAAGGATCACTGCCTCAGGACAGGGCAAGGTGCCAGGAGAGTCCTTTGTAACCAAGGGCTTTCAGGTCTCCCTCATGCCTAAGCTAGCCATACGCAGCGGCAGCAGGACAGTGCTGGAGGAGTGGCACGTAGGTGACGAGTGGGGCGCCAGGCCCTGGTTTGACCCCCTCTTCGAGCCCTCGAGGGACTGGGTGCCCAGGAGGACAATAGTCACCGGGACGCTGACGTGCAGTGATGGAAGGGTATGCCACTCCCTGGCGCTAGTTTTGGGTGCCGGTGAGCCCATCTTTGGCCTCGGCGAGCACTTCGGACACGTGAACAAGAGAGGCCAGACATTCATAACCTGGTCTGCAGACATGCCGTCAACGCCTAACTACGCCACCTACGTGCCTGTGCCCTTCATCTGGTCCCCGAGGGGCTGGGGCCTGCTGATCAACACCTACTCCCCAGTTTACTTCGACCTTGGCGCTGCCAGCTATGATAGGCTCCTCATCATAACCAGGGAGCCTCTCGATGCCTACCTTATCATGGGAAGCCCTAAGGAAATACTCGCCAAGCTCTATGACCTCACGGGCCTCCCTGCCGAGCCGCCGCCCAAGTGGAGCTTCGGCTTCTGGCAGAGCAAGTGCGCCTACAAGACTCAGGACGAGGTGCTGTCAGTGGCCAGGGAGCTAAGGGCCAGGGGCTACCCAGCCGACGTAATCCACATAGACCCCCCGTGGGAGGGCAACTGGGACAAGTACCACTGCGACACCATAGACCTCGAGTGGGATGTCAAGGCCTTCCCCAGGCCCGGGGAGATGGTAGAGGAGCTGCACAAGATGGGCTTCAGGCTGTCGCTATGGATGAACCCGTACATTGAGCCGGGCACGAGGCTCTGGCAACGCCTCGAGAGATACCTAGTCAAGTCAGAGCTCGGCGGCCCCGCGAGGCCAGCTGCTGACTGCCAGATGAGGGAGGGAGCTGGGATGGTTGACCTTACCATGCCTGAGGGCTTCCAGGCATTCAAGGAGGTCCTTAAGGACACCATATTGAAGTACGCCGACGTAATTAAGGCAGACTACGGCGAGGCGCTGTCCGAGGACGCCAGGCTCTGGAACGGCATGACTGGCGAGCAGGCCCATAACCTCTACCCTGTGCTCTACATGAGGGCTGTCTACGAGGCGACTAAGGAGGCCAAAGGCTACGGCATAGTGTGGGGCAGGAGCGGCAGCACCGGCGTCTGGGCCTACCCGCTCAACTGGGGAGGCGACACGCCGTCTACATGGGAGGGACTGAGGCAGGCCCTCAGAGGCCTCATATCATATCACGCCAGCGGGGCCCTCTTCGCCTCCTTCGACGTGGGCGGCTTCATAGGAAGGCCTAGCGACGAGCTCTACGTGAGGTGGCTCCAGGCGGGCATAGCAGTGAGCCATGTGAGGGCCCATGGAACTACCGACAGGGAGCCATGGAGATATGCGCCTGAGGCCACGCTCAAGGTTCTAAGGCTGAGGTACAGGCTGCTGCCGTACATCTATAGCGAGTCAATAAGGGCAATTAAGGAGAGGGTCCCGCTTGTCAGGCCCCTGTTCCTAGAGCATCCCGACGATCCCACAACCTATGACATTGATGACGAGTTCTACCTCGGCAGCTCCCTCCTGGCGGCCCCAATAGCTGAGGAGGGCGGGAGGCGCAAGGTGTACCTGCCCGAGGGCGAGTGGATAGACTTCTTTAGCGGCGAGGCCGTCAGAGGACCTAGATGGCTTGAGGTGGTACACGGCCTTGACACGTTCCCGCTCTACGTGAAGTCCAACTCCGTCATACCCATGCTAGATCATGATGTGGACCACGTGCCTGAGGGGCGCTTCAGCGGCCTTGAGGTCCATGCCTATAGGGCTTCGGAGCTCAGGTATCCATACTACGATGATGGTGTGTCAGCCACTATAGTTTGCTCGGTCGGCAGGTGCTCCTTCGAGGGCCTGCCGCAGGGCGTAAGGTATGCCTTCATCTACCACTGAGCCCAGGTCCTAGAGGGCCTAAGCCACAAGGCCGCGACCCCTTATACCCTATCAAACCCCTCCTAGCGCTGGGACCAGGCTTGGCGCTGGCCGGAGACAGGGCCTCAGCCGCTATAGAGAGTCCTGAGCCTGAGCAGGTGCAGCCGGCAGGCGTCGACCTAAGGCTTGACGAGGTCTATGAGTTTCTAGGACCAGGCACGCTGACGAGACAGGGCAAGGAGCTGCCGCCCGTCAGGCCTGTGAGGCAGTCCAGACCGGAGGTCTACGAGCTGGGCTCGGGCGCCTACAGGATAAGGTTCCTTGACGTGGTCTCCGTCCCCCCTGACGCCGTAGGCATGTGCTTCCCCAGGAGCACTCTGCTGAGGATGGGCGTGCTGCTTCACTGCGCCGTCTGGGACCCAGGCTACAGGGGCAGGGGCGAGGCACTAATGGTGGTCGTCAACCCTCATGGGGCTAGGATAGAGAGGGGTGCCAGGGTGGCGCAGCTAGTCCTCATAAGGCTAGAGTCCAGGCCTCCCAAGCTTTACTCAGGCTCATACCAGGGTGAGGGGCTCTAGCCGCCTCCCCTCATGTAGGATCTGGCCTCTCTTATGGCGCCCTGAACCATGTTCAGCACGTCTAGAGCCGTTATGTTCTCACCCTTGGCCTCAACAGCCATCTCCCCTGCCCTGCCTGACGTCCAGGCGGCCGCGGCGGCGATGTGAAGTGGATCAAGCACCTTAGAGAGCGCGGCCCTCCTGCCCATAAACCCAGCCAGAATGCCCGTCAGCACGTCGCCCGTGCCGCCAACAGCCATGCCTGGGTGCCCAGTTATGTTGTATCTGCACCTGCCGTCAGGCGAGCATATGACATCGCCCTGAGGCTTGGGGGCCTTGAGCAGTACCGTGGCGCCGTACCCCTTTGCTATCTCAGGCGCCAGCTGTTCCGGCTGCCCGTCGTGGCCAGCCAGCATCCTGGCCTCGCCGCGATGTGGCGTTAGCACAGCCTCTGGCCACAGCCTTGGCCTGACCTCGGCTACTACCTTCAATGCATCCGCATCTATAACTACCGGCTTGCCCCTTATGGCCTCCAGGAAGCTCGCTACGAAGTCCTTGGTTTCCTTAGCTGTACCCAGCCCAGGTCCTATGGCCACGGCGTGGACACGCTTGGCCTCCTCGACGAGCGCCTCAAGTGATGAGACTTCTATGATATCCCCTTTGAGCGGCACAGGTATTATGCCGGGGTTGGCCGAGGCCGCGCTCCTAGCCACGGCCTCAGGGGCCGCCAGGAAGCTTAGGTCAGCCCCGGCCAGGAGAGCGGCCGAGGCCGCGTAGAAGGGGGCTCCGTAGTAGTGGTATGAGCCCCCTATGGTGAGAACCCTCCCGTTGCCGCCCTTGTACGCGTCTCTAGGCCTCTGGGGCACCCTAGCCGCCACGTCGCCGGGACCAGCTAGTATGTAGGCGTCCCTGGGCATCCCCACCTCGGCCACGAGAACCTGACCCACGTAGGGCTTAGCCCTCTCAGCCAGGAGGCCAGGTTTGAGCGTGTGCATGGTCACTGTGACATCTACCCTGGCCGTGCCCTCCACGGCCTCGCCTGTGTCAGGGTCAAGGCCTGTTGGCACATCAACCGCCACCTTGAGGCCCTTTGAGGCGTTGAAGGCGGCCAGCGCCGAGGCTACTGGCTCCCTCAGCCTTCCCTTGACCCCTATGCCGAGTATGCCATCTATCAAGGCGTCAGCATCCTCAGGCCTGTACTGCTTAGGGTCATCGTAGTGTATGAGCTTTACGGTCCTGCCCCTCTGAGTGGCCTGGAGGTTCAGCCTGGCGTCCTCATGCTCCACCAGCTTTGGATCGTAGAGCAGGTAGACAGTTACGTCAGCCCCTCTGTCAGACAGGTGCCTGGCAGCAACCATGGCGTCCCCTCCGTTACCCCCCTTGCCTGCATAGACCACTACCCTCTTCCCCCTAACATCGCCCAGGAAACACTCAACAGCGTCAGCCACGGCCCTGCCGGCATTCTCCATGAGGAGCAGCAGCGGTATGCCGAGCCATACAGTGTTGGTCTCATACGCCCTTGTGTCCTCTACGGTCCACGTCTCCGGGGACCTGAGGAAGCCAGGGCACTCCATGTCTGGCACCGGCGGCAGGAGGAGGCCTGAGGAATTTACGCCACTGGACCTCGAAACCTTTAATTGCCATTCCTTGCCCTGCTCCTGGGACAAGACATGTCAGAGGTCAAGAAGGTCGAGATATCCGAGGGCGTCTGGGTCGAGGTGCTGTCAGAGAGGCGTAACGAGACCCTGAAGAGGCTTGAGCTTGACGTGCTTGTGCACCACGAGCTGAAGTCCACGCCGTCCAGGACCTCGCTGAGGGAGGCGCTGGCCAAGGCCTACAGCAAGCCTGTCGACACTGTCTACATTAAGTACATAAAGGGAGAGTACGGCGTGGGCCTCTCAAGAGCTCACGTGCACATATATGACACACATGACGTTGCAGTTAAGGTAGAGCCAACTTATATACTGGCCAGACACGGCGAGGCTGAGAAGAAGCAGGCCAAGTCAAAGAAGTAGAGGGAAAGAGTCTGTGAGGTGATGATGCGTGGGAAAGAAAGAGGTCAAGGCTTATGTGCACCTGCTCTACGAGGTCGACTACAACACCATGAGCATAAGGCCCAAGAACAAGAAGTGCCCCAGGTGCGGCAACTTTATGGCCCACCACCTGAAGCCTGTCGAGAGGTGGCAGTGTGGCTACTGCGGCTACACCGAGTTCATTGTGCCAGGGAAGTGAGTGCCTGGTCTTAGGCATAGAGTCAACAGCGCACACCTTCGGCGTCGGCATAGCTCGCTGGGGCTCCAAGGGTCCCGAGCTCCTAAGGGACTCAAGGAGGTCCTACGTCCCTAAGTCAGGTGGCATACTGCCAAGGGAGGTGTCCCAGTTCTTCAGCCAGGTAGCAGCTAAAGTGATAGAGGAGGCCCTCTCGCTCAACTCAATTAGTGCCAGGGAGCTCGACGCCATAGCAGTGGCGCTTGGGCCAGGCATGGGGCCTCAGCTCAGGATAGGGGCCACAGTGGCTAGAGCGCTGGCAGCCTCGCTAAACAAGCCGCTGGTGCCTGTTAACCATGCCTTAGCCCATATAGAGGTTGCCAGGTTGACCACGAACCTTAGGGATCCAGTGGTGCTCTATGTCTCTGGCGGCAACACCATGGTGACAACCTATGTAGATGGCAGGTACAGGGTCTTCGGGGAGACACTTGACATGGCTCTCGGCAACCTGCTGGACACCTTTGCTAGGGAGGCCCACCTAGGGCCGCCATACGTAATCAATGGGGTGCATGTAGTTGACAAGTGCGCTGAGGGAGGACAGATGATAGAGGGCATACCATACGTCGTCAAAGGTCAGGACGTCTCGTTCTCTGGCATACTCACGGCGGC
Source organism: Acidilobaceae archaeon UBA162 (assembly GCA_002496425.1). Classification (GTDB taxonomy): domain Archaea; phylum Thermoproteota; class Thermoprotei_A; order Sulfolobales; family Acidilobaceae; genus Acidilobus. The sequence continues at coordinate 19,698 of DAJS01000023.1, forward strand.
TCTGAGGCTGCTGAGGCGTGGCGCCAGGCTAAACGATGTGTGTTACACGCTGAGGGAGATAGCGTTCTCAGCTGTAACCGAAGTGACGGAGAGGTGCATGGCCCACACCGGCAAGAAGCAGGTTGTGCTTACTGGGGGCGTGGCCGCAAATGATCTGCTCAACAGGAAGCTTGACATGATGGCCAGGAGCCAGGGAGGGGTCTATGCCCCTGTGCCAAAGTGGTACTCAGGTGACAACGGGGCTATGATAGCGCTCACGGGGCTCTTGGCCTTAATGAGCAACATAACAGTCGAGCCCGAGAGGGCCTACATAAATCAGATGTGGCGCCTTGACGAGGTTGACGTGCCTTGGTATGGCAAACTACTCTGAGCGGACTTGACTGGAGGAATGGGCTCCGGCTCATCAAGAGAGGAGCCGAGTCCGAGATAAGGGAGGGCACCTTCATGGGCCTGAGGGCCATATACAAGGTCAGGGTCCCAAAGGAGTACATGAACCAAGCCTTAGACAGGGCCCTCAGGACACAGAGGACGCTCAAGGAGGCCAAGATCCTTGACATGGCGGCCAAGGCTGGCGTCAGGGTCCCGAGGCTCTACGCGCTGTTCCCCAGCGCCGGGCTCATAGTAATGGAGTATGTCGAGGGCCCGACGCTCAAGGATCTCATATCCTCAGGTGATAACTGGAGGCCCTTGGCAGTTGAGGCCGGAAGGCAGCTGGGCCTGCTTCACAGGGCCGGCATAGTTCATGGTGATTCGACAACCTCAAACATGGTCGTCTCGCCCAGGGGCCTGACCCTGATAGACTTTGGGCTTGCGGAGTTCTCAACGAGTGTGGAGGACAGGGCCGTTGACATGCACCTACTTAGGAGGGCCGTGCTTAGCACTCACCCTTCCCTAGCCTCAGAGTTCATAGACCTGTTCGTAAAGGGCTACGCCTCGGTCATGGGAGATGCCCACAGGGATGTCGTGGCCAGGGCTAACGAGATAGAGCTAAGGGGGCGCTACGTGTCCGCCAGGAGGAGTGTCTGGGCCGGTGAGGAGAGATCTTGAAGCTCCACATGGTCACTAGGAACCAGGGCAAGTTCAGGGAGGCGTCGCTGGAGCTCTCTAAGTTCGGCATAGAGCTGCTGCAGATCCCTGACGATAAGGTGGAGCTCCAGTCTGATGATGTGTCTGAGATCGCACTATTCGCCGCCAGGCAGGCCTACGCGAGGCACAGAGTCCCTCTAGTGGTCGACGACACTGGCCTCTACATAGAGTCGCTCAACGGCTTCCCTGGGCCTTACAGCAGCTACGTACTGAGGAAGATAGGTCTCCAAGGGGTGCTGAGGCTCCTCGATGGGGTAACCAACAGGAGGGCCTGCTTTAGGACCGCCGTGGCGTACGTAGATGGCACTGAGGAGAGCCTGTTCACTGGCGAGACCTGTGGCTTCATAGTTGAAGCTCCAAGGGGCTCCTTAGGCTTCGGCTATGATCCGATATTCGTGCCCGAGGGCAGCAACAGGACCTTCGCGGAGATGAGCGTTGAGGAGAAGAACGCGCTCTCCCACAGAGGTAGGGCCCTGAGAGCTCTGGGCTCGTGGCTAGCTTCAAGGTCTCAGAGCAACAGGTAACACTTCTGTAGTACTTGGCTAAGCTCCAGTAAAGTCCAGGATCTCCATGACCTAGTGGTGCCCAGCTTGGAGTTGCTTGACCCTCACGTGGAGAGGCTTCTCAGGGGCGAGATCCAGGATATAGTGAGCGAGCTCGGCCTCGTGGACCTGAGGCTTGAGGAGCTCAGGCACAGGAACGATGATGACTCGAGGCTGGAGTACGTGGTGCTACAGGCATATAGGAGGCACCTGTTGGAGGACCTGGAACAGCTGGCCAAGTTCGGAGTTGAGAGTGACTTCTTGGACTCAGGAGCCCTGATCATGACAGGGAGGACTGAGGTGGTGGCCACTTCATAGGTTGCCGCATGTAGAGCGACAGGTGTTCAGGCCCTCCTCAAATGCAGCCAGGTTCTTGTCTGCGTAGGGGAGCTCTGATATCCTTGCCCTTAGCCTGTACATGTCAACTAGGCCCTCCAACAGCCCTGTCCCGGCAAGGGCGCCCAGGAGAACCATGTTCTCGGTCATGTAGCTTCCCACCTTCTCAGCTATTGCTCTGGCTGGCACCACATAGTACCTTATCCCTGCACTTTTGAACACCGACTCTATCTCTGCCCTCTTTGGAACCCTTACGCCAGGCAAAGGTGGCCTCATGATGGTCTCTGACGTGAGCAACATTCCGCTCCTTGCCAGGTACTTAACGCCCCTGGCGGCCTCTATCATCTCAAAGCCAAGGACCACATGGGCCTCACCTACGGGCACCAGAGGCGAGTACACGTTGCCAAGCCTTACGTGTACCTCAATTGAGCCTCCCCTCTGGCTTAGCCCGTGAGTTTCAGCCACGAGCGCCTTGGTGCTGCTGTCCACTGCGGCCTCGGCCAGCACCCTAGCAGCAGTCATAAGGCCCTGGCCCCCGACACCGACAAATACCATGCTGAGCTTGCGGCTCACATCCATACCTCGTCCCACCCCTTCCCCTCCTTAACGACCTTTACTATGGCCTTGTATGGGCATATATCCGCGCAGACACCACAGCCCGTGCAGAGGCTTGGATCTATCCACGCCTTCTTGTCGTCCTTGACAAGTATGGCAGGACATGAGAAGGCGTTGTAGCATATACCGCAGGCGGTGCACTTGTCATCGACTACCTGGTATAGCGGTATTTGAACCCTCATCCTCCTTGCCTTCCTGACGGCTTCAAGCGCGCACGCCTTTCTGGCCACGGCAACGGCGGGTTTGCGCTCCTTGACCACATAATCCAGGGCCTCCATGAGCTTCTGCGTGGCACCCCTTAGGTCAAAGGGATCGAAGGTCACCACCTCCCTAACCCCAACCCCCTTGGCTATCTCCTCTATACTCACGACCTCTGCTGGCTCCCCGGTAGCCCTGACACCGCTCCCTGGGTCTGGCTGCTCGCCTGTCATTGCTGTTGTCCTGTTGTCAAGAACAAGAACCAGCATAGGCGCGTTGTTATAGATGGCGTTTATCAGCGCGGGGACGGCTGCGTGGAAGAACGTAGAGTCGCCGACGATGGCTATCGGCACCTGTCCTTCGACCGCCTGGGCGAGCCCGTTGGCCACGCCCACGCTGCCGCCCATCTCAAGTATTATGTCCTGCTCGCCGAAGGGTGGGTAAAGGCCAAGGCTATAACAGCCTATGTCGCCGCTGTATATGGCCTTGATCCTCAGTCCGTTTACTGCCCTCCTGAGCGCATAGAATGTGGCTCTATGTGGACACCCAGGGCAGAAGCTCGGCGGCCTCTGGGGCAGGTCCAGCTTCAACTCGTAGGTCTGGGGCTCCTGGTACGACAGTCCGAGGAAGGCCCTTACGGCCTTTCTAACCCTGCTTAGCGTCAGCTCGCCTACAAGGCCTACGAGGTCCTTACCACGCACCCTGATGCCAAGTCTCTCATCAGTCACCAACGCCTTGACCTGGTTCTCGATAACAGGCTCTAGCTCCTCGACCACTAAGACCTCGTCAACATCGCTTAGTAGCTTGGTCACGAGCCCCTTCGGTAGGGGCACGGGCGTTGAGAGCTTAAGGACCTTGACGTCCTTAACCTCTACCTCGTCCAGGGCCTCCTTAACGTACTGGTATGCGATCCCACCAGCTATTATCGCCCTCCTCCCCTCGCCCTCAACAGCGTTGACGCTCTCGAGCTCTGAGAACAGCCTCTCGATCTCCTCCCACTTAGATATCAACTTCTCCCTCTGCTGCCTGGCAACCGCCGGAACCAGCGCCAGGCCCTGGGACTTAGCGAAGGTCCCCTTAGTCCTTGGCGGCCTCAGCGGGCCAAGGATCACGGGGGCCCTGGTGTGCGAGACCCTGGTGGTGCTTACCATGAGGAAGGGGTGTGACAGCTTCTCACTAAGTTCCATGCCCAAAACCGTGAGGTCCTTGGCGTCCTGAGGGTCTGAGGGCGTCAGCACTGGAACGTAGGACATTAGTCCGTAGTATCTGTCATCCTGCTCGTTCTGGCTGCTCCACATGCTGGGGTCGTTGGCTACAAATATCAGCATACCGCCCTTGACGCCGGTGTAGGCTATGCTCATCAGCGCGTCAGCAGCCACGTTCAGGCCGACGTGCTTCATCGTTGCCATGCTCCTTACGCCCAGCAGCGAGGCGCCGTAGGCGGCCTCCACGGCTACCTTCTCGTTGGAGCTCCACTCAACATAGATGCCAACCTCCTTGGCTACATCAGCTAGCGCCTCAATGACCTCAGTTGATGGAGTACCGGGGTAGCCGGAGGCGAAGCCCCCTCCAGCCTCAAGGAAGCCCCTGGCGACGGCCTCGTTACCCATAAGCAGCTCCGTGGTGCCAGCGTGACCCAACAGGCGATACAATAGGGAATCCCAGGTCTTATTCAGGATCTGGAAAATATATAGGGTTGTTAGTGCAGCCTATTAAGCTGACCTTTTCCCTCTCCTGTCCCTCTGCCCTCTAGCAGGTAGATCAGCCTGCCACCACCATCTAGCTCAACTATGACGCATCTCCTGGGCACAAACATAGTGGCTGCCATGAAGGCAGCGAAGGCCAGGGCAAGGTCTATGCCAATCACCGCTACCTCAACAGCGAAGCCATAGCCCCTCACGGGACCCCAGGGAGGGATCTGCCAGAGGGACAGAACTAGGAGTAGCAGGGAGAGGACAAGCACTGTCACGGCTTTGGCGCCACCGATGATAATCTTGGACTCTGAGGCCCTGCCCCTGTGCTCTACCATCCTGCCGTCAGCAAGCCTCACGGCTACAGAGCCCTCGTGGCTCGAGTAGTCAACGGCGATGCCGTTAACCTTAGGCAAGGCACTCCAAGGCCGCACAGCATAGGGGGGTTATATTGCTCTAACCGCCTCCTGCCTCGGCAGTGGACTTTGGGCGTGCTGGAGGACCTAGGCGAGGCGTCTAGGATAGTCTCAGCCGCAATGAGGCTGGCTAGCGAGCACAGAGTCATAAGATATCTGACAGGGATAACCAGGTACAGCAGGATCCAGGGCACGGTGGGCCTGCTGGACGCGGCAAAGTATGTCGAGGATGTGTTACTGCAGGACGCTGGTGAGTCGCTGGAGGTTGAGATGGTCAAGTTTGGCGGCACTAATGTGCCCGACTGGGTCGGCGGGCCGACCGGCTGGGCCCTTGAGTCTGCTGAGGTAAGGGTAGGCAGCGTTGAGCTTAGGCTCGACGCACATCCCACATTAGTCGCCGCTCACTCGCCGCCGACGGAGGGCTGGATCTCGGGTGAGGCAGTTATTGTTGACAGGAACTGGTGGAGGCCGGAGCAGTACTCTAACGTGAAGGGAAAGGTAGTGGTCTCAAGCGGCAACCCGTACCTCGTGTACAGGTTCTCCGTGGAGGCCGGAGCTGCTGCCGTGGCCCTCTATAGCCCCTCGGCCCCTGAGGACGCGGTGCCCTACAAGGGCCTCTTCCTCAGCCGCTCTGAGGCCCAGAGGTGGACCATACCTGCCGTGACCCTGCCTAGATCCCTGGTAAGAGACATAGAAGGCAAGACAGTCTCAATAAGGGTTGACGCGGACGTCAGGCGCGACCCGGGCTTCCCAATAGTGGTGGCATGGATAGGTGACAGGAACAGGCCAGGCCCGGCGGCCGTGGCCCACATATGTCATCCCACGCCTGGTGCCAACGACAACGCCAGCGGCTCCGCGGCCCTCATGGAGGCTGCCATGATGCTCTCCAGGGCCGTGGACAGCGGTACCATAGCTCAGCCTGAGCAGACCATCAGGTTCATCTGGACAGCAGAGTATACTGGGAGCTCAGTGGCCCTGCTCGGGCACCTGAAGGGACTAGTGACGGAGGTGATTAACCTTGACATGGTTGGGGTTGAGGAGGGAGGGGGCAATGGACCGCTGAGGGTGATAGCCAGCAGCGCCTCGGTTCCAGGCAGGGCTGACGCGGCCCTCTACATAGCCTCCTGGGCCGCCTCGAGAGCCATGGGGCTCAGGCGTCCCCTGATAGCCCCCTACGAGAGCGGCAGTGACCATGACATAGCCATAGCCTACGGGCTGCCGGCGACCATGATGAACCAGTGGCCTGACGAGGCCTACCATACCGACATGGACGACGTCAACAGGATATCGAGACGCCAGGTCGTCATGGCATCCCTCTCCACGCTGACAGCACTCCACATGCTCTCCCGTGGCTTGCCTGACCCAAACTACTTCAGGTCAAGACTAGTGGAAGAGATAACCTCAATGAGACTCGTCGAGGGCGACGAGGTAGGCGCTGCCCTGGCAGCCTCAGCCCTGGCCCAGAGGCTCGGCCTCCAGCCTATGGCGCAGCCGCCCTCTGAGTGGTCGCCGCAGGGAGACGAGAGATTAACCTCAAGACCCCCCGCCGTAGCCTCGATAGCCTACGTGGCCAGGAGGAGCCCTGACGCCGCCTCGAGGATAGAGGAGATCCTGGAGCGCTCTGAGCCCATGGCCCGTAGCGCCTACCTCTATGAGGGCCTGTTCCTGATGGGCCCCCAGGCCACGCTGAAGGAGGCCGTGACGATAATGGCGGCCGAGTATGGCACCAGGAACGTCAGCGCCGACCTGTTCAGGCAGGTGCTCCAGCTGCTCGCCGACTCCAAGATAGTCGAGCTCGGCTGAACTAGGCCCTGCGCTCCAAGGTCTTCCCGAGCTGAGTGCTATGGGCTCAGGCCAGGGATCTAGACTAACGGACTACACGCTCCTAGCGGTGATAGCCGTCAGCGTCTCCACCGCTCCCATCTTCGTGCTACTCAGTGATGCCCCAGGGGTAGCGGCGGCCACGTGGAGGCTCATAATATCAGCTGCCCTGATGCTGACTTCCTGGACACTTCTGGAGCGGGGCAAGAGACCATCAAGGATGGCTGTCCCTCTCTCGGCAGTCTCAGGGGCCCTGTTGGCGATCCACTTCGACGCCTGGATGACAAGCCTCTACATAATTCCGGTCGGCGTGAGCACTTCTATAGTTGACTCCTACCCGGCCCTCGTGATCCTCCTTGGCAGCCGCACGCTGGGGGAGCACTACAGTGCGAGGCATCTTGTAGGCGCCACTCTGGCCATGGTTGGGGCAATGGCGCTATCCCTCGCCGACCCAGGCACCACCTACCTTAAGGGCACGGCCCTCGCGGCCCTGGGCATGGTAGCCATGGCTGGGTACGTGGTACTCGGGAGGAGCGTCAGGAGGTCCACCGGCCTGGCGACATATACTGCCATTGCCTACTCGTCAGGGGCCTTAGTTAGTGCCGCCATCGCGCTCTCCCTGGGCGTCCCCCTGCTGGGCTACGGCCTCAGGAGCTGGGAGTGCTTCCTGGCCCTGGCCCTAGTCCCTATGCTTGGCGGTCACACAGTTATGAATTACCTCCTGGCCAGGAGGAGCTCCCTGGCGTCAAGCATAGCTGTGCTGGCTGAGCCAGTGGGCTCCTCGCTGCTGGCCTATGCAGTGCTCGGGCAGGGCCTAGGGGCTCAGCAGGTGGCCCTAATGGCTGTTGTGTTGCTGGGAGTAACTATGGTGGTCGCCTAGGTCACTCTCCGGCCGCCCACATAGGTGGCCAGCACTGAGAAGCGTCTGATCTCCTCAGGCGAGGCCTCCAGCGGGTCCCTATCAATTATGACTATATCGCCGAGCTTCCCAGGCTCCAGAGAGCCTAGCTCTGGGTCCCCCAGGACCTCCGCTGATCCCCTCGTGTAGAGGTCCAGGGCCTCAACTATCGAAAGCGAGGGCTTCAAAGCCGTAACGGCAGCGTAGATTGTCTCCCATGGACTCACTGGCTCCACCGGGGCGTCAGTGGAGAGCCCAACCGTAGCCCCAATATCAATCAGGTCCCTTACCCTGTAGGCATATCTTACCCTATCGCCGAGCCTATCCCTGAGCCAGGGGCTGTCGCTGAGCGCGAACCTCGGCTGCACGGCTACCCTCAGCCCCCTCATTCTCGGGAGCTGGTCGTCCCTAACCACGGATGCGTGCTCTACCCTGAGCCTTTGGACAAGGTCAGGGCGGCCTTCAACAGCACCAAGTATCTCGTCAAGGGCTGCATCACCTATGGCATGTATAGCCACGTCAAGCGATCTGGCCTTCTCGAGCACCTCCCTCAGCTGGGCCGAGGTAACCAGCCTTGAACCCCTCGTGGATTGGTCGTCCGAGTAGGGCTCTGACAGGTAGGCTGTCCTGGCGCCTAAGGATCCGTCAGCGAAAAGCTTCACTCCATTTATCTTTACCATGTCGTTACCGAAGCCCCTCGGAACTCCAAGGGCCGTGAGGAGCTCGAGCGCATCAGAGTCGAGATAGAGGCGCTTCCTTACTGTAGCCCTGCCTGCTACTGAGTCCTCCATTATTGGCCCCACCAGCTTGAGCGGGACGTTAATGAACCCAACCGCTGTGATTCCCTGCGATGCCACACTGACCTCCTCGTCCCTCACGTAGCCCATGTACTCCTCGGCCGGGGGCTCCAGCTCCCTTAGAACCTTCATCAGCAGCGACTCCCTGACTATTCCTGTAGGGCTCCCGTCAGGGCCGCGGTCAAGGTTAGGGTCATTAGATGACTCGAGACCCAGGGCCCTCAGAGCGGCCGTGTTGAGCACTCCCACGTGGCCGCAGATCCTTATCAGGAGCGTTGGCCTGTCCGGAACAACGTCGTCTATGTCACGACTTGTTGGCATCCTCTTGTCAGGGAACTCCTCTTGATCCCAGCCCCTCCCTATTATAGTCGAGCCCGTCCACCTTGAGGCGAACTCCCTGACCCTTGACCTTAGCTCCTCAACGCTCTTCACGCCTTTCAGGTCAAGGGTTCTGGAAGAGAGGGCGAGGCCTGTGAGGTGCATGTGCGCGTCTATCAGGCCTGGCAGCGCCACCCCCCTGCTTACGTCTACCTCCTCGCATGCCACCACCTTGCAGAACCCCTCGACTACATAAGGGTCACCGGCATAGGCCACGCGGCCGTTAACTATTAGGACCGAGTTGACTGTCCTAGGCGGCCTGAAGCCCAGGTAGACCCTGCCGAAAAGCGCTAGAGCCTGGGGCGTCTCCCTCAACTTGTATACATCCGCCAAGCTGAGGCTCTCTGTCTTAATATACTACAGTAGGCCTCAGAGGAGCTGGAGGATGCCACTTTGCATCAGCTCTCCCTGCTGTCACTGCTGATGGCAATAGGCATCGGGGCCATAGTGGGCCTTGTGAACGAGTACAGGAAAATAACTGGTGCCAAGATCTTCATGGGCCTCAGGACCTCCATATTCACCTCAATGTTTGGCTATGTCATAGTGGCCCTCTATGAGTACCTCAACAGCCCACTCATAATAGTCACGGGGTTCCTAGCGATAACGGTAGTGGCTGCCAGCATCTACATCGAGAGGGCCAGGGCGACAAAGATACTTGGAGCCACAACTTACGTAAGCATGTTCTTGGTGTTCGTCGATGGAGTCCTCGTAGGGCTCGGCGACTACCTGATAGCGACAGCAATCTCGGTCATCGTTGCCACGCTGAGCTTCTACAAGACTCAACTCCTCAGCGCCATCAAGAAGATAAGGAGGGAAGAGCTTCTGGCACTCCTTGACCTGCTAGTCATATCACTGGTAATTCTCCCGCTCCTTCCCAACAGATACATAGGACCCATGGGGTTCTTCAACCCCTACCAGTTCTGGCTCGTGGTCGTGGTAGTCTCACTGATCTTCTTCGGCGAGTACATTACGCTCAGGGCCTCCAAGAGGGGGCTCCTAGCCTTCAGTATAATAGGAGGTCTTGTTTCCAGCACCACCGTGACCCTCAGCCTCATAGATCTGACCAACAGGTCGAGGGGCTACGGGAGAAGCCTGGCTCTCAATACGCTCATATCCAACATACCCCTGGCCCTCATACAGGTCCTGGCGGCCGTCTACTTCACCACCTACTCCTTCCCCTTAACTGCTATGGTGGCCGTGCCTGCCCTGGCCCTCACGATGGTTCTGGTCGTCCTGGCAGTGGTAACCTGGAGGGAGCTGAGCCCTACAGGGCTTGAGACCCCTACCTCTCCCCTTCCTTTCAGGAAGATTATCGAGTTCGCACTGCTTCTGTTTGTGATAATTGCGGCGGCCAGAGTGGTAGTCAGAGTGGCGCCAAACCTGCTCCTGCTGACCACGGTGTTCAGCGCTCTTGCCAACGTGCTTGGCATTGCTGTGGCCATAGGCGAACTCTACGTCAAGGGCCTCATAGGGCTCCACACAGCTGTTGAGCTGCTCACCATCAGCCTGGCCACGGGGGTAGCTGAGAAGGCCCTGCTGGCCCTCCTGGCCAGGGACAGAGTCTATGTGCTCCTGGTGGCTATGGGCTCTGTAGCCCTCGCGGCGCTTACCATGGCTGTTGCTCTGGCGCTCTGATCCGGCGAGCTAAGAGCGGCTTCGCCCTAGGGCCTTATGTGCCCAGTATTATTGTACCTGTGAGTCCGCTATTGTGAGAGGCTGAGACCACCTACTTGTACATATTAGGTCCTGATATAACAGTACCTAGGGAACCGAAAGTGAGCGGGGAGCAGGAGAGCGAGGCCAAGAAGCCCAAGGACATCAGTGAGCTTCCAGGAGTGGGGGCAACCACTGCTGAGAAGCTCGTACAGGCAGGCTACGCTACAATAGAGGCTATAGCCGTGGCCACCCCCATGGAGATAGCCCAGGCTACGGGCATACCGCTTCAGACCGCCCAGAGGATTGTTGATGCCGCCAGGGCGGCGCTGGACATACGCTTCAAGACTGCTCTTGAGCTTAAGAAGGAGAGGATGACTATAAGAAAGATAACTACGAGCAGCAAGGCGCTTGACGACCTGCTCGGAGGCGGCATAGAAACCAAGCAGATAACAGAGTTCTTTGGCGAGTTCGGCACTGGTAAGACCCAAATATGCCACCAGCTGGCCGTGAACGTGCAACTGCCTGATGACAAAGGAGGCCTCGGAGCCAAGGCCGTCTACATAGACACTGAAGGCACCTTCAGGTGGGAGCGCATAGAGCAGATAGCCAGGGGCCTTAACCTGGACCCTGACCAGGTGATGGATAACATATACTGGGTCAGGGCCATAAACAGCCACCACCAGATGGCCATAGTTGACCAGCTGTTCAGCCTGATGAGCAAGGACAACATAAGGCTCGTAGTAGTAGACTCGTTGACCAGCCACTTCAGGGCCGAGTTCCCAGGCAGGGAGAACCTGGCCTCAAGGCAGCAACTGCTGAACAGGCACCTACACCAGCTCTTGAGGCTAGCCGAGGTCTATGATGCTGCTGTAATAGTAACAAACCAGGTCATGGCTAGGCCTGACGTGTTCTATGGTGACCCAACCGCGGCCGTTGGAGGTAACGTAGTGGCCCACGCTCCCGGCGTCAGGGTTCAGCTCAAGAAGAGCAGGGGTAACAAGAGGATAGCTAGGGTAGTCGACGCGCCACACCTGCCTGAGGGAGAGGCTGTATTCGTTATAACCGAGTACGGCATAAGAGACGCCGAGGAGGAGTGACGGGGCCCCAGCTGCCCTACTACCTGCCATGGGCTGTGGCGGCGGCCTACTCGGCTCTACCGGCATACCTCGACTTCAAGTACAGGCAGGTCCCAGAGCACTTCTGGTACCTGGGTGGCAAGGTGGGCGCAGTCGTAGGCCTCTTGACGGCTCTCTCCTATGAGCCTCTTCGTCTCCTGCTAGTGCTCTACGCTTTCAGCATGCTAGCCGCCGGAGCCGTGGCCCTCTCCTCAGCATTAGGAGGCATGGGGCTCGGAGACCTGTGGGCCTCAATGGCCATAGCCCTGACACTCCCAGCCCCCCTACCAGGCTCAGTGCCGCTGCCCCCGTCGCTGTTGGTGGTTCTTTACGCCGCCGCGGCAGAGATCAGCACTAGGGCCCTCATAGCCGCCAGGCTCTGCAGGCCCCTAAGGCTAGGCTGCCTAGGCAGGATCGAGGTGCCCTGCGGGAGGCTATTGAGGATGAGGTGGTGGTTCCCAGCGGAGTCGTCGGTTACAAGTGACGAGCCGACGGAAGCAGTAGTTGAGGCATGCCAAGGCGATAAGAGCTCGGTGGTTGCCAGGCCAGGACTGCCGTTTGTGACTTTCATTTTAATTGCTCTCCCGCTCGCGTTTCTGACTGAGGCCCTGCTCAGGGTGCCGTAGACTTGAGCTCAGAGCCCCAGTGGCCAAGGCCTTGGTACAGTGTGCTGTGGGCGCCATGGAGGATGTCGTACATAACCAGCGTGGCCTCAAGCGGCCGTGAGCTCTGCTTTCTTTGTGAGGCGCCAAGGGTTGGCGACGACAGAAAGGCACTGATAGTATTTAGGGGGAGAACGGTCTTTGCTATACTCAACAAGTATCCCTACAACGTTGGTCACCTAATGATAGCGCCTTACAGGCACGTGCCATCCCTTGAGGATCTGAGCGATGAGGAGCTCATGGAGGCCCTAAGGCTCCTCAAGGCCTCTATTGAGGCCCTAAGGGAGGTCTACAGGCCCCAGGGGTTCAACGTGGGCGCTAACATAGGCGACGCAGCGGGCGCCGGCGTCCCAGGGCACGTGCACATACACGTTGTGCCCAGGTGGAATGGGGACTCGAACTACATAACCGTGGTCGGTGGCACCAAGGTGATATCCCAGTCACTCGAGGAGACCTACGACCTCCTTAGACCGGCCCTCGAGAGGGCGGCGAGAAAGCATGGGCTCACAGGGCAGTAAATATGTAATAGTTACACATAACGACCTCGACGGAGAGGCCGCGGCTGCGGCCTACCTCAGGATAGTGAATACTAGACCAGAGGAGGCGCACATAGAGTTCGCTGAGCCCTACGAGCTGCACCTGGCCCTTCAGAGGGCTGCGCAGCATGTAGTGAGCGGAGGCAGCGTTGCCCTCATGGACCTAGGCTTCAACGCTGAGTCCACCCCCAAGGCTCTTAATATAATCAGGGACCTTGTGGCTAATGGCGTTAGGGTGGAGTGGTATGACCACCACATCTGGAGCGACGAGGAGGCCGGGCTGGTCAGGCAGGCCGGGGCTGAGCTTTACATTGACAGGAGCACATGCGGCGCCGGCGTGGTGATACACTACGCCAGCAAGACAAGAGGGCTGGAGCCCGATGAGTACCTCCTTCGCCTAGAGAGAGCCGTGTGCGCCGCCGACCTCTGGAGGTGGGATGATCCCATGGCACCGCGCCTCTTCAGGGCCTCATCGTCTTACAGCCCTAATGGAAGCTCAACGGCCAAGTGGAGGCTGGCCATGATACAGTACTTCTACGAGGGACAGATGTGGAACGAAGCCATGGAGCTGAGGCTAAGGTCGTACCTTCAGGCCGAGCTAGCTAGCTCCACCTCCGAGCTTGATACTGTCTCTGTCAGCTCTCATGGTCCGTGCAGGGCTGCGGCCGTGCTCAGGACCAGGGACCTACCCTCAGACAGCATAATGGGGTCAATTCTTGTCTCCAGGTATAAGGCATCCATGGGCGCTATGGTAAAGAGGAGAGGCCTCAGTAGGGTCTCGCTGAGCCTGAGGAGCAGAGGAAGTGCCAACGTCCAGGTAATAGCCAAGGCGCTGGGCGGCGGAGGCCACCCCAGGGCCGCTGGAGCTGCCATGAATGTGCCGCTTATAGTTTACCTGTTGTCGTACGTATACCCGAGGGTTCTCACGGCCTATGTAGCCAGGAGGGTCTCAGAGCTCGCAGCAAGTCTTGGCGCCTGTAACGATAGTGTCGAGGTCCAAGATATGCAGTGATCCCTGCTGAGAGTTACACACAGAGTAGTTCTGTTAGGGTTGTTGATGGGCTAGCCTAGGCCCTTGAAAACGCGCTCCAAGGCCAGACCTTGCTGAACGTGCTAACAAAGGGCCGTCTTCTCGTTCCAGTGGCGCAGCCTATGATGCTATGCGCCGCTGGACAAGGATCGATTAAGACTGGGATTGAGTTGACTGATTCTGGGACTGCTGGGCTGTTGGCTGCTCCTG
>DAJS01000023.1:33837-39480 GCA_002496425.1 Acidilobaceae archaeon UBA162
CCCAGCTTTGAGATAACACTGTCAACTTGGGATGGGTCAACCTTGTAGGTATATAAGTACCTCTTTGTCCTGACCTTTATCTTGGCCTTGCCATCCCTCGTAGACCTCTTGACGCGGCACTCTACGGCCTTTGGAGCTACCCTCTGCAGATCCTCGAGACTGTAAAGCTCTAGGGGCATAGCCCTCGCCTCAGGGGCTAGGCAAGGAAGGAGTTAAAAGCTTCAGACCAGGCCTAAGCACTGCCGCTCTTTGTCCTGAGCACCTCCTCAAGCCTCTCCCTTATCGCTAAGGCCATGTCAGGGTCGGTTACCTTTAGGGCTATCACGTCGCCACGATGGGTTAACCCGATTATTACTGTGTCGCAGGCAACCATCATGTCTAGCAAGGCCGCCTCGCTCTCTATGATCCTGATTCCATGCCCTGACAGTTCATCCACGTCCCTCCTGTACCTACTAGCGTAGCCTGGGGGCACAAGTATGTCGGCCCCTGACCTGAGCTCCTCCGCGAGCTTCATTAGTGCCGGCCTCAGCTGGGAGAGCCTCTCGAACACCTTGTAGGCCACAAACAGCGCCCTGTCGCTGCATGAGGAGGCCAGCTCGAGGGCCGCGGCAAGGACCTCATCAAGGCCCCTGAGCAGCCTTGGCTGAGGCTGGACGGACTTGGCTGCCGACAGGTCCCTGGCCAAGCTCCTTATCTCCCCAGCCCTAAGCAGCGCCCTCGAGACCTCCCTCTCAGCCAGCTGTCCTAGGGCCTCCTGGGGATTAACAACGTAGAAGACTCCTTCCTTCTCTGCTACAAGTCCCATGGACTCGAGGCTCCTGAGCACGTCATATATGCGCTGAGCAGGAACCGAGGCCTCCCTGGCCACCTCCTGGGGTCTGGCCTCGCCCAGGCGAAGCAGCGCCTCATAGGCTGAGGCCTCGTACCTGTTAAGACCTAGGACGCTCCTGAGTCTGTCCGTGAGGCCAGAGCTCAACCAGATAAACCCCCTCAGCTCACGCGCAGACGAGGTAATAGGCTAAAGCGATGAGGAGGGAAGCCCTGCTTGCAGCTGCGTTCGTGGTCATGTCATTCAACTCCCTATACCAGTACTCCTGGAACGCCCTTGAGCCCCTCATAGCTGCTGGCCTTAGGGCCCCTTTCATCAAGGTCCAGCTGGCCTTCACGTTGTTTGCCGTGGCGTCAACCCTGTCTCAGGTGGTTACAGGGCCCATAGCTGACAAGAGGGGACCCAGGCCTATAGCGGTCCCAGCAGCTGCGCTCTCAGCCCTCGGCTTCCTCGGCACCTGGGCCTCAAGGAGCTTGGTTGAGTTCTACGCTTTCTGGACCATAGGGAGTACCGGGGAGGGAATACTCTACGGCGTGGCATCAAACGTTGCCGTCAAGTGGTTCCCTGACAGAAGAGGCCTTGCCACAGGGCTAGTGAGCCTAGGCTTCGGGCTGGGCTCTTCTATAGCCGACCCGCTGATAATGACCTACAGCAGCCTCGGGGAGGTCACGTTAACCATAGGCATCATAGAGCTGGTAGCCCTCATGTCCATCTCAGCCGTGCTTAGTTACCCGCAGGGCCGGCTGAAGGGAGCAGGAACCCTGACAGTGATCAGGAGCCCGAGGTGGTGGGCCCTCTACACGTCCTTCGCCTTTGCCCTCGTGCCTCTGGTCTCATATTCCAGCTCGATGTCCGAGCTCAGCTACGCCGGCTACGGGCTCGAGGCCGCCGCGATCTCTCTGTTCCCCCTGGCCAGCGGCCTTGGAAGGCCTGTTCTGGGCAGCGTCTCAGACAGGCTAGGCAGGGTGAAGACCACGCTCCTTGCGCTTCTGGCCGACGCGGCCGCGTCGGCTGTGGCAGGACTCCTGAGGGGACCTGGGGCCCTGGTGGGCGTAGTCCTAGTGGGCCTGTTCGGTGGGGCTCTCATACCGCTCTACTTCGCCATAGTTGCTGACCTCTACGGAGAACGCATGTCAACCTCAAACACCGCCGTACTCTACACCGGTAAGTCCCTGTCGGGCCTGCTTGGTGGGGTCGCGCTGGCCCTCATGTTGAGCTACGTAGGCCGCGGCGCAGCGCTCATCTACGTCTCAACATCACCTGCCATAGCTGCCGCCCTCCTGGCCGTTGTGGGTGCTGAGGGTTAGCTGAGGGGGAGCCTAAAAGTTTATGAACCTGGTGTCACGCCTCTGCTGGCATGAGATTATGTCGGCCCGCTATGCCTGGTTAGGCATCATAGCCATGTCATTGATCATAATAGCAGTTGCCCTCATGGTAGGCTTCATGCTTGTTTACCTGAAGCTCATACCAACTAGCTACATCAACTACCTGTACGCGCTCATGTGGGTTGTGGTGGTTGTGGCTATTACGCAGATGGTCTCCAATAGAGTGAGGAGCAACCTAGCGAGGCAGGTGGGCCTTGCCAACGCTGCCTCAGTGGCCATGGTGTTAAAGCTCATCGGCTACACCATAGCAGTCGTAGGCTTCCTGGCATTCATAAGGGTTAGCATCCCCGAGGCGCTAGCAACTGGCGGCTTCGCGGGCCTCGTAGTGGGCCTCGCCGCCCAGAACGTGCTCTCAAACGTGATAGCCGGGCTTATGATACTCTTCAGCAGGCCCTACAGGATTGGAGACAGGATAACCTTCACCACGTGGCAGTACGGCTTCATAGCCCCTACGTACCCGCCCAAGTTCTTCTCAAGGGACTTTCTCATACCTGGCTACACGGGATTAGTCAGTGAGATAAACCTGATGTACACCATAATAAAGACGGATGAGGGGATCCCGCTCAAGATCCCCAACAGCGTCATGGTCCAGGCAGCCATATTTGTCCACAGTGAAGCCGAGGTCAGGAAGGTGAGGACGAGGTACGAAGTCCCCAAGACCCTTGACCCTGAGCTGGTGCTGCCTGCCGTAGCCAAGGCCGTTAAGGAGCTTAGCATAGTGGTCGGCGAGCCCTCAGTCAAGATACTTGACACCAGCCAGAGCACCTACGTAGTCGGTGTGGACGCTATGTGCAAAGCTGTTGATGAGGAGCCTGCCAGGAGCGAGATAATAAAGGCCATAATGAAGGCCGTTGAGGAGGTCAAGGCCAGCTCACAGGCCAAGGCCTAAGGCCCTTGGGTTCTGCCGCGGACAAGAGCCTAAGGCTAAATTAGGGCCTTACTCCACTAGGACTAGTGTCAGGTGCTTAAGCCTTGTCTAAGCTCACGCTCTACAACGCGCTCATCTTTGACGCTACGGGCAGGGCCCCCTTCAGAGGCACGGTAGTTGTCGACGGCGGCACTATAGCTGACGTGGGCACAGTTGGCGAGGTCAAGGTGCCTGAGGACGCGAAGGTTATCGACCTCAGGGGCTCGTTCCTGATGCCAGGCCTCATAGATGCCCACATGCACTTGACAGGCTCGAGGTCAGGCAAGATCGAGGAGGACCTACTCACGCCCATTGGCGTCTTCTTTGCAAGGGCTGTCAAGGACCTTGAGGCGCTGATAAACGCCGGGTTCACTACAGTTGTAGACGCTGGCTCCATAGTAGGACTCCACCTCAGGGACGCAGTTAAGGAGGGTACCATAGCTGGTCCAAGGGTCGTCGCAGCGGGGCCCGTGCTTAGCCAGACCTTCGGACATGGGGACATTCACTACATGCCTGTAGAGTATGTGGACTACAGGACCACCAGGAAGCTGACGCCCTTTGTCTCGCTCATATGCGACGGAACTGAGGAGTGTAGGAAGGCCGCGAGATACGCCATGAGGGAGGGTGCGGACTTCATAAAGGTAATGGCCTCGGGCGGAGTGCTTAGCCAGAGGGACAGGCCGGAGTACAGGCAGTTCACCCTTGATGAGCTCTCAGCCATAGTTGACGAGGCCAGGGCCGCAGGCAGGTGGGTTCACGCCCACGCTGAAGGTAAGACAGGAATAGTCAACGCCGCTAGGGCAGGCGTCAAGGTGATAGCCCACTGCGACCTCATTGACGAGGAGGCAGCCCAAGAGGTCCTAAAGTCGGGCGCACTGTGCGTGCCCACATTTGCGATAGACGAGGTGCTGCTCAGGGAGGGCCAGAGGCTGGGCGTGCCCGAGTGGGGCATGAAGAAGATAGCTGAGCTGGCAGAGATACATGCGGAGAACGTGAGGAGTGCCTACAGGATGGGCGTCAAGATAGCCACGGGCACTGACTTCTCAGGTGGCGTGGGAAGGCATGGCGAGAACGCGCTGGAGATCAAGATGATGGTCGATAAGGTCGGCATGAGCCCTGCTGAAGCGCTCATGTCTGCTACCAGGCTTGCCGCCGAGGCCGCTGGTTTGGAGGGGAAGGCTGGAGTGATAGCTAAGGGTTACCTGGCCGATGTAATAGCAGTTGACGGCAACCCACTTGATGATGTAAGCGTGTTACTGGATCCCAAGAGGGTAACAATTGTGATCAAAGAGGGCCAGGTGATCAAGAGCCAGTCCCAGCCTTAGCCTCATTAAGCTTTGTCAGAACTCTAACCGCCTCCTCCTCAGTCAACCTGTGCCTCTGCGTCATGGTAACCCTCAGCCCGTCGCCTGGGTACCTTGGCACTACGTGCACATGAACATGCATTACAACCTGGCCTGCGCCCCTTCCAGTGTTAACCACTACGTTGTAGTCCCTTGACAGGCCCCTCTCTACCATCACCAAGACCCTCTGAAGGCCCCTGGCCAGCGCCTCCAGCTCATCCGACGGCATGCATGAGAGCCTCTCGTAGTGCCTCTTGGGAGCCACCAGTATGTGGCCCTCGGAGATGGGGTTTATGTCGAGAAAGGCTATCACGTGCTCATCCTCGTAGACCACATAGGCCTTCTCCTCACCCCTTGCTATCCTACAGAACGCGCAGCTAGAGCTCAAGAGGCCCTTGGGGCCTTCATATGCCTGGCAGGTATTTATGTTGGAGCTCGTTGCGCCCCGCAGAGGGCCTTGAACCTCAGGGCATCGGTCCTCATGTAGATGTTATTGAACATTATGTAGACCTCCTCTGGGCCTAAGCTCACTAGCTGGCAGAGCCTAGAGAGGTCAGAGTCCGTGTACCTGTAGCGGTAGTTGACCTCACGCCCCCCAATGCCATGGAGCCTGTAGTAGGCCACCTCCCTAGTCACGGCCGGTGATGCCCTGAAGGGGTCGACAACGTGAACCACGTTGTCCAGGCCCCCAAGTATCCTGGCTACTGCCTCGTAGTGCTCCAGCCAGGTGCCCCTGGGCTCCCAGCCAACTATGAAGCTCTCGTTAGCCACCGTTGCCAGGAACTCCCTGGCCTGACCCTCGTTTACCTCGCTATAGCCAAAGGAAGGAGGGGTCTGGATCACTACAACCCTGGCCCCTAGGGCCCTTGCGGCCCTAGCCACAAGGTCCCAGGCCTCTAGGTTCTCCTTGGTGGTCCTCAGTAGCCCGTAGCGATCTGCCTTTGACCTGTCAGGCCTGACCTTGGCGCGACGCCACGTAGGGCTGTCAAGGGGGTGGGTTATTGCCTGCCAGGCCTTCATGGCGAACACGAAGCCCTTGGGCGCCTCGGACCTTAGCCTTGCCAGCCTCTCTGGGTCAGGCTGGTCATAGAAAGTGTCCTGGAGCTCCACAGTATCGAAGTTGTTGAAGTACTTGCTTCTCGACTCGCACCAGCCGCAGCAGCCCACGCGCAAGGCCTG
>DAJS01000023.1:39513-41040 GCA_002496425.1 Acidilobaceae archaeon UBA162
ATTCTAGGTACACTTAACGTAAAAGTCGTCTGTTAACATAGGGGTTGTATCAACGGTTCTAGAGGTCATCATGGTTGTAGCCTTAGCGCTCAGGGAAAGCACATGGTGCACAAGAGGGCTGCCTACGCTACGGCCTATGGGCTCAGCTCGCTAAGATGGCAACAACGGAGGCCGTGGCAACGGCTGAGGGCACGGCCAGGAAGGTCCACTGCCCGGCCATGAGGGCCAGGCCTGCCATAAGGGAGCCCACCATGGAGCCCATCTCCCTCATTATCATGTATCCATGGACCCCATAGCCCCCTAACATGGTGTAGTAGTACGTGTAGAGGTAGATGTCTATCAGGGCAAAGAGAGCCACATAGCCAACGGTATAGATGATGAGGCCCAGGAGGCCCAGGACCAGGAGCCTGAGCCCTGCCAGCAGCCAAAGGCCCCTAACAGCCAGGAGCAGCGCCAGCAGCGCCTTAGATGGGAGCCCTGAGGCTATGAAGAGGAGTAACAAAGTTCCAAGCAGGGCCGCCACCCCAAAGGCAAGGGCGTAGGGCCCAAAGGTGAGCTGAGTTCCCCTGAGCATGAGGGGAAGGGCAGTAAGCATATAATCACCAACGAATGTAGCCATGAAGGCTGAGGCAGAGACCGCCATAGGCCTCGAGCCTCTGGCCCTTGAGAGTCCGTTGGCCACAGACATTACTAAGTCAACCCTTCCTAACGTCAGGGCGCCTACCGATAACAGGTAAGGGCTCGCAAGCGATAGGTTTCTCTCGAGCCTATTGAGCTTCCTGAAGAGTCCATAGAGATGGGCCGAGGGCAGAAGAGCAACGTATGCGGCTGCGACGGCCAGGACAATGGCAGCTGCCGCAGTGATAACTCTTGAGACCAGCGCCGCTGTGGGGGCCAGCAGAGCTATGGCCAGAAGCGCCATGCCCCTGAGCCCGTAGAGGCCCAGCCTCTGGCCCTGGACGTCGGGACTCCAGCGAGAGTAATCCTCAAGCTCGAATATGCCTGTCGAGAGGGACAGGTTCGCCGAGGCCACGGAGAGCGCATGAAACATGTAGGCCGCAGTAAGGATTACCAGGGATCTGGAGGCCACCAGCAGGGATGCCATAGCTGTTGCTGAGGCCAGTGATATGATCGCCAGGAGGCGGTAGTTACCCCTGTCGGCGAGCCTGCCTAGGAGCTCTGAGGATAGCATGAACACTGTGCTCCACGCAGCCCCTATTATGCCAAAGTCCATGTCTGAGATGCCTGTGTAGAACCCTATGTAGTTGAAGAGCGTGAAGTCAACCACTGAGAGACCAGCTATGTAGGCTATCCCCAGCCCAAGCCACACGGCCGCTCCGACCTGGCTTGAGGTGGGAACTTATTTTAGGAGGGAAGGCGTTGCTATAGCCAATATAGACTTAACTCCTATATATCAGCTCGCTGCATTAAGTCAGGACCCGCCTTGTCAGCCAGGGCGAGTGAGGTAGTCCCTGGGCTGTACAGGATACCGGTGATTGAGACGCACGGAAACATATACATCCTGGT
>DAJS01000023.1:41083-43051 GCA_002496425.1 Acidilobaceae archaeon UBA162
CTCAGGTCCCTGGGCTTAAAGCCCAGGGACGTCAAGGCCATTGTGCTTACCCACTTCCACATAGACCATTCCGGCAGCGCCGAGGCCCTAAGGGCTACCACAGGCGCCAAGGTATACATACATGAGGACGACGCCCCCTACCTACAGGGCCTCAGGCCCCCGCCGCTGCCCCCCGAGGCGCCTAGGGAGACAGTAGAGGCCTACAAGTGGTTCAGGCCAGTTAAACCCGACGTGTTGTTGAAGGATGGCGACACAGTAGCCGGACTCAAAGTCATACATGTGCCAGGACACACGCCAGGCTCCATAGCGCTCTATGACGGCAGGCTCCTGTTCGCTGGCGACAACCTTAACTTCGTGGAGGGGAAGATCCAGGGCCCGCCGCCTCAGTTCAGTGCTAACTACAGGCAGGCGGTCCAGGCTGTCAGGTCGAGACTGCTGACGCTCGACTTCGACGTCCTCCTGCCTGGCCACGGGGAGCCCGTGGTGGGAAGGGCCTCGGATAGGGCAAGGCAGGACTTAAAGGACCTTGCGTGAGGTATCCGTCCTTAAGGTGTAGGGTATACAGCTACTCAGACCCCTTAGTTTCCGCCCCAGTTTTTGATAGTCCTACTTGCATGTTTCAACTTGTCCCTGTGAACCAAGTGAGCCTCTTCCCAGGTTAGGGCCCTACAGATAATTTTGCTACCTGCAGCGCCCCTCTGGGCGCAGCCTTGCTCAGGAGGATCGGCAAGGTGGTCAGCCTGCCCAAGGGCTTCGCCACGGTTGAGCTAGAGGGCCTGGACCCCAGGGCCTACCGCTACGGCCTGCCTGTCCTGGACTCGAAGGGAGCCAGGGTGGGCATAGCATCTGACGTCATAGGGTCCGTGGCCCACCCATACGCAGTTGTCAGGCTCAGCCCTGGGGCCATGGTCTCCATTGGTGACGAGCTGTTCCTCCAGGTACCTGAGGGGCGTAGGAGGCGTGGCAGAAGGCGCAGGAGGTGATATGTTTGTCCATATCTAGCACCCCCAGGTGCCCCATGTGCGGAACCCCACTCGTGATAGGTGAGGGGGGATACTTAGTCTGTCCCAAGTGCGGCTTTGTTCTAGATGATAAGGACAACATAACTGATTGGCCGGAGTGGAGATACATAGACTCGACAGGCTCGGTGAAGGGGCTTGAGCGCACTAGCGCAACTAACAACATGTTGAGGCACGACCTTGGAATAGGCGACGTCACGTTCATCAGGCCTAGGTCGCGTTCAGTGCTGAAGAGGGTCAACGACCTGAGGCAGAGGATCTCCAGGGCCCACCCGCTGCTGAACGGTGAGTCCTCAGCGGTCTCTCTGTTCAAGCTGGCCAACGAGGCTGCGGATCATTTCGAGCTACCAAACGCAGCCAGGCAGACCCTAGGAACCATACTGCGGGCCTACGTTGAGAGGAGCAAGCGCTCAGTGGGAAGGGATAAGAAGCAGATAGTGGCAGCTGCCCTGGAGAAGGTTATAGAGCTCTACAACCTAGGCGTCTCCAAGGGCGAGCTGGTGGACTTCTTCGAAATTAACGATGATGACCTATGGGAGGGTCTGAGGAGGCTCAACGAGTCCGGGGCCCTTGAGGGCCTCAGGGCCGTGACGCTCGGTTCGTCAGGTGACGCCTACGCTAAGCTGCTAGAGAGGTCCATGACTTACGTCAATAAGATAGTCTCTGAGCTGAGCCTGCCACAACAGGTAGCCAACGACTCCCTGACCTTCATAAGGACCTCGCTGAGGTCTGGGAACAAGGTGCCCTACGGCAAGAGGCCTGAGGCTATAGCCGCCGCGGCAGTCTACCTTGTAGCAAGGCTCCACGGATATGACATAAGCCAGGCCAGCGTAGCCAAGGTGGTGAACCTCAAGGAGTCAACAGTCAGGAAGCTGTACAGGTTCCTAATGAGTGACATGACTGTGGTTGTTGATGTCTAGCCGGCCGGGCCTCTCCCCCAATTAGAGCG
>DAJS01000023.1:43093-61831 GCA_002496425.1 Acidilobaceae archaeon UBA162
CGCCTCCGCTGGGTACCTGGCCTATAGGTATGGTGCCATCAAAAGGCTCAGGGCCCTAGTAAGGTATAGAGTAACCTCAGATCTCGTGGCCCTGGCTGACGAAGCCCTCAGGGGCTCCGTGGAGCCTCATGAGATCTCAGCAGCCCTGAGGTCCTTCAGGGGCTGCCCAAACAGGTCAGAGGAGCTAGCCGAGAGGCTCATGTCCTTAGGCCTCTACGAGGACGTGGTAAGGCTCGCCCTCTCGGGCTGCCGCGTGCCCCCGTCGGCGCTTAGGGCTGCCAGGGCGGGACTAATGGCCCTTGGGGCGGCCAAGTGGGAGGCCGAGGCCTCGAGGCTCCTCGGGGAGGCACCTAGGCTCTCCGGCAGCTCAAGGCTAATGGTGGTGGCCTGTGCCGGGGCTGGCGTTGAGATCATGATTGACGGTGTCACCTCAAGGCTACCGCCCCCTGGATCATCATGGAGGGCTCCGCCTCCCGAGGAGCTCATAGACCAGATACTTGAGCTGGCATCGCCGAGGGTGGCGCTCAGGTGGGGCGACTGCACTAGCGTCGGGGCTGACGTGAGGCTCCTGGCCTCTATAGCCTTCCCTGAGGTGCCGCCCTCGATAGCTGCCCTTGCATATGGGCTTGAGGTCAGCCCATCAGCGCCGCTGACCTCCATAGTGTTAAGGATAGCCCTAGAGTCCGTCAGGGTCCTCGAGAGGGGAAAGGCTGAGTGGGACCTGCTCCCTGAGGCCCTCAGAGCCGCGAGGAACCTGCTGGAGGTAGGTGAGGCGGAGTCGTGGGCTGCGCCCTCAACAGCCGGCCTGGGGCGTGCCAAGGGGATTACGGTCACGGACAGACCAAGGGTCACGGCTCCAGTGTGGAGGCCAGTCAGGCTGGGAACCCGCGAGCCTCACGACCCGTTGCTCAGGACGGCCCTGAGATCCATTAGGGCCAGAGGAGGTGACGTGGTTAGGGCTTACATGCTATCAAGGTCTGGCGTGAACCCCCTTGGTGCGGCGCTGGCTGACGCCATAAGGGAAGTCGCTGAGGTTAACGAGTCACTGCCGGCCCAGGGGCAGCAGGTGGAGCCCTGGGACCTGGAGCTAGTGGAGGAGGATCCCCAGCAGGCCAGCTATGACTGCCTCAGGCCTGGCTGCTCTGGGCCCTATGATGCTAGGGTAGTTGAAATGGAGGAGGAGCTACTGAGGGCCGTGGGGCTCACGCCGAGGCGCAATAAAGCCATGAGATTCCAGGCAACGGCAGCTGATCAGGCCAGAGGGCCGAGGGTCAAGGCCTATGGGAGGGCCCCCGGCCCTGGCCTCAGCGGGCTCGCCGAGGCCCTGGGAGCGGCGCTCGCCATGCTGAATGGGGCATCAAGGGGCCTCCTTGTGGTGCCATCGAGAGCCCTCAAGAGAGCCCTGCTAAGGTCAGGCCTCGGTCTCGTCGATGCTACCTCTGACCCGGACTCATGGCTCCTCGGGGGCCTTGCTGTAGTCACCTGGGACGAGGCCCTCTCCATGCCTTACCTACCCGCCGTGGCCGAGTCGGTGGTCGTGATGTTCCCTGAGCGCCTGCTGCCAAGAGGTGAGAGGGCACCGAGCACCTGCGAGGAGGCCGTCAGCCAGGCCTTGGCCCTTCTGAGGTCCCTGGGAGCCTCCGCGGTCTCAAGGCTCCTCCCAGCCTGCTCATCCCAGCAGGACGGCGTCGAGCTCGTCGACCCTGGTGCCAGCCCAGCGCGGTATAAGGTCGTTGCTGAGGATCTCGAAACAGAGACTGAGGAGATCTTCAGCAGGCTCTGGGGAGGCCTGAAGCTCAGGCCCTATCAGCTGGCCGCCGTGAAGGTAATGGCCATGATGGTAGCCAGTGGGAGGCCGACAGCTGAAGTGATAATACTGCCCACCGGAGCTGGCAAGAGCGCCATATTTCAGTCCCTTGCCGTGGCCATGTCTGACATGGGTCTCGGCTCCTCGGCGCTAGTTATCAGCCCGCTCAGGGCCCTAATGCATGACCAGGTCGAGGGGGCAACGAGGAGAGGTCTCAGGGCAGCCTACATAGATTCGAGCGTGTCCGGCTCAAGGAGGCGTGAGCTCGTTAGGCTCGCCAGGGCCGGCGTGTTGGACCTCCTCTACGTAACCCCTGAGGGCTTCAACCTCGGCCCTGGAGGGGAACTGATGGAAGCTGGCCCCACGCTGCTAGTCCTTGACGAGGCCCACTCGGTGTCAAGGTGGGGCCTCAGCTTCAGGCCTAGTTACCTCTACATGGCCTCAGAGGTCGTTAAGCTGAGGAGGGATGGGTGGCCCCCAGTCATAGCGCTAACAGCCTCGGCGCCGCCTGACGTTGTTGACGACCTAATGGAGCTCCTCGACTATCCCAGAGGCCAGTACGACCAATATAGGCTCCAGATGGCCAGTGGCGACGAGAAGACAGTTAGCTACAGCGGCAGGCCAGTAGTAATGAGGGCTCCTAGCCTCAGGCCAGAGATCTCAGTTGACGTGGTTCCGGCGCCCTCGGGCCCCGAGAGGCTTGAGGTAGCAATTGGGCTGGCCTCCCAGCTCATCTCGTGGGCGGACTCCCAGGGGGGCAGGTGGATAGGCATTGCCTTTGTGCCATTTGTGGACAGTAGCTCAATGTCATGGCTCAACGCCAAGGAGGTAGCAGACAGGGTCAAGACTGCTCTTGGCGTTGAGGCTGTCTACTATCACGGACAGTTGAGCGACGGGGAGAGGAGGAGGCTTGAACGTGCTATCTATAGGAGCTCCAGGACGGGTTCAGGGCCAAAGGTTGTGGTGGCAACCAAGGCCTTCGGCATGGGCGTTGACATACCTAACATAAGGTGGACCCTCCACCTCATGCCAAGCGATAGCATAGAGGACCTGTACCAGGAGATAGGTAGGGCAGGACGTGACGGGAGGCCCTCAAGGGCCGTGGTGCTCTACAATCCCGAGGATCTCAGGGTCAGGGCCTCCATGGCGTCCTCATCGTCAGTCAGCCCCCTGGGCGTCCTCAGACTCCACAACAGGGTGGCCAGGGCCTTCGAGTCCGTAAGGGGTAACTTAGTAGTCCTGCCTCTGCCCAAGGGGTCGCCATGGGGTCTGGTGAAGTACGCTGATGTCCTGAGAGCCAGTGGAATCATAGATTATGAGATAATCAGGGGTGAGCTGGCAACCTACAGCAAGGGACGCCGGGCCGTCGAGGAGGTCCTGGGGTGGTGCGTTGAGCTGAGAGGAGGCAGGTGCGTGGCGCTCAGGTCTAGGGAGCTCGAGGCCGACGGCGAAGCGTACATTAACGAGTGCCCTGATGGCTCAATAGCCTACTCCAGTTCCCCCATATCTGGCTGCGACTCAAGTCCTCTCCGCGGCCCCCTTATGTTAGTCTACGCGCCCAGAAGGCCTAGGCCTCTCAGGTACCTTGACCCTGAGACCTTCGTGACCGCGCTGTGGATCTCGAGGAGGGAGAGGGCAAAGGTTGAGGAACTGGGCCGCGTACTTGATGAAGTCGTGGCCGCTAGGGCCAGGGGAGGGCCGGCCGCTGCTGACTCCAAGTTCAAGGAGCTCGTGGACAGGGCCCTGGCAACCGGCCTGAGGCCCCCTGAGAATGCGCCTAAGCTTGGCAAGGCCGTGGAGTGCGAGACCTTGGCTGAGTGCGCTGATCAGGCCGCCAGACTTGCAGCTGAGATAGAGGCCTCGGTGGGGGAGGGGTCCGTTACTGTAGTAGGCTCCTCGAAGGCTATTGCAGAGGTCTCGGCCAGGTACCTGAGGCTGTCGGGAAGGGCGCTTGGCTACTCGCCCTCGGCACACAGGAAAGCGCTACGCCTTGCCAGGGAGGGCAGGCTGGAGGAGCTCATGAACATGGGCTACGTCCTGTTCGTAGCGAGGAGGTCGCAGAGACTCGAGAACATAGTAGAGGGCCTGAGGGAGTACCCCTATGCACAGCTGTTCCTCTACATGAGCACTTAAGGCCTAAGGCCTATGCGCTCCAGGATGCAGACTTGAGTTCGCGCTGGCCCGCCTACCTAGGCATCATAGCCGTAGGCCTCGCCTGGGTAGTGATATTGCTCTCAGCCTTCCTCAACCCCTGGTTCTCAATAGTCCCTTACCCCTTCAGCGACCTTGGTGGTCCGAGGGCGTCGTACCCCTACGTCTACAACTGCGGCATGATGACTGTGGCTGTCATCATGGCCGCCTTCAGCTCCTACGCTGCCTACGCCTCGGAGGTGAAGCTCCACGTTGCCGGCGCCTCGCTGCTGGGAGTTGCCGCCATCTTTCTGGCCCTCATAGGCTACTACCACGAGGGCACGTATCCCCACGACTTCGTGTCCCTATGGTTCTTCGTACAGGCTGACATAGCTGTCATAGTCTGGGCCGCAGGCACTCTGGCATCAGGTGGCTCAAGGATCACTGGAGCGGCAGAGATGGCCATAGGGATCCTAGGCCCCGTGGGCGCGGCCCTAATCAGGTGGCCTCCAGGGGCCTCTATTGAGATATACGGGATAGTCCTGATAGACCTCGCAGTCGGCCTGATAACCTACGACCTGCTCTCTGGAAGCTCCTAGTCACTCAGGTACGTAACCCATCGACGCCAGGTACTTCTCGGTTATGTCTACAATGTCCCTAGAGGTGAGTATCCCTACGAGCTTGCCGCTGTCGTCAACCACTGGTAGATGCCTGATCTTCCTCTCAGCCATGACCTCAAGTGCCTTGAGAAGGGGGTCAGAGGCCTTAACCGTGACAGGGTTCTTAGTCATTACTGAGCCTAGCTGGGTCGAGTGTTCAAGGCCCTGAGCCACCACGCGCGCCAGGTCCCTCTCTGTGAATATACCTATGACAACTCCCTCTGCTGTAGTTATCACGACGCTCCCGGTGCCGCTGTCATACATGGCTCTCGCTGCGTCACGTATGGTCGCGTTAGGGGTCAGGGAGACGACGTCCTTACGAGCGACATCACTTACCTTAGAGGTCCACGGGCTACTCATACGCCTACACCAGTAGCACTGACTTGCAAGCGCAGAATTTAAGCTGTGAGTTTATAGGTGGCATGTATAGGCTAGCGGTGGCAGAACTCCCTGACCCTTGCCTCTACTACTGGGAAGTCAGAGTGAGGGGCTCTCTCCATGTTCCACCTCCTGTCGGAATACTTTTCGTAGAGCGCGTCCGCTATCTCAAGCTCAAGCGGCGACGGCATGTCAAAGTAGTAACCCTCTAGGCCCAACACCTTGGCGAAGGAGGACGATAAGGCCTCGACCAGCTGCGCCATCGAGACCTCCCTTATGGTCGATAGGTTTGTCACTCTGTACTTGACGCTCGAGACCCCCTTGTCTATAAGTTTCCTCGGCGAGACCTTGAGCACGGCTGCGAGTGCGCTCAGGTCGGCATTGATTAACATGGCCCCGTGGAGAAAGGCGGAGCCCCAGGACACAGTCGCTGCCGTGCCGCTGACCTTCCTGCTCGAGACGACTATGTCGTTCACGTTCTCCAGAGAGGCCTCAAAGCCCAGGGACCTCAGGGCCTCTACTGGCCCCCTTATGAGTTTCCCGAAGATGTAATCTATGGGGCTCTCCGGGCCTGCCCAGCTTGCCGGCACTGAAAGCGCGTAGTTGATGTTTCCCATGTCATGGTAGGCAGCGCCTCCCCCCGTGAACCTCCTGACTACCTCGACTCCCCTGCGCTTGGCCTCGTCCAGGTTAACCTCCTCCTCAGCCCTCTGGAAGTAGCCTATTATCACTGCCGACTTGTTCCTCCATATTCTCAGTGTTGGCGGCGAGACCCCGCAGCCCACGGCTCTGGGCAGGGCCTCCTCAAAGGCAAGGTTGTAGCTGGGGTCCTCTGGCTCCTCGAAGAGCAGTACTCTCAGCCTCAACCCTGCTCACCCGTTGCACACAATATCACGTCCACAAAGTCGTCTATGGTGCATCCAACGAGGCTCGCGCCCTCGAGGGCTCTGGCTACTGCCTGCTTCACGGCTTCCCTCTGGACGGGAACCTCCCTAAGCTCGCCCTCAAGCCTGAAGACCACGTCCTCAGGCATCACCATGAAGTCTCCTGTTATTGAGATGTCAGCTATCCTTCCCTCCTTAACTACTACTGAAGCCCTTATGAGGCCCTTTCTGGCCTTAAGCTCGCAGCTCAAGGCGCCTCAGGGCGTCGAGGCTGAGGGAATTAAAAAGGGGAGCTAAAGGATGAGACCTCAGCCCCTCAGGGCCTTGATGACGTCCTCCTTGAGCCCCATCCTCCTCTGGCTGAAGATCCTCTCGTCCATGATCCTCGGCTCATCCCTCATTATTGGCTTGAACTCCATCCTGGCCAGCACATCCTTCTCTAGGTCGACGCCCGGCGCGACCTCCACCAGCTCGAGGCCCTCAGGCATCAGCCTGAACACTGCCCTCTCAGTTACGTAGAGAACCTCCTTGCCCTGCTCCATCATTACTTTGGCGGAGCACCCTATCTTAGCTACTTTCCTCACGAACTTGATTATAGGCGCGTCGTTGAGTATCTTAAGCTTCCCATTGCCTATCTCGTACTTGCCTCCCTTCCCGGCCGTGAAGAGGCCCGCATAGATTATGTTGGGAGAGCCGCTGGCTATTGCTGGGAACCCTCCAGGCCCCGGTATCCTGGCCTCTGAATAGAATGAGTTTACGTTGCCTTCCTCGTCGATCTGCATGAAGCCCAGCGAGGCGGCATCTATGACACCTCCCTCGTACATTGTGAACTGGTCAGGTACCGAGAGGATGGCGAAGGCCCCTATGGAGATGCCGAAATCGTAGCCGTAGAGGGGCTTGCCTCCCCACGTGCCTGACTCCACGGTGAGCACCAGCGCATCGCTTATGTCCTCCTCAACGGCAACCTCACCGACAAGTGTGGGTATGCCAACGCCAAGGTTGACAACTATTGGCCTCCCGTACTTCTCTATAAGCCTCACCAGCTCCAGCGTGACCCTTCTGGCTATGACCTTCCTCTCGTCTAGCGGCAGCTCGCCCCTTTGCTCCCTCTCCAGCGGCGGTATGATCCTGCCGGCCACCACCGGATCGTAGTCGTAGCTCCAGGACTGCCAGTGGTACTCCTTGGGCGCCACCACCACGTAGTCCACAAGGGGGCCTGGGACAACAACTGACTTAGGGTTGAGGCTCCCGTAACGGGCCAGCCTGAGCACCTGAGCTATTACAGTGCCCTTCTCAGGCATGGCCTTAGTGGCCTGTGCTATGTTAAGCACGGTGCCGTAGGAGGCCTCGTCCTCGAGCGAGAGGTTGCCTATCTCATCTGCTGTGCTGCCCCTTATCAGGGCCCACCTGGGCTTGGGCGCCGTGTAGAGCAGGTAATCCTTGTTATCTATGCTGATCAGTTGGACTTTGACTGTCCTCCTCTCCTTAGCGGTCTCGTTCAGGGCAGCGCCGTCCTGCCTAGGGTCGGCAGTGGTGTTGAGACCTACCCTCGTCAGCACGCCTGGCCTCCCGCTGCCTACCTCCCTGAACCAGTAGGCCAGAATGCCGATGCTCCATGCGTAGGCCTCGAACCACTCCTCCTTTACCATCTTCTGAAGGGTCTCGCTCCAGCCATAGAAGGCTATCAGCATGCCCCTTATGAAGTCCCTGTCACCGCGCTCATACATCATTCTCGCTACCTTGTCAAGCCCCCTACCTGGGAGCCCAGGAAAGGTGTCGCTTATTATGAAGAGGTTCCTGGGATGACCAGTCTTGAGGTAAAGCCTGTAGAGCTCCTCAATGAGGTAGTCGGGGGACGTTATCTCGTTGAAGCCAGATATAGCAACGACATCCCCGTCCTTCATCTGTGACAGCACGAAGCTTGGGTCCTTGATCAGCTTCCTCGACGCTATGAGCTCCCTGATGCTATTCATGCTTTCACCTAACCTGTCTTCTAAATTATCGGAATGTAGCAGATAGAATTAATAGTTTATATTAAGCAATAGCCTAGATCTTTACTAAAATAACCTACGTCTACCCTTTTAATGGCCAGGCCCATAACATCCTGGGGAAGATGAAGATAAGGGCTGTAGCCACCGATGTGGATGGCACGCTCACAGTCAGGAGGGGCAACATAAGGATCAGTATCAACGCGGTCAGGGGTGTGAGGCTGCTGGAGTCAAGAGGGGTCAAGGTGCTGCTGGTCTCGGGCAACAGCCTCCCAGTCACTGCGGGGCTGAGGGTGTACCTTGGCGCAAGCGGGCCCGTGATAGCTGAGAACGGCTGTATCATATTCTACCACGGCTCTACTATACACGTGTGCGAGGGCAGGCCGCCAGAAGGGCTGATAAAAGAGGTCAGGAGGCTCGGCTTCGCTGACAGCTGGCAGAACCAGTTCAGGTTCCATGACATGGGCTTCCACCCTCCCAGGGCCCCGCGCGAGCGGCTTGAGACCCTGGTGGCCAAGGCCATGGAATTGGCTAAAGAGTACAACTCGACGGCCCTCTGGAGCGGCTACGCGCTCCACCTCGGGCCAGCTGGAGAGTCTAAGTCGAGGGGGCTTGAGGAGGCGCTGAGGATGATAGGCGTGAGTAAGGAGGAGCTGGCAGCCATAGGTGACGGTGAGAACGATCTCGACATGCTGGCCTTCGCTGGCTACTCCGGCTGCCCCAGCGACGCAGCAGAGACCGTTAAGAGGGCTGTGAAGCACGTGGCCTCAAGACCTGGCGGCGCGGGCTTCCTGGAGTTCGCCAGGCACGTCCTAGGCCTCTAGAGCCTCAGGCAAGGTCCCTTACCTCATCGCCTCTCGGCTCGGCACTCGGCAAAGTCATCATAGGCCTTAGTCAAGCACTATCTCATCACCGTTGTTGGGGACCAGCACCTCTAAGTTAGGCAGCTCCCTCCTTATCCTCTCTGCCAGTAGGGCCTGGCCATCCGGCTCCCCATGGACCAGCACAACCCTCTGGACTCCGCTGAGCCCCCTTATGGTCTCTATCACGCCCTTCCAGTCGGCGTGGCTTGAGAAGTCAAAGAGCTGGAGCCTGGCCCTCACAGGCACCTTCCTTGTCTCATTTACAAATATGCCCTCCTCAAGTGCCTGGCGGCCGGGCGTGTTAGGGGCCTGGTAGCTCACCAGGAACACTCCAGCCCTCTCGTTAGAGGCAAGCTTGCCGTAGTAGTAGAGGCTAGGCCCTCCCTTCAGCATGCCCGCACTAGCTATTATCACTCCGGGCTCCTTGAGTGCCCTGCGCCTGTCGCCCCAGCCCTTGACCACGTTCTGCTCGTTGTAGGCCTTGGCCAGCAGCCTCGAATCCCTGAGGAAAGAGCCATGGGCCAGGTAGACCTCAGTAATTGACCTTATCATCCCGTCTATCCAGGTAGGGTAGCCGAAACCCTTCTCCTCAAGCAGGCACATGATCTCCTGGCCCCTGGCCACGCTGAACGCGGGCACCAGGACTGTGCCACCCTTACTGACTACGTCCATAACTGACTCATAGAACTCCTTCTCCATGCGCTCGCGCGGCGGGTGGATCATATTTGAGTAGGTCGACTCTATTACCACTGTGTCAACCTTTGTTCCTGCTAGCTTATGGCCACTCGTAAGCTTAACGTCTATCGTGTTCATATCGCTCGTGTAGAGGATCCTGTGTCCGCCCACGTCAACTAGAGCTGAGGCTGAGCCAGGTATGTGGCCGCTGTGCATCAGGGTCACCTCGAAGTCCCCGGCCTCTATTGACTGCTCGTAGCCTAGGGCCTCGGCAGAGGAAAGCATGTCATTAACGCTCTTCTCATCGAATATTAGGTTAGGGCCGTTCAGCTTTATCATATCGTAGAGCAGGTATCTGCTGACGTCAAGGGTCAGGGGCGTGCCCACGAGCCTTGGTCTTGTGGAGAGGAAGAGGGCTGGGGCAGCCCCTATGTGGTCGAGGTGGCTGTGGGTGAGAACCACGAGCTCTAAATCCTTGGGCCTCACGTGAAGAGGGTATAGTGGCATCTCATTCTCATCAAAGTTAACGCCATAGTCCATAAGCACTATCCTGCCCTTGTGCTCCACAGCTATGGCTGCCCTTCCGACCTCCCTGCCGCTTCCAAGTATCCTTAACTTTACGTTGCCGCTTTCGCTCAACTCTAGGTTACACCTGTCCTTGGTCCTGGGCTCTGCTGGCGCAACAGGCTATATTAGTTGTTCTAGGTGTCGGGCGACACGAGTGGGACTCGGTGGCCTTCAGCCCTAGGGAGCTCAGGAGAACCCTAAAGAGGATGGGCATAGAGGCCCAGGACCTTGATGCCTCAAGGGTTACAATAGAGCTGGGGGACGGAAGGAGGCTTATCATTGAGAGTCCACAGGTGGTCGTGGTCAGGGCCAGAGGACAGCCAACAATGCTCTACGTGGTTGGGGAACCAAAGGAGGCCCCAGGCCCACAGGCCCAGCAGGCCCAGACGTCAAGCGTAAGTGACGAAGACGCGAGGCTTGTTGCCGAGCAGACAGGTGTCGACATAGAGACCGCTAGAAGGGCCCTAATTGAGGCCAAGGGGGACATAGCCGAGGCCATACTGAGGCTTAAGGGGTCACCTTGAGGACATTATGGCCTTTGCCCTCAGCCTACCCATAAGCTCCTCGACGCTGCCCACCGTGCTTATGATCAGCGGCACCCTGTCCACTACAGCGAGCTGTAGTGAGAGATAGTCTATGCTCCTTCTGGGTCCATGAATCACCACTACGCTAGGCTTGACTAGCGAGACCCTCACGGCCACCATAGGGCTCCTGCCTGCGGTAACCCTTGTGAACACTATAGCCCTCTCGGGCACGGAGCCGAGCAGAGAGTAGAACTGCATGCTGGACAGCTCGATTATAGCCCTTATGCTGTCAACCATGGTGTAGCCGTATATCAGGACTCTGGTGGGGTACTCAGGGTAGAGCAGGATCCCGTCAACAGCCTCTACCAGCTCCGCCATGGTAAGGGGCCTTGAGAACTCCTGCATGTCAATGACGCCGCTGATCGGTATTCCAAGGGCCTTGATGAGGTTCTCGATCCTCTTTGAGCCCCTCTGCTCATCTATAGCTAGCAGGGCCCTGACAAACCTCTTCACGAACCCGGTTCCAGGGCTCCTGCGGCCCTTCTCGTAGTCACTCAGAACGCTGGGCGAGATGTCCATGGTCTTGGCCACCTCCTGTTGGCTCAACCCGAAGTACTCTCTCCACTTCCTCAGCGAAGCGCCAGGGCTGTCACTGAGGACTATGTCACCTGCTATCCTCATGGCCACTATCTTTGTGGTGAAGCTCTCCAGGCTCTCCAAGGGATTCCCAATTGACCTGCAAGCAGCTAAGCAGCTGAAAATAACACTTAGCCCCAGGCCAAGGCCTCCCTTACGTTGCTCATTAATGCCTTATATGTAAATAATTAACCGTTTCTGACACTTTTCTATAAGACTCTTGTATTTTTTAACCTGAGACCCTATAGCTGGTCTTACAGGGAGGGGGATTGCTGCACTTACCACTTGACATCTTCATAGGCCTGGTGCTCATAGCCAGCATAATATCAGGGTTCCTGGGATCACTAGTGGGGCTGGGCGGCGGCACCTTCCTCGTACCCATATACACGCTGTTCCTAGGGATCCCCATAGCCTACGCTACTGGCGCCAGCCTGATATCCACCATAGCCACCTCCAGTGGCGCAGCTAGCGCCTACGTCAGAGACAGGATAACTAACGTGAAGATAGGCATGGGGCTTGAGATAGCCACCACCACGGGCTCAATATTGGGGTCCCTCACGGCAGCCTACATTTATGCCCACCATCTCGCGTACATAGTTTACATAATCTTCGGCCTCGTGCTCCTGAGCCAGATATACGTTCAGCTGAAGAAGTCCAGCCTTGAACTGCCCCGGCCTATGAAGCCAGACTGGACTACAAGGATCTTCAAGCTCTATGGCGAGTACTATGATGAAGCCCTGAACCAGACCGTGAAGTACCATGGCGTCAGGTGGTGGCTCGGCGAGATAATAATGTTATTCGCCGGCTACGTGTCCGGCTTGCTTGGCATAGGCAGCGGGGCCCTCAAGGTATTAGGCATGGATTGGGCCATGAATCTGCCCATGAAGGTCAGCACGACTACTAGCAACTTCATGATAGGTGTCACGGCCGCCAGTGGAAGCGCCATATACTGGTTCTCAGGCCTCATACAGCCGATACTGGCCGGCTTCACAGCCCTAGGCGTCCTGCTAGGCGCCATGATGGGCTCCAGGGTACTGCCAAAGATTACCAACAGGCTAATAAGGTACATATTCACGGCAATTCTAGCCTTCCTTGGCATTGAGATGGTGTTAAGAGGCTTTGGGGTGATCCACTGAGGGGGTGACAGGCTGTGCCCAGGCAGATAGCCTTCGAGGACCTGATCGGATGGGCGCTTAGGGTTGGCGTCCTGATCTCGGCTACTCTCATAATATTTGGTATCATACTCATCGTTGTCCACCACGGCGCCGGCTACTACCAGCTGTCCCAGCTCTTCTCCATCCACTCGATTGTCAACACCTCAAGCCTACCGGTGAGCTACATAAACGCCTCAAGCCTCTCGCACCTCAACGGCCTGGCCTACGTACTCCTGGGCCTCATAGTGCTCATGGCTACACCAATTATGCGCGTTGCTATAGGTATAGCTCAGTTCAGCCATGAAAGGGACTGGCTCTACACATTAATAACTGCCATAGTCTTTATGAACCTCATGCTGGCGATATTTGTCATACCGGCGCTTGTGTTGCACCACTGAGGCCTAGCCCATCATCTTCTTGAACTCTTCCTTGACCTGCTCCAGCAGCCTCCTCGTCTCCTCGAAGGCTGCAGGGTCGTCTAGCGTCGATATGTCCCCAAGCGGCTCGTCCCTCAGCGTGGCCCTGAGGAGCCTCCTCATTATCTTGCCGCTCTTGGTCTTGGGCAGTTTCCTAACGAACACCACCCTGTCAACTATGAACCCGGCATTCCTGGCGTAGGCCTTTATGTCCTCTGCTAGTACGTCGGAGGGCTGGATCCCTGTCTTGGGGACAACCAGCGCCAGCAGCGCCTCGCCCTTGCCTCCAGGCAGCGGTATCCCCACTGCCGCCACCTCTGCTACCGACTGGTGGGTCCCTATGACGCTCTCCAACTCCATGGTACCCACCCTCTGGCCCCCGGCCGTGAGCACGTCATCAGCCCTGCCGAGCACGTAGAGGTAGCCATCCTCGTCCATATAGCCGTAGTCGCCGGTGTAGAAGTAACCTGGGAACCTGGACCAGTAGGTCTTTATGTAGCGCTCGTAGCCTGGGTCGTTCCACATCTTGCCCAGGGCAGGGCTGTAGGGCCTGAGCACTATGTAGCCCTTCCTGCCGGGCGGCAGTGGATTACCGTCATCATCAACAATGACGTACCTGGTGGGTGAGAACGATATGCCGGCTGAGCCAGGCCTAAACGGTACCTCGCCGAGGCCCAGCGGTGTCCCGGCCACGGGACTCAGGTGTTCGGTCATCCAGTAGGCGTCTGCTATGTAAGTGTAAGGCAGCATCTCCCTGAACCACTGCCAGGCGCCCACGTTAAGGGGTTCACCGGTGTTGAGGATCACCCTGAGTGTTGAGGTGTCGGCGCCCTTCACCGACTCCTCGCCTAAGCTCTTGAGTGTGTATAGCGTTGTCGTTGATGTCCAGACGTAGGTAACCCCGAACCTCTCAACCACCTTGGCAAAGAGGTCGGGCCTGTAGCCCACGTAGCCCTCAAAGAGCACTGACGTTATGCCCCTTATGGGGGCGGCGTAGAGGTTAGCCATGGGCCACACGGGCCAGCCGAGCTCCGAGATGGTCCACCAGACGTCACCATCCCTTATGCCGAGAGCCGTGGACCACCAGGCCTGAGCTAGAGGGTAGCCAAGGGCGCTCTGGGTTATCCCCTTGGGCTTCCCTGTGGTGCCGCTCGTGTAGTATATAGTGCCGACCTCCGATGCCCCCACAGGCTCGGGCGGCACATAGACCCTCCCTCTGGGGGCAACATCATCATAGGCCATGTCCCTGCCGCCCTTCAGGTTGAAGTCTGAGAAGCCTCTCGAGACCACCAATACTTTCTCCACGGGCGTCTGATAGCGCTCGAGAACCCTGTCAACTATATCCTTGATCCTTATCTCCTGGCCGGCCCTGAAACCCTTGGAGGCCACGACTAGGACCTTGGATCCCGAGTCCTGGAATCTATATGCGAGAATGTCATCGCTGAGGCCCAGGTAGTGGTAGGCTACTACAGCCCCAAGCCTATGGGCTGCAAGGCCGAAGTAAACGGCCTCGGGTATGCTAGGGAACAAGAGGCCAACCACGTCGCCATGCTTCACACCTAGCTCCCTGAGCGCGTAGGCCGCCCTATTGACCTCATAGTAGAGCTCCCTGTAGCTTATGGTTCTGGTTTCGAGCCTCTCATTAGTCCAGTAGTAGGCTACCTTGTCCGGCTCCGTCTCGAAGTGCCTGTCTACCGCATTATACGCCAGGTTGGAGATGCCGTCAGGGAACCAGACCTCCTTAGGCGGCTCTCCCTCAAGGGCCTTAGTGGGCCTCCTGAACCAGCTTAGCAGGTCCACGTGTCTCATCCAGAACGCGTTGGGGTCCTTTGAGGCCTCCTGGGACAACAAGGAGATCATCTTGAGCGAGTAGGACTCCCCCTGAGAGGGCATTCTCCTACCCGAGGGTAGCACACTCCAATGCCTCTATTTATACATTGTTATATCCCACACATGTTACACAAAGCCGCATAGTGTGCCTAGAGGCCCTTCCTAATTGCCTCATAGTCATCATCGCTCAGCTCAAGCCTGAGGGCCCCAGCTATCTCATCTATGTGCTCCCTCCTCGAGGCCTTCGGTATTGGTATTGAGCTCCTCTTAAGATAGCTTAGCGCCACCTGGACTGGCGTGGCCCCGTACCTCCCTGCTATCTCCACCAGCCTCCTGTCTCTGGCCACGGAGCCCTTGCCCAGGGGCGAGTAAGCTATAATAGTCACGTTGTTGCGCCTGGCGAAGGGTATCAGGTCCCTCTCGGGCTCCCTGTGGTAGATGCTGTACTCAACCTCATCTGCTACCACCTCATACTTCCTGGCAGCCGCCATGGCCTCCTCGAGCAGCCTCACGTCAAAGTTACTGACGCCCATGCACCTTATGACTCCCCTCTCTATGAGCTCCTCCATGGCCCTTATGGACTCTATTATGGGCACCTCAGTGCTAGGCCAGTGGATAAGGTAGAGGTCTATAGCCTTGATGCCAAGCCTTGCCCTGCTGTTGATAGCAGACCTTATTAGATCGTCATGGCGTAGGTGGTTAGGCCAGACCTTGGAGATTATTAGCACCTCGTCCTGTACGCCTCTGAGGGCCCTGCCCACGAGCTCCTCTGTGTGGCCCCCTCCATACATCTCAGCTGTGTCGAAGAGCCTTAGGCCCCTCTCGTAGGCATACCTTATGGCCTCAACGTAAGCTTCATCGTTGCTGTAGTCAGGGGTCCAGAAGCCTCCTCCCATGCCCCAAGTGCCAAGACCTATGGGCGTTACCTCCTTGTCGCACAGCCTCAAGGTTCCATCCAGGCCCAGGCTCCTGGCAGCTAATTTTAGCAGAGTAGCTAAAGACCACTGGCCTAGAGCTTATTAGCTGTCCAGCCCAAGGCCAGGCGGCGATGAAGAGCCAGCTATCCCTGAGCCCGTGATGAGCGTGGCCTTTGCCGAGCCAGGTGATAGTTATATGATAAGGTTCAGGGTCGAGGTCCCCCTTGATCGCTCAGCCTCGAGGGCTGCCTGGGCCCTGCTGAGCGATATCAAGGGGATGCCGAGGTTCTGGGGAGGCCACAGGGAGGTCAGGGTAGTTGAGAATAAGACCGATGGAGTCATGGTCGCCATAAGGTTCGCCTTCCCCGGCCCGGGCAACAGAGGCATGGCCCTAGTAAGTGTCGACAACGCCTCTGCCAGGGTCTCAATAAGGTACCTAAAGGGACCCGTGAGGGGCCTAGTGGTTAACGCCGTTGAGCCAGAGGCCCTCAGCTCCAGCTGGTCAGTCTCCCTGGCGCCCCACCTCAGGCTATTTGAGCCTATAGTAAGGAGACACTTCGTCTCAGGGACAAGGCATGCGCTGGAGAGGATAGCGGCCGAGGCGGTGGCTCAGGCGCCCTTACAGCAGTCCCAGACTAGGTTAGGCGGCAGATCAGGGTAAGTATTACGCTGGCCTGCCATAAATGAGGCCTGTCGGCCCTTAAGTTGTAAGGTATACTTATAGCCAACCGATTTAGTATAATCTGCGGGTGAGAGCTCCCATGCCTATGCTTAGCACGGGTTACATTATAGTTGGGGTCTATGCCACTAAGGTCAGGAGGACCCTCTACGCTCAGCTGTCGCAGAGGGTCAGGTCAGATAAGGAGTGGGCCCAGAGAGTGGCCTACGGGGCTGCCCAGCTCAACAGGGTCCTCTACGAGCTTTTCGTCAACCGCCTGAAGCTGGACAAGGGTGACGTGATCAGGGTCAGAATAAACTATGACATTGATGATGAGAAGAAGAGCATCATATGGCGCTGGAATAGCATGCGTGTCGAGGTCTTCAGGAGGGTCCCAGGGACTGACGTCGAGTTAGCGGTGAAGGAGATCATGGCTTCAGCTGAGGAGATACTGAAGACCTCCTTGCGCTTCGAGGCAGTCAAGCTGGGCGAGACCGAGGATGGTGACGTCGTCTATGCCCTCAAGCTTGGCGGCAGGGAAGTTGGAGCTGTTATAGTGACTCCGCTAGATGGTGAGGTGCTGCTCAAGAGTGGGGCCGTGCTTGAGCCAAGCCCAGCGATCTTTGGCAGGACAAGGGCGAAGCTCGAGGGCAGGAGCATTGAGGAAGTCATAGCTGGGCTGGTCTCAAGGCCACAGGAGGCGAGTCAGGTCGAGAGGAATGAGGCGCTCAAGCTGGTCAACTCGCTCAGGTCCCGGGTAGGCCTTGGGCAGATTACACCTGAGGAGGAAGAGGAGGACACGGAGTAAGACCCCTTTAAGGCCCTCCCCCTAGGCCCTCCAGGTGGCCGGCCTGAGCCCAGGGGCTCCTGAAGCGATGAGGGTGTACCTGGTCCTCGTAATCCTGGCTGTGTCCATAGCGTTCCTGTTGTACAGGAGAGTCAGGCACGACCTGGTCGGCGTGGCGACGGCCCTCACGCTGGTAGCCATAGGGTCCGTTACGCCGGGCCAGCTGCTCAACGACCTGGCCTCGCCAGCTGTAGTGGTGCTGGCGTCATCGATGATCCTCGCCGGCATCCTGGCTGACTCCGGCATCATGGACCTGGTGGGCCACAGGCTGGCCTCGGCCCCAGGCGGTGAGCTAGTGGTGCTCCTGGCGCTCCTCACCCTTGCGACTCTCGTCTCCGGCTTCGTGAGTGACGTGGCCATAATGCTCACCATGATGCCTGCCATCTACAGCCTTGCTCAGAGGCTCAGGAGGCCCGCCTACAGGTACCTGCTTCCGCTGGCCTACGCCTCCATACTGGGCGGCAGGTACACCATGATAGGCTCTTCGTCAAACGTGGTCCTGGAGTCCCTCTGGATCCAGCACTTCAGGGCCCAGCTCCCTATACTGGCCCCGCTCAGGGTCGGGCTAATTGAGGCCCTGGCCGCCACGGCCGTGGTAGCCCTTGCTGCTCCCCTGCTTCTCCGCGTCCCTAAGGGTGAGGTCAAGACAAGCCTCGAAGCCCTGTCAAGGGTTGAGGCCATAATAGAGGTCAGGATACCTGAGGGCAGCGGCCTGGCCGGTAAGACTGTCAGGGAGCTTGAGGAGGCCCTTGGCGTCAGGGCCGTCTTGGGGCCCCTGGCCAGGCGCAGGAGGCTAAGGGAAGGGGAAGTCATACCCGTCAGGGTTGCTGTTGACTCTCTACCTGTGCTCCTGAGCTCTAAGGATATTGAGACAAAGCTGACCAAGGGCCCCTTCTACGAGCTCCTTGCGACGCCCGACTCCATGGCCTCAGGGCTCACGGTCTACGAGATCAATGCCAGGCTCAGGGACGTTAAGGTGGTAGGCATAGCCACCACGCAGCGGTTCAGGGGCCTCTCGAGGCACGTGGTGAGGCCTGGTGACGTGCTCCTAGTAGAGGGCGAGGAGGAGGCCGTAGCAGCCGCCGCCCAGGCCTTCAGGCTGGTCCCTCTAGGCTCAAGGCTTAAGGGCCTGGACAGGTCGCTGGCCAGGTCGGCGTTCCTGGGCCTGGCCGTGGCAGTGGGGGCCTCGCTGGCAGGCGTCAACGTGGCCATGGCATTCATGGCTGGTGCCCTGGTGGCCCTCCTTATGTCTCCCCAGGTGCTCAGGAGGGCCCATACGTTCATTGAGCTCCCCACGCTGATATTCGTGGGAACTTACCTCACCATGGGCCAGGCGCTGGTCTCCAGCGGCCTCTCGTCAATGCTGCCCAGCTCCCTCTCCTCGCCCCTGGCCCTCTTCGCCCTCTCCGTAGTGCTCTCCAACCTTGTAGGTTACGTGGCCGCGGCGATACTTGTAGGCCCCCTAGCTATCAGCTCCGCCCACCCGCTCCAGGCAGTGCTGGCCGTAGCTATGGGGACGTCGACTCCAGTGCTCACGCCGTTCTCACACCCAAACAACCTGTTGGCTTACTCGGCGGCAGGCTACTCGCCCAAGGAATACGCGAAGCTAGGGGCTGTGGCCCTAGCCGTTGTG
Source organism: Acidilobaceae archaeon UBA162 (assembly GCA_002496425.1). Classification (GTDB taxonomy): domain Archaea; phylum Thermoproteota; class Thermoprotei_A; order Sulfolobales; family Acidilobaceae; genus Acidilobus. The sequence continues at coordinate 61,660 of DAJS01000023.1, forward strand.
ACCGTGGTAACCTTAGTTATGCTAGGGCGCTAAGGCGGCAAAGACAGCTCATAGCCTGAAGGCTTATAACTCCCCTTGCTTAGGACAGCTGATGGCGCCGCGGTCGCCTAGCTGGCCAGGGCGCCGGCCTGCTAAGCCGGTGGGGGAAACCCCGCGTGGGTTCAAATCCCAC
>DAJS01000023.1:61837-62148 GCA_002496425.1 Acidilobaceae archaeon UBA162
TTGGTTTTACTCAGAGAATCTAAAGTTATGGGACTATATGGGTCGGTTCTAAAGCTATAGCGATTTATTTGATAGCCTTGCTACAGCGGTTTAGATCGTAAAAGTGCAGCCCTTTGTTGAAATGATGACCTGAATTGCTAGGGCTTTACTTTATTGTTCCAAGCCTGCCACGTCCTCCTTTGAGATAATCCCTTTATCGAGAAGTTCAGTGACATGGCTCCAGGCATCACGTCTAACATGTTCATTATACGACTTGAGAAGTTTAAGGGTTGGGCCTATTATCTGCTTAAGGTAATCTGCTCCTGGGCTTT
>DAJS01000023.1:62171-62707 GCA_002496425.1 Acidilobaceae archaeon UBA162
TATTAAAGTTTTCGTCTCCTAAACGAAAACACTATTTAATTAATACATGATAAAATTATTAGGGAATCTTTGTCAAGATTTTAAACGACAAAAAGCAAGGAAACTCGCCATTAATAGCAAAGCTTTTAGACCGCGCAAACTAAATGAAGACTAACCATCAAACTGGGCATGCTTTATGATATTAAGTAAGCTTCTACCAGAGCAAGATAAAATTGTGTGAAGAAGCCCATAAGTGTTTATGTTATGTGTGATCGTTATCTCCATGCCTTACATGTGTCCCTGAGTCCCTAAGATTAGAAAGAAGGCTTTACACGATGAGAGTTAAGGGTAGTGGTCTGAGTCTTCAACCCATGGCCTATTTCTTGGTAAATGCTGCAATGTGAGTTAAGCCAGGAAGGCGCCGGGGGTGGGATTTGAACCCACGCACCCTTTCGGGTAACGGGTCTCGAGCCCGTCGCCTTGGACCGCTCGGCCACCCCGGCGCTATGAATAGGTACGGAGCCCGCCCCTTAAATGGTTTGAACGATAGGCCCGAA
>DAJS01000023.1:62772-90449 GCA_002496425.1 Acidilobaceae archaeon UBA162
GCTACACACTGTTGGGCTTCGCCTCGGCCGCAACTATGACCACTGCGCTCTCCACGTTCGTTCTCTTTGTCGGCTACTTCGCCCACAGGACCGGCGTCAGCCCAGGCGAGCTTGTGCTGTGGGGTAGCGTGGCCTACTTCGCTGGGATGCCCATAGGCAAGGTGATAGGCAGGGGCCTCAGGGCCTACAGGAGGCTGCCCCTGCTCATAGGGGGCCTGAGCGCTATCATAGCTGCCTCGCTGGCCGCCATGCCCTTCGTCTCCTCCTTCGCCGAGCTCATGACCCTAAGGGTCATACAGGGCCTGGTCACGATCTACATGGAGGTCTTCTCAAACGTCCACTCATTCCTCTTCGAGGAGCTCAGGTCGAGGAGCCTCGCCGCCTCCATATCCATCTCTGGAATACCTGCTGGGGTTGCCATAGGGACCTCCGCCTACGCGCTGGCCTCCCAGAGCCCCCTGCTGGTGTTCTCCACGCTAGCCGCTGCCTCGCTGTTAATGGGCCTCGCCTTCTCCGCCGCCACCGGCAGGCTCAGGGTTGTCGAGACTGAGCTGAGGGCCGATATCCCTGGGACCACCTACACTAGGGGCATAACATGGATAATGGGGTTCCTCTGGGCCACCATAGCTGGCTTCAACCTGGTGCTGGCAGTGCTCCTGCCGCCCTTCGTCACCTCCTACTCGCCCCCCGACGTGCCTCTCGCCATGCAGGCCTTCGGCTACTCAGCTGCCCTGCTCACGGTAGCGGCGGGGGCTGTTGAGTACGCCGTTGGCTCGCTCAGGAGAATGGCGATGCTGGTGGGGGCAAGCTATGTGGCCTCCTTCATTGGCTTCCTGCTGCTTTACCTGCTTGAGCCCAGGGGGCTGGCGCTGGCCCTTGATATAATCCTAATAAACGTGGAGGCCTTCGCCGTGCCCTTCATATACTCGGTGCCCAGGGAGCTCTACGAGGAAAGGATGGTAGCCAAGGGGACCTGGGAGTTCGCCCTGTTGGGCTCCACCTTCCACGTGTGGGCCACCTTTGGCCTGCTGAGCCTTGGAGCCGCGTTTGACTTCAGGCTCCCAATACTTGTGCTCGCGCTTCCTCCGGTCTATGGCGCGGCAGTGTCGTTCATGATGCCAAGGCTCGTGGCCAGGCGCGGCGCCCACAGCTGACCTCCGCTTTTTTGCCCCTGCCTGCCCCTTATCAGGGAGGCAGCTTGGTTTCAAGGAAGGCCTTCGCCTCAGCCATGAAGCAGCTGCTGGATGCTGGCTTCAGGTTCACAGTAATTGGTGGTACCGTAGTTGCCCTGTTCGCCGGCCTTAAGGACCTAGGGCCTGACGTCGACGTGCTGGCTGAGTCTCCAAGCCCGCTGGAGCAGGAGCAGGCCTACGCTAAGCTGGCGGAGTCAAGGTCTTGGGACTATGGACAGACGTGGCTCGGCACGCCAAGGCTCACGCTGCTGGCCGAGGGCGAGGAGGTCCCGGTGGAGTTCTACGACAACATATATGACTTCTATGTCCCAGAGCGCTTCATAAGGGAGGCCAGGAGGGTCGACGTCGAGGGCGTAAGGGTCAAGGTGATAGGGGTCGAAGAGTACCTGGTTCTCAAGGGAAGGGCAGGGAGGGAGGAGGACGAGGAGGCGCTGAAGCAAATAGGGGAGCTGGTCAAGCGCGGTAAGCTCAAGGTAGACCCTGAGAAGGTCAGAGAGCTGACCAAGGAGTTCGAGGAAGAGAAAATCATAATTAGGAGGCTCTCGGGGTACGGGATAATCTAGGGCCACATCCTGCTTTATACCCTAAGCCTCCCAGCCTCGTGGGTGTGATGCTTGAGGCTGGCAAAGATAATGGTTACAGCGGGCCCCTCCACCAGCGATTACTCTGTTATAAGGGAGATGATATCAGCTGGGGCTGATGCCTTCAGGATAAACATGAGCCATGGGGACCCGAAGCAGTGGTCCCAGTTCCTTGACCTGATCAATAAGGCCAATGAAGAGCTCGGCGTCATGGTAACCAGGATAGCCGACCTCGAGGGCCCGAGGATAAGGCTCGGCGAGTTCAGCGGGCTTGACGTGGCCCCAGACCAGCAGGTGACCTTCAGGTACGGCAGTGCGAACGAGAAGGAGGTGCCCGTAGACAACAGGGCCTTCTTCATGGCCCTTAAGCGTGGCGACAGGGTCCTGGTTGATGATGGCAAGGTAGTGCTGACCGTCGAGAACGTGGAGAGGGAGTCCGCCACACTAAGGGTCGTAAGCGGCTCAAGGCTTGAGCCCAGGAAGGGGGTCGTGGTGGCAGGCAAGGAGTATGACCTGCCGCCGCTGACTGAGAAGGACATGCAGGACCTGAAGTTCATCACCAGCGCCGGCTTTGACTACATAATGGCAAGCTTCGTGAGGGACGCCAGGCACATTGAGGTGCTCAGGAAGGTCCTCAAGGACCTTGGGGCCCCCAACATGAAGGTGCTGGCCAAAATAGAGACTCCGAGTGGCGTCAGGAACATAGACAGCATACTTGACGTCGTCGACGGCATCGTAGTGGCCAGGGGCGACCTGGGCATGCACTTCCCGCTGGAGGACATACCGGTTATACAGAGGAGGCTAATAGAGGCTGCCAGGAGGAAGCTCAAGCCCGTCTTTCTCGCCACGGAGATATTCATGAGCATGATTGAGAGGCCTCTGCCGACTAGGGGCGAGATATCAGATGTCTACGCAGGGATTGAGGAGGGGGTCGACGGGTTCCTGGTCACCTCAGAGACCTCCATAGGCAGGTACCCAGTTGAGGTAGTAAGCTGGCTGAGCAGGGTGATAGAAGAAGCAAACAAGAACGTCAGACCGAGAAGAGTGGAGCCGGAGGTGCTGGACCTGGACGCCAGGATATCCAGGGGCGTGGTGGAGATGGCCCAGAGCGTTGGTGCCTCGATAGTGGCCTATGCCGCAGATTACGATGCTGCCAGGCTCATAGCCACCTTCAGGCCCCAGGCCCCGGTATACGTCGGTGTTCCAAATGACGCTCTGGCTAGGCTTCTGGGCGTGCTCTGGGGAATTAATGCCATAGTGGTTGATAACGCTAAGAGCGAGGAGGAGGGCCTGGCCGCGATGGAGTCCAAGCTAAGATCAATGGGGATAATGGGGCCAGGGAGCCTAGTGGTGGAGCTGTCATGGAGCCCTGACAGGTCAACAGCTATAGTCAGGGTCAGGCAGGTCTTCTAGCCCCTGAGGAGCCCTCTGGACGGGTAGTACTTACCATCTCTGAAATCTACCTTACCCTCGCCCACGAGACGCTCTATGGCCAGCTGCCAGTAGCTCCCGAAGTCTTCTGGCCCAACGCCGTACCACTCCCTGAACAGGGACCTAAGCTCCTCGTCGCTGAGCCCTGCCCTGGCCCTCTCGTCCTCCTTAAAGATCCTCTCCATGAACTGCATTAGGTCCTCTAGCCTGGTCCACGGGTACTGGAACCAGGTCCAGTCCTTGACCTCTATGTAGTAGTAGTCAGGCTTGAACTTGGCCACTGGGCTTATCCACTGGAGCGCCGCAGTGCGAACCTCCTCCGGGCCCCAGGCCTTCCCTATGAACTCCTTTGCCAAGGCCAGGGTCTCGCCAGTGTCAACTATGTCATCAATGACGAGTACCCTGAGGCCCCTAGCGTCTATTGAGAATGCATTCCTTATTATCGCCTTCTGGGCCGCCCTAGCGGCCTCGACCCAGTGCTGGCTCTGAACGCTGAGGAGGTCCGTAACCCCAAGGTAGTCGCAGAGCAGCCTAGCTGGCACGTAGCCCCCTCTGGCCACAGCAACTATCATGTCAGGGTGCCATCCAGAGGCCTCTATCTTCTTCCCCAAGCCAATGGCCCACTCAACGATTTCCTCCCAGCTGACAAGCTTAGTGGGGACCTTTACCAAGGGAGTCCCTAGCGGGGTCAACGGTTAACAGTTAAAAGCGTATCTGTGAAGCTCTTGGCAGGTGCCAGACAAGGTGATGACAGTAGTCGCCATAGATCTCGGCGCCACCAACCTCAGAGCAGCTCTGTTCAAGGGAGAACAGGTAGTTAAGGTTCAGAGGACTAGGACCCCTAGGACCTCAGGCTCTGAGCTAATAGAAGCCATGATATCCCTGGCTCGCTCCGTGTCCGAGGGCGAAAAGGTCGACGCTATAGGCATAGCCTCTATAGGTCCCCTGGACATCAGAAAGGGCATGCTCCTGTGGGCACCCAACCTGGGCTACGGCAACGTGCCCATGAGGGATGCCGTGGGCCAGGAGCTCAAGGCCCCCACGTATCTCACCAATGATGCTTTGGCCGGGGCCTGGGCTGAGAAGGTGCTGGGCCAGGGGAGAAACATTAGCGACCTGGCCTACATAACAATGAGCACGGGACTCGGTGTTGGGGCTGTGGTTGATGGAAACCTATTGGTAGGCAGGAGGGGCAATGCACATGAACTAGGCCACTCCGTAATCAACTTTGACTCTGAGCTCCCGTGTGGCTGCGGCGGCGTGGGCCACTGGGAGGCTCACGTGGGCGGGAAGAACATACCGCACGTAGCCCAGGAGCTCTCGAGGCAGTGGAAGGGCCAGAGCACTAAGGCCTATGAACTTGCCCTTGAGGGCAAGCTCGGCCCCGAGCAGCTTTACTCCTCGGCAAGGGAGGGCGACGCCTTTGCCCAGTGGATGGTGGATTACCTGAACAAGGCCCATGCGGCTGGGATAATGACCGTTATAGCCGCCTACGACCCTGAGGTCATATTTATCGGTGGCAGCATATACCTCTACAACGAGGACCTGATAAGGCCAGGAGTCATAAAGTACCTCCAGAAGTTCGTGGGGGTCTTTGGGGTGCCTGACATAAGGAAGTGCAGCTTCGGCGATGACCAGGTCCTCTACGGCGCCGCTGCCATAGCCTTCAGCCCGCCACCAGCCATAGCCAGGGACGCCTACAGGCCGTAGAAGGATCTAGCGGACTCGGGCAGCGCCTCCATCGAGCTTGGGTGGGGCGCAGCCATCCAGTACAGGTCCTCAAGTGTGGCCCCGAGTTCCATGGTGGCCATGAAGGCTGTAACTATAGCATGAGCGTCGACGGCGTAGGCCTGAACCCCCAGCACCCTCCTGCTGCCCTTCTCAACAAGCACCTTAACCCATGTATCCCCATGACCCTTTATCAGGGAATAGGAGTTGGCCTTCATGCTGTACCTTATGGTAGCGAACTGAACCCCCATGGCCTTCAGCTCCTCCTCGGTGTAGCCGACGTAGGCCAGCTCGGGGTAGGTATAGATAACGAAGGGTACCTGGTGAAAGTCCATCTGGTACAGGTCCCTGCCGAGGACCATGTTCCTGGCAGCAATAAGGCTCTCCTTGAGGGCAGCATGGTAGAGCATGGCCTTACCAATCACATCCCCGGCGGCGTAAACGTTTGGTAGCGAGGTCCTCATGCCTGAGTTCACACTTATCGCGTTACCCTCCAGCTCAAGACCGTGGGCCTGCAGGGCCTCGAGGCCGTAGCCTGACAGCCTCGGCCTCCTACCGACAGCCATTATGATAGTATCGGCCTCAACATCTATGGCAGACCCATCATCCCTTACGGCCCTTAGGACAAGATGCCCGTCACGCCTCTCTATTGATGAAGCCCTGTACCTCAGCCTAACGTCTACGCCCCTGGCCTGCATGAGCCTTAGGGCAGCCCTGGAGATGTCAACTGGAGCCGTGGGCAGGAGCCTGTCCATCATCTCAACAAGTGTCACCTTGACGCCGAACCTGGAGAGGAGCTCAGCGGCCTCGAGGCCTATGTAGCCCCCTCCAACTATTGCTACGCTGTCAGGCAGTGACCTTATCGATGACCTAAAGCTGTAGAGCCAGTCGCTGGTCACCGCCAGCTCGGAGCCCGGTACATTAGGCACCACGGGCTCCGAGCCGGGGCCCAAGAGGATGTACCTGGCCTCAAGCCTCCTCTCGCCGCCCTCAGCTTTGACGAGCACAGACGAGGGCCCCTGAACCATCGCCCAGCCCTTGATAAACTCAAGGTTCTCCGAGAGCTGAGAGGCAAGCCAAGAGAGCTGGGAGAAGACCTGTTCCTGTACCCTGTCCTTGGCCTCCACGGCCCTAGCCCACATCTCATCAGGGTCTATCCTGGCGCCAAGGGCCTGTGCGTCAGAGAGCCTAAGAGCCCACTCCCTGAACGCCTTAGAAGGCACGCAGCCAGCATAAAGACATACGCCTCCCAGCAGACCTCTGTCGTCAACTACTGCAACCTTCCACCCGGCCCTGGCGAGCTCAAAGGCTGCTGGATAACAGGCTCCTCCGCCGCCAATCATTACCGCGTCGAGCCTTCTCTCCACTGGGAAGCGCCAGGCACCGGTGGGCGGGGTGAATAATAGCTCGCAGCCTGGGAGCCCCCTGGCAGGAACGCATGGGCGACGCTAAACAAGTGTATGACCTAAGCTGTGACCTCTACGAGGGTATGCCTGTGTACTTTGGCGACGAGCCCTTCAGGCTCAGCTTCCTCAGTGTTGGTCATGCCCCAGGCGAGGTCACGCTGAGCAAGGTGGAGGCAGGGTCCCACTCGGGAACTCATATAGATGCACCACTCCACTTCATCCCAGGCGCGGCCTCTGTGGACCAGATAGACCCCTCCAGGCTCGTCTCCAGGGCCACTATAGTTGACATGTCCCACAAGCCCCTAGGACATCCCATAACTGCCTCCGACCTCAAGCAGTATCTTGACAAGTCCGAGGGCCTGCTGATATATACTGGCATATCGAGGCTAAGGAAGAGAGACGAGTACCTCCACCTCTGGCCCTACCTAGATAGGTCCGCGGCCGATGCCATAGCCGAGGCCGGGGTCAGGCTGGTCGGTGTAGACGCCATGAGCGTGTCTGGCTGGCCTGGAGCCCCAGGGGCCCCTTGGCCTCCACTGGTCAGCGCCGAGGACGTAGCTTACGTGCACGAGAGGCTTCTAGGAGCTGGGATCCTGGTAGTTGAGGGCCTGTGCGGCCTTGAGCAGTTAATCGGTCACTGCGATGAGGTTGAGGCCATAGTGGCGCCCATCAAGGTCAGAGGTGCTGAGGCTGCCATGGCCAGGGTGCTAGCCCTCTGCTAGTAGCCCTGCTTATTTAGCCGCGCGGCGTTAGGCCTTACAATAGCCTTGCTGCGCTCCAGCGAGTCCATAGCGGCCATGGCGCTTGAGTCCATGGGCTTCAGGGTGGTGCAGCTCCACCGCAAGGTCTCAATAGATGGCGTTGACGTATCTGACATTGATATTGTAGCTGAGAAGGACGGGCAGGACTATGCCGTTGAGGTCAAGGCTGGCTACATTGACGTCTCGGCCATAAGGCAAGCATATGTGAACTCAGTGCTGACCGGCATGAAGCCCCTGGTAATAGCCAGGGGGTTCTCTGATGAAGGGGCCAAACTGTTGGCCCAAAGGCTTGGGGTTGAAGTTATAGTCCTCCCTGACCTGCTCTACTCTAAGCCTGACGAGCTCAGGGAGCTGGTGAAGGATGCAGTGGAGGAGGCTCTGGCTAGGCTTCTGGAGCCCTTGAGCTCCTGCGGCTCCCTGGGCCCAGAGGATGTTAAGGTCCTCGAGGCGCTCGCTTCAGCAAGGGACTTTGCAGAGGCAGCCCAGGCGCTGGGCACCACACCTGACGGCCTTGTCAGGATAGTGGAGTCTATGAGACAGAGAGGGCTGTTGCCGAGGGGCAGCTTTAGGGCGCTCAGGGCAGCCGCTATGATACTCCTCTTCTGCGAGAGGGCTAGCCCAAGGCAAGAGAGGATGGGCAACGCCAAGGCTAAGCCATAAATATTCTACTAGGTGTCTGTTATATTGACAGCTAAACTAGGTGATGATAACGGAGGAGGCCATAAGGACTGAGTCCCTGACCAGGACGTTCAAGGTAAAGTCACTGGAGGTCAAGGCTCTCGACTCCGTTGACATCTTGACTAGGCTCGGCCAGGTGGTGGCCCTCGTGGGCCCCAACGGCAGCGGGAAGACGACCCTAATCAAGATACTGTCAACTCTTCTCCTCCCGACGTCAGGCAGGGCCTACGTGATGGGCCGTGATGTGACCAGGGATGTCAGGGAGGTCAGGGCGAGCCTAGGGCTCGTGCTTGCCAGCGAGAGGCTCTTCTACTACAGGCTCACGGGCCTTGAGAACCTGGTCTTCTTTGCCACGCTCTACAACATAAGCCTTGGCGATGCCAAGAAGAGGGCAAGGGAGCTCCTAGAGCTTGTTGGGCTGGGCAAGTGGGCTGAAGTGCAGTACATGAAGTATAGCCTCGGCATGCAGAGGAGGCTGGCCCTGGCCAGGGCGCTGATTCATGACCCGCCAGTGCTCCTCCTCGACGAGCCTACGCTGGGCCTTGATCCCATCTCTGCCAGGGAGCTCAGGAGCCTCATCAAGTCCCTAGCCAGGGATAAGTCGGTTCTCTTCAGCAGCCATTATATGAGTGAGGTGGAGGATCTAGCTGACTATGTCTACGTTATCAAGTACGGCAGAATTATCGCAAGCGGCACGCCGTCAGAGCTCAGGGAATCCGTGGGAAGTGTTGTGGAGCTTAACGTGCCCCTCGAGAGAGTGCCGAGGGACATGATCAGGTTCGTGGTCTTCGTGAGGGATGGGAGGGCCAGGCTCAGGGTGCCCAAGAGGCTCGCCGAGGGCCTTGACGGCTCGGCCGAGGTAATAGCGGAGGACAGGGCGTCACTGGAGGACGTGTACGCCTACCTGATTGGCGAGGAGACCATGGAGATAGATCACAGGAGTAGGGGGTGGGGCTGGAGGAGGGGAAGGTGAGGGTGACATGAGCCTAGCGCATAGGCTCAGGATAATAGAGGCCAGGCTCTACGGCTACGTCTACCTAAGGGGCTTCAGGGTCTGGTCAACCTACAGGACTCAGATAGCCCTCAACGTGCTCAGCTGGGTACTGCCCGTGTTCACCTATTATTTCACCGGAACCGCCCTCGGGGCTAAGATAGTCAGCGGCATGGGCCTCGAGCCCCATGAGTACACGCCGTTCGTAGTCATAGGGCTGGCCTTCCAGGGCTATGTGTCCTCTGTGGTGACCACGATAAGCGGCAGACTGAGGAACGAGCAGCTCATGGGAACCATAGAGTACTACCTCATGACTCAGAGCGGGGTCTTTGGCATGTTGATCTACTCGGCCCTATGGGGCTTCATAATGAACTCGATAAACATGGCCGTGACCCTTGCCATAGGCTACGGTCTTGGGGTGAGGTATATGGCTTCAGGCGCCCTGGCAGCTGTCATAGTAACCGCTGAGCTGCTCCTGGCCACCCTAGGGCTGTCAATGATGGCTGGAGGCATAGTAATGATAGTCAAGCAGGGCAACCCCATATCGTTCTTCTTCTCGACGGTGACGACCCTGATAGCCGGCACGGTGTTCCCAATAACTGTCATGCCTAGGTGGCTCCAATACGTAAGCTGGTCCGTGCCCCTAACCCCAGCCCTTGAGGCCCTGAGGCTCGCCCTGCTTCAGGGCTATGGGGTCCTGGCGCTGTCAAGACTTGAGCTCATACTCCTTGTGTACGCTGTGGTACTGTTGCCCCTTGGGGCCCTATTCTACAAGGTTGGGTTTGACATGGCTAGGAAGGCCGGGACCTTGAGCGAGTACTAGTACTAAGGTTGGGTTGCATCTCTTAGAAACCTACCCCTCTTAGGATCGTTATACCAAGCTCCGTAGATTGAAACTCTGCATCATCTATAGCGGTTCTCAGCGACCTTTGATGGTACTTTGAAACCCCCTTAATCTCTAGTAAAGCTCGTAGCAGACTAAATCAGGTATTTTCTTCTTGTTCTGGTTCGAATCCACACCTTTCTCCTTCAACCAGTATAAAACATGTCTTAGTGCCTTCACGCAGTTGTTTGATAGGCCTAGGAGGGGTTGAGAGAGGTCAACATTCATCGCAACACTAGCTCTGAGAGCTGACGCCTCTCCACCCAATCATGAATTATTTTAAGAATAAATGGGCGTTTAAACCCTCATCACCGCCCAAGGGGTGAGGCTTTCAACGTTTTGTTAAGCTCAACTTAGGGCCTAATGCCCGGGGTTCTTGACGTCGCTCAAGTAATGCCTTAAAATTTGCCAAGCCTCAGGCTACCGGGCAGAGCCTTGAGGTCTGACCTAGAGCAGGCCCTTGAGAAGATAGACACATACATGGGCACCGCTACCATAGTTAACTTGCGTAGACTTGAAGAGATGGGCATTGCCAAGGTCTCCCGCATGCCTTACTCGATAAGGATCCTGCTTGAGGACATTGTGAGGAACTACGACGGCTTTGTCGTGAGGGATGAGGATGTCGACGCCATAGTTAACTGGAAGGAGAGCGCAGGCAAGAAGGAGATACCATTTCTACCCGCCAGGGTTGTGATGCAAGACCTCACCGGCGTGCCAGCTGTCGTAGACCTGGCAGCCATGAGAGATGCCTTCAAGGCCATGGGCAAGGACCCCTCCAAAGTCAACCCCTTAATACCCGTTAACCTGATAATAGACCACAGCGTCCAGGTTGACTATTATGGCACCTCCCTGGCACTGAAGAAGAACATGGAGAGGGAGTTCAGCAGGAACGCTGAGAGGTACAGGTTCCTCAAGTGGGCCCAGAAGTCCTTCCAGAACTTCAGTGTTGTGCCACCTGGCAAGGGCATAATACATCAGGTTAACCTGGAGTACCTGGCCAAGGTCGTCTGGCTTGGCAACAACAGCAAGAGAGGTCTGATGGCATATCCTGACAGCGTCCTTGGTACTGACAGCCACACAACCATGATAAACGGCCTTAGCGTGTTCGGCTGGGGCGTGGGCGGCATTGAGGCTGAGGCCGTGCTCCTTGGCCAGCCCTACTACATGCTAGTGCCTCCAGTTGTCGGAGTCAGGCTAGTCGGTGAGCCAAAGGAGGGTATAACCCCCACGGACATAGTGCTTTACATAACTGAGCTGCTCAGGAGGAAGGGTGTCGTCGGCAAGTTTGTCGAGTACTTTGGGCCTGGCCTGAAGGTCCTCAGCGTGCCTGACAGGGCTACGATAGCAAACATGTCGCCCGAGTACGGCGCTACCATGGGCTTCTTCCCTATCGATGACGCTACGATAGCCTACCTGATGGCTACTGGCAGGGATCCAAGGCACGTGAGCCTGGTAGCAGAGTATGCCAAGAGGGTAGGTCTCTGGTACGACCCCTCGGTTCCTGAGCCTGAGTACTCCGATGTTGTTGAGGTTGACCTGAGCAAGGTGGAGCCATCAATAGCTGGCCCCGCACACCCTGAGGACAGGATACCGCTCTCCCAGGCCAGGGAGAGGCTTAGCAAGATAATCCTGGACTTCACATCAAAGGCCAAGAGGGAGAGGAAGACAGCTACGCTGACAATAGACGGCGAGAGCTACCAGGTCGGCGACGGTATGGTAATAATCGCCGCCATAACCAGCTGCACTAACACCAGCAACCCGACCAACATGGTCGCTGCTGGCCTGTTGGCCAAGAAGGCTGTAGAGAGGGGCCTGAGGACAAAGCCGTGGGTCAAGACCAGCAACGCGCCTGGCAGCAGGGTTGTGACGGAGTACCTCACCAGGCTCGGCCTAATGCCCTACCTGGAGGCCCTGGGCTTCCACATAACTGGCTATGGCTGCACCGTCTGCATAGGGAACACAGGCCCGCTGAGGAAGGAGGTGGAGGAGTTCGTTAGGAAGGAGGGCATCTACACGGCTGCCGTCCTGAGCGGCAATAGGAACTTCGAGGGCAGGATACACCCGCTGGCCACCGGCGCCTTCCTGGCCTCCCCGCCGCTTGTGGTTGCCTACGCTATAGCCGGCAGGATAGACATAGACTTCGACAGCGAGCCTCTGGGCTACGACCCTAACGGGGAGCCCGTCTACCTCAAGGACATATGGCCATCTGCCGAGGAGGTCAGCAAGTACGTCGAGGCTGCCCTGGATCCGAAGGAGTTCCAGGCTAAGTATGCCGATGTGTTCGAAGGCACCGAGGAGTGGAATAATCTCGAGGCCCCTGCCTCGGCCACCTTTGAGTGGGACCCCAAGAGCACCTACATCAGAAGCCCGCCGTTCTTTGAGGGCATGAAGGAGGAGCCTGAGCCGCTGGAGGACATAAAGGGTGCCAGGGTCCTTATCTACGCCCCTGACAGGATAAGCACTGATCACATAAGCCCTGCCGGCGCCATAAACCCCAGCTCCAAGGCCGGCCAGTACCTTCTGAACCTCGGCCTTAGGCCTGAAGAGCTTAACACCTGCGGCAGCAGGAGGGGCAACCATGAGGTTATGATGAGGTGCACTTTCGACAACCCCAAGTTCAGGAACCTGCTGGTACCTGACAGGGTAGGCGGCTGGACTGTCTACTGGCCAACCAAGGAGATCATGCATGTCTTCGATGCCGCCATGAAGTATAAGGATGCAGGCATACCTGTAATTGTGCTCGGTAGGGACCAATATGGCGTCGGCAGCAGCAGGGACTGGGCAGCCAAGGGGCCATACCTGCTGGGCGTCAGGGCCGTGCTGGCCAAGAACTTCGAGAGGATACACAGGAGCAACTTGGTCGGCATGGGCATAATACCGCTTGAGTTCATGCCTGGCGAGGGTCCTGATGAGCTCGGGCTTAATGGCAGCGAAGTATATGATATCATAGGTATCAAGGACCTGACCCCCGGCAAGGTAGTTACCGTGAGGGCCACCAAGCCTGACGGGAAGGTCATAGAGTTCAAGGCCAAGGCCAGGGTCGACACGCCTATAGAGGTTGAATATATCAAGCATGGAGGCATACTTCACTACATGCTCAGGAAGCTGGCCAAGGAGAGCAGTTGAAGCAAAAAAATTAGCTATTAACTCTTTTCAAAAAAGGTTACCGGAGGGTGGGGGTTCCCCACATTGGTTCCACTAGGCCGAGGTATATATGCCCTAGTTCTGAACACCGCTAGGCAGGCTTGAGGGCCGCAGTGATAGGGGCCGGGTTCTCGGGCCTGGCCCTTGCTAACAGGCTGCTAGAGGCTGGTGTCGAGGTTGACATATATGAGGAGCATAACAAGGTTGGCTTCCCTAACCACTGCACAGGCCTTGTGTCAGCTTACACGCAAAGGCTGATAGGCAGGCCTGCAGTGTCCTCGGAGCTCGGTAGGTTCGACAGCTTCGTCATCTCCGGCCCCTCAGAGTCCGTGACCCTCAGGGCCTCCGAGCCTGTTATCAAGCTGAACAGGATCAGGCTCGAGGAGCTCATGTTGGAAGAGGCTGAGTCCAAGGGCGCCAAGGTCCACATGGGCGTGAGGGCTGGCGTGAGGCCCACAGGGGAGGTGCTGCCAGATGGGAAACGTTACGATGTCGTGATCCTGGCAGAAGGACAAATGGGCTCGCTCAGGAAGGAGCTAGGAATAGGGTCCAGCGCCAGGCCCCTCTGGGGCGTGAACCTTGAGCTTGAGGCCGAGGTTAACGGGACCTTCGTCGCTCTCTTCGATAGGAGGCTATCAGATGGGTTCTTCACCTGGCTTGTCCCGCTGAAGGGCTTCGCTATAGTGGGCACGGCAGCCAGGGACCCGAGGTTGCTCGGAAGGCTCGTTGAGAGGGTCCAGGAGCGCTTTGGCCTGGCGGGAGCGAGAAGGCTTGGAATCTATGGGGGCCCGGTGATATCCTCACCCCCGCCCAAGGCCGTCAGGGTTGGCAGGGTGGTAGCGGTTGGGGATGCGGCAGCCATGACCAAGCCGCTCACTGGCGGCGGCCTCTACCCCTCCGCCGAAGCTGCCGTCAGGGCTGCCAAGATGATTCTAGGGGGAGCTGACCCAGCTGACGCTGTGGAGGTTGCAGTAAAGGCTGTGCTGAGCGAGCAGGCCAAGAGCTACCGCCTGTCGAGGCTACTCCATGAGGATCCCTCTCTTGTCGACCTACTGGCAAGGGCTGCCAAGAGGTCAGGGCTTGACAGGGGCTCCGAGGGGCGCGTGGACTACGACAGGCACATGAGCGTGTTTTCACTTGCCCTCAGCAGCTCCCGCTCCCTCATTGCGGCGGCCTACTTGCTCAGAAGGCCAGCAGATGCCATGAGGATGCTTGGCAGCGTGCTCGCCGGCTACCTGGGCCTCTAGGCCCCTAGGAGGCTGAGCACGTCGTTCAGGGCCTCATCAAGCTTATCGCCTGGCACCTGGAGTGACACCACCATGTTGCCTGGCTCCTCCTTGGCGCCCACTGAGCGCCACTTGCTCCTAAGCCCCTCAGCAAGAGCCCTTGGGCTGAACCTGGAGCCCCTCACGTATATTCTTCCTAGGCCCACAGCGTCCTCGAGCAGTGAGAGCACCACAATATCCTCCTTAGCCTTCCTGCGGAGCTCCCTGGCCACCATGCCACCTATCCTGAGCCTCGTGCGCGCCCTCGCCACCATTACGCCACCCCTGACCTCTGCCTCGCTGAGGGCCCTATCAATAAGCCTCCTGACCTCGTCCTCTGCCATGAGCCTCATGTTAGTCAGCCTTGGGTCGCTCATCAGGGCCTCGCAGGGATCCACGGCTCCGTAGGTGAGGGAGTAAGCCAGGCCCTCCAACACGTCGAGCTCCATGTTGGCCTCTGCCCCCCATACCTGCATGGCGCAGTCCCTTATCATGCTGAGGTCTGCCTCGGGGTCCATTCCCAGCTCCTTCATGTATGCCCTGAAGACCCTGTTATTTGGGGCCTCCTCAAGGAGGTCGCCGTATATGCTGGCTGCCACAAGCATCGGGTCATAGAAGCCGAGGGCTTCAGCGACCACATGGGCTGCGCTAGGCCACAGGCCCTCCGGGTCGCCATTCATGGCTGGGTTATAGTAGAGGAGCCTTGAGATCCTAGGGTAGCTGGTCATGTGATGGTCTACAACTACCACGGGTTTATTGCCTACGGCAGAAACCATGGCTGCCAGAACGTGCTGGGGTGCACTGTAGTCAAGCACGAGTACTATGTCCTTGTCAGCTGCCAAGGCCAAGAGCCTGTTCATAAACTTCTGGTCAGGCTCGTACGTGAACGGAGGCACCAGGAATGAGGCACCAGGACCCGTGAACTGAGCTGCTGTGACTGCTGCGAAGACGCCATCAGCATCCCAGTGATGAACTATTAACGGCGTCGAGGAGCTGAGCAGGGAGGCTAGCGAGTTCCTGCTGAGGCTCAACCCTCGCACCCTGAGGAGCACATCCTCAAGACGTAGTCAACTATCTCCTTAGCCTTCTCAGAGGCGTTGGGATCCTCAGATCTCTTTATCAGTATCTCCAAGTTGTCAGTCAGAGCCCTGAGGGAGTTCTGGTCACCCCTCAGGGCTGCGGTGACAAACTGCTCAAGCTCCATTAGGGCCCATGGATCCGCGTAGGCCCCATACTTAGTAAACGCCTTCCTGAGCGCGTCATGGACTCTCAAGCGGCTCACCCTTGACCTTGCTCTCAACTACCACGTTGGTTATCCTGGTGTTAGGGTACTGGCCTCTCTCGTCCTTCTCATACTGCTTCACCATGTCCCAGATGGCCAGGAGGGCTGCCATGACTCCTGCCAGGGCATCCATCTCCACTCCTGTCTCAGCCTTGGTCTTGACTCTCACGCTGACCCTTATCCTGTCAACGTCATAGGAGAACTTCACATCGACGCCAGTTATCGGTATCGGGTGTGCTAATGGTATTATGCGTGAGGAGTCCTTAGAGGCCATTATAGCGGCCACGGAAGCCACGGCCTCGACATTGCCCTTCTCAACCTTTCCTTCCCTTACCCTGCTCACGGTCTCCGGCCTCAACAGTATTTCGCCTGAAGCCGTGGCCTCCCTATAGACCACGGGCTTCTGGGTCACGTCAACCATGTAGGCCATGAACTCCCCCTGGCTAGGAGTGCGGCGGGCTATTTTAAGTGACGTCAGAGGCTCTCGAGCTGCCTTATTATCTCGTACAGGCCGCTGACCTTCGGGTCCCTGAGGTCTACCATGAAGATCCTCATCCTTCCATACCTCCTCTCTATGACAAGACCGGCCTTGACCAGGTCCTCCAGGTGCTTCTCAGCAAGGCCGTGGTTAAGCCCTGTCTCTCTGGCTATGGAGGTTATGTTGGCCTGGCCCTTGGTGAAGAGGAGCTTAAGTATCTTCAACTTCCCCCTGCTGGTGAGTATCTCATCAACGTTCACGTGTGGGCACCCCTGAGCTTAGGGCCCCCTGTCCTGTCCATAATTACCGACTCCAGGACCTCCCTCATGGCGTCAGCTGGCACGTCAGCCCCAAGCCTTATCAGCGTCGTCCTGCCCTTAAGCCCTGCTGATGAGACCTTCGTCTCCAGCAGCCCTGAGTTGGCCAGCTCCCTGACATACTCATAGAACTGGGTGTGCCTCCTGGGCTCCTCACCGTAGGCCCTGGCCAGCTCCTCGTACTCTGACTTGACCTCACCAGTGCTGAGCCACCCGCCCTTGCTCTGTACGAGCATAGTGATGGCCAGGAGTATCAGCAGCTGGTGCAGGCCCAGTGACCTTATGTACTCCAGGGGCACGTTTGATATAGCGTCGTTGCTCAGGGCCCTTCTCACGTGGGTCTCAGCTATAGCATAGGCCCCCTCGGCCTCCGCTAGCTCAGCTGCCATCCTCAACGCGAGCAGTGCCCTCCTGGCACTGCCGTCGCCGCTGCTGGCCCCCTTATCTGAGTAGCCGTAGTACTCGGCTATCATCCTCAGCAGACTCTCGCTCCAGGCGGTCTCCCTGAGGCCCAGCGTGGCCCTTTGCTCAAGTATGGCATAAAGCTCCTCAGCCGTGTAGGGCTTCAGGTTCAACTTGAAACCTATCTGTGACTCGACCTGGGGTATTCTCTCCCTCATGTATGACAGGACTCTGAAGTCCTGGGAGACGAGGAGGAAGCCGAGCCTGTTGACCCCGTCCTTGGGGGGTATCTCCTCGTAGACCCTGAGGAGCATGTAGAGGTCCTCGTCACTCACCCTGTTTGACATCAGCAGCGACTGGAATTCATCTAAGACCACGAGGGCATAGGAGTCCCTGTAGTAAAGAGTGTCCGTTATCGCCTTGAGGACCTCTATGGCAGCTGTACCTCTCACGGGCACGTTTATGTTAAGTCCATTCACGATTCCGTTGAGTATCTGGTGCAGGCTAGGGGCCCCATAGACGTTTATATAGACGGGCCTAAGCATGACCCCGTGCTTGCCAAGTAGCTCCTGGAGCTTGCCAGTCACGAACCTGGCTAGTGTGGTCTTGCCTATGCCAACCTTGCCTATGGTGCCGTAGATCAGGGTCACATCAGTAGAACCCGGGCCCTGGAGGAACCTAGGCACATACCTCATTATCAACATATCCGCCTCTCTATCCCTCACTGGCAGAGTGGAGGGGACGTAGGTCTCGTCAAACACCTTCCTATCGGTAAATATGTGGCCTTGAAGAGCCTCAGAGCCGGGCGACACGGGTATACACCTCTACAGCGCTAATGTAAGTGTCCCAGAGCTAAATTAGTTAGGAGCTCGCCCCACAGGGGGAAGCCAAGGACCTCGAGGCGTCGAGTATTATTAATAAGGTCATGGTACGAGCACAACGCAGTGGGGACCACAGCTCCGGAGCCTCCCGGCCGAGACCAGGACAACCTCATCCACGTTCTCAATATCTATAACGTACTCAGCGCCCTGACCCCTGACTCCAAGGGTCTGTCGCACCAGGGCCTCCGTAAGCCTATCCTTGAGGGGCTCCCTGGCCCTGACATCAAGGGCAGCACCAGGGTAGCGGGCTGAGACCCATGATGCCTGGTCCAGCTCCTCCAGGGGGCCGCACCACAGCACGGGCACGACCCTAGCCACGAAGGCGTGTGTGTACGCTAGGAACCTCCTGGCCAGCCTGGCGGGGTCAAGGGAGGAGCGAACCAGGAATGTGCCCCTGTACCTAGTGGCCTCGACCTTTGCCATAGGGTCAGCCTCGACCACCGTGTCCAGCAGCTCCTCGAGGGCCCAGGAGTCCCTCCCTGGCATCGCAGTGACCAGGAGAGCTGGACATGTCTTCAACCTTAGCGCACCGCCGAGGGGCAGTGGTTCCTGAGCGGGCACATGGAGCACCTCGGACTTCTGGCCCTGCAGTAGGCTCTACCGAAGGCTATCACGAGCCTGTGGGCCTCGCCTGCCCTCTCAGGCCCGAAGAACTCTAACATAGCCCTTGAGACCTCCTCGTAACTTGCCCCCTTCCTGACGAGCCCCCACCTGGCCGCCACACGCTTGGCATGAGTGTCAACGGCGAAGACAGGCACGCCGCGGTAGATAGAGAGGAAGACATCAACGGTCTTACGGCCCACGCCCCTTATGGACTCAAGCTCCCTTCTGAGCTCTTCTAGGTTCGCCGTGCCCAGGTAGCCCTCTCCACGCTCAAGGACCAACCTGCTTATGGCTCTTATGGCCTCTGACTTCTGCCTGATCATACCAGCTGGCCTTATGATGTCCTTCAGTCCATCTCCCAGCTCGAGGATCCTCCTGGGGTCAAGTGACGTGGTCTCCTTGAGCCTGTCGTAGGCCCTTATGGAGTTCCTGTCGCTTGAGTTCTGGCTCAGCACTATGGCTATAAGCAAGCCTAAGGGGCCATCAGGGAGCGCGTGAAGGGCTGTGAAGTCCTCCTGCCTGACCTCGACGGTTCTCTTTAGGATCTCAAAGACCTCAGCGCCGCTTAGGGTTATCCTCTGCCCCTCCATCACCGCCCCACACGTCACTAAGGCTTTATTTAGCTGACTGCTCCCTAGGTCATGAGGCCTATGGTGGAGGTCCTGCTTCAGCCTGTGGGCGCCACGGAGCTGTGGGAGCTCACCTACCTGAGGGACGAGGTGCCTCGCCACTTGCCAATACGCGTGTCCGTGATGCCACACATATGGGCCCTCCAGCCCCCTGTGGAGGCCTACTCGTGGAGTCGCATGCAGTACAGAGCTGACATAATCAACTCCTGGCTCGCCGATCAGCTGAGGCCCTTGTTAGCCCCCTACAGGCTGGTACTCGGAGTCGTCAACGCTGATGGCTACATTGAGGGTCTTAACTTCGTCTTTGGTCTAGCGGATCCTCGGGCCCGCGTGGCCACTGTCTACACGGCAAGGCTGAGGGCCAGCTACTCAGTGGACCTATACAGGCAGAGGCTGCTCAAGGAGACACTACATGAACTGGGCCACCTGTTTGGCTTAGACCACTGCAACGACCCACATTGCGTCATGTCCTTCAGCAACAGCCTTGATGATGTCGACAGGAAGGGGTCTGACTTCTGTCCCAGGTGCTCAATGAGGCTCAGGCAGCTGGAGGCTCAAGGCTTCAGGTAGGCATAGCCCTCGCCTTCCAGCTCCAGTATCTTCTTGACTCCTGAGTCGACCACTTCGACACCGTTTATCAAATCCTCCTTACTTATTCCAAGTGTCCTGATGGAGATGCCGCACACGTAGAACTTCACACCCATCGAGAGCAGCTCGTTTATCTGTTCTCTTACATAGTCGTCCACAGCCCCCTTCATTATAGCCAGGGGACCCCTGACGTTAAAGACGAAGGCAACCTCCGCATTTCTCTCTCCAACGACATCAAGCAGGTTATAGGCGTTGCGGAGAGCTGCCATTAACCTATCCTTTGTGTCCTCGTCCACATGAATTACAACCCTGTACCTCCTTGGAGCCTCCAAGCCTGCCTCCACATAGATCTTCGTGCTCAGGATAAAAATGGCTTCTGACCAGGAGCCTGGGAGAGCGTTGAGTCAGGCCCGCAGCTGCGCCATGTGCGCCAGGTGGAGGCCTCATGTGGTCTATCCCTTTGTGGGGCTCTGCACTCACTGGGGCAAGCTCACCATGGACACGGACTCCTGTGAACACTTCACAGAGCTGGTAATAGATAACAGAGGCATCTACTGGGTGCCTGAGATGAGAAGCAGGGTTACAGGAGAAGAGGCAGCTATATTGGTAAGGCGCGGGGTCAGGGTCTACCTTGGAGCCTACCTCGATCCAGACGTGCGCGAGGAGACCTATGGAGCCTTCTGACAACAGTTACCTGCTGAAAAGATGTGTGCCCAAGCATAGCTTAATAACTCTCTAAGAACCTATCAGCAAGGTGCCATAATTGAGCGAGAACGTAGACTTAGACGTTATGATAGGAGGACCGCAGGGTGGGGGCATAGAGTCCTCAGGCCAGATGGCGTTGAGGGTATTCATGATAAAGGGCTACGATGTCTTCGGCATAAGGGAGTACCACAGCGACATCATAGGAGCCCATAGCTACTATAACGTCAGGGTCAAGGCCCAGAAGCCGAGGAGCGTCAGGCTCCCAGTTGATGCCCTCCTAGCCCTCGACGCTGAGACCATATTCACGCACTACAACGATCTTGCCCCTGAAAGCTACCTCATCTATGGTACCGAGTCACTTAACACCAGAATTGACGGGATAGCGCCTATGGATCATGATACCAAGGAGAGAGTCAAGGAGGATCTAAAACAGAAGGGCGTGGAGCCTGTTGCCTCAGAGGTCGTCAAGTACCTGGCCTCCACAGGCGTCAAGACTGTCGGCCTGCCATTCAAGGATCTCCTCAAGGTCACCGCCGAGAGACTCAAGACGACTGTGGTCAGTGTGTCAAAGACGGTCAACACGATGTCTATCACTGCGCTGGCAGCTATGCTTGGAATAGATTTGGGGGCGGTCGAGAAGTCAATACAGCTCTATTTCGCTGGCAGGAAGGGCATAGTTGACTCCAACGTTGAGGCCGCAAGAACCACCTACGAGTATATCAAAGACAACTATGGCGTTTCAAAGCCGCTGCCGGATGGGCCCCACAGGAACAAGGTCAGGATGATAGCCACGGGCAACGACATAGTGGCCATGGCCAAGATTGTGGGCGGTGTGACACTTGAGACCTACTACCCGATAACGCCAAGCCAGGACGAGGCCTTCTACATGGAGACCCACAGGGTCTTTGACCTCGACGAGGAGGCCTCGAGGTCTCTTGGACAGAGTAAAACGGGGACGCTCGTGCTTCAAGCGGAGGACGAGCTGGCAGCCCTTAACATGGCCATAGGTGGCGCCCTGGCCGGAGCCAGGGTTGCGACAACGACTAGCGGCCCTGGCCTCTCACTCATGAATGAGGCCATAAGCTTTGCCGTAATTACTGAGACGCCAGTGGTCATTAGTGTATGGATGAGGACAGGGCCCTCGACAGGCATTGCCACTAGGCAGGGCCAGCAGGACCTACTTCATGCCATGTTCGCTGGACACGGCGAGGCGTTACCCAAGATAGTGTTGGCCAGTGGTGACCACCTGGAGGCCTACTACGATACCATAAAGGCGTTGAACTGGGCTGAGAAGTTCCAGGTTCCTGTGATACACCTGCTTGACAAGTACATGGCGGCCTCCATGATGAGCTTCGACATGGAGGATGTAGACCCATACAAGGTACCCTTAGAGAGGGGTAAGCTGGTACCTAATCCTGACCCCAAGACCTACAAGAGGTACGAGCTTACGGACGATGGCATAAGCCCTAGGGCTCCCCTCGGCACTGTACAGTACATAGTCTCAAGCCTGGAGCACAACGAGTACGGCGTGGTAACGGAGGACCCAGTTATTAGGGAGAAGATGTCACTCAAGAGGCTCAAGAAGATGGAGACCATAGAGCGCGAGATACCTGAGTCTGAGAAGGCCGTGCTTTATGGTGACCCTGACTCCAGAATAACCATAGTCTCCTGGGGCTCAACCAAGGGTCCAATACTAGACGCTATGGGCAGCCTGGCCAAGGAGGGGCTAAGGCTCAGGTTCTTGCAGATAAAGACCTTCCTGCCGTTCCCGACTAGCACTGTCAAGAAGATAATAGAGAGCTCTGACGATGTGATAGCTGTTGAGAACAACGCTTTTGGCCAGATGGTAATGGCCGTGAGGATGTTCACTGGACTCAACATAAACAAGAGGATCGCTAAGCTGAACAGCAGGAGCCTCATGGAGCAGGAGATATACAATGGGGTTAAGAAGGCGCTCAGCATGAAGGAGGGTCTAGTGGTGGTGAGCGATGGCGCGTAACTGGATGGACTACAAGACGGACGCCTGGGTCCAGTGGTGCCCTGCCTGCGGCAACTTTGGCATACTGACCGCGCTGCAGAGGGCGCTGGCGGAGCTCGACCTGCCCAACGAGAAGGTTTCGATAGTCTCTGGCATAGGCTGCTCCAGCAGGATCCCTTACTATATTAAGACCTCAAACGTACACACGCTCCACGGCAGGCCAATACCGGTGGCCCAGGGCATAAAGCTCGCCAACCCAGACCAGGTGGTGATAGTAGCCTCAGGCGACGGCGACTTACTCGGCATAGGCGCCGGGCACTTCGTGGCCATTGGCAGAAGGAATATAGATATAAAGGTCATATTGCATGATAACGCAGTCTATGGACTCACCAAGGGCCAGGCAGCTCCGACACTGCCACTTTGGTTCAAGACTAAGGCCCTCGGCCAGCCCAACATACAGAGCGCAGTAAACCCTCTGCTGTTGGCCTTCGCCAGCGGCTACACCTTCATAGCCAGGGCCTACGCATATCACATAGACCAGCTTAAGGAGATGATAGAGGCTGCCATAAGGCACAAGGGCACCTCGCTAATAGACGTGCTCCAGCCGTGCCCCACCTACAACGACATAATGACCAAGGAGTGGTACGAGAAGAGAATATACTACCTTGACAAGGAGGATCCCAGCTGGAACCCCAACATAGAGAAGCCTGAGGATGTCAAAAAGATACCAAAGATCGTGGAGAAGATGATGGAATGGGAGCCTAGGATACCACTGGGCGTGTTCTACAGAAACACCATGGTCGAGCCTCTTGACGTCAGGATAGAGAAGATAATGCCAGGCTACCTCCAGAACCCACCCGCTAGGAGATCCATAGACATAGGCGGTAGGGCCCTCACTAACCCCTTCGTGGCCTTCAAGGACAGGATAGTGACTACGTGAGCCGTGAAGCCCCAATATCTCATATCCTTTCTTTACTCCTCTCTCTTACCTCCTGTCCAGGCGAACCTATTGGGCAGGTTAGCCTACAGACTAATAAAGGGGTCTACGAGTACTATACTTGCTGTGGCTGACGTGGAGCTCCTAAACAGAAGAATAGAGGGTGGCAACGGTGTGATCCTTCACATTAATGAGGAGTTCTATGGCGAGAGGATAGGTGATGAGAATGATGTCAAGATGTTAATAGACGCAGCGGACATGATAGTTCTAGTGGGGCCTAGAGCCGTGGGGCTTGGCAGGGAGCTTGGCCTCGTGGCTCCAGGGTCTGAGATACTAATCGGAGGAGTGCCATATGTGCAGGTACTCAGATCGTTCATAGCTTAGCTGGGCCCTTAAGCTGAAGCGACGCCCAGCGTCTAGTTGAGCTAAGTAAGCTTGCTTAAATGGCGGCTCACTAGCAGTGTCTGGGGAGATCACGTGGGAGACCTGGTGGTGCTGCTGAAGCCGGCCCTAAACCCCGAGATGATCAGGGGTACTGGTGAGGGGCTCGTGGACTTTGACTACATGCCGCTCAAGCTCTCTGACATTGACAGAAACGCCGTAGAGGAGGCAGTAAGGCTCAAGAACACTTACTTCAAGGACTCCAAGATATGGTCAATATCGGTGGTCACCTGGGGTCCTGTGACCAAGAGGGACAAGGATGTAAGGATGGCAGTCCAAGAGGGACTGGCCAAGGGGGTTGACGAGGCCATCATAGTCGCTGATGACTCCGGTGTGCCCGGTGACCCTGTCACCACAGCCTCAGCGATAGTAGCCGCCATCAAGAAGTTCAACATAAGCCCCACGCTCATACTTGGTGGTGAGGCTACCATAGACGGCTTCTCGGGCCAGGTTACTGGAAGGGTGGCGGCGAAGTTGGACCTGCCCTACATAAGCTTCGCCAGGAAGATAGACATAGTTGATGGGTCTAGGATAAGGGCAGAGCGTGATGTTGAGGACTATGTTGATGTCGTGGAGGCTCCGCTGCCAGCCGTTGTGAGCGTAACAAGAGAGATAAACGCGCCTAGACCGCCGACGCTGATACAGATAAGGATGGCATCAAAGAAGCCCCAGCATGTGGTGAAGTTCAATGACCTGGCTGATGTAGTAAAGCCTAAGAGGAGACTAGTCGAGGCCAGGGTGTTGGCTGTGAAGAGAAAGCAGATAATAGTTGAAGGCAAGACCCCTGAAGAGATTGCTGACAAGCTTATTGACGCGCTCATCTCAGAGGGCGCAATAAGGGTGTGAGAGCATGACTGCCATAGTTGTTGGTGAGAAGGAGGACGACATAGCTGAGGCCCTCACCGTTGCAAGGCAAGCAGGAGACGTAGCAGTACTCGCCTTCGGCGACTCAAGCCCGCAAGCCCTCGCTGAGTATGGCCATAAGGTCTACCACCTGACGGCGTCTGACCCCGAGTCCGTGTTCACCGCGCTGAGGAAGCTATATGATGACCTGAAGCCCTTGCTGGTGGTAGCGCCTACCACCAAGAACCTCAAGGATGCCCTATCAAGGCTTGCCGGCATATACGACATCCCCATGGCTACTGAGGTCTATGATGTGAAGGTGGGCCAGGGATCTGTGAGTTACAGGAGGGGCTTCCTGAGCGGCAGGGCAATAGAATCTGACGAGGCTCCGATGCCAGCTGTGTTGTTGCTGGCAGCCCACAAGAACCCTAAGGCCTCCAAGGCCGGTCAGAAGGCTGAAGTAGTGGAGCTCCAGACGGCTCAGGGCCGCGTGAAGTCAGTTGAGAGGATGCCAAAGCAGAAGGGAGGTACGAACATAGAGGCTGCGGAGATAATAGTAAGCGCTGGCAGGGGCTTCAGGAGCAAGGAAGACCTTAAGCTTGCCTTTGACCTGGCCGACGTCCTCGGGGCCCAGATAGGATGCTCGAGGCCCATAGCGGCCGACCTCAAGTGGCTTAGCGAGGACCACTGGGTTGGCCTGAGCGGCCACAAGGTGGCCCCCAAGCTCTACATAGCCATAGGCATAAGCGGAGCGCCCCAGCACCTGGCAGGCATAACTGACGCCAAGCTGGTCGTTGCCATAAACAATGACAAGAGCGCCCCAATATTTAAGAACTGCGACTATGGTGTTGTCGCGGACCTGTACCAGTTCGTGCCGCTTCTCACCAAGAGGCTCAAGGAGAGACTGAAGAGATAACTTAGCCCTCGGCCGATAAGCCACCACAGGACGAGTAGAGCGTAAGGATGTACTCAAGTAGGTCGCCCGCCCTGCCCCTGGCTGCGAGCAGGTATTTGTTGTCCAGGAGCCCTAGGAGCCCCCTCTCCTGCCCCTCGGGCCCTAACGTGAGCAGCCAACAGTCAACCTGGGGCTCTGGGTCCGGCAACAGCGCCTCAACAGCCTGGCCGTTCAGCATGAGTGCTGCCGGATCCCTGAAGTCCATAGCCACGGCGATCCCTGAAGCCTTGTACCACCTCTGAGCCTCAGCGCGAATGAACGAGGGCTCCAAGGCCCCTGCGTAGCACCCGTCGACCCACTCAGGCGCCGTTATCACATAATATGGAACTGGCGGCTCGGAGCGCGACACGAGGGACCCTATACCCAGGGCCAGCCTCATGGAGCCTGTCGAGGACCTCACGGATACGATTGAGGGGCCTGTAACCACCAGCGCGCGCTCCGCCAGCGCCCAGGAGGTCAGGCGCCTGAGCTGTTCAGAGTCCATAACAAGTACTGAGGCTACCTCAACCACGTATGTGTTGCTGTCCACCCTTGGCAAGGCGTGCCCTGGTATCTCCGAGATAATACCCTTTATGCCTTGATAGCCAGGCTATTGAATAAGCCAACCTTTGAGGCTGGGTAGCTTTAGTAGGCCTTAAAGAACGACAGCACCAGGTAACCTTAATAGGTCGTCTGAGGCAGGCCCGCTAATAGGCTGGGAAGGACGCGGCCTGCAAGGCTAGTTGCCGCTGTTGTAGCTGGCCTCCTGGGGCTGCTCGGGCTCTCCTCCTCATATGTAATGCTGGAGTACCTCCGCGGCCCATACTGGGCGCCGCCAATAATCGGCGTAGCCGTGGCCCTAGGCTCTTACTTAATATTAGTCAGGGCCATGAGGAGGGCCTTAGACGCGATAAGGGGCGTGCTCTCAACCGTAGGAGCTACTGAGAGGGAGCAGGAAGCTCCGGAGGAGCTAGAGGTGGACTATGATGAGGTTAATGATGAGGACCTGATGATGGTCTACTACTTTGTCAGCTACATAGCCAGGAAGATCTATAGGGAGCACGTGATGGTTAGGGTTGAGGCCTTCGGCAACGACTTGGTAGGCATATACCCTGAGCCAGAGAGCGAGCAGGAACAGGAGCAGATGGACTATGAGTCCTTTGAGGAGCCCAACAGCCCACAGGCTGAGTTCACTAATAATAATACGCTGGTAATCAGGCTGCCGTGGAGTACCTTCAGGCTGTTGGCTAGTGCCATCAGGAGAGGTGAAGGCGAGGCTGTAGTTGCTAGCAGCGAGGATGAGATGAGGGCCATCTATGAGGTTGCCAAGGTGGTGGCCGCGGCGAGCGACGACGATGCCCTGGCCCCCTACAGCGCCTACAAGGTGCTGACGAACATGGCCTCAGAGGGCGTGCTCAGAGCCTCTAGGGATCTAATGGACCTACTGCCCTTCGAGAGCAAGGAGCTGAGGAGGAAGATCAGGGAGCAGGTGACTGAGGAGAGCAGATCCTGATTAAGGTGGACTGCTGGTCAACACCTCTATGGGCCTGCTGAGCTGTACCCGGCCCTCAAGGATCTTAGCAAGGAACCTTCTTGTCGATTCGGCCACGTCTGGCCTCGTCGCTGCCTCTACTATGTCCATTTCTGCTACCTCCAGCGCATCAGAGCCAGGACGCGGCGAACCCTTGCAACTATCCATGAGAACCGTGATCAACACGTAGTGATACTTTACCTTACCGTTATCCCTAGTTATTATCTCATCAACGTTCACCACGCCAAGAGCTTTACAGCGCAGCCCCGTCTCCTCCTCGAGCTCCCTCTCGGCGGCCCTCAGAAGGCCCTCGCCCAGCTCCACCTTGCCCCCAGGTATAGCCCACTTGCCCTGGTCAGGCGGGGCCGCCCTCCTGACCAGGAGTGCCTTTCCTGACCTAATTATCAGGGCTCCCACGCCTACCAGAGGAGCCTCAGGGTAGATGCCTCTCAGCCCTGCCACCTGAGGCTAAGGAATGACATAAGCTAAAAAGCTAGACCCTCGACGGCACGTTCACTTCTTGGCAGTAACCTTTATTACGGCCACTATCTTATCTTTCTCCTCCCTGAGCTCCACAAGCTGGTTGCCTGTCCTCTTAATCCAGGCCTCAATGTCAGGCTTGAAGCCTGGGTCCGTGGCCCACACCTCTATTATGTCACCGTTCTTGGCGTTTCTGTAGACCTTAACTATCTCAGTTATGGGGCCAGGGCATGAGAGACCCCTGGCGTCCACCTGAAGCCTCCTCTCGCTCAAGCTCTACACCTCTCGCTGTAGAGAATAGTCAACTTTCTCTATATAAAGATTTGCCCTAGGACCTCTTAGTATCTTCTAATGAGAGAAAGTCTATATAGTCTTTCTATATATAAAGAATGGGAAAGTCTATGCCTGCGGCCCTTGTTAGCGACCCCTCCTCGCTCACAGCACTGCTCTATGGAGTTCTGGAGGCTCCTATTCAATATTCTAGCTGAGAGGGCCACATTCTGCATAATTATTGCTATGCATCAAGTAATTGGAATTAAGCGTAACGTAACCACATCTATAAGATGATAGTGGCCTGTTCGCAGTCT
>DAJS01000023.1:90537-96950 GCA_002496425.1 Acidilobaceae archaeon UBA162
GTCATGCTGAGCCACGACAACCTGGTCAACCGGCTTGAGTTGGCAGACATGGCTGCTGACACTATAGTATTGCCTTCCCAATCTGCAACGGCCTTAACCTCCACTGATGGATCCACAGAAACGCGTTGAGCGTAAGGGGAAGCGGTTGCTGACTACGTCCCTAGTTACTGGTCTTGACACTTCTCAGCATCAACGTGCATGAGATGGTGCTGGTAATAGGTATTGTGCTCCTCGCTGGCATCATGATACCTACGATGCTCTGACTCAGGAGGAACAGGCTGGCGTGGATGGCAGGAGCTGGCAGTGACATGCTCAGGTCCCCCCGTACTTTTACAGAACCCTGCTCGGCCTCCTCATGTATGATCCCTCTTCGTCTTTCTGTCTGGCCCCAGCTTCAACAACCTCGGTGTCACGACGCCTGTGGGGCTTCTGGCCAAGTACCTCACGGCTCTATTCGTGAGCCTACTGAGCAGCACTCAGTTCCTGCCAAATTAGTTCCAGGGTAAGAATTACTAGCACGTATACGTTCTTCACACTCATGGTAATAGCCGGTTCCATGATATTGGCGCTCTCGCGGCACATTCTCGTTCAAGCTGTAATTGCTAACAACTAATCAGTTGGCAAGCTCAGCATAGCGTTTCTTGGCGGCGTCCTGGCCACGAGAGGCGCCAGGATAGCATAGGACAACAGCGTCGAGGCCTTCTGGCGTGGGCTCGTGGCCCTCAGCTTCTACGTTACCTCGAGGGCCTCTCGGTCCAAGGCCTCAGTGTTGCCCCTGAGGGTCGGCAGCGTTTACGTGACTGCCTGACCTTTACCATGATGCTCTCGCTAATTCTCGCCACGGTGGGGCTCAAGACGCAGGCCTTTAACTCAACGCTCATGGCCCGCATGAGCCTGGCCCAGGCGCAACAGTTGGGCATAGTAATGGAATGTCTAGCTGTAGTGATGCTGGTCCTGACGTGACACAAGCTCAGCTTAAGCACTAAAGCCTAAGCTATCCCATTTTTAGCCCTCTCAACTTTTTCAGGATATCCCTTATATATCTCAGGAACCCAATCTGTATACATGCCAGGTGCGAGGATTGATCTCTAGGCTCGATCCATACGAGGAGGCCAAGAAGCAGCTCAGGGTTACGAGTAGCATACTTGGCCTTAGCGAGGAGGAATATGAGGCCCTTGCCACCCCAGAAAGAATAGTGCAGGTCAAAGTACCAGTAATAATGAGGGACGGCAAGGTTAAGCATTTCGTGGGCTGGAGGGTTCAGCACAACAGCGCCCTAGGGCCCTACAAGGGCGGCGTGAGGTACAGCTCTGAGACTAACCTGAGCGAGGTAATGGCCCTCGCCATGTGGATGACCTGGAAGAACTCGCTGGCCGGTCTACCTTACGGTGGTGCTAAGGGCGGGATCCAAGTCGACCCATTCAAGCTTAACCAGCTTGAGCTCATGCAGATATCAAAGAACTACTTCTCGGCCATAACGCCCTTCGTGGGCGTAGACCTAGACATACCAGCACCTGACGTAAACACGAACCCACAGACCATGGCCTGGTTCCTGGAGGCCTACGAGGAGAGGACAGGTAGGATGGAGCTTGGTGTAGTGACTGGCAAGCCAGTCGAGCTCGGAGGCCTGAACACTAGGATATACTCGACAGGCCTAGGCGTCGCCACTATCGCTGAGGCAGCCGCCAAGAAGCTGTGGGGAGGTATTGAGGGCAGGACTGTGGCAATCCAGGGCTTTGGCAATGTGGGCTACTACACGGCTAAGTTCCTGGCCGAAAGGGGCGCGAAGGTTGTTGCCATATCCGACATTAAGGGAGGTATCTACAGCAGCAAGGGCTTTGACCCTGAGAAGGTCAAGGAGTTCATAACCAAGCAGGGAAGCGGCTTTGTAATCGACTACCAGAACGTGGAGAGAAGGATAGCCAACGAGGAGCTCCTAACGCTTGACGTGGACATACTGGTGCCTGCAGCTGTTGAAAACGTGATAACCCCTGAGCTAGGCCCAAAGATCAGGGCCAAGCTGATAGTTGAGGGGGCCAACGGGCCTACCTCACCTGAGGCCGAGGAGATACTGGTCAAGAAGGGAGTTGTAATAGTGCCCGACATACTTGCCAACTCAGGCGGAGTAATAATGAGCCACATAGAGTGGGTCAATAACAGGATGGGAGGCTGGATAACTGAGGATGAGGCAAAGGCGAAACTCATCCAGAAGATGACGGACAGCTTCAACGCCGTCTGGGAGTTCTGGGAGAAGAGACTCGGAGGGCTCGGCGGAGCTTATAGCATGAGGGCTGCCGCGCAGGCCATAGCCGTGGACAGGGTAGTCAGGGCCATGAAGCTGAAGGGCTTGATCTGAGGCCCCTCAGCCCAGACCTAGGGCTTTTTTGATGGCGTTAACTGCCTTCTCCCTGTCATAGGCCACTAGCTCCAGGTAGTCATCGGCTTTAACCTTGCTTCTGAGCACCTCCAGCACAGCTCTGCTGATCTCAGGTTCCACCTCATCAACCTTGTTCACCGCTACCACCAGCCTCCTCGAGCTTCCGAGCCAGCCCATCACCCTTGACAGGAGGTCCAGCTGAGACCTTAGGTCCATCGTGCTCTCAGGCGTGGGATCCATGAGGAAGAGCACGGGCCCCGGCAGCTCCTCTATAGCTGCCACGGCCCTCCTCTCGATCTCATTCATATCCTCAGGAGCCCTATCCAGGAGCCCTGGTGTGTCTACAAGCTGCACTACCTGTCCGTTAAGCTCTAGGTGGCCTACTATTACGTTCTTAGTTGTGAATGGGTATGGAGCCACCTGAGGCCTCGCTGAGGAGAGCGTGGCCACCAATGTTGACTTGCCGGCGTTAGGGGGACCTGCCACTATCACTATTGGCTTATCCACGTCCACGCCTGGCAGTCCAGCAAGGAACTTGACGACCTCCTTAAGCCTTTCGAGGCCGTCAGAGCACCTCCTAAGCTGCGACAGGATGCGCCCCCTACCCTCGCGACCTATAGCCTTGAGCTCCCCCTGGCCCTCGGCAGCTAGAAGCCTATACTGGTACCCTCTCCACATGATGTCAGCAACTCTCCTAGCCTTGAGCACGCAGCTCAAGTCTTTCTCGACCTGGATCATGTCAAACTTGGTCTCGAGCAGCCTCCTGTAGAAGGGATGAAGCGATCTGATCAGCCTCGAGAGCTTAACCACAGCTTCCGTCTTCGATAGTACCACGTTCCTCGCGAGCTCCAGGGACCTCCTCTCCCTCTCAAGAGGGCTCATGTTGTGGGGGTATCTGGTCTTTATCCTGGTCAGCACCTCGTCATAGGTAGGTACATAGATCTTCTTGGCTATTGAAGCTGGATCCAAGAGATCCCCCGTGGCGTTTGCGCACCGAGAGGCTAATATTGCGCCTCAGCGGTCTCAGCCCCTTCCCTCCTGGCCTGCCAGTGCGGCCACGGGTACTGTAGGTACGCAGGTGAGGGCGCTAGGGGTGCCTGCTGGTAGTACTGGTATTGATGGTACTGAGGCGGCTGAGGGGGTGCCTGCTGGGGCCATGGGGCTGCCTGGGCACCGAAGACCCTCTCGTACTCGGCCCTAATATCATCGTCCAATAAGTGAAGGTAGAGCTGTGTCACCTTGATGTCGCTGTGCCCGAGAAGTCTCTGGAGCGCCGGGAGGCTCATGCCCCTCCTGAGCGCCTCAGTGGCAAAGGTATGCCTGAGGACATGTGGCCTTACCCTTGAGGGGTCAAGGCCTGCCCTAGCCGCCATGGACTTGAGCCTGTCGTAGATCGCCTGGTAGCTGATGCCCAGGATCCTGTCGTCAGGCGAGCGCGGCGGGTAGAGGAGCCTCAGGGCCTGAAGGGTCAGAGGCCCCAGTATGATACTCCTCTCCTTGTTGTACTTACCAACAACTCTAGCGACGCCCCTGTTAAGGTCGACTTGCGACCACCTGAGGCTGACCATCTCTCTCGCCCTGAGCCCTGACTCAGCCGCCAGGCCAACTATGAGGACATCTATGAGGTCCCTGGCGGCTCCTATGAGCTTCTGAACCTCGGCCCAGCTAAGGGCCCCGCTGAACTCCGACCTCCTCTGCGGCATGGCTGGCATGAAGCCGCTGATTCCAAGCCACTTCAAGAACCTCCTGACGAATATTGAGTAGTAGTGAAGCGTCGAACTCCACCTGCCGCCCCTAGGCCCCTGGGGCCCTCTTGACCTCTCCCTCTCAAGCCACCTGATGTAGTCCTCAGCGGTCAGGCTTGAGGCTGGCCTGGACTGGTCAAGGGAGCTGAGGAAGCTCTCCAGCGCCGCCCTGTAAGCCTTGGCCGTAAGCCTTGAGGCCCCGGCGGCCTCGAGCCCCCTAAGGAACAGTTCTGCTGCCTGCGATACTGTCAACGAGCTCAGCTGAGCTGGCGGCGGCCCTATAGCTATCCTGGGCAACGCTGGTCCAAGCTATCCTGTGGCCCGGGAGATGAGGGGCCGGCGAGCCAAGTAACACTTCCGGGCCTGTGGGCGGGAGGGAGCACAGAGCACCAGGTGCGCGGAGACCTATGAGACCTCGTTAGCATGCTGAGGCCGGCGATGAAATTGAGGTGCCCCGTCTGCGGCTCTGAGAGGCTGGCCTGGAGCGATGAGACAGGCTACCTGGTCTGCCAGGACTGTGGAGCCATAATAGAGCAGCTCATTGCTGAGGAGCAGCGCTTGTTGAGAGATCAGACACCTAGGAGGGTCAAGGCCGCTGAGGCAGCGCGGCCTCTCAAGGGGCCTCTGGAGAGGGCCGTCGAGGAGATGGCCTCTAGGGCGCTAAGGCGCGGCAAGCTGCTTGACGTGAGAGCAGGCATGGTTAGGCTGAGGTCGTTGGCCACAGGGCGCCCTAGCAGCAGGGCGGTGATCGAGGCCCTAAACCTGATGAGGTCCTACCCTCAGCTGTACTTCAGGACCGAGAGGGTCAGGCTGGGGGTGGCCGAGTACTTGACGCTCAGGGCCCTCGGCGCCTCAAGGTCAAGGGCCCTTAAGGAGGCTGCCAGGGCCTCCGGAGCGTCGGCTAAGAGCATTGATAAGGTGGTGAGAGCCCACAGAAATGCCAGCGAGTCCCTCGAGGTCGCCCTGAGGAACGCCCTGATTAAGGGCGGTGAGGCTTTGCTCCGCTCGGCCTGCAAGCCCTATAATTCACAAACGCATTTACTAATTAGGGGTCAAACCTTTGGAGCTCAAGCTCATTCCTGCTGAGGGGGCAGGCTCTTTAAGGGTTCGCGGTACCCCCCTCAACAGGTTCCCTGAGATCCAGCTGGGCTACCTACTCGTGAGCCCAAACCTCTGGAACGTGTCCGAGGCATCAGACGGCGAGGTCCTGATGACCTATGAGCCTGAGCCCGGCTGGGTCAGCGTGGAGGTCAACTTCAGGAAGCTTGAAATACATAGGCCCGTGACTGTTGGTGGCTACGCAGAGGTAATCTATGGCACTAAGCCCTGGGGCTCCGTGAGCCGTCAGGTCCAGGAGCTCCGGTTCCCCATGCTGGCCTCCGAGGCCTCACGGATCTACCTTACTGCCGGCTACAGGGTCGACAGCTCCTCCGAGGGGGCGGCGTTTGACGTGTCTTACGACTTCTGGCTCACTAGGTCTCGCGAGCCCGGCTCTGGCCTGTCGCTAGGTGACGTGGAAATCATGATGTGGTTCCACAGGGGCGGCTCTCTGAGGCCAACAGGCGAGGCCGTAGGAAGCGCTGACCTGGAGCTGATCATTAACGATAAGGCCAGGACGTCGCGCGCCGAGCTGTGGGCGGCGTCGCCGTCCGAGGACAGACCCCAGTACATCGTTACGCTACTGGCTGATCAGGGGCCGAAGGCCGTAGTAGGGCTAAACATGAATCAGGTGCTCTCTACTGCTGAAGAAATATTTCAGAAGAGGTATGGGCTCCCCAATGGCTACATAACTGGGAGGTATTTAAGCGGTATTGAGTTAGGCCTAGAGTATGGCGGCGCTAACCCGCGCATATCAATGGCCTTCACCAGGCTCTCAATAGGCCTCAGCTGAGGGTTCCTCAGAACAGGGGCTGACTTACTGAGCAGCCTCAACAGGGCAGCGGCTGGATCAACTACATGGTCGTTGTCTGCTATTGGCTCCACCCTTGACCCCCTCCTTATGTTAAGAGCCTTCCAAACCTGCCCCTTTGAAGCAACGTCACTTGAGTAAAACGCTGTTGGTACGCCCCAAGGGGCCTGCTACTTAAATCCCGTCAGGGATTACCAGAGGTGGGGTCACCCATGACCGAGGACTTGACCAGCCTGCTGGATCTCATTTACTCTGAGTCACTGAAGGCTCGTGAGGTCCTGAGGGGGGTAGTTCATGAGACCCCTCTGGACTACAGCTCTACATTCTCATCCATGACTTCCTCTCACGTCTATCTCAAGCTTGAAAACCTCCAGAAGACAGG
>DAJS01000023.1:96969-108332 GCA_002496425.1 Acidilobaceae archaeon UBA162
GGTGTCATTGCGGTAAGTGCCGGCAATCACGCCCAGGGGGTCGCGTATGCGTCAAGGCTGCTAGGGGTCAAGGCCACAATAGTCATGCCTGTCGTGGCCCCTCTGTCCAAGATAGCTGCCACGAGATCTTACGGTGCTGACGTCGTGCTACATGGTAACACCATAGATGATTCGATGGAGATGGCAAGAAAGCTGGTGGATGAGAGAGGCCTCATAATGATACACCCCTATGATGATCCTCAGGTGATAGCTGGCCAGGGAACTATATCCCTTGAGGTACTGGAGCAGATGCCTGAGCCCCCTGACGTAGTTATCATACCAATAGGCGGCGGTGGTCTGATATCAGGCAACGCCGTGGTGCTGAAGAAGAGGCTCGGTCCTAGGGTGAAGGTGATAGGTGTCGAACCCTCATACCTGCCCAAGTACACGACTATAATTAAGGAGAGAAAGGAGTTCAGGCCGTCGGCGCTTGTGACAGGGCTGATGGACGGGTTAATAGTGAAGACCCCGGGTAAGCTGACGGAGAGGCTGATAGGGGAGCTTGTCGATGACATAGTGACAGTTGACGACAAGGAGGTGGCCAGAGCCATGTTCCTGCTTCTGGAGAGAGGCAAGACCGTTGCTGAGGGAGCCGGCGCAGCGGCACTGGCGGCGCTGCTTGAGGGCAAGGTAAAGGCCGAGGGCAAAAAAGTCGTGGTTCTCATAAGTGGCGGCAATGTAGACCTGAGCAGGCTATCCAACATAGTAAACTACGAGCTGTTCAGGTCCAGGAGGATCATAAAGCTCACGGGTTCTGTGCCTGACCAGCCAGGGTGGCTAGACAGGATCCTAAGGGTGCTCGCGGACGCCAGGTTCAACGTTATAGACATAATACACGACAGGTACTCGCCCTCGCTGATGCCCGGCTGGGCTAGGGTCGAGGTGCTGGTGGAGGCCCCTGACCCAGACGCTGTGCCTGAGGCCATAGAGGCCCTGAGAAAGGAGGGCCTATCCTTCTCTGAGGTTAAAGACTAACACCCAGGACTCTCCTCACAATCCCCATGTACTGGGGGTCGCCATAGATGGTCCTCTGCTCCTCAGCGACCTTGTTAAGCAGGCCCCTAGCAGACCTAGCAACAAAGGAAGCTATGGCCTCAAGATCTTCCTGCCTCACCCTATGCGGCTCTATCGGCAGCGCGGACCTACCCACGCTTGCCTTGGCTATCAGCCACAGGCCCACAGCCTTTGAAGTGGCCATCGTCTCTACGTCTGAAGGCGTTGCCTGGCCTCCAGTGGCCCAGTAGATCTCCCTGACGAAGCTCACTGCCAGCGCCCTCCTTATGCGGTCTCTCCACTCCTCGAGGAGTTCATCTGACCTGGCCGAGACCTCCTCCACTACCTTACGTGCGCTGAGGCCTGAGAGTGGGGCCCTAATGGCGGCGCTGGCCAGGTCCTCGTTGATTACAGGCTTCAGGCTGTTGTGAAGCACTGCCACGGCCGAGGCAAAGGAGCTGTGAAGCACCGCGTACATGAAGGCCTCCACGGGGTCGCCAACGTCTACGCGCTCCCCGGAGACAAGAGCTATGGTCTCCTCAGCCGTCACTGGGTCAGTGGCCAGCGGGATTCCATCAATGACAAGCCATGGCACGCTCCAGACGCCATGCCTTAAGGCT
Organism: Acidilobaceae archaeon UBA162; assembly: GCA_002496425.1. Classification (GTDB taxonomy): domain Archaea; phylum Thermoproteota; class Thermoprotei_A; order Sulfolobales; family Acidilobaceae; genus Acidilobus. The sequence continues at coordinate 98,622 of DAJS01000023.1, forward strand.
ATAGCTGGATCCACGCTAGGGACTAGCTCGACCCTCTCGATCATGCCTGTCTTCATGAGGCTAGTTATCATCTCATAGCTCGTGGCGCAGGAGGGATGGAAGTAGAGCCTAAGCACTATTCAGTCCCTACGGGCTTCAAGGAGCCCGGGTTTAAGGCGTTACGCATTAGTCCTCAGAGCGTAAGGGACACGAAGATGAGTGACCTATACCTCCTGAGGAGCCTCAGGAACTGTTCTACGTTAAGCCCTGTCAGACCCTCAGCGCTGTAGTTACCTGTCACCAGTATCTCTACTAGTCTCCTCTGCCACCTGTCACCAAGAACCATGTACCTGCTTATCCCAGTCTCGGTCCTAACGTAGCTGAAGAGCATGGGAACTCTCATAAAGGGCCAGAAGAAGGAGGGAACCTGGGACATAAGGGCCTCGGCCTCCTCAGAGTCCATCTCATGATAGGTACCATCCATCAGCTTTACCTGCCTCCTGGACCTCAGCTCCTCTAGCGTTACCTGTTCAGCTGGCCAATGAGCCTGAAGCCTCCTGGCCTCCTCAGCGTACCTATGCCTCACGTGCTTTCCAAGGTCGCTGGCTGAGGAGGCCAAGCCTCAGCCCCTGTGGTAGACGGCATAGACCATAGCATGATCCCTGTCAAAGGGGTCCAGGTGAACTATGTCCTTCACCTCAAAGCCTCCCTCGACAAGCCTGTTCATTTCCTTCAGGTAGACCTCGCTGGGCTCTCTGGTGACGTCTATGCTCCTGGCCTTTATGGCGAGCAGCAGGTAGCCGCCGTCCTGAAGGAAGAACTTGGCGTTCTTGACCACTATATCCGCCTGCTCAGGCTGGGCCACATCAGCGTAGAGTCCCCTAACAACAGTAACAAGGCTCCTATAGCGCTCAGGGTATCTGGCGTCAGCGAGTATTGGCATTATGTTCCTCCTGTCTGCAACTACCTGTAACAGGTCCCTGAGGACCCTTGGGGCGAACTCGACGCCATATATGATACCCTTAGCGCCTATTATGTCGCTTATGTGGCTTGCCGTAGTGCCGCTTGCTATGCCGAGGTAAAGTATAGAGTCCCCCTCGCTGACCGGTAGCTCCATCAGTCCCTTGAGCAAGGCCGCCGCTAGCTTGCTGCGGTAGGCATTCCACTCCCTGTACTCGACGCTCTCATAGTTGTAAAGCTTCTCACCGTAGACCCTCTGGCCTGGTACAAGGTTCTTAGTGGCCAGCCTCAGACTGCCATCGTCAAGCTCGACCACGTACACGCCCTTCCAGCTCTCATGCTCATAGACTCTCACTTACCCCTCACCCCCGCTTGCCCTGCTGCTCCCTTCCCTCACCTCTGCCCCAGTGGCTGCTGCTCCTGCCGCCATGCCTAGGGCGCCTTCTGTGCGACCTGCCACCCTTGGCCGGCTGCTCAGGGGCAGGCCTCTGCTGGGCTGCGGCCCTCTTGGGCGGGGTTGCGTAGAGCTTCTTTATCTCAGCTATGCGCTGCTCCAGCTCGGCCTTAAGCTTGTCTCCAATGAATCTGCCGCTGAAGGCGTCAACCTTTGCCGCTATGGCTAGCTTAGCGGCGAGGGCCCTGGCTATCTTGCCCCTCTGCCACTTGGGAGCCCTGAAGATCTCAGGATATTGGAATATGATGCCATGCTTCGGCGGCCTGCCGCCAGTTCTGAGGGCCCTGAAGAGGGCCTTCTCAGCCCCTAGTACCTGAACAGTGCTGGCAGGCATCATGGCTAGATCCTCGAGGCTGCCAGCAAGGCTGATCAGCCTGGCGCCCAGCAGAGGACCCACGAGCTCCGTCACGTTAGGCGCCACCTCCTTCATTATCCTGTCCAGGTAGCCCTCAAGGCTATCCCTAAGGTCGTAGAGTTGCATCGCAATGCTGGCGAACGTCCTTATGGCCTCCATGTCGTGCTCAGACAGGTCAGCCCCTATGCTCTTGGAGGCGGCGTCAGCTATGCGCTTTATCAGCTGGTCGCCGAGGCCAAGCTCCTTCAGGTTATCATAGGTGAACTCGTCCCTGAAGCCCAACTGAGACACAAGCTTCACATAAAGCCTGTGATCCTCGACTATGTCATTTAGCTCAGGGAAGTGCACTGAGTACCACTCCCTGAGCCTATTAACGAATAGGTTGAGCGTCTTGTCTATGTCGTCTACGGTCCTTATGGCATGGGCCGCCAGCAGGTCCCTCTTCTTGGAGGCTCCTATCAATCCCCTCCTGCTGAACTCAAAGGCAACACCGTACTCTATAGTGGGGGCCTCAGCGGGGTCCTTGATAATCTCGGCTCTGGCCAGCAGCTGTGGCAGCCTCGACCTTATGGCTAACGCTATCGGGTTACCCTCTGCCACTGTAGCCTTGAAGCCCGCCTGTGTCAGGTGCTTGGCCTCCTCCTCGGCCTCAACTATTACCTCCTCAGGCTTAAGCTCCCTCAGCTTCTCCGCGAGCCTCAGGAAGGTCTGTGTCAGCTCGCCACGCGATAACTTCATGACCTCCTCCACAAGCTCGTCTATTGACTTAGGGGCTGGCTCAAAGGCTAGCTCATTGCCAGCCTCGTCAAGCGCTAATGAGCCCGCCAGGGTGTCAACCACGTAAACCCTCAACAGGTGGCGCCTAGTTAGCAGTAGGCCTAAGGCGGGGATAAATATTCAGAAGCTCTGACGCGCGTGAGCCAATTCTACTTTCTCAGCCTCGGCTCGGCCCTGGATATGGAGCCCACTGACCTGCTGGTTATCTCTGTGTTGCAGGACCCGTGCGCTGAGCACCAAGACTCGCAGGCCCTGGCGTCCTCGGCGCGCTCATATATCATACCACAGATGCCGCAGGCATAGAAGACTTCACCCTTCAACTTCACGACCAACATACAAGGTCGCTAATGACGTTAAGCCCCTTAGATCCTTTAAGCTTAGATATTAGCAGTTGTCCAAGGCTAACAAGTCCGCCAGGGCGCTAACCACGTAGACCTCTGAACTGCTCAAGGGAGCTCTCCTTCAGTAGTGTTGGAATAAGGTCGAATGCCTAATAAGACATGCTCTGGCCAGAGCTAGTACCATAAGCTGGCCCTGCCGAAGGTACTGCAATTGATAAGAGGAAGATTTACGCTACTAATAGTCACGTTAAAACATGAGAAGGTTTTTAATAGTTGCATTTAGCATAGCTTTTTGTTGCATGCGGTGTACACTATGGGCATATTTAAGAAGGAGAGGACATACCCGCCTGTGCGGAACCTAAAGCAGGTAGTGCAGGACTTCATCCAGTACCTGGACAGTGACGGGTGGAAAACGCAACACAAGGTAGAAGGGAATAAGGCGATAGTTCAGGCACAGAAGGGAGGGATACTGAGGGACCTAGTTGCCGCTGACAGGGCGTTAACGTTCACCTTTGAGCAGACACCTAGTGGGGTAAAGGTTACTGCAGGAATCGGAAAGTGGATACAGAACTTGACCGTGACGATCATTGAGACTCTTCTTCTCTCTGAGCTGTTCCTGGTTGTTGATATACCAGAGATGTTATGGACTGAACACGTAGAGTCGAAGATTATGAAGAGACTTGATGATATCATGAAGGCGCAGGCAGCCTGATGTCCACTTAAGACCACTTTCCACGAGCTCGCAGACTGCCTCGTTATTCTCTTATCACATGGCTAATTCGAGTCCAGACATGGATTCACGCCATAGGAGCGCCTAGCGTACTCATGACTTTTACCGCAGAGGCCGCGATGCTAAAGCCCTTGCCCCTTTACCACTTGATAAGCTGAGCAGTTCTAGGGGCCAAGACATCTATAGGCGTGATGAGTCTCGTCAAGTTTATAACTCCCTCATCAATAAGTTAGGCGTGGCGAGAAGGCATGCCCACACACGGAAGCATGACTAAGGCAGGCAAGGTAAGGAAGGCCACGCCCAAGATAGAGCCCAAACACAGGAAGAACTTGCCTCCAAGGCTGAAGAACAAGGCTGAGTTCGTTAGGAGAGTCCTTAAGGCCTCATCGACAAACTCGACACGTAGAGCGTCTATCAAGGCAGCTAGGGCAACTGCGTCTTGATGTAAGCTGCCTTTTATATTCTCCCTCGCCTTAGCCACCAGGGCTCTGCTTGATGGTTGAGGAGTATCATGGCTATGTTGGTATCGCCAGAGAGCTCCTCGAGAAGGTCTCGGCCGAGCCAGGAGATGTAATAGAGATAGTACGCGATGATGGGAGCACGCTCAGGGGGCTGTTAATGCCTCACAATGAGTTCTCAGGGCCTGATATAATTATCTTAAAGCTCGATAATGGCTACAACGTGGGCGTAAGGGTTTCCGAGAAGGCCACTGTCAGGATCCTAGCCAAGGGCGAGCTGACGTCCCATCCAGGCGAGCCCGTGGCCCTGTCGGAGACCGCCTTGAGGCCCCCGCCTACCAAGGTGATGATTGTTGGAACCGGAGGCACCATAGCCAGCAGGGTTGACTACGAGACTGGTGCAGTGAAACCCTACATGGATCCCAAGGAGCTGGCAGCCTCCATACCGGAGGCCTTCAGGTACGCCACAGTGGACGTAGAGCAGTACATGGCTATCTTCAGTGAGGACATGACTCCTGCTACCTGGAACTCCATAGCTGAGGAGGTTGCCAGGAAGCTGGAATCAGGCTACGAGGGTGTTGTAGTTGCCCACGGCACTGACACCATGGCATACACCGCTGCCGCATTATCGTTTGTGTTTCACAAGGGACTGCCAGGGCCCGTGGCTCTTGTTGGGGCCCAGAGAAGCAGCGACAGGCCCAGCAGCGATGCCGCCTTCAACCTGACTGCAGCGATTCTGGTGGCAGCTAAGGCCCCCTTCGGCGAGGTTACTGTAGTAATGCACGGCGAGACCGGCGACACCTATGCCCTGGCCCACAGAGGCACCAAGGTCAGGAAGATGCATACAAGCCGCAGGGACGCCTTCCAGTCAATAAATGAAGTGCCCCTGGCTAAGGTCTGGCCCTATGAGGGTAAGATAGAGATGCTGCGTGAGGACTACAGGAGGAAGTCAAAGGCCCTTGAGCCAGAGCTGGGCTTTGACCACAGGGTGGCCCTAATCAAGTTCTACCCAGGAATGGGGAGTGACATAATAGACTTCCTGCTGGACAGAGGCTACCACGGGATTGTGATAGAGGGCACCGGCTTCGGCCATGTTGCTAACGCCATAATACCCTCTCTGGCTAGGGCAAGGGATGAGGGCGTGCCAGTAGTAATAAGTAGCCAGACGCTCTTCGGTAGGGTCAACCTGAACGTCTACAGCACTGGGAGGAAAATGTTGGAGGCAGGAGTCATACCGGCTGAGGACATGCTGCCTGAGACAGCCTATGTGAAGCTATCCTGGGTCCTGGCGCGCACGAGGAACCTAAACGAGGTGCGTAGACTCATGTTGACTAACCTGGCCGGTGAGATAAACCCAAGGCACGAGGTGAGGCTCTACCCGAGGTGGTACCATGACAGGCTCTGAGGAAGAGCTAGACTACGAGGCCCTGGGCCTGAAGGTTGGCCTTGAGATACACCAGCAGCTCAACACCAGGCACAAGCTGTTCTGCGGCTGTCCAACTGACCTCACTGAAGGGGAGGGGGACAAGTTCAGAAGATGGCTAAGGCCAACCAGGAGTGAGACAGGAGACGTTGACGTTGCCGCCCTATTCGAGTACAGGAAGGGCAGGTACTATATGTATTTGGCCCCTTATGGCCATCACTGCCTCGTTGAAGCTGACGAGGAGCCGCCGCACCCAATAAACGAGGAGGCTGTGAGAATAGCCATAGCGGTGGCCAAGGCCCTTGGATCAACGATAGTTGACGAAGTGCACGTCATGAGGAAGCTCGTGATAGATGGCAGCAACACCAGCGGCTTCCAGAGGACCGCCATAGTTGCTTTGGGCGGTAGAATAAGTTCCAACGGGAAGGAATACGGGATACAGACGATAGTTGTTGAGGAGGACGCTGCCAGAAAGGAAGGGGAGTCAGGTCCTGAAGTGGACTACAAACTCGACAGACTCGGCATACCTCTGATAGAGATAGCCACGGCCCCCGACATTCACACGCCCAGGGAGGCCAGGGACGTAGCGCTTGCAATAGGCATGCTGCTCAGGATGACAGGAGCGGTCAAGAGAGGCCTCGGCACCATAAGGCAGGATCTCAACGTAAGCATAGTCGGAGGGGCCAAAACCGAGATCAAGGGGGTGCAGGAGCTGGAGTTGATAGAAAAGGTTGTCAAGTATGAGGTCATGAGGCAGGTGAGCCTACTGAAGATAAGGGATGAGATGGCTGCTAGGGGGATAACTGAGGATATGATAGTGCTGGCCCCAGTGAACGTTACTGAGGTCTTCAGGAACACCAGAAGCAAGGTGATCTCTAGGGCCTTGTCACAGGGCGGCGTGGTGCTAGCGTTAAGGCTGCCGAGGATGAAGGGACTGATAGGGAGGGAGGTACAGCCTGGTAGGAGGTTCGGCACCGAGCTGGCTGACTATGTGAGGTTCTGGGCCGACGTGCAGGGACTCTTCCACAGCGACGAGCTCCCCAATTACGGCATAACCAAGGAGGAGGTTGATGCCGTCTATAGGGCTCTCAACGCTGACCCCTTGGCTGACGCCTTCGTCATGGTAGCCGAGAGGGAGGAGAGGGCACTGAAGGCCCTCAGCGTTATAGTAGACAGAGTGAGGCAGGCCCTCCACGGCGTTCCCGAGGAGACCAGGGCCGCTAACGAGGACGGCACGACTAGGTACTTGAGGCCCAGGCCCGGGAAGGAAAGGATGTACCCTGAGACCGACATACCGCCGCTCAGGGTCACGCCTGAGCTCCTGGCGGAGGCCGAGAAGCTGGTTCCTGAGTCCCCGGAGGCTAAGCTGAGAAGGCTCGTCGAGAGGTATAGCATGAGCAGGGACCTAGCCGAGAAGGTTGTGGCAGACCCAAGGCTGCCTGTTATAGAGGAGCTGATAGCCAAGTATGGCTCCTCGGTCCAGCCGACCCTCATAGCTTCAATATTTGTAACGATCATGAAAGGCCTTAGGGGCAAGGGGGTTGACGTTGACTCAATAAGTGAGGATCGTATTGAGGACCTCATAAGGCTCCTGGCTGAGGGTAGGATGGCCAAGGAGGCTGTGGAGGCCGTGCTCGCAGAGATGGCAAAGGATAGGTCCCTGAGCGCAGAGGAGGCTGCCAAGAAGCTCGGCCTCATTAATATGAGTGTGGAGGAGGCTGCCAAGGTTATAGATGAGATACTGAACGCCAACGTCGAGCTGGTAAGGCAGAGGGGCGAGGGAGCCTTCGGAGCACTCATGGGCAAGGCCATGGACAGGCTGAGAGGCAAGATTGACGGGAAGGTTGTGGCCGAGCTACTGAGGGAGAAGATAAGGCAGATCCTGTCCTCAGCCGCTAGCGGACAAGGATAACCGTCACTGGCGCGTTAGATGCTACAGCCATGGCTGTAGAGCCCACGCTCAGGTCGCTGTTAACCGTGGTTCCTCTCGCCCCCATTATAACCACGTCGTAGTTCCCATCAGCTATGGCTCTTAATATCTCGTTAGAGACGCTGGAGACCCTAGAGTCGTAGCTTACTACCCTGAACGAGTACTCAATCCTTCCGTTGATCCTCTTCTCCACCAGCGACCTAACCTCCTCGGCCCTCTCGCAGCGCTCGCACACATAGAGTAGCGTGAGCCTTGAGCCATAGCGCATGGCGAAGTCTATGGCAAGGTCAAGGGCCTTAAGGCTTGACCCTGAACCGTCGACAGGAACCAGGAGCTCCCTTAGCCAGAAGCTGACGGTATACGACGGCTCAGACATAGCGCCCTCTCACCCCCTGCCAGGGCTTATATTTACCTTAGCCCCACCGGCGGTCCCGAACCTACTCCAGCTCTCAGCCAGAGCCTGAACCGCGGGCAGGCTCTCGCCCGAGAGCGCTAATAGGAACGCGCCGGCGCCGCTGGAGACGTGAAGCTTTGAAGTACTGGTGCCTGGGTCCTGGCCGCTCAGCGTAGCCATGTGGCCTCCCCCAACTATCACATACCCCTTCCCATCCACTGCTGCCCTAAGGATCCCCATGCTGCCGTCCCTGAACCTGGGGTCCTCGATTACCCCCATGGGACCTCTTATCACTACTACTCTGGCCTCCTCTATCAACGAGGAGTATATCTGGAGTGTGGCGCTGCCTATGTCCATTATCAGCCCTGATGCTCTGCCAGCGGGCTCCTCCTTGATCTCGTTACCATCAAGGGTCCTATAATCTATGGGGACCTCTATGGGGGCCCCGTTCATTAGTATCTTGCGGGCCCTGGGCACCAGTGAGAGAAGGCCCAACTTCTCAAGGACTTCCATGTTCCTGGGGCTAAGCATGATCCCTTTGGCTATGGCGAACATCTCGCCCACGAGCCCTCCAGTGAGTATCCTGTCAGCCAGCCTGCTCCTCACCAAGAACTCTATGGCCCTTAGCGTGTCAAGCGCCTTGGCCCCTCCGAAGACAAACACCTTAGGAGCCTCTGACCTGTCGAAGACCCTGCTTAAGGCCCTCAGCTCCCTCTCGAAGAGCCTTCCTGCCGCTGAGGGCAAAACCATGGGAAAGCCGACTACGCTTGGCTGAGACCTGTGGGCCGTGGCAAACGCGTCATTGATGTAAAGGTCAAAGAGGGGCGCTAGCCTTCTTACCATTAATGTCCTGGCCTGCTGTTGTGGAGTTGCTTCCACAAGCTCTTCAGACACAAGCCTCACGTTCTCAAGCATGGCTACGGAGCCCGGCCTGAGCCTTGATATCACCTCGCGGGCATGTGGACCAACAACATCATCTATGAACATGACATCAATGCCCAGGTGCCTTGAGAGCACCCTAGCGTGCTGTTCCAGGCTCACAAAGTCCTTCCCGCCTGGCCTGCCCTGGTGTGACATGAGTACTACTGCGTTGCCTCTCTTCAGCAGCTCAGCTACCGTGAGGACATGTGACCTGATCCTGGAGTCGTCAAGCAGCATTCCAGCATCGTTAACTGGGGAGTTTATGTCAATCCTGACCAGGACCCTCTTACCGTCTACGTTGACGTCATCAAGCGTCGGTACCTCCAGGTCTCCGAACCTGATCAGAGTGCCTCCCCCTGAAGCGCCCCTGTCAGGGCAAAATAGCTGCCATGCGTCCAGAGCGCTGACATCCTCCCCGCTCTGGCAAGCAAGTATTAGGTCTGGGGCTTTGCAAGGCAATGAGGGCCTACGTTGTCCGTGTTTAGTGGCCGCTGGCGGTGGTGGCTGCTGACGCTCCTCATAGGGATAGTTATAGCCTCTGTCACCACCCTGACAGGTCCGCCATCGTGGGCTTCAGGCTTTGTGGCAGTGGGGGCCCAGGCAATATCATCAGCCGCTAACACGGTACATAGCGATGTGAGTCTTGGGGTCCTCGGTGTCCTACAGGGGGCCACCTACATATTCCTCCACAACCTGAAGGACCTGGTGCTGTTTGCCATCCCAGCCGCGGGTCCTGCGTTCTTCGCCTACAGCCTGACCATAACGGGCTGGTCAGGCAACTACCTTGCTATAAACCAGCTCCACGTGCCTGCCTGGGCCTCGCTGCTCACGCTGCTGATAATGCCCTCTACATGGGTTGAAATATTCGCCTACTCCATAGCTACCTCTGAGTCGATAATGCTCCTGGTAGGGCTGGGCAGGAGGCCTGCCAAGGCCCTCAAGGCTTATGCCGCCTCAGTGGCCCTAGCCGTAGCCGTGCTCCTAGCAGC
>DAJS01000023.1:108355-111569 GCA_002496425.1 Acidilobaceae archaeon UBA162
ATAGGAGTGGTGCGGCGGCCGGGATTTGAACCCGGGACCTCCGGCTTGGGGGGCCGGCGTCCTAGACCAGGCTAGACGACCGCCGCACCGCTGGCAAGGCTTGCAGGGGGTGTTTTAAGTCTTGAGCTTTAGGCCCACCGCCTCCAGGTAGCCCTCTAGCCTGATCCTAAGCTCGGCCTCGCTGAAGAAGCCTCTGACGTGGCTCCAGGGCAGTGGTGACTCCCTGGGCTTCAGGACGGCATTAAGGAGCCCCTCAGACGCGGCACGCCTCCAGGCTCCCCTCCCGCCGCCCGCTTGAGCCACCTCTATCAGGTACTTAATTACGTCCCTGTCAGAGATCCCTACGGCGCCTTGTACAAGTGCGTCAAAGGGGTCATAGCTGGCGAATGAGTCGTGAGGAGTTAGCTGCTTGAGCATGTGCATCCTTCTGTTGAGCTCGCCCTCAGGCATCATGGGGAGCCACTGGAGCGGCGTCTGAGGCTTGACCACGAATGGGTTGACGCTGAGCTCCACCCTTACGCCGGTCCTCTTTATATTGGCTATTAGGTCAGTGAGGGCTTTAAGGTCGTCCTCAGCCTCGCCCGGGAGGCCTATCATTGCGTAGAGCTTTAGCGTCAGGCCCAGCCTGGCAGCCGCCTTGGCGACCCTTAGGAAGTCCTCATCCCTTGATGACTTGCCAAGGGCCAGTCTAAGCCTCTCGGAAGTCTCAGGGGCCACAGTTATCGTCCTCTGTCCAGCTCTAGCTATCAACTCTAGTGATTCCTCATCAAGGAGCTCTGCCCTCATTGATGGAAGTGAGAAGTCGACGCCCCTCTCCATGAGATTGTTGAGTAGGTCCTTGAAGTCCCTCCTGGCGTTCAGCGTGAGACCGAGCAGCCTGACCCTCTGGTGGTACCTGGCGTAAAGCTCTGAGGCCTCATTCACAACCTCCTTGAGATCCCTCTCCCTATAGGGCTTAGTTATGTAACTCTCGAGGCAGAAGGCGCAGGAGAACGGACAGCCCCTCGAGGCTTCTACAGTAATAGTGAAGGGAGCCTCGGGGGCCAGAACTCTCCTTGGGTCAGAGGCAGGCACGCCTAAGCTCACGGCAACCTTGACCTCATGCTTTCCGTAGCTTGGCATGTAGACGCCCTCCTCCGAGGGCTCCAGGGGCTCCCCCTCGTCAAGGACCCTTCTGAGCCAGCCCTTCACAGGCTCAAGGTCACCAAGTATCACGGCGTCTGCTAGGTTCGCCAGGGGCTCAGGGTTAGCAGTAACCGTTGGGCCTCCAAGTATAATCCTGGGCGAACTTCTTCTTGATGCTAAAAGCTCAACGCCTGAGCCCAGCAGCGCCCTAACCATATTGACATAGTCAAGCTCATAGTGTATGGGCGCTATGATATAGTCAAAGGAGCCCAGCGGCGTGCCGCCTTCCAGCCCTCTTACGGCCGTTGGGCCTCCCCTGGGTGTAGGCAGGAAGGCCCTCTCCACATAGACATTATCAAGGTCGTTAAGCCAGAAGTAGAGCCTGTGAACTATAAGTGATGACATGGCTACCGAGTAAGTTGAGGGGTAGAACAGAGCGACCTTAGTCATCCCTTTCCTGTACCTCTTCCTTATAGCACCCTCCTCCAGGCTCAGGGACTCGGCACCGAGGCCTTAGGTAGGCCGAGAGTATTAGGGAGTGCTATTAAGGTCCAAGCGCGCCAGAACAGCGGTAAGGCTAAGATAACGATAAGGCTACCACCAAGGATACTTGTCTTCCCGCCAGTGAAGCCTCTGATTCATCGTTATGAGGGACCCCGAAGGCTAGCCGGGGCTAGGACACTAACGGAAGTGATGATATAAAGTCACCAGGAAGTGCAACCTCGGCCGCAGAAGCGTACTGCCAGGGCGCTGCAGAGGTATGGCACTATGATTACATCTGATCTAGCGTGCCCAATGGTAAGGTCGGCACGCTTTTTGCCTCCAGCGAGTTAGGGTTAGATAGGGTCAAGGCTTGTACCACTATCATCGCGGACCTCCCTGGGCGACAGCTCTGGGCAGGGGCAGGAGAGGTTGGCTCAGGCCGCTGATAGTCAGTATGTTGAGCAGGAAGCCAATGAACGGCGTAGAGATAATGGACGAGATAGAGCTCATTACTGGGGGCTTATGGAGACCATCACCTGGCAGCGTCTACCCTATGCTCAATGAGCTGCTTAATGAGGATCTTGTGAGAAGAAGAGACGATGGTAGATATGAGCTGACCGAGAAGGGCCTAGAGCTAGCCAAGGCCCTGTCGTTGCCGTGGACGGCCTCGACCAGTGACGTCGTGGACTCGTTGGAAAGGTCCATATTACTGCTCGAGCGCGAGTTCGAGGCAAACAGGGACGCACTGGCGCTCCAGCTTCGCAGGCTAGAGGAGCTTAGGGACAGGCTCGACGCTCTGGTGAGATCCCTGGAGGGCAAGGGGAAGTCTTGATAGGAGCCCTTATTGTCGTGGCGGGCCCGCCGGGACTTGAACCCGGGACCTCCAGCTCCGCAGGCTGGCGCCCTGATCCTGGCTGGGCTACGGGCCCACCGAGGGTCTTACAGGAAGCCTTAGTTAAAAGCCTCAAGTCGGTGTAGACAAGATATTAGCACTGCAGCCTCGACGCACGAGAGTGGGCCTGTTGGGCAATGAAGAGAGAGGCGCGAGGCCTGTCCCTAGACCAGCCTCGCTAGTTATCTCGATATCCATATTCCTCCTAGCGGCAACTGCCGTAATGACTGCCTATTCTTACACCTACACCTACCTCGCAGCGTCGCACAATGCCACGTTCATCCAGCATCTGGCAAATATAAGTCATAACTATACAGGTCATAACCTCACGGCGCCTCAGATCTCCGCGGCTCTGGCCCAGGTAGGCTATCAGTCGGCCGGGGTGGCAGGCCTACTGGGGCTCCTGGCGGGGCTGTCGTGGGCCTACATCTACAGGCTTGAGGCAAGAGGCGAGCTGGCCAGGGCCTCCAGGAACTCGCTCTACCTGGGCGTGATCAGCTTCCTGACTGCTATCCCATCAGTGCCTTACTTTGAGGCCTTCCTTGGGTCGCTGCTAGCCGGGGCGCTGTTAGTAGGGGCCTGGTACAGGATCAGGTCTGAGACCCGTAGAATTGCAGCTGAGCAGGCGGCGGAGCCCCCAGGGCAGACCCCCTCACCGCCCTAGAGGATGATTATTCCCCTCATCGGTTCTGGTTTACATCCCTCATCTGAGGG
>DAJS01000023.1:111590-115358 GCA_002496425.1 Acidilobaceae archaeon UBA162
CCATCCGTGAGGGTGGAGTAGTTAACGGTATTGACAGAGAGAAGGTCAGCACCATGATCCTATGGACAAACATGTGCGCTGCGACATATCAATGGAGAACGACATGTGCTTGTTTGGACCTATGGCTACTAGGGTCTTCGATAAGCCCATGGAGTTTGAGGCTGAGGAGAGAGGGCGTGCCACGCTGGCTTCGTTAAGTATGCAAAAGGCTTAGTAGTTTAAACGTTTAATAGTGTCAGTTTCAGGTTCGGCCGATGTGGTGACAACTTGAACGCCAGAGCTCAAGTGCCAGGGCGCGGCCTGGCACTGGCCGCAATAATAGTGATCATTGTTGGCGGCCTGCTGATGCTTGCCATGTCACGTGGCCTCACGTTGGTGGCCTCCAACATAACGCTGTTAACTAGGCTGACCAACATATCAGCACAGTATGGGATGACTACAGCCCTAACTACGCACAACCTGAGCATGACGACGCTTAAAGGTCTGCTGAGAGAGCTGGCCTATGTTGTGTTGGCGTTAGGCCTAGTAGCCATAATAATTGGACTTATAGCCATACCTACAGTCTACGTTCCCGCGTCCCATGGCAATGTTGAGAGGGCTGCCTCCTGGGCCCTACCGCTCGGCATACTATACATAGTGGTGGGGTTCTTCGCCGCATATATAATCTTTGGCCTGGTGGCCGGCATACTCATGTTATTGGCCCGGCGGAGCTTCAGGAACTACGCCAAGCAGGTTGCGCTGAAAGCTGCTTAGGTAACCTGGCCCACGGCTAGGCTATGATTCTCGATAGCGTCGTGAGGAACCTAGCACCCTTATTCGTTATCAATACCATGTCCTCAACCCTCACGCCGTGCACCCCAGGTATGTAAAAGCCGGGCTCCGCTGTGACCACCATCCCTGGCTCCAGCGTCCCCTTAGAGTTTGGCGACAGGTAGGGCTCCTCATGTATCTCCACACCAACACCGTGACCGAGGCCGTGATTGTAGAACCCGTCAAGCCTCTCCCTGGCCAGCACCTTCCTTGATGCCATGTCTGGGTCCCTGAGCTCCACTCCAGGCCCCATCACGTCTATCGCCGCCGCCTGGGCCTCAGCGACTAACTCTATGAGCTTTCTGAACTCAGCCCCTCCCTGGCCATGCCAGAGGGTTCTAGTAGTGTCGCTCATGTAGCCGGTCATGTTAGCACCAAAGTCTATCAGTACTGGCCCAGGCCTTGACAGCCTGGTTGACGTAGGTGTGTGATGAGGCAGTGCTGTGTGTTCGTAGAATGCCACTATAGTAGGGAACGCCTCCCCCCAGGCCCCCTGCCTCATGAGTGACGAATAGAAGGCTGCCTCCACCTCCTGCTCCGTTGGGTTCTGCTCCAGCACCTCAACAGCATCCCTGAAGGCAGTCTCGGCGGCAGCTATGGAGGCTCTGATGGCCTCTATCTCCCAGTCATCCTTGATAGCCCTGAGCTTGGCTATGTCCGGGCTAACATCCTTAGCCTCCAGGGAACTAAGAACCCTATACATGTCATGCGTGACCCACGAGAAGTCGGCCCCAACTGACTTAGCGTTACACCTCGACAGGACCCACCTTATTGCGTCGCTTAGCTCTCCCTGAAGCAGGTCAGACGAGGGCACCATCTCTGTACCGACGGAGGCCTCTCCTTCACGTCTGTAGGAAGCCTTGACCTCGACGTCCTTCGGTGCCATGAACTGAACCCTATTATAGTCAAGTACTGAGGTCATAATGTAGTCGCCGCAGCCGCGGGTTATCACCATGGCACCGGTGGGCTCTCTTATGCCGGTGGCGTAAGTTATGTTAGGGGCCCCCATGAGTATTATAGCATCGAGCTGGAGCCTCTCAGCCAGGGACCTCAGCTTGGCCCTGTTCTTGTCCCACCTGAGCTCCAATCAGGGCACCAGGAGGGCGTGTAGGACAGCATATAAATACTGTGGACTGTTCACACAATCCTGATCCTGTTGACCTTCTTGTTCTGCCATGAATACCTCCTAATCCTCTTGCTACGCCCAAAGCCACAGGCGGCGCAGTAGCCCTTAGCCACGTTAAAGGCCCTACGGCCACAACGACGACACACTATATGAGTGTAGCCTCTGCCAAGCTTGCCAAACGACGCCGTGCCTTTTACCATGGCCTATCACCTCACTTGACTGGACTTATGGCAACCACGCTGTCGCCCCTGACCAGTATTGTTCCCAGGCTCCTTGACCCCTTTCCACTTATCTCCTCGGCGTCATCAAGTACCAGGTTGAGGTGCTGGTCAAAGCTCTTCAGGACACCCTTAACGCTCTCACCACCCCTGAGCTTCACGTACACGCTCGCGTTGAGGTACTCATTCATGACCTTGAACGTGCTGACCTTCTCCGGAGATGCCATCCCTTGGACGCCCTCTACGCAAGCCCCTGGGACCTTTAAAGCCTTTGTATGCCGCTGGGCGGCCTGAAGCGGCGCCCGATGAAGAGCGCTCACTGTCCGAGAGACTCGATGCGGATCAACGGGTCTGCGAGGGCGCCTTTATAGCGCCGCCCTCTCAAGGCTACCAGGGACTAACGTGCCTGCTAAGTTCTCGAGTAGGTACCCCCTGTCCAAGAAGGACCTCAGGAGGCTCCAGGAGGAGGCTAGCGTTAGCCTGGGCCAGGTACCCATTAAGTGGAAGCACGTAGAGGTCGGCAAGTCAGATGATGTTGAGGTCTACATAGATGACGGGCTGCCATGTCTGGCAAGGGTCAAGGGAGTCCTGATCCCGACGCTTCGCTGCCTGCTGAGGAGGGGGGCGCTGTGGATACCAAGGGTTATCGTGGACAGGGGTGCCTCCCAGGCCGTTGGCAGGGGCGCAGACCTGATGATCCCTGGCGTCAGGAACGTTGAGGGGGACTTCAGGGAGGGAACCATCGTGGCCATAGTTGACGAGCAAAGCAATGTTGCAGTTGGTGTCGGGCGTGCTCTTGTTGACAGTGACAAGCTAAGGAACTTAATAAGGGCTAGGGCCAAGGGCAAGGCCGTGGAGGTTCTCCACTACCCCGGCGACAACCTCTGGGATCTCACCGGCTAGCCTACTTGGACCTCCTAATGCAGAGGTAATACTTAGTGCCCTGCCTGAGGCCCAACGGGGGCGAGAACTTGAACAGTATGCCCCACAGGGAGAGCAGCGTGAAGCCCTTGTCCTCAGGGGCCGCCAGGTAGCCATGGCCGCAGAACTCGTAGGAGTCCAGGTCCTCAGGCTTCTGTTCATCTATCAACACCTCAATTGCATCGCCCTTGGCTAGCGTGTACAGGCCCTCAACTAGGTCAAAAGCTGCAGTGTAGCCTGAGCCCTCGGCACTGGCTATGAGCATTCCCTTCAGCCTTGAGGGCTTCACGTCGACCACAGCCATGCTTGCCTTAAACATGGCCTCTCGCTGACAGGTCTGAGGCCTGAGCTAAAAATAAAGCGCTGCGCCTTAGCCTAGGAGCCCATGTAGACCTCTATGAAGCCGTCACTGTTGATCCTGACGGGGGTAAGTCCTGAATGGCGGCCTGGCGGACTTGCCGAACTTCACAGGGCCTCTCAAGCAGGACTAGTGGCTGCTTCACCATCTGGCCAGTCAGCGCACCAAACTCTGACCCATGGAGTGGACACATAGCTATGTGCCTATCTCTGACCTCGCTCAGGACAACTGCAGCCCATGCAAGTACAGCAGGCCTCCATGGCGTGGAAGCCCCGTTGTACCTAACTATGAGGACTGGTTTGGCGCCTACCATCAGCATAGCATGTCTGCGCCTC
>DAJS01000023.1:115399-122706 GCA_002496425.1 Acidilobaceae archaeon UBA162
GTCTTGACCAAGAGCCTATTAAAGGAGCCTACTAAAGGCTAGGCTATAGGTCACTACCAGCTAACCATCGGAAGCTTACATATAAGTGTTTTCTACACATGGAGAGCTCCCCTACTGTTCCCTCTCCTCAGCCTGGCGCACGTAAAGGTACAGGCCTGAGCGCCTCACCACGATCACCTCAGCTCCCTGGGCTATGGGCTTGTCGGCCATGGCTGACCAGAGCTCGCTACCTACCTTAACCACGCCAGGCCTAGGGGGCTCTATGGCCAGCATCACGACACCTCTGGTACCCTCAAGCCTCTCGTCGTGTTTCTTAGCGGGAACTATGCGCTCAGAGAGCTTGACAGCCACTATTACAGCATCAATGAATAAGAGGAGGCCCCCAGCGAAGTACAGCGCCGTTGAGCCGCTGCGGAGAGCCTCGTAGAGGGCCAGGCTCGCGCCAACTATCAGCGCCAGGACCACAGCTATCGAGCCTGGCCCCCATCTCATACTCGAGAAGGGACCCACTTCCTTACTCATTCCGCGCTAGCCATCTTTGTGCCCAGCTTAGCAGGTTTAACCTTTAAAGCACATAGCTTTAGAGAGGCAGGCCTTGAACGCCAGACAGCTGATAACAGCTGCGGCCCTTGTGGCAGTGCTACTCCTGGTACTGGCAGCCCCACGCTCTAGGGCCTCAACCAGCGGAGGCAATAGCACCATAGTCCTGGTCAACTTTGACGTCACTGTAGACGCTGGAGCCACGCACATGATGGATGAGGCTCTGGCCACCGCTCAGGCCCTCCACGCTAAGGCCATAGTGATAGTAATGAACACACCAGGCGGCTATTTGTCAGACATGGTTGACATAGTTAACATAATTGAGGAGGCTCAGAGCGACGGAATGCCTGTTTACACGTATGTGCCTCCTGATGGCATGGCAGCCTCGGCTGGGAGCTATATAGCCATGGCAAGTAACAGCATAGCCATGGGCAACGGCTCCTTCTTAGGCCCCTCAACGCCCATAGTGGTAGGAGGTACGCCGCTGGAGCAGAACCACACCGAGGATGCCATGATATCATACATGGAGTCCCTAGCCGCCAAGTGGGGCAGGAACGTGACAGCTGCCGAGATAATGGTTGCTGATGATAAGGCCTTCACAGTTCAGCAGGCCTACCAGTACCACCTGATCAACTACATAGCTAATAGCCTTCAGCAGGCCCTCAGGTACTGGGGGCTCCAGGGGGCCTCAGAGGTTCAAGTCTCCGAGAACGCCTATGACCAGTTCCTCAGCGCTCTCTCAAACTCGACCCTTGATGGGCTCCTACTGACTCTCGGTTTCATAGCTATACTTGTAGACCTCTACCACCCGACCATAATACTCACAGTGGCCGGCATCATTGCTATAATACTGGGCCTCGTGGGGGCTGAGGTAATAGGGGCCTCAGCCATAGGCCTCACGCTGATAATTATTGGGGCCGCTATAATGTTCCTTGAGCTGAAGACAGGCCATGGGTTCGCAATGATGGCTGGGGCGGCAGTGGCAGCGGTCGGTATATACTTGCTCGCCCTTAACATACCTTACATATCGTCCAGTGCGCCCTCAGGGCCTAAGTATGTCCTGATAGACGCTGCAATAGGGGCCGTAGGGGTAGCCGCAGGCCTCTACATACGCTGGATAGCTGGCCCGATGAGGAGGCGCCAGGTAAAGACAGGGCCTGAGAGCCTGATAGGCGCCACTGGCGTGGCGCTCACGGATCTGAGTCCTGTTGGTGAGGTCCGCGTGGAGGGCATAGTGTGGAGGGCCAGGTGTATGTCGGGCAGTATCAAGGCTGGTGAGGGCGTGAGGGTGGTGATGATAGATGGCCTTACGCTCGTAGTTGAGCCGCTAAAGGGTCAGGAGGCCCAAGGTGAGAGCCTAAAGGGTTAAAAGTAAGGGATTTTAGGTAGCGGCTTCACGGATTGGTGGGTGACGAAATGAGCATAGTGATTGACGTTCTAATAGGCTTCATAGCTATCATAGTTGCTGCCATACTTCTGAGCGGGATCAAGGTAGTGAACGAGTGGGAAAGATTACCGGTACTGATACTGGGCAGATTCGCGGGTCTCAAGGGCCCCGGCATAATCTACGTGCCGCCCATCATCAGCAGGATTCCCATGAGGCTCTCTACCAGGCTCCAGGCTATATCGTTCAGGACCGAGCAGACGCTGACCAAGGACAACGTGCCAGTTATAGTTGATGCTGTCATGTACTATCAGCCAGTAGACCTGGAAAAGGTGGTGCTGAAGGTTGAGGACTACAACATAGCCACCAGACTGGCCGCTGAGACCACGCTCAGGGAGGTTATAGGCCAGACCATGCTTGACGAGCTACTGGCGGAGAGGGATAAGGTGGCCGCCCTAGCCAGGAACATAATCGACAGCAAGACCGAGACCTGGGGCGTCAAGGTCACGTCAGTTGAGATAAGGAACATCGAGATACCGCCTGACCTAGTTCAGGCCATGTCGAGGCAGGCCCAGGCAGAGAGGGAGAGGAGGGCCAGAGTGACGCTGGCCCAAGCGGAATACGAGGCTGCCCAGAAGATGGTCGAGGCTGCCAACCTTTATATTAACAACGACAGGGCCTTCATGTTGAGGTGGATGAACATGATCTACGAGTTAGGCATGGAAGGTAAAAACATGTTGGTGTTCATACCGGTCAACCTGCCCGTTGCTGGCCCATCCCCCACGCCAGCCACCATCGGTGTCATGGGGTTGAAGGATCTAGCGCAGGGCCAGACGGGAACAGGTCAAGGCGGAGGCCAGGGCTCAGGCTCCCAGACAGGTAAATAGCACTCGGCAGGGCTTCAGGTTAGGCCTGGATTACATGAGGCTTTCTTCTACCAGCGGCATTCCATTAACCGAGAGGTAGGTCAGTATCTCACCGGCGACAACCTCGTTGAGCCCAAGCGACTCTGGATAGATGAGCCCGGGCCCCTTAATCTTGCCCTCTAGGAATGCCAGGGCGACATAGGCTAGGAAACTCCCTGTGACCCTTGACATGGCGGTCAAGCCGGACTCAGCCCTCGTGACCTGTACGAACCTTATACCGCCCTTGTCCTTGCCAAAGACGTCGACCACAAGAACAACTATATCATTGAAACTTACCTTCATAGACCACAACAACGAGGCCAGGATGTCATCAGCCATCACTTCATAGCCTCCTATATTCACGGGCCTGTGGTCCAAGAGGCCCAGTCTCTTGAGGCCCTTGATGAAATTGACGTGCCCAGGCCAGCGCAGCGTGTACTCGGCCAGGAACTCTGTCCTGCCACCATAAGTCTTGAGCAGGGACCTCAGGCCATCGGTGGGGAAGTACTCGAGCTCGCCGACACCAGGTACATATATAGTTCCCAGGGGACCCGAGAGGGGATCTAGCTTGACTAGAGAGCCGTCCTGTATGACCCTGGCTGGCCTCCTATACTCATCTATTAGGTCTGAGATGCTCCAGCTGGGCACCAGACCTAGCGGCGGGTCAGGCCTCTCACTTATGCCCCCTACGTATATGTAGGCCCCACGTATGCCGCCGAGCCTCCTGTCCCCAACGCCTACCAGCATGTTGCTGAGGCCCGGGGCCACACCGGCATCGACTATGAGCGTCCTGCCCTGCCTCTCAAACTCCTTGCCCAACTCCTCAGGGTCCTCAGGGAAGAAGGATACGTCTACTATGTCGACGCCTAGTGAGGACAGATTCTTGAGTGCCCTAAACGCTATGCTGCCCGGCAGCGCCGTGACCACTAGATCCACCTGCCCCACGGCCTTCTTGACGTCGTCCAGTGACGTTGCGTCTGCTACAGCCGTAGGCACCTTGACCCTCTGTGAGGCTCTATGAAGCGACTCCTTGCTCCTGTCTACAAGAAGCACGTCATGATCCTCCTGCAATAGTACAGCTGCTGCTACCTGGCCAACCCCGCCAGCACCTATCACAGCAACCTTAGCCATGATGCATCACCCCCAGCTCGGCAGTTCCGATACTCATCACGCCTCAGCTGACCCTCCTGGCCTCACAGCTAGGGGCCAGAATTAATTTCTTAGGCATCAGCTTTATCCCTACGTGGCCCAAGGGCTTGCCCAGCGCCGTACGTCTTGTATAAATCTGCTATGAGCTTGTCCAGCCTCCTGTAGAAGTACGAGAGCCCTGAGATCTCAGCCCTGCCCACCTGCTCCATTCTTAGCCTTAACGCCATTGCCATCTCGCTGAGCAGGTACGCCTCTGAGCTCAGGCCCGAAAAGGGCCTCCTTACAACCTGCCAGGAGCCTGCTTGCGCCGTGAACTCCAGGGCGCCTACCCGTGCTGAAAGCTCCCTGAGGGCCCTCTCAAGCGACCCGTCCCTGATGCTCTGCGGTGCCCTCGCCCTTAGCTCGATGACCCTGCGGAGCACCTCATTCAGCTCTGAGGCCTCCAAGGCAACCCATAGGTCTCTCTGGTCCTCCAGGACTCAAAAAGCTCCTAGCGCTCCTATTGATAAGGCTGATATAAGATAGCAAGCAATGCCAGGCCTTTAGTCAGCCAACTTGTTGATCGTCTTAGTGTTTACTGCCAGCAATAACGCCATATAATGTTTGTCTTAACCTTGACAATAATAATAGTAATTGTTGTTACCGTTAGGGGCTACCACACCTACTACACGTCAACTCACGATACTGTCTGCGTCTACCTCGCGACCCTCCGTTGAGCTCTGCTCGGCCTCTGGTGTCTAGATAACCGTGTCTAACAAGACTGTGATTGTCGAGCTCTGCCTTCATATCAGTTGGTAATTACACCAAGCTGACCTCCTCCCCGCCCTAAAGGGTAAGGGTTCCTTTGAGCGGTTCATAGGTTTTATCAGGCTCCTGCTGTGGGGCCTCAGCCTATCCGATGCCACCAAGAGGTATTGTTGGACACTTACTGAGCCCGAGTAGATCACCGATCTTCTTTGGTTTGATACAGATTACTCCTGTGTCTTCGTCAATCTCGACTACGAAGTCCGTACCCCACCTTTCTATAGCGTGCTTCTTAATATAGAGATTCAGGGGCAACGTGTAGTACTCGTACTCATAGATCTTCTCGCCGACCTTCTTCCTTCCTTTCAGGCTCCTGGCCTGTGCATTTCTCACCCTCAAGGCCTAGCACCTCTTAGCTCAACGAAGAGAACACGAGTTCTTAAGCACTAGCATATGGTTTCATAAAACCTGCACAAACCAGCGTCAATACTCGGGCTCTGCAGCCAACAAGGTAAAAAGGTTCAAACACGGTTTAAAAACTGAAAGTATTACTCTAGGTTATTGGTGCCAGTGGTGGCCAGAGACCCTAAGCTCTACATGGCCTCAATCGATGAGATACTCAGCGGTGAGGCATCGGACATCTACTTCAAGAGAACGCAGGAGCTCCTGAGGAGGGCAGGCCTTGACAAGGTAAGGGTCAGGATGGAGGTCCACCTTTACGGAGACCCACCATGGGGCGATTGGGCTGTCTATGCGGGTCTCGAGGAGGCCCTGGCCATACTAAAGGGCAAGCCCTTCACTGTCTACTCGTTGCCCGAGGGCACGCTGTTCAGGAGGAAGACGCCTCTTATGCTTATAGAGGCCCCCTACGAGGCCTTCGCGCCCCTGGAGGCGTCCATTCTTGGTGTCCTGCGCTTCGAGAGCAGCATAGCCACCAAGGCCGCCAGAGTGAGAATAGCCGCTGGCGACAGGCTGTTCCTGTTCTTCGGGCTTAGGGCGCTTCACCCTGCAGTGTTCCCAGCCGCTGACAGGGCCGCCTACATAGGAGGGGCTGATTCAGTCAGTGGTATACTCTCCGAGAAGTACTTGGGCCTAAAGCCTCAAGGGACCATGCCTCACGCCTTCATAATAACAGTTGGTGACCAGAGGAAGGCCTGGAAACTATTCGCTGATGTGTACGGGGGTCAGGCCAACGTTGTGGCACTGACTGACACCTTTGACGATGAGCGCAACGAGGCCCTCATGGCGGCTGAGGAGCTGAAGGACAGGCTATGGGGGATCAGGCTCGATACGCCATCCAGCAGACGCGGCAACATGAAAGACATAGTTGAGGAGGTCAAGTGGACCCTTAAACTTCACGGCTTTGACAATGTCAAGATCATAGTCAGTGGGGGCCTTGATGAGGAGGAGATCAAGGAGCTAAGGAACGTGGCCGACGGGTTCGGCGTCGGGACCTCGGTAGCCATGCCTAGGAGTGTTGACCTCAGCATGGATATAGTTGAGGTGGATCGCGGTAACGGCTGGGAGCCAGTGGCTAAGAGGGGCAAGATGCCAGGAGCCAAGATGGTATACTCGTGCGGGCCCCTGAACCACTTAGTAGTGCCGTGGGGCTCATCAAAGCCCAAGTGCGCTGATGGCAGGGAGCCAGAGCAGCTCATGGCTAAGTACATGGAAGATGGCAAGCTGGTAAGGGATCTTCCGTCCCTTGACGAGATAAGGACTTATGTCCTCTCGCAGCTTAAACAGCTGGAGCTTCTCAAGTAAGCTCAGCCGGGCGGCTGAGCATCTATGAGCCGCTCTCCCACAAGGGTAGTGGTCCTCAGAGCCCTACTTTACATTATAGCGCTGCTGCTTACCTTGGGCGCTAGCATAGCAATAGCCCGCAGGCTGACGGCAAGCGAGTATGCGGCGTATCAGTTCGCTACTAAGAGAATAATCCAGTACTCAACTATACCTCTCTCGATATTTGGCCTTTGGATCTACCGTTACCTCTCCGTCAGGGCCAGGGGTGCCCTTGGGGCTACATACATAATTGCTGCAGCTACAGCAGTCCTCGGGGCCGTTCTCGGGCTCCTGCTTGAGCTCACCGAGGCCAAGATTGGCCTGGCGGCTGCCACGGCCGCCGCCCTTCTGCTCGCGCTGCAGTCCACCTTGTCGACTATATCCACAGCTCTAGACGCGCTGAGGCCTCTCAGGAATGCCCTGTCAGCAATGATATACAGGCTCCTCTACTTCCTCTTTGTCGTGATTGCTCTTTACCTGCTCAGGCCGGACCTCACGGACCTTTTCCTTTTCACGTCAGCCGCCATGGCGATCATACTCGTCATGGACGTTCGCTGGGCCTCAGAGGTGACATCCAGGGAGGATCTGAGCAACTACAGGAACATAATTATTGAGTGGGCTCTGACCTCAAGTCCTCTAGTAATAGGTTATCTGCTCGGGTTCCTCTCATCGTTAGATGTAATAATAGGCTATGGGCTGGCAGGCGCGCAGGTGGTGGCAGCGTTCTTCATAGCAGCTTCAATAGCCACCAGCGTGAGGGAGTCGGCCAACACGGGCCTCAGGTACCTGCACAAGTATGGGCT
>DAJS01000023.1:122764-156301 GCA_002496425.1 Acidilobaceae archaeon UBA162
TCAAGGTATGTTATCTATGTCTATAATCCAATGTACGCATGGGCTTCCCTGGCGACCAGTGTGTTCATGGTTATAGCAATAGTGGAGGTGCTGAACGGAGGCCTCATAAACCTGGCCATGGGCCTCATACCTGTTGGCAGGGAGCACGTAAGCCAGATGAGAAGCTTCATGGTGTGGACGTCTATGTCTTCTGTGGTCTATGTGGTGCTTCTGGCATCGCTTATTGCAGTTATGAGAGGGCTAGGGCCCCAGGCCCTCATAATGGCCTGGGCAGCAGCATATGGGGCCCGCTTCATTGCTTCAGTGTCTATAACCTACGCCAAGTTCCTCGACAGGGGCACAAGGGCTGTCTTAAAGGGCGAGGGTTACAGGGCCCTGGCCTACGTAGCCCTAGCAGCTGCGCTGGCTGAAGTCATAAGGCCCTGGAAGCCACCGATTAGGGGCCTCGTGGGGTCTATTGAGGTGATACTGCCGCCGCTGGTTATCTATACCACGACTTATTTCCTAATAATGGCTCTAGTAGACAGACGGTTCAGGAGACTAGTGGCCTCAGTTCTTAGGTCACCCGCGCTGGCACTGGGACTTGAGACCTGAGGCTACAGCAACTTATTTGCTCCTAGTAGAACCAGCGGGGGCATGACTTGGGGGACAGGACTAAGGCTGTTCATGGGTATGAGCCTCTAGAGGACCCGTATGAGTCCGTGGTGCCCCCTGTATACCTGGGCGTGGCCTACAGATATGTTGATGATCAGGACTCGCTACATGACGAGAGAGGCCTTGACATTAAGTACTCTAGAGAGAACAGCCCGACAGTAAGGCTCCTCGAAAAGGCCATGACATCGCTTGAGCATGCCGTGGACTCCTTGGCCTTCAGTACCGGCATGGCAGCCATCTCAACGGTGCTACTATCGTCGATAAGGAGGGGTTCAAGGGTGCTGCTGCTCAAGGAGATGTATAGCACTACAGTGCAGCTGACCGAGGAGCTGGCATCGATAGTAGGGGCGCAGGTGGTCAAGGTATATCCTTCAACTGAGGCGGTAGAGGAGGAGCTTTCCTCATCAAAGTATGACCTTGTACTACTGGAGACGATGACAAACCCAACGCTAAAGATCCTGGATCTGGCAAGGCTCTCTAGGGTTTTTGCCGAAAGTAATGCCAAGGTTTATGTAGACAACACCTTCGTCACCCCAGTGCTTCTCAAGCCACTCGAGTATGGGGCGTGGGCTGTGATCCATAGCATTACCAAGTACATAGGGGGCCATAATGACGTCACTGGCGGCCTGGTGGCGCTAAGGGACACGGAGGAGACGAAGACCTTATGGGAGTGGAGGCGCAAGCTGGGGACAATAATGCCTCCCTTTGAGGCATACCTGACTCTGAGGGGTCTTAAGACTCTAGTGCCAAGGGTTGAACTCCAGTCGAGGACTGCTCTTGCCCTGGCAGAGTTCCTGGAAGGCCACAGTAAGGTCGATACCGTCTATTACCCAGGCCTCAGGAGCAGCCCGTATCATGAGGTGGCCTCGAGGCTCTTCAAGAGGGGTCTCTATGGCGGGGTCCTGTCGTTCAAGGTGAAGGGAGGCCTTGACGCCGCCAGGAGGCTGCTCAGGTCGCTGAGGCTAGCCAAGCCAGCCCCAAGCCTTGGAGGTTCCGAGACCCTGGTCACGTTGCCAGCTCTGACGGCTGCCAGCAAGCTAAGCGAGGAGGACAGGAGGGAGCTGGGCATAGACGCCAGCCTGGTGAGGATGTCGGTGGGACTCGAGGATCCTGAGGACCTAATCGATGACCTAGACAGGGCCCTGGCCCAGCTGGCCTGAGCTCAGCTAATTACCTTTGGGCTCACATTAAGAATAGGGACCAGGAGCGTCCAGGGTTAACATAGAGAGACTATCAACAGGGGTTCCAGGAATAGATAGGCTGCTCAGTGGCGGCATACCCAGGGGCTTCTTTGTGGCAGTAGTAGGGGAGCCCGGCACAGGGAAGACTGTGTTCTCGCTGCACTATGCCTGGCAGGGCGTCAAAGAGGGAGACAAGGTGATCTACGTCACAACCGAGGAGAGCAGGGAGAGCATAATGAGGCAGGCAAAGATGTTCGGCATGGATCTTGACAGGGCTGTTGACGCCGGCAAGGCAATAATAATAGACGCGCTGCTCAAGTCTCAGAGTGATGAGTGGTCCCTCAGCGAGATAGATGTTGACGAGCTCGTTAACAGGGTGATAGATGCCAAGAGGAAGCTGGGCTATGGGCGCTCAAGGCTTATAATAGACAGCATGAGCACCTTTTGGCTTGACAAGCCAGCAATGGCAAGAAGCTACAGCTACACCGTCAAGAGGGTGCTCTACAGGTGGGACTTCACAATAATAGTGACCAGCCAGTACGCCATAACAACCTCCAGCGCCTTTGGGTGGGGCGTTGAGCATGTGGCAGACGGTATAATAAGGTTTGGAAGGAGAATAAAAGACGGGGAGCTGAGGCGCTACGTGCTTGTTGAGAAGATGAGACAGACACCTCACGACCTCAGGGTGCATTACATAGACATAGTTGACGGCCAGGGCTTGTTAGTTAAAGAGCCCGCTGAGTTCTCAAGGGAGGACCTGGCCCTGCCCGAGAGCGCGTCCAGGAAGATCAGGGAGTCCAGCAGGAGATCTGAGGAGTTAGGACCCTAAACTTCGGGATCTCAGCTTAACTTAAAATTCCTAACCTCTTAGTAGGTGGAAGGCGAGTTAGAATGGCCAAGAACATAGTGGTCAGGGAGCTTCACCAACCGCCTGTAGAGGACATGGAGGTTGAGCTTGTAGAGAGGAAAGGCCTTGGTCACCCTGACTATATAAGTGATGCTGTTGCCGAGGAGGCCAGCAGGCAGCTGAGCGCCTACTACCTTAAGAACTTTGGGGCCATAATGCACCATAACCTGGACAAGGTGCTCCTGGTAGGTGGCCAGGCGGCCCCCAAGTGGGGAGGCGGCGAGGTCCTTAGCCCTATCTACATAGTGGTCTCGGGCAGGGCTACCACCGAGGTGCGGACCTCCACGGGTATTGAGGAGATCCCGGTAGGCAGAATAGTAGTTAAGGCGGTGAGGGACTGGGTTTCGAGGAACCTAAGGTTCCTTAACGTCGATGAGCACCTAATAGTTGACTACAGGATAGGCAAGGGCAGCGCTGATCTTAAGGGGATATTCGACTCAAGAACCGCCTCGCACAGGGCTAATGACACCAGCTTCGGCGCTGGCTTTGCACCCTTTACAACTCTTGAGAGACTTGTCTATGAGACTGAGCGCCTACTAAACAGCAGGGAGTTCAAGTCGCGCATACCTGCGTCGGGCGAGGACGTGAAGGTAATGGGCCTCAGGAGGGGCAAGTCAATAGAGCTCACGGTAGCCAACGCCATAGTGAGCCGCTTTGTTAAGGGGCCAGAGGAATACATGAGTGTAAAGGAGGAGATCAAGGACTCAGTGCTTGACCTGGCCTCCAAGATAGCTCCTAACATGGACGTTAATGTCTATGTTAACAACGGTGACATACCAGAGGAGGAGGTGTTCTACATAACTGTCACAGGTACCAGCGCCGAGCACGGCGATGATGGTGCCACCGGCAGGGGTAACAGGGTCAACGGTCTGATAACCCCTATGAGACCGATGAGCCTTGAGGCGGCAGCTGGTAAGAATCCAGTTAACCACATAGGCAAGATCTATAACGTGGCTGCCATGGAGTTGGCACAGATCATCTACACTAAGGTGCCAGACCTGAGGGAGGTCTACGTGAGGCTGCTGGGCCAGATAGGTAGGCCTATCAATGACCCACTCATAGCCGACGTCTCCCTGCTGACCTCGAACGGGCAGGTAAGCGCCAACGTCAAGGAGGAGGTGGCCAGCGTGGTTGACGAGTACTTCGAAAAGATATTCGACCTCACGGACAGATTCGTGAGAGGCGAGATAAGCCTGTTCTAGACCTGACGCGCACTCTTATCACCTAAGGTCTTCGCCTTTGAGGCGTTGACTCCTGTAGGCTCTCAACATGCTCTCTAACAGCTCGTCGGCCCTAGAGCTAGCTGTCATCTGCTCCCTAAGCCTGTAGGCATCCTTAACCGCTGAGGTGGGCGCGAGTGTGAGCTTGTTGACCTCAGTAAGCCTGTAGGAAGAGGTGGGCAGCACAGGCACACCGCTTGACATGAGTGCCTCGGCTAAAGGTGAGCTCACGTCGTTTAGCATCACAGCGGCGCTCACTTCAGCCAGAGCCTTCACAGCCTCCCTCTCAAAGGGCCAGGTCCGCTCTACTAGTACCAGTTCCCCCTTGGACAGAGGTCCCATGACCTGCTCAGACCGCTTAATCTCGCTCAGCCTGAGCTCCTCTAGCCTCCTGACTATCACTAGCTCTCCTCTTGCGACGCCCAACAGCGCCTTCCTGAGCTCCTCGACAGTCTCCGCGGCACCTTCATACTGGGCTCTAAGCCTCTCAAGCTCTGACGAAAGCGAGGCAACCTGGGCCTTGAGGTTCCTGACCTCCTCATCCTTCATTAGCTCAGCCTTTGCTGCCTTCCTGGCCAGGTAAGCTTCCCTCTCAACGTGGTAAAGATGTTCCTTAAGGCTGTTAACCTCACGCTCTAGGGCTTCCTTCTGGGCCCTGAGCAGCTCCACATCGCTTTCGTCGCAATGCTGCCTCTGTAAGGACTGTAAGGGTCTCTGCTGGGCCTGTGACGTAGGCGCGGGCTCAACTAAGTCCTCACCTATCAGCTCGTTTATCTGCTTCTCGAGGGCCTCGGCCACCGTCAGGCCTCTAACAACGTCGGCCTTAAGCCTCTCAACATCTAGCTCCAGGTCGAACTTGTTAGCATAGGCCTCGACCTCGGCGAGCTTGCTGTTGAGCTCCATCAACGCCCTGTAGGCGGCTGCCAGAGAGTCCCTCTCATGAGGTGTCCTGGGCTTAAGGCCGCTGGCCTCAGCCGTCTTTGATGCCATGACTTCCTTCTCCTCGACGGAGAGGTTGTAGGGTGGCGTGTAGAGCTTGGCCCCGAGTTGAGCAGCCAGCTTGCGCACCAGCTCAGGCGGGTCTGCTACATCTGTTGAGACCACTAGGGGCCTCCCAAGCCTCTTAATAGTGTCTATCAGGCTGCCCCTGTCGGCCTCCTTATAGCTGTCAAGGTGGAGAACCCTGCCGTCAAGACCTATCACAGCTAGGCCAGTAGTCATGCCGGCGTCAACGCCAACTATTATTGGCCTCTCTGGCTGCTCATCGCCACGCTTAAACGTGAGTTCTCCCTCGTACCTGGTCTCGATTCTGACCCAATAGTCAATGCCGCGGTGGGGCCTGACAACACCATATAGCTTCTCCCTAGGGGCATATACTATAAATATTGCAGAGTCGATACCGCCCTCACTGGTCCTGTAGAACACGTCAAAGTCGATGCCTGCTTTCTCAAGAGCCTCCTTAACCTTGTCGGCCGCCAGCTTAACTGAGGCCCTAACCCTCCTCTGATACCTCTGCTGGCTCCACCCACCTGCCTTAGTGCCCCTTGATCTTGCGACTACTATGTATGTCTTCTCCCTTGTGAAGCCTACCTCGAGCCCAAGACCCTTAGTTGCTATCGCGGCTGCCAGAAAGGCAGTCCTGGTCGGCGAGGGCTTTGCCGACATCACGTCAATGCCAGCCCTCTTGGCCGCCTCCCTTATGTCAATGAATCCCTCATCGGAGGCTGTCACTTGCACGAGCCTGGTGCCGGGCGGCAACAGCGAGAGCACCTTGGCCAGCGCCTCGGGCCTGCCCCCAGGGGCGAGCTCAAGCGCGTTGTCAATAGCTATGACCTCGGGTCTATACTCCCAGGCCACCCTGATCACAGAGGCCAAGGAGACCTCCTGAAGCTTCGTGACAAGCCTTATAGAGTCATCGATCACCACTACGTGGTAGCGTTGCCTCCAGCTCCCTGGAGGCCCCGAGGGACTTACGTCGACACCCATGAAGAGCCTGGGCTGGGAGCCCAACCTCACCCTCCCTTGACCCTGTTGACCAGTTCCTCAGGGTTCACTGACAGGCCAAACCTCCTCCTGAAAAAGGAGGCTATATGTTCAACGCCCTCTCTGAGCAGGCTCTGAGCTGATGAGTCGTCAACGTTGACGTACTGAGACCAGTCTATCAAGTAACCTCTTCTGTCGCCCTCAGATACAAGTATGTTATAGGGACTGAGGTCGCCGTGAACTATGCCGTTAGCATAGGCAACCCTGAGGGTCTCAATGACGTCACTAAGTACCCTCTTGGAGTCCTGGAGCCCTAGCGAGGTTACCTGGTCAAGCTCGAGGCCCTCCACATACTCAGTCACAACGGCATTTAGGTGAGCTACCACGGGTCTTGGCACCAGGCCTCCTGACCTCTTCACTGTCAGAAGCGCCTCGAACTCCCTTGAGGCAGTAAGGATTGAGACCTCTATCCAGTCACCTATGTTGAGCGCATAACCCCTTAGCCTCCTAAGGGCTTTGAACTGCCTAAGCCCCTCCCTGTGCAGCTTGACTGTGAGTGGGACCCCATTGGGGGCCCAGGCTAGGTATACCTCGCTCTCCTTGCCGACGCCTAATCTCTCGCCCAGGTCGCTTATGAAGCCCTTAGATATTAGCCATGAAATCGCTAACGAGTCCAGCCCGCGCCTAGTAACCTCATATGAGTATTCGCCCCTCACAAGTCGGGCCCTGGCAAGGCCATTCTTGACAAGGTCGTTTAGGATCTTAGTCATCTCCCTCTCGTCCGCCCTTAGCTCCCTGCTGAGAGCTGAGGAGGGCACAGCCCCGTACCTAGTCCGCAGCCTGACCAAGGTTGCCAGTGCCCTGGCTTCACGGCTGCTAAGCGCGGCTACCCTCTCGACAAGCTTCCTGACGATGCCTAGTGCCCTCTTGAGACCCTGGCCAGGGGCGATATTTACCTTAACCTGTTGCACATTGCTAGGCCAAGCGGAGGCCGAGCTATGCGGTGGCTCGACCCAGTAAAACTTGACCTTCTTGCCCTAAAAGGTAAAAGCTCCCTAAGCTTTGTTCTGATAATAGCTTTGCCTTTTCGCATTAGCACCTTAAAGTTACCATATCCTTAGACCCTAATAATAGGCGTCAGAGGAGGAAAGAGTCACCGAGGTCTAAAAGGGTAGGCTAGTCATCAGTATAGCTCCAGTTTAGCTACTGCAAGTAGGTTTGCATATGATATCTGAATACAAAAATATATTAGCCCAGAACAAATAACTCTTTGAATTGACGAGAACTAGCATAGGTGGGGCTGAATGGAGGAGAGCGTACCTACAAAGGAAGGCATTTACCCAAGGAATGGGACTCTCTATGTAGTTGGGGCTAAAGCTATAGCTAAGGTTTCCTCAGCGCTCGCCAGCGAGAGCAGGACTAAGATACTCTCAATACTAAAGAACAGCCCTGCTGACCTCGAGGACATAGCAACCATGGTGAACCAGAGCAAGGCCAACGTAAGCAGCCAGATAAGGAAGCTGGAGGAGGCTGGCATAGTGAGGTCCCACTACGTCCCTGGCCAGCGTGGCATAAAGAAGGTGGTGGAGCTTACTATTAACAAGATAGTGATGATGATATCACCAGAGGAGCAGAAGGCACAACAGGAGACAAAGCCTACCCCTTAAGCTCAGATGCTGACAGCCTTATTGCATATCACGCCCTATAGCTCTTCTAGGGCTACGGCCCTGTTTGATATGTTTACCTTTAGGAGCCCCCTGAGTCCTCTGCAGATGTAGGAGGACTCAAGCATGAGCTGGGCCTGCCTTGGGCTATAGAACTTCGAGACAAGGCTCAGGGCGTCCTCCGTCAGGGGCCCACACTTGACAGCCCACGTGGGTATGGGTAGCTCCATGTATGACGGGAAGGCTATGTAGAACTCGTCAGCTAGACTGGAGTAGCTGAAGATCTTTACGGCTAGCCTAGCCGTTATGTACTCCTCGGCGCTCATGAGGAATACAGGCGGCACGTAGCCGGTCTCCACCTCGACCACGCTAGTCCTATTGCCCTCAACAGCATAGACGTCGGCTACATGAATGCCGTCCAGGGGCACCTCAAGCTCAACGCTAAATCCCAGGGATCTAAGGTACTCAGCGACTATTTCTTGGACGACTCTATGGAACCTGGAGACCTTAGAGGGCCTCGTCCTCAACTCCTTTACGTTAAGAGCCCTTAAGGCCTCGTGCCCCAGGTGAGCCCCTGTTGTCTGTGCAGGGCAAGCGCTCTTTACTCAACTCCTGGCCCTACGGGGCCTATCTCACCTATGACATCAATTAAAAATAATACCAATTATGCCTTGCCCGGCTAGGCGGCCAGGACAGCCCTTCCCCACCTGTAGTTATTCGCAAAAGCGGAGACAAGGGCCGTGGCGAGCGAGAATGCCATGCCAACAAGGAATATTAGGTTGAATGCATGAGGCCCCGGCTCAAGGAAGGCCCCTGAGAGTAGGCTCGATGAGAAGCCAGGGACGTAGTAGAGCGCGTAGGACTTGTAGGTAGTCAATATCGTGGCACTTATAACAGGTCCGGCCGCGGCGCCCAGGTACCTGACCATGGTGTTGAAGCCTAGCCCTACGGCAACGCTGTCTGAAGGCATTGACACAGCAACCATGTTGACTATTGGGGTAATTATTGAGACGATGCCAACGCCGGTTATGAAGGA
The DNA here is from genome assembly GCA_002496425.1 of Acidilobaceae archaeon UBA162. Lineage (GTDB taxonomy): Archaea > Thermoproteota > Thermoprotei_A > Sulfolobales > Acidilobaceae > Acidilobus. Next base: position 131,410 of record DAJS01000023.1, read on the forward strand.
GTCCATGACCAGCTGGAACACATTGGCCCTCGCGAAGGTGAAGAGCCAGAAGCCCAGGGCCGCTACGAGTGAGCCGTAGATAAGCACCGGCCTTGGCCCTAGGGAGCTTGTAGCGTAGCCCACTATGGGGGCTATCACTATCATAGCCACTGTGGCGGGGAACAGCGAGAGTGCGGCCTGAATGACGCTGAGGCCAAGGCCGTAGGGCGGAGGCTCCTCGGCATAGTATATAACTCCAAGGTAAAGTATGAACATAGCAATGCCTGAGAGCAAGCCTGATAGGTTGGCCACCATGACGTTCCTATTTACCAGGAGGTGCGGGCTTATCAGCGGCTCGTAGGCATGGAGCTCATATGCCACAAAGCCGCCGAAGAGCGCCAGCCCACTCACCAGCAGGGCCAGCTGCAGGGGGCTGAACCAGCCTATGTAAGGGGTCTCTGTCAGGTAGACGAGGATTAGCATGACGGCCGTTGCCACTAACAGCGTGCTACCGTAGTCTATGTGGGTTCTCCTGACGGGCGGGTGAGGCCCTATTAGCGCCGCAGAGAGCGCGAGGGCCAACAGGGAGAGCACAAATGCTATGTGAAACATGAACCTCCAGCCCAGGTACTCCTCGATGTAGGCCCCAGCTATCATGCCAATGGTCATGCCTATGGCAACCATGGCGCTTATGACTCCTTGGGCTAGCGCCACCCTCTCCCTAGGGAACACGTCAGTGACTATGGCGATGCTCAGCGGGAATATGGCGAATCCGAAGCCCTGGACTGCCCTAGCGGTTATGAGGGAGCCTATGTTAGGGGCGAAGCCTGCCATCAGCACCGCTACTGAGTAGAATATCAGCGAGAGCAGGTACAGCCTCTTCTTGCCGTAGTTATCCCCTAGCTTGCCGAAGAGGGGCGCTATGGAGGCGCCGACGACCATGTAGGCTGAGACCACCCACGCCGCTTCCTCGTTAGTGGCCGAGAGCGCAGACTGTATGTGAGGAAGGGAGGGTATCACCATGGCCTCCACGTAGCTTGTCAACGCGGTGTTAAACGTTAGCACGCCTAGGACAACCCATGGGTTCTCGCGGCTGCTCATGACGGTTTAGTTCACCTCCTCCTGGACCCTACAGCAACCATAACCGCCAGTATTATCACGATCAGGACAGCGACAGTTATTAAAATTAGGTCGCTGTTGCTGAGCGATGGGAAGCCCAGGGAGAAGCTGAAGGCAGGCTTAATGGTGACTGGTATCAGAACCATCTGATGCATCACCTGCATGGTAGGTGGCTGATACCACGTTAGAAGCACTGGAAGGTAGTAAGTGCCCGAAGGGATAGCTGAGGAGACAGATACCACGAAGGTTACGTTAAACTCCTGGTAGTTGTTAACATTGCCGACCGTGTAGTTAAAGGCAGTTAGTGCTACCACTGGGTTCTCGCTGGAAGGAATGTAAGGCTTGAAGATTGAGTTAGGCATTAGTGCGGCCACTAGGTACTTGGCCTGCGCCCCACCAACATTAATCATTGTTACAGTTATGTAGGTGTTCGAGGCCCCGGCCGAGACGCTGTCGTGATAGCTGTTAACTATGGTAAAGTAAGCCCTCGGGTAGACCTTCACTGGGACGTCAAGGGTCTCGTTAAAGCCGTCACCGCTCACTATAAGCCTCAGCGTCGTGTTATAGCTTGACGGAACCCTTACGCTCACTGACGGCTGCGCTAGATACTCAAGCCTAGTGACATTACCAAGCCTCAGAGGGAACGTAATGTTCACAGGCCTTCCGGGCGGCAGGTAACCCAACCTAACAGTGCTGTAGCCCTGCTCCAGGGGCTCCACAGGGCCTGGGCTTACTAATGTTACAGTTACATTAGATGCCATCACATTACCTGTGTTGACTAAGTATACTGTAATTAGTGACGCATTAATGCCAGCATAGATAACGGGGGGCTCTGTGCGGAAGCCGAGGAGCCTGATGTTGACAAAGCCGACCACTGGGACGGGGAGGTTCACAAGCTCCCAGGACCTTATCATTATTGTCGTGTTGGTTATAGGCTCTTTCACAAGCTCCGTGTAAGTCACGTTAAGGGTCTCGTTGTATAGGCCTAGGGAAGCAGAGGGACTTACGTTGAACAGGCCTATGAGCTTGAGCTCGGTCCCTGGCTCAAGCAGTGGCACCTTGAGGCTCGGCTCTGGCTCCCCTGACACCAGCTCAAGGGGGCTCGACACGTTCATCCTTATTGTAACGTTGTAGAGCGTCGAAGGGCCCATGTAAATGACGAGCGCGGTGAGGGGCATGTAAGAGGCCCCGGGATAAGCTAGGAGGGGCTGGGTCTCATTGAGGCCCCAGAACGCGAAGGCATTAAATGTTGGCTTGATCAGAGCTAAGGCCAACGAGGTAGGCACCTGGGACCTTGCGGCCATGGGAACCCAGGCTAGGGCTACAAGGATTGCCAGGACCAGGGTCAGCGCTAGAGCCCTCGAGACCTTGCTCACAGTGTGCACCTTATTCTGATATATTGGAAAGACATATATAAGGTTTAGTTAGGTTTTGAGCCACCTAAGGAGTCTTAGGGGCCTTGGCCCTGACGCACGCGCCCAGCTGCTTGGCAAGATCCAACAGGATGCCCAGGCCCTGGGACACGTCAGGGTCGTTGAGGCTCCTCAGCAGGCCCATGAGGCCTACCTTCTTCGGCTCAGATAGGTTTACCTTGCCAAGCGCCTCGAAGGCACAGGATGAGAGGTCCGTGAGGTTGTTCTGGGCATTGGAGAGGTCCGTAGCGTCAACCTTGCTGATACCATAGCTAAGTGACGCCAGCACAGCCATGAGCCTCATGAGGGCTGGGTCGGTGGCAACGGCCAGGAATGACTCATCGGCTTTGTCGGCTAGGTGGGTGAGCAGGCCTAGTAGCCCGCTCTTCTTGAGCGCAACTATTGAGTCCAGCAGCTGCGCCAGCGCCTCTGCCTGAACCTCAGGAGGCGCTACCGCCTCAGCCTTGCCTTGCTCCGCCATCTCTCACCACCTCACCCGCCCAGGCCGTCTAACCAGCCGTGATAGAAGGCCTGCTTAAGCAGCCTGCCTATGGTATATACGCCGGTGAAGTAACACTTCATGGTGTAGGTGCCCTTGTCCTGGTCAAACGGCAGCTCGCAGGTGCCAGCCCAGCCCTTATCGCCGGCGTAGCCAACGCATGAGACAGGGCTTGGCACAAAGGCAGGACCGAAGCCGCCCACCAGGTCGCCAAGTATGTTTGTTGCAGCCGTTATTGCTAGCGACTCAACGAATACGCCGGCGAGCCCTATGCCCAGCGGCGGCAGGGCGTGCTCGCCCACCAGGTATATGTCGTCGTACTGCGGGTGTCTGGCGTTGGGCAGCACTGCCGTCCACCTGGGATCCTGTTTCCAGGCAAAGCCCTCGCTGGCTGCCAGGGGCTTTGGCAGCCTGGATGGTGGGACCTTAATCAGTACGTCGTACTTGAACTCGCCACCCTCAACTATTACTGACTTCTTCGAAGGGTCTATCTCCCTGAACTTGGAGTTCGGGTGGTACTCTACGCCGTAGTATTCAAGCTGGTCGTGCAGGAAGCGGGCTATAGCAGGGCCCAGGGAGGCCGCGGGCGAGGGCATGGGATCTATAAGCCTTATGGACACCTTCTTATTCCTGGCCCTGAAGAACGCTGAGAGCGCTGTGGCAATCTCATAGGGGTAGATGCCGCACCTGTAAGGCAACTCAGGTACCAGTATGGTGACGTTCTGGCCGTCCTTGACCTGATCCAGTGCCTTTTTTGCCTTGATTGCCCCATCAAGGTCATAGTTATGCACCCCCTCCTTGTCAAGGCCAGGGTAGGCATTCCACCCGTAGTCTATCCCAAGGGCCACTACCAGGTAGTCATACTGGTACTTGTCCTTGGTTCCCGCCACAGTCCTGTTGGCAGCATCTATGCTCTGGGCCTCGTCGACAACTACTTTAATACCGTACTTCTCTAGGTTGGCCAGAGAGGCCCTGGTGCTCTCAGGGCTTGCATAGCCTAGTGCGACGTCAAAGAAGAGGGGCGGCATGTAGTGATATGGATCCTTATTAATTACTGTGATCTCCGCCTGCTCGTTGACCTCCTTGAGTCCTTCAAGGATGCGCTTCGCAGCCACGTAACCCGATACTCCACCCCCTAGTATCAGGATGCGCTTGACCACGCACATCACCAGCCTCGCGCTGAACCGCTACAACTGCTTGTAGTTGTAGTATATATAGATTAACCACTAGGGCTATTTAGTATTTTTAACAGCTAAAAGATTCGCTCATTTTCAAAATAAAATATATCATAATTAATAATGTTAGCCTGCGCCTACTTACTGCTCTCGGGGCTTTGAAGGGAGGGCAGAGAACTCAACAGGGCTGTAAGTGCTCCCACGACCCTTCTGTCACCCAGGAGCCTCACTAAGGAGCCGATAGAGGCCTCAGGCGGTGGCTGCTGAATGGCCTTGGCCACTGCCTTTAGGTCAACCTGCTCAAGCAGCTCCGCTAGGGCCTCCAGACTCTCCAGAGTCTTAGGCCTCGTGAGCCTCTCCAAGAGCGCCACCAGCTGCGGGAGCCTGTCGACCACCAGGAACAGCTCTGGAGTCATAACTAGCTTGCCGAGGGTTCTCAGCAACTCCTCGTCACTGAGCGCGTTATTGATCGCCTCAAGCAGATCGAGCAGCCTCTCAAGCGCCCTTGCCTGGGCCTCGCTCTCAGCCTGTTGGACTTGAGCCATACCCATCATCTCACCTGAATATCTTCCATAGGGCCTCAGGGCTTGTGGCGTCGAAGTAGGCATCAAATATCGGGTCCCAGAACTCGGGGTGCTTCAACACGTCCCAGTAGAAGTCGGCGAAGAACCTCTTCATAACGTAGAACACCCTCTTGGGCGGCAGCTTCACCGAGGGGTGCTGGTAGTCGCTTATCACAAAGGTTCCGAGCCCAAAGCCTATCTCGGTCGGGCAGTGAGTCCTGCCAGTGTTAATGGCGTCGAGACCAAGGAGGCGCTTCTCCACTACCTTGGCCTGCAGGTGGGCTGTCACGCCGGTCCTGGCGCTTGTTGACGTGGAGGCATCACCTATAGCAAACGCATCGTCATAGTCGCCAACCCTGTTGGTAAGCTTGTCAGCCTTTATGAAGCCGTCGTCAGTAGTTAAGTCCTCCGGCAGCAGCGTCAGCCTAGGCCCCCTGTGCATAGGCACCACTATGGCCGCATCAAAGCCCAGCTCGTTACCCTCAAGCGTGATCATCTTCTTGGCCTGGACGTCAACGGAGTCCAGGTTAAAGAAGGTCTGTATCTCTATTCCCCTCTCCTTAAGCACGGGCTCCAGGACCTCATTGAACGTCTCAGCTGGGTAGGCCCTGGGGTAGGGCACAGCAAGGGTTATGGTGATGTCGTTCCTCACGCCCCTCAGCCTCAGCGCCTCGTCTGCAAGCAGGACCCCCTCATAGGGCGACGGCGGACAGCGGTGCCCCGGGTCTGCCACTGCTACAACAAGGCGGCCCTTCCTCATTGACGTTATGGTGTTGTAGACTCTCCAGGCATTCTCTGGCGTTGAGTGAAAGTCGCCGAACTGCTGCACGAGCTCAACATTGCCCTTTATAGCGCTGTGATCTATGGTCAGCCCAGGGGCCAGTACCACATAGTCGTAATGCATCTCCTTGCCTGAGGCAGTAATAACCTTGCGGTTCGCCAGGTCGACCTTCTCCGCACGGTCTATTACGAGGTTAACATGCCTGTTTACCAGCCCGTAGATACTCCTCCTCAGCTGGGAGTCGTCGCCCCTGAAGGCTATCTGCAGCAGCTGAGGCCAGTAGTAGTGGTACTCCGTGTCATTGATAAGGGTGACCTCGAAGTCTCCATGCCTGACCATGCTGTTAGCCAGTATCAGTCCCCCTGACCCGCCACCCACCACAACAAGCCTCTTGCGCCCAGACAAAGAGAGCACCTCAGGCGATCAGGTTCAGATGAAGAGCACCTGGCCGCCCTCGGCCTCGGTGAGGAACGTAGTAACGCCGACCACGTCATCCACTAAGGCAGGGTCAAAGTCCTCCTTCTTCAGCCCCATTACCTGCGCCATCATGCTGCACGCGTACACCTTTGCACCCATGGACTTAGCCTGCTTGAGCATCTCGACCCAGCTTGGCACGTTGGCCGCCTGCATCCCCTTGGCCAGGGCAGGCACCATGGACTCGAACTCCTTAGGCCACGTCGGCTCGGCGGGCCTCTTTAGCAACCTCAGGAGTGCCCACCCGGTGGCGAAGATCTTCACCTCGTAGCCTAGGGCTGCCGCCGCCTGGGAGATGACGCCTAGAGGTATGAGCTTGTCCTCGGTGCCCGAGAAGACTATTATTGATAGCCTCGCCACGAGTTCTCGCCTCTCTATTAGGAGAAGGGCGCGGGCCATATATAAACTTTCTATTATAAGAGATTCTGTTGGAATGCGTTGACGCCATCATCTTCTCTGACTCGCCCTGGGCTAAAGCTAAATTTCAGGTCTGGCATAGGTTAGGCCTGGAGCAGGGAGGAAATGGAACAGGAGGCTAGGCGAGTACCTCCAGTCACTCTCGACCAGGTGCTCGGCCTCGTGAAGTTTATAGCCTCTATGGGAGGCCGCGTGGACTCTTCCAGGCTGGATGAGATGCTCGACGTTGACATGGACCTCCTGCCTCACGTAGTCGAGGCAGCAGTTGCCCTGAAGTTGTTGAGGGAGGATAACGGCTACCTGGTGATAACCGATGACGGAGTCAGGGCTACGCAGCTCAGCGGCAGGCCGCTCAGAGAGCTGATAAGGAGGTTAGGCAGTGACGTAGAGCCGTTTAGGGAGATACTCAGCATGGCCTCTGAGGGTGCCATAAGCAGGTCAGAGCTGCTTGAGGTGGTGAGACGCCACGGCTACGTTAGCGTCGAGGCCGTAGCTGACATATTCAGCGAGTGGTTGGCATACATGGGGATCAACGTAGTCGAGTAAGGTAAGAGTTAATTAGTCTCGAGAGGGCCCTCGGGGCGGGCCCGTAGCTCAGCCAGGTGGANNGCGGCGGGCTTTTAACCCGTAGGCTATGGCCTGCCAGGCCATGGGCGGAAGTCCCGGGTTCGAATCCCGGCGGGCCCGTCACGGTTGCTGCACGTTAACACCTTCTCTGCAGCCCTGTCGAGCCTCTGTAAGCCCGTAGGGCTGACCTATGGATCTCACTTACTCTTAGGTTCGCATTGCGGTAGGGGCCTGACAAATCTGGAACTGCTCAAAGGGAACCGTCACCCTTTAGGGCGAGGAAGGGTCAGACCACCTCAGATACGTCTACTTACTTTATAACCTCAGAGCCCCAAGGGTTTCGGAGGAGGGATCTAGCAGTTGCCCTCTACGGTCAAGCAGCCTGACAGGAGGATACTTGACCACTTCCTCGTACCCAAGCACAGGATACTCAGCCTGGAGGAGGCCGTGGAGGTTCTAAATAAGCTGGGCATAAAGCCGTGGCAGCTGCCGAGGATCAGCGTTAATGATCCGGTGATACGCCTTCTGGGCGGCAAGCCTGGCGACATAGTTGAGATAGTACGCAATTCGCCGACAGCTGGCGAGTATGTAACCTATAGGGTAGTGGTTTCCTACTGAGGGCGGCTATGATGTCTGGCAATAATTATATAACCAAGGATGACCTATGGATTGTGTTCAGACAGTACCTGCGTGAGACAGGGTTAGCCCGTCAGCACCTGAACTCGTATAACGCATTTGTCAAGGAGCGCATGCAGCGCATAGTAGATTCATTCAAGGAGGTCAGACCGGCCTACAGGCAAGTCAAGGAGGAGACCGTCGAAGCCCCTGACATCAAGGTCGTATTCGGGAGGATACATATAGATGAGCCCCAGGTCAAGGAGGCCAATGGCAGTATAAACCGCGGTGTCAGGCCCATGGAAGCCAGGCTGAGGAACTTCACCTATGCAGCCCCGGTCTACTTAGAGATGACACTTTACGAGAATGGCGAACCTGTCTCGGAGCCTGAATGGGTTAAGATAGCCGACTTCCCGGTCATGATAAAGTCCGACGTAGACCCGCTGTCTCGCGAGTCCGAGGCGGAGCTTATGGCTGACGGCGAGGACCCTTACGACCCTGGGGGCTACTTTATAATAAATGGTAGTGAGAGGGTCGTAGTAACTCAGGAGGACCTGGCCGTTAACAGAATAATAGTTGGGCCCTCGACAGCTAACACGGCCAAGATAACACATAGTGCCAAGACTGTTTCCACGATCCTTGGTCTCAGGAGGCAGGTAATAGTTGACAGGATGAGTGATGGTACTCTGGAGGTCAGCATGAGCAGGCTCAACTACAGGATACCATTCGTGGTTGTGATGAAGGCCCTCGGCCTTGAGAAGGATGCGGAGATAGCCGCTGCCGTGTCAGCGGACCCTGACGTCCAGAGGGAGCTGCTACCGAGCTTCGAGAAGGTCTCAGTCACCATAAGAACTAAAGATGACGCACTGGAGTTCCTAGGCAACAGGATAGCCCAGGGACAGCCCAGGGAGATAAGGATGCAGAGGGCCGAGGAGTTCCTTGACACCCAGTTCCTGCCACACTTAGGCACAACTCCTGAGGCTAGAAAGCTTAAGGCGTACTTCCTGGGCGAGATGGCCAACAGGGTTCTCCAGATCTATCTCGGGAAGAGGCCTGAGGACGACAAGGATCATCTGTCGAACAAGCGCATGAGGCTGGCCGGGGATCTCATAGCTGAGATATTCAGAGACGCCTTTGAACAGCTGGTCAGGCTGATAAGCAGCGAGCTGGAGGAGTACGTGGCTGAGAGGCGCAAGATAAGGAGCCTGAGGCTCCTGGTCAGGCAGGACATAATAACTGAGAGGATCAAGACCGCGCTGGCCACAGGCAACTGGACAGGCAACAGGACCGGTGTCAGTCAGGCACTTGATAGGACCAACTGGCTGAGCCTCCTGAGCCATCTCAGAAGGGTAATCTCGCCGCTGAGCCGCGGCCAGACCAACTTCGAGGCTAGAGATCTCCATGGAACTCACTGGGGCAGGTTGTGTCCCTTCGAGACGCCAGAGGGCATAAACTGCGGCCTGGTCAAGAACCTGGCCCTCATGTCATACATATCTGTGGGCGTCGACGAGCATGACATAGAGAAGCTTCTCTATGATATGGGCGTGATTCCAATAGATAAGGCCGTTGAGGAGATGGCCAATGGCGTTGAGGGGGCCCAGGAGAAGTACGCCTCTATGGCCAAGGTGTTCCTCAATGGCAGGCCAGTGGGCTATGTGAACAACGGCGCTGAGCTGGCCGACAGGCTCAGGGCCATGAGGAGAAGAGGCGAGCTGCACTTTGAGGTCAGCGTAGCCTATCTGGAGCAGGGTGAGGCCAAGGAGGTTTACGTAAACACCGATGAGGGCAGATTAATGAGGCCGCTTGTAATCGTTGAGAACGGCAAGCCCAAACTGACCAAGGAGCATGTGGAGAAGATAAGGAAGGGTGAGCTTAGCTTCTGGGACCTAGTCCGCGAAGGCATCGTAGAGCTGCTGGATCCTGATGAGGAGGAGAACGCATACATAGCTGAGATACCTGACCAGCTGACACCTGAGCACACGCACCTTGAGCTCTGGACTCCTGGGATCTTCAGTGTCACCACGTCGATCATACCATATCTGGAACACAACCAGAGCCCGAGGAACACGTACCAGGCAGCGATGGCCAAGCAGGCCTTGGGCCTCTACGCGCTCAACTATAATTACCGTATGGATAGCCACTCATACCTGCTCCACTACCCACAGAGGCCCATAGTTCAGGTCAGGGCCTTGGACGAGATAGGCTACAACGCTAGGCCTTCTGGCCAGAACCTGGTGGTTGCCATCATGTCCTACATGGGCTACAATATGGAGGATGCTGTGATAATGAACAGGACGTCTATTGACTATGGCATCGGCAGGGCTCACTTCTTCAGGGTCTACACGGCCGTTGAGACTCAGTACCCTGGCGGCGCCAGCGACAGGATAACGGTGCCTTCGCCAAAGCTCTACGATCATAAGGGGGATCAGTACTACACTAAGCTGGGCCCTGACGGTCTAGTAGAGCCTGAGGTAGAGGTGAACGGTGGGGACGTCCTGATAGGCAGGGAGAGCCCACCGAGGTTCATGGGCGAGGAGAGAGTAATGAGCCCAGAGACCATAGTTAGGAGGGACTCCAGCATACAACTGAGGTATGGTGAGCATGGGGTCGTGGACACAGTGCTGGTTACTGAGACCGTTGACAAGGAGAAGCTTATCAAGGTCAAGGTCAGGGACCTGAGGATACCTGAGCTTGGCGACAAGTTCGCCAGCAGGCACGGCCAGAAGGGGGTCGTGGGGATGCTGTTTGCTAAGTATGACATGCCCTACACAGAGGACGGCATAGTCCCTGACCTAATAATTAACCCGCATGCCATACCTTCTAGGATGACCATAGGACAGCTGCTGGAGCTGATAGCTGCTAAGGCAGGCGCCCTGAAGGTGACCTACGTCGATGCCACGCCCTTCTACAAGGATGACATATCAAAATATCAGGCGGTACTACTCAAGGCAGGCTACAGCCCTGACGGCACTGAGGTCATGTACAACGGTGCCACAGGCGAGCTCATAGAGCAGCCCATAACCATAGGTATAGTGTTCTACCAGAGGCTCTACCATATGGTCGCCGACAAGATGCACGCTAGAGCCACTGGTAAGGTACAGCTGCTGACCAGACAGCCCACGGAGGGCAAGGCAAGGCAGGGAGGCCTGAGGTTCGGTGAGATGGAGAGGGACTGCCTCGTAGGTCATGGAGCCACAGCCCTGATCAGGGATAGGATGCTTGACGGGAGCGACGCCTACACCATGTACGTCTGCACGCTCTGTGGCCACATAGCCTGGTACAACCCTAGGAAGGGGACCTATGAATGCCCGATACACGGCGAGAACGGTGACATAAAGCCGGTGAAGGTGCCCTACGCCTTCAAGCTGTTACTACAGGAGATAATGAGCATGGGCATAAAGCCCAGGATAGAGGTGACCGACAAGGTGGCCCTCGTCAACAGGGTGTCCGCCAGGGCGCTCCCAACGCTCATAAAGGCCTCTGAGAAGGAGGTCAGCACGCAGGGCCTGGATAACGGCACCAAGGGCGACGGAGAGGGCGACAAGCAGAAGTCTAAGTGAGGGTGAGGGGACATGTCATACGGACCATACGGCGAGGAGGAGAGGTATACCATAAGCGGCATCAGGTTCAGCTTGCTGAGCCCAAGGGAGATAAGGGAGATGGCCAAGGTCACAGTCATACGCGCCGACATATACGAGTCTGACGGCTCTCCTATAATGGGTGGCCTGAGGGACCCTCACTTCGGCGCCATAGAGCCTGGCGAGCGCTGCCCTGTCTGTGGCAACTTGAGGCAGGATTGTCCAGGTCACTTCGGCAAGATAGACCTCGCCAGACCTGTGATGTTGCCGCACCTCGGCGAGCACATATATAGGCTCCTGCAGGCTACATGTCGCAACTGCGGTAGGATATTAATACCTAACGACAAGGCCGCCTACATGCTTCAGGTCTACAGGAGGCTCAAGGAGAGGTGGCCTGTCCTCGCCGACATATTCGCGGAGGAGGTAGCCAAGGGGGCTTCGTCAACCACCGAGTGTCCGCACTGCGGCACCAAACAGTATAAGCTGAGGCTGGTTAAGCCGTACTACTTATACGAGGTCAGGGAGGAGGGCGAGGTAAGGCTAACACCCAGCGAGATCAGGGAGAGGCTAGAGAGGATTCCTGACGATGATGCCGAGCTACTCGGCTGGGACCCAAAGTCCTCGAGACCGGAGTGGGCAGTGCTTACCGTGCTTCCCGTGCCACCGCTGAGCGTCAGGCCCTCAATCACCACTGAGAGCAGCCAGAGAGCTGAGGACGACCTGACGCATGCCCTGGTCGAGATAGTTAGGCAGAATGAGAGGTTAAAGAACTTCATAGCCTCGAGCGCGCCAGAGTCAATGATAGAGGAAGCCTGGAACACTCTGCAGAACGTCATAGCAGCTTACATAGACAACGAGCTCCCTAACATCTATCAGCTCTCGCATAGGGGCAGGAAGCAGCTAAAGACCATCGCCCAGAGGCTCAAGGGCAAGGAGGGCAGGCTAAGGGGTAACCTGAACGGCAAGAGGGTCAACTTCTCCTCGAGAACTGTCATATCGCCCGACCCCCTGATAAGCATTAACGAGGTAGGCGTGCCCGTGGAGGTAGCCAAGATACTCACGGTGCCGATGGTAGTCACGCCATATAACATAGAGGACGCTCGCAGGTACGTGCTTAATGGACCCTACAAGTGGCCAGGCGCCACAGTAGTCTACAAGAAGAGGGAGAACGTCAAGATAGACCTGAGGTACCAGCGTAACCTGAGGCAGTTGGCCGAGAGCCTGGAGCCGGGTGACATAGTTGAGAGACACTTGATAGATGGAGATATAGTGCTCTTCAACAGGCAGCCGAGCCTGCATAGGATGTCAATAATGGCTCACAGGGTCAGGGTTATGCCCGGCAGGACCTTCAGGCTCAACCTGCTCGTCTGCGCGCCCTACAACGCTGACTTTGATGGTGACGAAATGAATCTGCACGTGCCGAGACTTGACGAAGCAAGGGCTGAAGCCGAGGAGCTCCTGCTGGTGGAGAAACACATACTCACTCCAAGGTACGGAGGTCCAATAATCGGCGGCAGGCAGGACTACATAAGCGGTGCCTACCTGCTGACCGTTAAGACCACGCTTCTCGACATAAATAAGGTCAGAGAGCTGTTGAGAGGCGTCAGTGACGCGTCTGTTGAGCTCCCCGAGCCTGCCATACTGAGACCTAGGCCTCTCTGGACGGGCAAGCAGTTCATCAGCATGTTCCTACCTAAGGGGTTCAACTTCCGTGGCAGAGCGAAGATAAACGCTGGCGACCTCAAGTGTGACAGCGAAGACTGTTTCTACGACTCATATGTGGTTGTGAGCGACGGCAGGCTGCTGGAGGGCGTGCTGGACAAGAACACCATAGGGGCTGAGCAGCCAGAGAGCCTGCTACACTACCTGGTGCTTGAGAGGGGCAGCGAGGAGGGCAGAAGATTCCTAGACACAGTCTTCAGGGCGTTCATAAAAATGCTGGAGCTCAAGGGCTTCACCGTGTCTCTAAGTGACGTCTTGGTGCCAGCAGAGACCATGAAGAGAATAAAGAGCATGGTGGCTAATGCCAAGAATGACGTTATAGACCTGATCAGGCAGTACAACGAGGGCACACTTGAGATCATACCGGGCAGGACGCCTGAGGAGAGCCTGGAGCTTAGGATAATTCAGAGGCTGCAGAGGCTAAGGGACGAAGCGGGCAAGACCGCCATAGATTACATGGATGTCTTCAACAATGCCTTCATAATGGCAAGGACCGGCGCCAGGGGAAGTGACATAAACATAACCCAGATGGCAGCCATGCTGGGTCAGCAGACTGTTAGGGGTAGAAGAATAACAAGAGGCTTCAGGACCAGGACTCTACCGCACTTCAAGCCAGGCGACCTATCACCAGAGGCAAGGGGCTTCGTGGCCGGCAACTTCAGGGACGGCCTAAGCCCCCATGAAGTCTTCTTCCATGCCGCCGGAGGCAGAGAGGGCCTGGTGGACACTGCCGTCAAGACTTCCCAGAGCGGCTACATGCAGAGGAGACTGATCAATGCTCTCCAGGACCTATACGTGGCTTATGACGGTACCGTCAGGGATTCGGAGAACAACATAATCCAGTTCAGGTACGGAGAGGATGGCATCGACCCGCAGAAGACCTATCATGGCAGGGCGGTCAACATAGACAGGATAATTGAGGAAGTGAAAAACGTGACAGGAGGTGGCGCCGGTGCCTAAGCGCTCCAGACGTGAGCCCAGGAATGAGCAAGGCATTGAGCTAGGGGAGAAGCTGAAGGCGAAGCTCGAGGCCGCTAAGAGCATGCTGCCGCCGAAGCTTTACGAAGAGCTCTACGAGAAGATCTCCAAGGGCACGGATCTCACCATGGAGCAGAAGATAGAGGCTGTTGAAAGGACTGTGAGGCGCTACGTAGAGTCCATGGTTCAGCCTGGAGAGCCTGTGGGCGTTACGGCTGCCCAGTCAATAGGTGAGCCTGGCACTCAGATGACGCTAAGGACTTTTCACTACGCAGGCCTCATGGAGTTCGACGTGACTCTTGGACTGCCGAGGCTAATAGAGATAGTCGACGCCAAGCACGAACCCTCGACGCCGCTAATGAGGATATACCTGGAGGATAAATACGCTAATGACCTAGAGAAGGCCAAGGAGATAGCCAGGAGCATAGAGTACACAACGATAGGCAACGTGATTAACAGCGTTGACTATACGCTTGGCGACAGAACCCTAGTTGTGAGGCTTGATCCCGAGATGATGGAGGACAGGGGCGTCACCGTAGACATGGTTGTCGAGGCGCTAGAGAGGCTCAAGCTTGGCGACGTGGAGAAGGGTGAGGAGAACACAGTCCTGCTTCACGTCAGCGAGAGCGTGCTGCCTGATGAGTCCCTAACAGATCTAAGGGCCTACGAGGATATAAAGAACAAGATAATAAAGGGATACGTCAAAGGAATCAAAGGCATAAGGAGGGCCGTGATCCAGGAGAGAACTGATGATAAGACGGGCAAGAGAGAGTACGTGATAGTGGCTGAGGGTAGTAACCTGTCTGAGGTTATGAAGATAGATGGCGTTGACATCACTAGAATTGACACTAACAACATCTACGAGATAGCCGAAACACTAGGCATAGAGGCCGCGAGGAACGCAATAATAAGGGAGATAATGGACGTTCTCCAGAACTCGGGCCTCGACGTCGATATAAGACATGTTATGCTTGTAGCGGACCTCATGACCTGGACTGGTAAGGTAAGGCAGATAGGCAGGCTAGGCGTTGTTGGTGAGAAGCCAAGCGTCCTGGCACGCGCTGCCTTCGAGGTCACGGTAAACCAGCTCTACGAGGCAGCAGTGAAAGGTGAGGAGGAACGGTTCGCTGGCGTCACGGAGAGCATAATTGCTGGCCTGCCGCCAAGGGTGGGCACAGGGATAGTGCTGCTATCGCTGGGGGTTAACGCGCTTAAAAGTCCCAGCCAGTTAAGTCAGGCCGAAGGTGCGCAGCAGTAAGGGATAGGTGGTGACAGGTGCCTGAGCAGACAACTGTTGAGAGGGAACTTAAGGAGACCATGAAGACTGGCAAGGTAGTGTTGGGTTCACGCAGAGCTGTTAAGCTCCTCCTCCGTAACCAGGTGAAGGCACTCATAGTAGCTGATAACGCCCCGAGCAACATCAGAGGCCCCTTGGAGTCATTGGCTAAGCTCAACGGTGTGTTGCTTTATATCTACAGGGGTACCTCAGCTGACCTCGGGTCAGTTATAGGAAAGCCTTTTAAGGTCTCATCAATAGCAGTGCTAGACCCCGGCGACTCGCACCTGCTTGAGGTACTTGCACAGCAGTGAGGGAGCATGGCTGGCAGCCAGAGGAACGACAGAATAAGCCTTGAGGAACTCAGGTATATATCCCTCTTTCAGGACCTGACGGGCGCCATGGCCTACAGAGCTATAGAGGACGAGGAGGGCGGTAGGATCTTCTATCTGGTGGACAAAAAGGATGTGGGCAAGGCCATAGGAAGAGATGGGAGGAACGTCAAGATGCTCGCAAAGCTCCTTAACAAAGAGGTCGAAATAGTGTCTTACTCGGAGGACCTCAGGACTATGGTGGAGAACCTGTTCCCAGGGGTCACAATAATCAAGGTCGACGTGAGTGATAGTGGTGACGGTAAGACTGTCTACGTGAAGGTCAAGGAGGATGAGAAGGGTAAGGCGATAGGGAGGGATGGGAGGAAAGCCAAGAGAGCCAGGATAATTCTCAACAAGCTCTTCAGTGTGGAGAAGGTAATCATAAGGTAGCTGAACGCTTAAAACGCCTAGGCCTCAGCGACGGGCGGGATAGCTATGCCTGAGGGGCCAAACGGTCTCTTTGCCGCCAGAAAGCTCAGGAAGAGCAGGCTCAGGTTCAAGTGGGCCAAGAGGGAGTTCAAGATCAGGGCACTGAACCTGAAGGAGAAATATGACCCGCTTGAGGGGGCGCCAATGGCGAGGGGCATAGTGCTAGAGAAGGTGGGAATACCCTCAAGGCAGCCTAACGCCGCCCTGAGGAAGTGCGTGAGGGTTCAGCTTGTAAAGAACAAGAAGGTGGTCACGGCCTTCGTGCCAAAGGATGGAGGAATACTTTATATAGATGAGCATGATGAGGTAGTTATAGCAGGTATTGGAGGCCCTAAGGGCAAGGCAATGGGCGACATACCTGGCGTCAAGTACAAAGTCATATCTGTTAACGGGATCTCCCTGGATGCACTCTGGAAGGGTAAGAAGCAGAAGGTGAAGCGTTAGCCCTGCCTCTCGCCCTCGCCGCCCTCCCCTTCCCCTCTTCTCCACTCCTTCTCCATCTCAACAAGCTTCCTGGTTACATATATTGGCTTCTTCGTTATGAGCGCCAGGAAGATCGCGTGGCTCGGTATCATCTTAATGCTGATGCTCATGTTGCTGTCCCCGAACTCCACAGTGGCCGTGTAGAGGCCTGTGCTCTCGTCAAACTCGTCTATTACAATCCTCTTCAGGGTCCTCCTCATGAGGTCCTTGAAGTCCTCGTGATTGGCAAGGAACGTATATATGCTCTGCCTACGTGGGGGAACCTCATCCGAGCTGAGCATGTAGATCGCGTAGGCCACGTCAGAGGGTATGTTGACGAGGGTGAAGGTATCTCCATTATCAAGGGTGAGCTCAAGGCCTAAGGTCTGGGCCATGAAGCCTGTAGCGGGGTCGTTGAAGCCCTTGGCAAAGGGCTCAACCCTGGTGACCCTCACCAGCTCCTCGTTTGTGCTCAACTACAAAGCGCCCAAGAAGCTGGGGCAAGCAAGACTCTTAAGCGCATGTAGTTTCCCAACAAGGGGCTTCAACCTTAAAAGCTCAGCCCCTCCTCGAGCCACAGGAGAGCTATGTCGATGCAACCGCAAGGCGTCAAGGTGCCTGAGCCTGAGGAGGTCGGCAAGGGCCTGTCTGAGATAAAGCTCTTCGACAGGTGGAGCTGGAATAACATAGAGATCAGGGACCCAAGCCTCAAAAAGTACATCAGTCTCAGGCCCGTGCTGCTGCCGCACACCGGTGGCAGGCACGAGCACAGGAGGTTCGGCAAGGCGCAGGTGTCCATCGTGGAGAGGCTCATAAACAGGCTAATGTACCCGGGTAAGAACGGGGGCAAGAAGACCTTGGCCTACAACATAGTGAAGGCAGCCTTTGAGATCATACATGCTGAGACCGGTGAGAACCCGATACAGGTGCTGGTGCGCGCCATAGAGAATGCGGCTCCAAGGGAGGAGACCACAAGGATCATGTATGGCGGCATAGTCTACAGGGTCTCGGTGGACGTTTCAGCCCAGCGCAGGGTTGACCTTGCCCTCAGGTTCATAACTGAGGGCTCCAGGCTCTGCGCCTTCGGTAGCCCCAAGAGCATTGAAGAGTGTCTAGCCGAGGAGATCATAGCTGCCTCAAGGGGAGACCCTTCGAGCTATGCCATAAAGCAGAAAGAGGAGATAGAGAGGATAGCCCTGAGCTCCAGGTGATCCTGGGCCTTCATCTCCTTGCTCCCTTTGGGACGCTGTGCTTTTAAATCCTGGGCCTTCTTCTTGGGCTTGCAGTCCACAAGCTAAGAGGTGGAGGAGCATGCCTGAGAAGCCGCACTTGAACCTGGTGGTGATAGGTCATATAGACCACGGTAAGAGCACGCTTACCGGACACCTGCTCTACAGGCTAGGCATTGTGGACCCCAAGGTGATGCAACAGCTGGAGGAGCAGGCCAAGGCAGCCGGCAAGGAGTCGTTCAAGTACGCCTGGATCCTGGACAAGATGAAGGAGGAGAGGGAGAGGGGCATTACCATAGACCTCTCATTCATGAAGTTCGAGACCAAGAACTACATGTTTACCATAATTGACGCGCCAGGCCACAGGGACTTCGTTAAGAATATGATCACCGGCGCCAGCCAGGCGGACGCCGCCCTCCTTGTGGTCTCGGCCAGGAAGGGAGAGTTCGAGGCTGGCATGAGCCCCGAGGGCCAGACCAGGGAGCACGCACTACTGGCAAGGACGCTAGGAATAGAGCAGCTCATAGTTGCTGTCAACAAGATGGACGCGCCTGACGTAAGCTACAGCGAGCAGAGGTACAATGAGATAGTCAACACGCTCAAGAAGTTCCTCAAGGGTCTTGGCTACAACGTTGACGCAATACCATTCATACCCGTGAGCGCCTGGACCGGCGAGAACCTGATAGAGAGGAGTCCAAACACGCCATGGTACAAGGGCCCAACTCTGGTAGAGGCCTTTGATAGCCTCAAGCTGCCGCCCAAGCCCGTTGACAAGCCGCTGAGGCTACCCGTGCAGGGCGTCCTGAGCATACCTGGAGCCGGTACCGTTATCACCGGCAGGATTGAGACGGGTTTGCTGAAGCCTGGCGATAAGGCCATCATAATGCCTGCCGGGCTGATAGCTGATGTCAAGAGCATACAGATGCACTACCAGGATCTCCCACAGGCCGGGCCTGGGGACAACGTTGGTGTCGCACTGAGGGGCGTGGAGAAGAATCAGGTCAAGAGGGGTGACGTGCTGGGCCATGTTGACAACCCGCCGACCGTGGCTGAGGAGTTCACGGCAAGGGTAGTGCTAGTATGGCACCCTAGCGCCATAGCCGTCGGCTACACGCCTGTCATACACGTACATACAGCCTCTGTGGCATGCAGGGTGAGCGAGATAGTTGCCAAGATAGACCCCAGGACCGGCAACGTAATCGAGGAGCACCCGCAGTTCCTGAAGGCAGGTGACACCGCCATAATCAAGTTCAAGCCCATAAAGCCGCTGGTGATAGAGAAGTTCAGCGACTTCCCGCAGCTCGGCAGGTTTGCGATGAGAGACATGGGCCGTACTGTGGGCATAGGTGTGGTAACCGAGGTCAAACCAGCCAAGATTGAGCTCAAGAAGTGACGGTGCTACTCAATGGCGTTCAACATAAGGATCTGGCTGTGGAGCACGAACCCGAAGAGCCTGGAGCAGGTAGTTCAGCAGATCAGGGACATAGCCCAGAAGACCGGGATCCCCATGAGGGGTCCCGTGCCTCTCCCCACTAAGAGGATGACGGTGCCAATATTCAGGCCGCCCCATGGTGAGGGCAGCAAGCACTGGGAGCATTGGGAGATGAGAATACACAAGAGGCTGATAGACTTAGAGGCTGACGAGAGGGTGCTGAGGAGGCTCATGAGGATACAGGTGCCCAGCGACGTCTACATAGAGATAAAGTCGGGCAGATAAGGCACGTCAGGGTTTTAACCTCAACACGGACCCCTTTCTCAGGCGCCGGGGTGCCCGAGCGGCCCAAGGGGACGGGCTGGAGACCCGTTGCTCCGCAAGGGGCGCGTGGGTTCAAATCCCACCCCCGGCGCCTTGATTTCCCTTTCCTGGGCTGCTGCCGCCTTTAACCGCTGACTCTACCTGAGTCAGTGGGAGGGAGGCGTGGCCCGCAACGACGCTGACATGCCATTTGAGGTTGTGGCTAACACCTTCGCGTCTATGGAGGGCATAACGTCGAGAATTCAGCTTACCCAGCTCCTGGCGGGCCTGCTGAAGAAGACGCCTCCAGCTGTGATCGACAAGGTAGTCTACATGATACAGGGCAAGCTAGGCCCTGATTGGAAGGGCATACCAGAGCTCGGGGTTGGCGACAAGCTGCTGGCACAAGCAATAGCCATGGCTTACAGCAGGAGAGAGGAAGAGATCAACAGGCTCATAGACAAGAGTGGTGACCCAGGGAAGGTGGCCGAGCAGCTGGCCCAGACAGGGGCGCACGTGAAGGGGAGCCTCGTGGCCTTCATGGGGGGTGGAGGGGCTACTCTGACGGTCAGCAGGGTCTTCGACTCCTTCCTCAGGATAGCCAACGCGACCGGCGAGAGCAGCAGAGACATAAAGCTCAGGACCCTTGCTGGGCTGCTCAAGGACGCCAAGCCCATCGAGGCAAGGTATATAGTCAGGTTCGTCGAGGGACGCCTGAGGCTTGGCATAGGGGACGCTACCATACTTGATGCACTCGCCGTGGCCTACGAGGGCACCTCGGCAGCCAGGGACGTAATAGAGAGAGCCTACAACGTCAGGGCTGACCTGGGCGAGATAGCCAGGCTAGCCGCCACTGAGGGGGTGGCTTCGCTGAAGAGTATCAAGCCTGAGATAGGAGTGCCCATAAGGCCCATGCTGGCCGAGAGGGCCAGCGACGTCAAGGAGATACTGGCTAAGGTTGGAGGAAGGGCCTACGTTGAATACAAGTATGATGGTGAGAGAGGTCAGATACACAAGGATGGGGACAAGGTCATCATATTCTCCAGGAGGCTAGAGAACATAACTTCCATGTACCCTGACGTGGTCGAGGGGGTAAGGCAGGCCCTGAAGGTTGACAGGGCCATAGTGGAGGGCGAGATAGTCGGCATAGACCCTGACACTGGTGAGCTCAAGCCTTTCCAGGAGCTAATGCAGAGGAGGCGCAAGTATGACGTTGAGAAAATGATGAAGGAGATACCGATCAGGGTGTTCCTGTTCGACGTGATAATGAAGGATGATGAGGACCTGAGCACTAAGCCCCTGCCCTACAGGAGGAAGGTACTGGAGAGCATAGTTGAACCCAATGACAGGGTCACCATAGCCAACTACATAGAGAGTTCCGACCCAGATCAGATAATGAACTTCTTCCTACAGGCCATCACTGAGGGCGCTGAGGGCGTAATGATAAAGGCAGTCCACGACGAGAGCGTTTATAGGGCGGGAGTCAGGGGCTGGCTGTGGGTCAAGTTAAAGAGGGACTACAGGAGTGAGATGACTGACACCGTTGACCTGGTAGCAGTTGGAGCCTTCTACGGCAAAGGAAAGAGGGGAGGCAAGCTGGGCACACTGCTGATGGCGGCCTACGACCCTAAGACCGACACCTTCAAGACTGTCTGCAAGGTAGGCAGTGGGTTCACGGACGAGGACATAAACAACATGTATGAGCTCTTCAAGCCATACATAATTGATCACAGGCACCCGAGGGTCATGTCAAACCTTGAGGCCGATGTCTGGTTCGAGCCAGTCAAGGTGGCAGAGATATTAGGGGCTGAGCTCACGCTCTCACCTGCCCACACATGCTGCCTCAGCTCTGTCCGCCAGGGAGCCGGCATATCAATAAGGTTCCCTAGGTTCATAAGGTGGCGCGATGACAAGGGGCCTGAGGATGCCACCACTGAGGACGAGTTGCTAGAGATGTACAGGAGGCAGCTGAAGAGAATTGAGGAGAGGCCAACACCGGGCGAGGAGGCCTAGCGCCGCTGACATAGTTGTTGAGGACGCCGAGAGGCTGCTAGCCCTGGCAATGGATGCCGCGGCCAGAGGGGACCTCGAGTACTCCTCAAGGCTTGGCGGGCTCGTGCTCAGGATGGCGCAGGCCAACAGGGTCAGGCTGCCCAGGCACATAAGGCTCAGCATATGCAAGAACTGCCATGTTGCCTTAGTGCCCGGAGTCACGTTAAGTGTCAGAACCAGGAGGCAGGGCAGGAGGGTATACCTGGTCAGGAGGTGCCTGGCCTGCGGCTACATCCACAGGCTGCCCCTGGGCTCAGCCGAGGCCAAGGCCAGCGGAGGCACCCCCATCTACTACTATTACAGCGCCGTTGACCCCACTGGCCTCGGGGCTGGCAAGGAAGGCGACCACTGAGGCCACCTCGTCCTCGGTAACCAGCCTGCGCGCCGGGACTCTGGAGGTGTACTCAGCCAGGGAGCCCTGGCGGCCCCTCCTGGCATCAAGCCACTCAAAGAAGCTGAGGCCAAGCTTGGTGCTCACGAAGCCGGGTGCCACAACGTTTACCGTTATCCCCCTCGGGCCCAGCTCGACAGCCATGGACTTGGTCAGCCCTATGAGCCCTGCCTTGGCAGCGGAGTAGGTGGAGAGGTACTCGACGCCGTTTAACCCTGCTACGCTGGAGATGAATATGATCCTGCCCCAGCCCGAGGCTAACATGTCGCTTACCGCCTCCCTGGCCAGCACGAACTGACCAAGCAGGTCAGCCTCTATTTGTTTCCTGGCGCTCTCGTCGCTGATACTGGTGAACTCCTCGGCAAATCCGACGCCAGCGTTGGCCACTAGGACCGAGATGGACCCCAGGGCCGACCTCACGGCCTCAAGCGCCTGCCTCACGGTGCTTAGGTCCCACAGGTCGAGCCTGGCGCTGACGGCCCTGACACCCATGGACTTGAGCTCCTCAACGGTCCTCCTGGCCTCCTCCTCACGCTTCCTGTAGGTTATGGCCACATCGGAGCCCATGGAGGCTAGCCTGAGGGCCACTGCCCTCCCTATGCCCCTGTCACCCCCGGTAACGAGGGAGACCCTGCCCTTCAGCGGGTAGCAGCGGTCGTAGCCCATTAAGTCACCATCCCCCACAAGGGGTCGGTTCCCGGATTCCAACTCATCCCGCATCGCTGTTCGCTGGGCCTGGAACTCTTATGCCTGAGGCTAGAAGAGGCCAGGGAGAGAGCCCAGGCCCAGGCTCGAGTCCGTAACCTCAATAGATCTCTCCTTGGAGGCCAGGCCTGTGAGGGCCCTTATAGCGTCAACGTTCTCGGGCACCACTATTGACTCCTGGTGCACGGCCTGCGTGTATATCACCTCGTCTCCCTCCACATGGATGCTCTCCTCGAAAACCACTAGCTCGGGTATGTCCCCTCTGGGCCTGTGCC
Organism: Acidilobaceae archaeon UBA162; assembly: GCA_002496425.1. Lineage (GTDB taxonomy): Archaea > Thermoproteota > Thermoprotei_A > Sulfolobales > Acidilobaceae > Acidilobus. Next base: position 154,217 of record DAJS01000023.1, read on the forward strand.
ACCTGGCAGCATCGATTAGGTGGGCTGTGCTGGTAGCTCCTGTGTACTTGGTGCTTACGACAAGTATCCTCCTTGAGGACCTCAGGGCCTCAAGAACGTCCTCCCTAGTGGCCCTGGACCTTAGCCTCATGTTAACGTAGTGCACGTGCATCAGCGTGGTGGGCACAGTGACCGCGCTAGTCACTATGTCAAGCCATGGCAGCACCGTCTTAACATCAGGGCCGTGGTGGCTCGGCACCGTGGGAGGGCTGAGAACTATGGAGTTTATCGGACCCCTCCTTACCTCATGCATGTCCGCCCCCCTCCTGACGAGGAATGCCCTGACGGACCTCACGCCTAGGCGTTCGTTTAGGGAGCATATGCCCCTTAACAGCCCTGTAGTGTTGCATGAGACTACCCTGGCGCTCCTCCTGTTCTGGGCCTCGTCATAGTTGCACATGGCGTTGAATGAGACCTCAGCAACGTTGGGCTCCTCGCCCCCCTGGAATATCGCCTTAATCCCTGCCTTGGAGTAGACGGGGGCGTAGGAGGCCCCAACGCCATCGGGCGTGGCGTCGACTATGATGTCAACCTTGCCCAGCAGGTCCTCAAGGGTCCCAGCGGCCTCAAGCCCTGCCGCCTCGAAGGCGCTCAGCTCCTTCTGCGTCGGCACGTAGACCCTAATGCCTGAGGCCATGGCCTGTCTGGCAGCGTAGTCGGGCCTGGTCTTGACAACCCCAACAAGCTCCATATCGTCCTGTAGCGAGACTGCCCAGGCCACCCTTCTGCCTATGGTACCGTAACCGTTGACGCCAACCCTGACCCTCAAGCCGTGCCACCCAAGAACTTCCTGTAAGACTCGGCGAGCGCCTCGACGCCTGGCAGCGGCAGTCCCGCAGCCATGTAGAGCAGGGCCCCTCCGGCGGTGCTAACATAGCCTACCATGCTCCTCAGCTCATCCCTGACCCAGGCCAGGCTGGCCCCTACATGCCCCCCGCCAACTATGACAAAGGCCCCTGAGGAGAGGGCTGCCTCCAGGAGCGCCACAGTGCCCCTCCTGAACCTAGGGTCCTCAACGATGCCGGCAGTGCCCTTGAACAGCACAGCCCCTGAGGACTCCATTACATCTCTATAGGCCTCCACGGTTGCCGGGCCCACGTCCTTGGGCTGTGTGCTGAGCTCGTTTGCGCTGACAACCTTGATTTCACCCTTCTCCTCGACAACGTAGTCCAAGGGCACCAGCACCTTGCCCTTGGAGACAGCAGCCCTGGCCAGCTCTAGCGCCTCAGGCCCAACCACTTTCCTCAGCGCCTCCTCAGCCCTACCTAAGTCCTGACCCATGGCCTTGGCAAACAGGAGTGCTGACAGGCCTCCAGTCATTATCACGCCCTTTGAGGCCAGGCCAGGGGCAACCTTTGCCACGTCGTTGAGCTTTGAGCCACCAACGAAGTAGGAGGTGTTAGCACTCAGCAGCTTCTCCGCGGCCCTCAGCTCGGACTCCATGACCTTCCCAGCCACGGCTGGCATGGCAAGCGGCAGGCCGGCCACGCTGGGCTGGGCCCTGTGGGCAGTGGCAAAGGCATCGCCTACGTATACCTCGAAGAGCCTCGAGAGCCTCCTGACCAGGTGGGTCCTAAGAAGCAGCTCCGGCGGCCCCTCAATGTTGTCCTCTGCCAAGAACCTGGTGTTCTCAAGCAGAAGCAGCTCCCCAGGCTCAAGGGCCTTTACTGCCTCTGCAGCCGCTGGACCTATGATGTCAGGCACGTAGGTGACCGGGAGCCCTGTGGCGGCCTCCAGGGCCCTGGCGTGGGCCTCAAGAGTCTCGAAGTCCTCCCCTCCTGGCCTGCCCTGATGGGCTATAACTGCTACCAGGGCGCCTGATTCCGCCAACAGCCTCAGCGTTGCAGCATGGGCTTTTATCCTAGAATCATCAATTACCCTGCCGCCCTTCATGGGGACGTTTATGTCTACCCTGACCAGGGTCCTCCTGCCCCTGGTCTCTATATCCTCAAGGGTCCCGACCCTCAGGCCCCTTGACCTGAGCTCGAGCACCGGAGGCACCAAGTACTTTCAGGGTCTGAAATATAAAAACTTTGAAAGGCCCGC
>DAJS01000013.1:0-5417 GCA_002496425.1 Acidilobaceae archaeon UBA162
TGTTGTGGTCACGGGTGTCGTTGTCGTCACAGTCCTGTGGGCCCTCGTGGCCCAGTAGGCGGCCACGCCGCCTACGGAGGCGACGACTACCACGACTATGACTATCGTGGCCACCATAATCCTGCTGACCGAGGACCTAGTGGAACCCACGCGCTCCGCCTCAGACCTAGAACATTGTAGTGCCAAGTATAAAAACATTTGTTCAATTATATCTTTTATAAAATATAATGAGACCCCTCAAGGGCCCAGGTAAAGGCCTGGGCAGTCCCCACAGTACGCCACTCGTGGCGACGCATCCTTAAACTAAGAGCCTATTGGCCCTTATCTCGTCCAGGGCCCTGGCCGCTAGCGCGGCTGCCTCCCTCTTGGCGACATCCCTTTAAGGCCCTTAGCAGGCATGAGGATCACTATGTTGTCACTGCGAGAGCCCTACCTGTTGGCCTACTCCTTTCCCTACGGCATTTTTCAGACTCACTCGCAAGTCTCTAGCTGAGAGCGCGTTAAGCAAAAAGGAGTTAGGTAATGAAAATGACATGGGCACATCTAGTAGCTAGTGTTGTAGATGTATGGATGTTCGGGCTACTCAGATGCTCAGGGAAGACGGATTCCGGGTGTGTAAGGTAAGGTCAAGGGCAAGCCATATTAAGTGCTAGCTTTAGCTCTTGAGCAGGCAGCGGGGGGATTTAGGTGGGTTATGCCACGCTGCTATACTACGCGCTGGCCGTTGGCGTCTTGGAAGGCCTATACTTCGCCTTCATGGCCCTGGGCCTCAACATAGTGTTCGGCGTTGTCAGGATGATAAATGTGGCTCATGGTGACCTAGTCATGTTAGGGGCCTACGTGGCCTTTATGCTGTTCGTTGACTTCAGGGTCAATGCGCTCTATACCTTCGTGCTCTTGTTCCCAGTGTTCTTTGGCCTTGGCATAGCTATTTACTACATTCTGGTCCCAAGGCTTGAGAAGAGCTCCGACCCGGAGATCAACTCGTTTATAGCGTTCTTCGGCCTCTCACTCTTCATAGAGTCAGCGGCTACGATAGCCTTTGGTGTGAGCCCCACGTCACTGCCAGCCAGCGCTACTGTGCGCGGCGCTCGCTCCCTGGCCGGTTATGGGGTACCTAACGTGCTTATGGTTGGGGCAGCGGCCTCGGTAGTCATCTTAGCGCTGATTTTTTACTACCTTGAGTTCACAGGCCTCGGCAGGGCAGCGAGGGCCTTAATGCAGAACAAGGAGCAGGCTATGGCCTTAGGCGTTAACGTGAGGCTAGCCACTCTGTTTGCGTTTGCCCTTGGCTTCGCCCTGGCAGGAATGGCAGGGGTCTTTGAGCCCTACGTCTTCGGCTACATATACCCATCCTATGGCGGCTTCCTGACGGTCCTAGCCTTCACTGTAGTTATAATAGGGGCCCTGGGCAACCCACTTAGCAGCATAATAGGTGGGCTGGTGTTTGGAGTGGTCTACCAGATATTGAGCGTCTACATACCGTCCCTAGCTTACGCCATATCGTTCCTCCTGCTCCTTGTGATAATAGTAGTAAAGCCTGGGGGTGTACTAGGTGGCGCACAGCGCGAGGTCTGATGAGAAGGCAGCGCCCCCCAGGCTCAGGCCCCCTGTGGGCCTGGGCCGGGCCCAGTTAAGGAATATGGGGATATATCTAGCACTCATGTTAGCGCTCTTCCTGGCAGGTCCAGTAGCCTACCCCAACCAGTTCTTCTTCTTCTACCTGATGGATTTCCTCATACTGACCCTAGGCCTTAACTTCATCTATGGCTTTACTGGTTACCTGCCCTTCGGCTACACGGTGTTCTGGGGCCTGGGGGCCTATGGGATCTACATAGGCCTCCAGCTAGGCCTTCACGGCGCCCTAGCCTTCATCTTTGCTATAGCTATTTCTACGGCCCTGGCGGCCGTGCTGCTCCCCCTCTTCAGACTGAGGTCCCACTACTTCGCTATAGCAACGCTGGCGGCCCTGATGGCCGTCTACTACTTGGTGGAGTCATCAGCCCTGGAGAGGTGGACTAACGGGGATAAGGGGGCCAGCCTAGCGGGCAGAATACCCTACGACCCCATGCTAACCTATTACATAACTCTTGCCATACTGTTAATCTCATTGGTCCTCACGTTCTACGTTAAGTACAGTCGCTTTGGGCTCGCATTGAGGGCTATAAGGGGCAGCGTGCTAAGCGCTGAGATGGACGGAATAAACATCACCATCACAAGAGGCCTGGCCTGGCTTCTCAGCGCACTGATAGCCTCGCTGGCTGGGGCCATGTACGGCTGGTACGTGATGTTCTACTACCCTGATATATTCAATGTAACCTACAGTGTCTACGTAATCACCTACCTGATCTTCGGAGGAGCGGGCACCGTGCTTGGCCCTATCGTTGGCACGCTGATCCTGAGCTCGCTTTACCAGTTCCTTGATGTGTACTACACGAGCTACGTGAACCTGACCTTTGGAGTTATACTTATATTGCTGATGCTCTTCATGTCCAAAGGGCTGATGGGCGTCTTGTACAGGTACCTGAGGAGGCTACCACCGTGAACATCAGCTGACCTGGAAGAACGATCTCCTGACCTCCTCTAGCCTCCCTATCTCCTCTGCCTTCCCGTAGAGCTTCATCTTGCCCATCTCCATTATCATCACGTAGTCTGCAATTGATATGAACGACGGGTTCTGCTCGGCCAGCAGTATCGTTATCTTTGATGACTTGAGCTGGGCCACGTAGTTGACTACCTTGGAGACCATTAGTGGTGAGAGCCCCGTGGATGGCTCGTCTAGGAGGAGAAGCTTGGGCCTGGACACCATGGCCATCGCCATGGCGAGCATCTTCCTCTGCCCCCCTGAGAGGGCCGAGGCCTTAGATCTCAGGAATCTCTGGAGCTCGGGGAAGAACTTAACGGCCACGGTGACAGGGTCTCCGAGTCTGCTTGTGTTCTCGGCGGCAAGCCGTATATTGTCGGCGACGCTCATGTCCGGGAATATGGGGCTGTCAGTTATCATGACCAGGCCCCTTCTCGCCCTAGCATAGGCGGGCTCCCTGGTCACGTCCTTTCCCTCTAACAGTATCTGTCCCCTTATTGCCGGCAGGATGCCGGCTATAGTCTTCAACGTCGTTGTCTTCCCAGCACCGTTGAGGCCTAGTATCAGCGTCAGCGTCCCAGGCTCAACTTCAAAGTTCAAGTCCCTCACAACCACCATAGAGCCGTAGCCCGCGTATAGGTTTCTAACGGACAGGAGGGGTTCAGGCACGCCTCTCACCCAGGTAGATCTTTATCACATCTTCATTTGATGCTATCTCGTCATAGGTTCCCTCGGTCAGCTTTTTCCCCTCGTTCATTACCACTACCCAGTCGGCGACGTTCTTCACCATCCTCATTATGTGCCCCACATAGAGGACCCCGAGTCCTCTCTTGGCCAGACCCCTTATCTTAGCCGCTAGGGCGTCTAGCTCCTCAAGGCTTAGGCCAGCGCCTATCTCATCGATCAGTAGGTACTTGGGCCTGGCAGCCAGCGCCCTAGCGAAGTCAAGCAGCTTCTGCTGTTCAGCGTTAAGCTCGCCGGCAAGCTTGTCGGCAAGGTCATATATTCCAACGTAATTGAGGGCCTCGATGGAGTTCTCCATGGCTTCCTCACCCTTGAGTCTGGCAGCATAATAGGATGAGACAAGCACGTTCTCGAGCACTGTAAGGTTGGGGTAAGGCTTCGGTATCTGGTAGGTTCTCGCTATGCCGAGCCTTGCCCTCTCGTGTGTGCTCAGGCCTAGCAGACAGCGGCCGTCCATGCGTATCCTGCCCGAGTCAGGCATAAGGACGCCAGTGATTAGGTTAATGAATGTAGTCTTGCCCGCCCCATTGGGACCTATCAGCGCGTCGACCTCACCCGGCTTAATGTTCATGCTGAAGCGGTCCACAGCTCTTAGGCTACCGAAGGTCTTGACTAGCTCTATGGTCTCAAGCACGACTCCTACGCCGACCACACCCTTTCCTAGCGGGGGAATTATTCTTTTTATGTGTACAGCCCAACTACTGACCTCGCCTGGGATCACATATGGCAGCTACAGTAAGGCTTGGGGTTCCGGCGATCATCGTCCATGGCGGCGCTGGGGTCTGGAGGCAGGAGGACCTAGAGCGAGCTAAGGGCCCGCTGCTCGAGGCCGTGCGCGAGGGGTTCAGGCAGGCAGCCAGGGGCGATGCGGTTGACATGGTAGTCGAGGCAGTAGCGGTACTGGAGGACTCGGAGGTCTTTGACGCCGGCCTCGGCTCAGTCCTTGACATTAGTGGTAACCTAACCATGGACGCTGCAGTCATGAGGGGCTGGGACCTAGCTGTAGGAGCAGTGGCGGCCGTCAGCTACCCTAAGAACCCAGTGAGGCTTGCTAGGGCTGTGCTTGAGAGGACTCCACACTCGCTTATCGTAGGCCCATGGGCCGACGACCTTGCCAGGAGGTTGGGCCTTGAGAGACACCCTGGCCCTAGCAGAAGAACGCTCGAAAGGTGGAGGTCAATCAAGGAGTCAAAGGGCGGTGAGAGCGAGCTCCTGAGGTCCTGGATCACTATGGCCGCCCAGCTGGGCTTTGACACCGTAGGCGCTGTGGCCGTTGATAGGGAGGGCAGGCTAGCAGCGGCTGTGAGCACAGGAGGTGTCATGATGAAGCTCCCCGGCAGGGTTGGGGACTCGCCGATAGCGGGCGCTGGGCTCTACGCTAACGAGAGGGTGGCAGTGGCTGGCACGGGGGTGGGCGAGTTCATAATGAGGCTCGGCCTCTCGCTGAGGATAGCCATCATGTATGAGAGGCTTGGCGACCTGGGGCTCTCAGTGGCAAATGGTGTGGAGCTGCTGACTTCAAGGTTTGGAGGGGGAACAGGGGGCTTCATAGCGCTCAGCAGGGATGGCATGGGGGCTGTGGACTATAACACCGTCGCCATGCCCTGGAAGGCTGCCGGGGCCCAGGTTCAGCCGTAGGCGAGCACCTAGACTGAACACACCTATTCCTGTCCTGCCCAAGGGTCTTCTTGCTCGTTGCCACTGTGGGGTTCACGGTGGCCTATAAAGACCTTGCCCACTGGCTTTTCTAGCACTAGCAGGTGAGTCCGAGGACTCACCTGTAGGCCTCACACGCTTCCACCCATGCTTGCCTGGGCCCTTGAGGGGTCTCATTATATTTTATAAAAGATATAATTGAACAAATGTTTTTATACTTGGCACTACAATGTTCTAGGTCTGAGGCGGAGCGCGTGGGTTCCACTAGGTCCTCGGTCAGCAGGATTATGGTGGCCACGATAGTCTCAGCCATAGTAGTCATCGCCTCCATAGCCGGCGCGGCCGCCTACTTGGCCACGAGGCTGCCTAGGGTCTCTACTACTGTGACAGTAACGACCACGGTAACGACCACGGTCCCAGTGACCACAACAAC
>DAJS01000013.1:5426-6581 GCA_002496425.1 Acidilobaceae archaeon UBA162
ACGACAACTACAACGACGACAACGAAGGCTCCAATGTACATAGTGATTGGTACGGTCTACGACTCTACAGGCCAGTTCGCCACATCCTCAATGCCCGAGTACGAGGGCCTAGAGCTCTGGGCCGACTGGGTCAACAGCCACGGTGGCATATACGTCAAGCAGTACGGCATGAACCTAACAGTCAAGATCATAGCCCTTAACGCGGCCTCTAACCCATCCACTGCGGCCTCGGACTACCAGGAGCTTGTTGACGTGGACCACGTGAACATCCTCGTGGCCGACTTCGGTTCAGTAATGACGGCGCCTGCCGTCAGCTTCACTAACAGCAGTCACATACTGCTGTGGGATGTGACCGGTAGCTCCTTCTCGTTCTTCGTGAACAACAACTACATAGTGCTCACCTCACTGCCGGTATCGCCGTACTTCGTGCTCTACGTCCCTGGCTTCCTGCACATGCTTGGGATACACAATGTTGCCATAGTGTACGACCTCAACGACTTCAACGCCTACCAGGACTACTTCCTGGCGCCCGGACTCGAGTCATATGGGATTGAGGTAATCTACAACCAGAGCGTGCCGACCAGCACCAGTGACTATTCGAGCATAATAGCTACTCTCGAATCTCTGCACCCGCAGGCTGTCTTGGAGCTCGGCTACCCGACCAACGATGAGGCGTTCCTCAGCGACCTAGCCTCTGCCCACGCTTACTTCCCGCTAGTGCTGACTAACTTCCCTGGCCAGCTGCTGCCAGACTTCATCAGCGTCCCAGGCACCAACGGTACCTTCACCCTCGCCTACCCACCACTGGTGGAATACACACCACAGCTGGCGGCAAAGCTAGGCCTTAAGTGGTGGGGGCCCACGTACCAGCAGTTCGCCGCCCTGTGGACGAGCACCTACCATTCGCCGCCCAACTTCCTCGCGATAGCTGGGTTCAACGCTGGACTGATAATACAGCTGGCCATTGAGGACGCCGGGACCCTCAACCAGACAGCACTTAAGCAGGCCGTCCTGAACGACATAAGTGGTAAGATTATGACAATTGATGGCATATTCAATGTGACGTCAAACGGCATGCAGGTAGGCGAGAACCCGATACCGGCCCAGGTGTTCATATGGCCTAACGGCACCACCACGGTGAACCTGCTCTACCCG
>DAJS01000013.1:6681-21006 GCA_002496425.1 Acidilobaceae archaeon UBA162
CCACTTTAGCGGGCATATAGAAAAGCCGTGTCCTCCATACATCTCCAAAGGATAGGAATGATTAGAGCTGAAGGCCCACGTGGTGTGCCGTTGGATGAACGGAGCTGTGGGAGTATTACCAGCTATGGAGTGGTTAAGGCGAAGGCTGTAAACCAAGGACCCTGTGAACCGCCTTGAAGGGAACCACAGCCCTTCAGGACGAGGAAGAGGTCAGCTGGGTTTAGACCTCAACGCCTGGGGCCCCTTTAGGCCCTACAGCCTCAAGAACTTTCCTTGCAACCTCCAGCAGCCTCACGTCCTCGCCCGGCCTGCCTATGAGTTGGACACCAACTGGGAGCCCCCCAACCCTCATGAGCGGCAGGTTAACTGCCGGAGCCCCTGTCAGGGAGGCGAGCCAGGCGTTGCCAGTTAGCATGTCCCTCACCTCCCCGTCCTCCCTTCCCAGCACCTCGTCAATCCTTGGCGCGGGAATCGCCGTTGCAGGGGTTATGAGCGCATCATAATTCTTCAGGGCCCTCTCCAGCTCCCTTCTTATAGGCCCTCTGAGCCTCATGGCTCTGACGTAGTCCACTGCTGGCACCTGGAGGCCCTTCTCCATCAGCCTCCTCACGTCAGGGAAGTACTCGCCCCATCTGTACTTGTACCTGAGGTGTACTGCGGAGGCCTCAGAAAGCCTTATCGCCGTAAAGATGGCCCTACCCTCTGACGCGGCCAGGGGCAGCTCCACCTGGCCCGCGTTGAGTGATGGCAGGAGGTCATTGAACTCCCTGAGTACCTCCTCTGAGCCCATGTAGAGGCCCGTTGGCACGGCCAGGCGCACCTCCCTCACGTTATCAGGTCTCCTAAGCCTTCCCCTGGTCACGGCCATAAGAGCCTCCACTATGTCATCTATTGAGCGGGCCAGGAAGCCAACGTCATCAAGGGAGGGGGCCAGCGGGAAAACGCCGGCCCTGGGCACAAGGCCGTGAGTGGGTCTGAAGCCTATGATACCGCAGAGGGATGCTGGTATCCTCACAGAGCCTGCGGTGTCAGTTCCCAGCGCAACGTCTACCACGCCTGCAGCCACGGCAGCCGCTGAGCCACCGCTGCTGCCGCCCGCTATCCTTTCAGGGTCCAGAGGGTTCCTCGTAGGTCCAAAAACCGAGGATGTAGTAGTAGCCCCAGAGGCGAACTCATGGGTGTTTCCCTTGCCTATCACTACATAGCCTGCGGCCCTGAGCCTCTTAACAACCTCAGCGTCATCCCTTGGCACGAAGTCCTTGAAGACCCTTGAGCCCATGGTTGTCCTCAGGCCAGCCGTGTATATGATGTCCTTGACCACCAGGGGCCTGGGTTCACGCCCTCCCTCCTCTACTCTCCTGGCCTCGGACTCGGCGTCAGGGTTGAGAGTCACCACTGCCACCAGATCCCTTGAGGCCTCTGCCTTCCTGAGCGCCTCATCGACGCTGACTCGCATAAGGCTGTCAGGGAATCTAGTGCGCAGCGCCTTATAGTTTCACTCCACGCAGGACCTCAGGAGCAATGCGTTGAGCACGCTAGATAGCCTAAGCCCAGGAGATCTAGTGCTGGTGTCCAACAGGCTGCCGTACACGGTCGGGGTATCGCAGGGCTCCGTGACGTTGACGCCCAGCACGGGCGGCCTGGCAACTAGTATGAGGCCCCTGCTCGAGAAGGGCGTGGCGCTCTGGTTCGGCTGGCCGGGGCTCAGTGAGGAGCAGGCCGGCGATGCTAAGGATGAGATCAACAGGCAGCTGAGAACCAGAGGAGTAGTCCCTGTCTGGCTAAAGGCCGAGGAGGTTGAGAACTATTACGAGGGCTTCTGCAATGCCACCATATGGCCTCTCTTCCACTACTTCGCAGACAAGGCCGTCTTCAATGAAAGGTACTGGGACGCCTACGTTAGGGTGAACGAGAGGTTCGCTGAGGAGATAGCGAGCAGGTACCCCAGGGGCGCCATAATATGGGTTCACGACTACCACCTGATGCTCCTCCCCTCAATGCTTAGGGAGAGGCTAGGCGATGATGTGCCAATAGGGTTCTTCCTCCACATACCGTTCCCTAACTTTGAGGTCTTCAGGCAGCTCCCATGGCGCGCCGAGGTGCTTAAGGGCCTCCTAGGGGCCGACCTCATAGGCTTCCACACATATGACTACATGAACTACTTCCTCCAGAGCGTCAGCAGGATACTGGGCCTTGAGCAGGAGCTCAACGTGATAAAGTATGGTGACAGGCTGGTCAAGGTCGATGTCTTTCCCATAGGCGTTGACTTCACCGGACTGAGGAAGATGGCCCTCAGCGACGATGTTATGAGGAAAGTTGAGGAGTTCAGGAAGAGGCTAGGGGGCGTCAAGGTTATCTTCTCGATAGACAGGCTGGACTACACCAAGGGTCTGCCGGAGAGGCTAAGGGCCTTCAGGAGGTTTCTCGATAAGTACCCTGAGTTCAGGGGCAAGGTGTCATATGTCTTCGTTGTGTCGCCATCAAGGGAGAGGGTTGAGGAGTATGCCAGGCTCAGGAGAGAGATAAACGAGCTCGTAGGCGAGATAAACGGGCTGTACTCAACGCTCAGCTGGACCCCTGTGATATATATAAGGAGGTTTATGCCTAATGACGAGCTCTTGGCCCTCTATAGGCTCGCTAGCGTGGCTCTGGTGACGCCCCTAAGGGATGGGATGAACCTGGTCGCGAAGGAATACATAGCTGCTAATGTTGATAGGAACGGGTTCCTAATAGTAAGCGAGGGCGCGGGGGCTGCCAGCGAGCTGGTCGAGGCCATTATTGTTAACCCATATAATTATGACCAGGTGGCTGATGCAATCAAGACTGCCCTCACCTTATCTGCTCCTGAAAGACAGAGAAGGCTCTCGGCCCTTGAGACTAGGGTCTCAAGCTATGACGTTATGGCTTGGGCATCAGACTTCATAGAGTCGCTAAAGGGGTTCAAGAAGTACCAACTGGATAGCGCGGGCGAGATGAGCAGGAGGAGGTTGGCTGGGGCTGCACTCAGTATGGTTATGAGCTCCTTCAACGTCTCATCCAAGAGGATCCTGTTCCTTGACTATGACGGGACCCTGGCTCCCTTCGCCCCCCTCCCATCGCTGGCAGAGCCTGACCCTGAGCTCATATCATTGCTGAAGAGCCTTGCCTCCCTACCGAACACTAAAGTCGTAATAATAACATCAAGGTCTAAGGTCTCAATAGAGAGACTGCTACCAATCCAGGAGATTGACATAGCCGCCGAGAACGGGGCGTGGGTAAGGGAGAAGGGCACGTGGAAGAACATGGTGACGACTAAGGATCTCCGCTGGAAAGATGAAGTGGTCAAGCTGTTCTCAGTCTATGTCAAGCGGACCCCAGGCTCCTTCATAGAGCAGAAAGATTACTCGATCGCATGGCACTACCGCAATGCCCCTGAGAGCCTTGGCGAGGGGAGGGCCAGCGAGCTGATGGACGTACTCAGCAGGTTTGTGGCTATATACCCTGAGCTATCCGTCGTAAGGCTGCCCAAGACCATTGAGGTTAGATTAGCAGAGCTTAGCAAGGCCAGGGCCGCCAGGTACTGGTTGGACAGGGACAAGTACGACTTCGTGCTGGCTGCCGGGGACTCAGGCGATGATGAGAGCCTCTTCGCTTCCCTGCCACCTGACTCGGTCACAGTAAAGGTCGGCAGTGGGCCCACGAGAGCCAAGTACTACGTGCGCTCCCCGATGGAGCTGAGGGACGCGTTGAAGAAGTTATCTGGTGTGAGCCATTGAAGCCTTTCCTGATGCTGCTGATAGCCCTGGCCTGGCTTGTCTCAGCCGCGGCCACATCCATCTACCTAGCTGGCCTAAGGGGCATAGGCCTTAGCGTAAGGTCTCTCAGGGACCCCAGGTTCCTTATTGGCCTGGACAGCAGGGACAGGGTAGCAATAGTTGTCCCTGCTAGAAACGAGGCTGCCAGGATAGGACGTCTAGTCAGGTCCATAACGTCCGCAGGCCCTCACGTGTCATCAGCCGTGATAGTAGACGATGAGAGCTCCGATGGGACAATTAATGAGGTCCTCAGGGCGGCCGGCGGGGATCCTAGGGTTGCCGTGCTCAGGATAGCCGGAAGACCCCAGGGCTGGGCCCCCAAGGCCTTCGCAGTGCAGCAGGGCGCCTTGTCAGCCGGTGACGCCAGGGCCCTGCTCTTCCTTGACGCTGATGTAGCCGGCGACGTTAGCTCCCTGGCCTCCATGGCCTCTCATGTGATGGATGGAGAGCTCATGGCCTTTGAGCCGAGGTTCACATGTAGGACAGCGTTCTGTAGGATGTCTCAACCCATGCTGAACGCGCTGCTCCACGGCTTCTTTGGCTTCCACAGAGCCCTTGACAGGAAGAACAGGCACTCGCTCATCTACGGCTGTTGCTGGTCCCTGACGCCTTACACCTTCTGGGAGGCAGGGGGCATGGCAGGGGTCAGGGACTCATTGCTTGAGGACAGGACCCTGGCCGTTAGGCTGAAGTCGATGGGGGTCAGGCTCATCCCTGTGGACGCCAGGGAAGTGATAAGCGTCGAGTCGTGGGGCTCGCCAAGGGAGCTGATAAACCTGTTGAGGAGGATATCCTACCACACGACCAGGAGGCTCAACGCACTCACCTATGTGGGCCTCTCGGCCGGTGTGGCCCTCCTGTTCCTCTGGCCCTTCGCTGCCATACCCCTGTTAGCCTTAAGGGCCTGGCTGGCAGCCGCCGGTCCACTCTTAACTTACGCGGCCCAGGTGGCATTCACGGCCGCGGGAGCCAGGGAGGCTAGGATCCCGGCGGCCTGGGCCCTGGCGGCACCGCTATCAGGTGCAATCATAGCCTATGGCATCATCTCGTCCAGGTGGGCCTCTATCGAATGGAAGGGGAGGAAGATCCTAGCTCAGAGCCTCAGCTCATAGACTATCCACGAGTTCCTGTAACTTGAGAACCCCTCCCTCTTTGTGGCCAGCACATCACCCATATCAGGATAAGTAGGGTTTCCGACTGAAAATTCGTCAAGCCCTATGCCAGGCCCCTCGTAGACCTCTTTCACCTGTGACAGGACGTACTCCGGCGTCGCTCTGGTGCATATCCACTTCCTTGCTATACAGAAGTAGCCCCCCGTCTCCTTTAGGGCCCTCTCAGCCAGCTCCCTCCTCCTGGGCCCCTTTACCGCCTTGGCTCCCGTAGGTGTTACGGAGCCCCAGTGAAGGGTCATGACTGGCCTGAAACCAAGCTTCCTCACCAGGCCGTGGCTCGGCTCGTTCCAGTCAGCTACCATTAACATAGCGTATGAGGCCCCTGACCTCCTGGCTATGTCAAGGACATGTCGTGTCAGGATAGTGCCTACGCCCCTGCGCCTTGAGTCTGGTCTGACCCTGATGCCCTCTAGCCATGCCACGCCAGTGGGCAGCAACTCCATGTTGACAACTCCAAGCACCGCATCTCCCTCGATGGCCACATAAGCCGTGCCGGCCGAGACCCAGTCAGCTATGACCCTGGGAACGTAGTCGCCCCACGCATATGTGTTTCTAGTGAACTCTATGACATGTGGTATGTCTTCCTGTACAGCTCTCCTGACCTCCAACTCTGCTCCCTCAGGAGCACAGCCTCGGGCTCCTGACGCTCTCCACGTAGGCCCTTATCACACGCTCCCTGAGCCCCCTGGCCTTTGGGTGCACCAGGCCGTCAACTGCAGTGCCACAGGCTTCGGCAAGCCTCATGGACTTTGCCAGGGATGCAAACGGCTCGACACCAACGAGGCCTGCAGCCATAGCAGCATAGCCCTGGGCGGCATGCTTTGACCTCGAGGCCCCGCTGAGCGTCCTCAACTCAACTACATCCATGCACTTGAGCCTCTCGGCCAGGGCCTTAGCCACGGGCCCTGAGTACCTGCCACTTACTACCAGGGTTGAGGCCCTTGGGCTGGAGAGCCTGACTCTGGCCACATCCTTAGCCATGGACTCCAACAGGGCATTTGCCGCATCGAAGCACGAGGGCCTCGACAGCATCTCACCGAGGTCTGGCGTGCCGCAAAGCTCTACTATCCCTCCGGCTGCCATGTCGAAGCGGGACCATGAGCCCACCTGGGTCACTACCTCAAAGTCTACGGCCCCAGCAGTGAGCGTGCCGAGGGAGGCATTGGTCCCTCCGATGCCATCTACCACGGCCTCATCCTTAACAGCTATGATGCCGTAGTAGCCGAAGCCCGCCTCCAGGACCACAAGGTCCCTGATGCCCCTCAGCGACTCCTCATAGGTTGCCAGGAAGGCCGAGGCCAGCTTGTCAACGGTGCCCATGTCGATCCTGTTCACCTTCCTCCACCAGGGCACCGTAGGCAGGTGAACTACGGCTGGCAGGTAGAGCACCCTGTAGCGCCTTGGGGCCTCTGAGGAGAGAGCTATGTTGACGTCCGCTAAGGCCTTGTAGACCCCTGCTCCCAGGACTCCTGCCCTTATGGCCTGATCCACAGCCTCCTTACTTGATAGCAGCAATACCTCATAGTTGAACCTCTCCTGGTCTATGACCTCTTCAGACCAAGTGGGCGGAGCGCCGTAGCCCGAGGGGGCCCCGACGACTTGGGGCTCGAGGGATTCAACTACCTCTACAAGGTACTTCGGTTCCTCAACGAGTTTCAGCGTGTCTACGCTCTCCTCGGCAACAACGCTGTCGCCTTCAAGGACAGCCACATCTATTGACTTAGTGCCAGGATCTATGCCTGCTACTCTCATAAGGCCCTCCCAGGGCGATACCGGCATAAGTAAGTTAGAAGCTTATCACCTGTTAGGGTCTGCCCGCCTGGAGAGAGTCCTCCTAAGGAGGATTATGAAGCCCGTGTGGCCTATCATCCTTACCGCTGGCCTAAGGGCGTCGCCCCTGTGCTCCCACTCCCTCTTGATCAGCTCTACTACCTCCTGAACCACGTAACCTCCTGAGGCCTGAAGCCACAGCAGGAGCTTTGAGACCTGGTTAGCAGTGGGCACAAAGACCACGGCAGGAGCCGAGAGCCTCAGGGAGGGCCACAGGGCCCTCAGGGCCTCCCAGGGGTCGGGCACGTCAAGGAGGAGCGCATCAATATTGCTTTCCTGCACTCCAGCCCTCACGTCGCCCTTCTTCAGGTCAACGCAGTCTGACAGCCCAAGGGCGCTAACGTTGTCTGAGGCAAGCTTAAGCATGTCATCCCTAACGTCATAGCTAACTACGTGGCCCGTGGGACAGACATGTATGGCGGCCCATATAGTCAGGAAGCCGCTGCCCGCTCCTGCCTCGAGGACTCTCATGCCCGGCACGAGCCCAGCGGCAGCAGCTATGTACGCTGCGTCCTTGGGGTAGACGACCTGACTCCTCCTGGGCAGGACATGGTTGATCATGTCATAGACCGTGGGTCTCAGAAGATACGCCTTGCCCTTCTCGAGGTCCAGCTCAGAGCCCCACTCAAGCCCTATGGCCTGGTCGCCCTTGAAGCTGCCGGCGAATGTAGAATATGACCTGTTCCTGAATATCCTGAAGGTGTACTGCCTGTGTCTCTCCCTGCCCTCGACGATTGCTGTTACCCAGTCCCCCTCAGCTATCGGCAAGCCCTGTCCCTGGACTGGGGTTCAGCTAAAGTTTTTGAGTAATGGATGTGCAGACCTAGGAGGCGGCACTGGTGGAGTACGAGGGCTTCGAGCTGGACTGGGCCGAGGAGATAATCAAGAGGTTCGCTGAGCAGGCCAAGGGGCTGAGCAAGGAGAGCCCGGAGAGCACCGTGAAGGACGCAACTGAGGTCGAGAGGGTCCTCTCGGCCAGATGGTCGCCCAGGAGGCTCGAGTCGGAGACCTTTCCGAAAATAGAGGTCAGCACAGGGAGGGCCTCGGCCCTGGTGATCGTGCTGCCCCCAAGGCACAGGCTCCTGGCGACTGAGGCAGCTAAGGACGTGAGCTCCTGCCTTGAGTGGGCTGAGAAGGCCAAGGGGTATCCTGTTGTGATCTACTACTCAAGGAAGGGCCTGATGACTACTGCCGCCTACCTCTACCTTGGCAACCTGATGGAGGACACTAGGGTCGGTGTCCTCTTCGTCAACGGCCCTCCGTCTGAGGTCTCAGAAGTCCTGGACATACTTGAGAGGAAGGGCGAGTACTCTCCTGACGAGGAGCAGGGAGTCATCAGCCTAGACTTCTAAGTCCCCTCACTCCCAGGGCCCACATGGATCCATCCTCATCTATGGCCCAGGAAAGCTCAACCGGCCCTCCCATGGCCCTCTCGACCTCAAGGGCTGCCGTGGCAACCTCGATGGCCTCCTCGTCACTTATTGACTGGACATATGGGTCCTGTAGGGGCTCCTCGAGCACCTTGCCGTCAACGTCGAGGACTAATGCCGTGGGCTTAGCCATAACCCTGACGTCATAGACCCTTGGCCTGTCCCTAGTTACCCTAACCTCATCGTGCGGTGCCCCCTCATAGGAAAGCCTTAGGCCAAGGCCAACAACGGAGTCAACATATATTAGGTCTACACTGCCGCTCACTGGGTTAGCAGTGTAGGCGAAGCCTGAGGCCCTGGCGTTAACAGCCTTCTGGACTATAACGGTCTGCTCCATGGTCCTAGCGGCCTCGAGGACCTCGCTGGCGCTCAGCGCTAGCGCCGGCTTGCCCACCAGCAGGCCCCCACATGGTCTAACAATGTAAGGCGGTGCGCCCAGGACCTCCTTAAGGCCCCTCCCTATGGCCTCCTCGTCGCAGCCCGAGGAGCTGAGGAGGACGAAGTCAGGTACCCTAAGCCCAGCCGACCTGAGCAGAGAGAGCCTGGAGGCCTTAGTCTCAGGGCCAGGGGAAGGAGGTGGGCTGAGACAGCTCAACCCAGCATCCTCCTTAGGGCCTTCTCGGCCTCCTCTAGCCTCACCATCACCCTCTCGCCCGTGGCGCTCGAGTATAGGGTCACGGTATTTGTCGAGACCTCCTGGGGACCGACGAAGGCGAGCACTGGCACGCCAAGCCTTGAAGCCCTTCTCCTCTGGGCGTCCTGCCCTGACCTGTTGAGGTCGACCCTCACGTTGTAGCCCCACGACCTAAATAGATCGGCTACCCTCCAGGCGTAACTGAAGGAGTCAGGAGTCACGTTAACCACCTGAATTTGTGTATAGGTCCTCCTCGATATTGAGTAGAGGCCTACCTCCAGGCCAGCGTCTATCAGCCTGTCTATCCCTATGCTGACCCCGGTCGCAGGCACCTGCCTCCTGGCAAATAGACCTATCAGGTTGTCGTATCTTCCCCCTCCAGCCACGCTACCTATGGCAGGCCTGTCGAGGACCACCTCAAATATAGGGCCCGTGTAGTAGTCGAGACCCCTCACGAGCGACATGTCGAACCTGACCACCTCGGGCCTCTTGAGGAGCTCAGCAACCTCGAGCAGGTGCCTGGCGCCCTCAGCAGTAGGCCCTGATGAATGCGAGGACAGCAGCTGTTTAGCTGCCTCAACCAGGGGGCCTGAGGACTTGAGCATCTCCATGATCTTTAAGGCAGCAGGGACGCCCACTAGCTTCTCAAGCTCGGCCCTCACGCCCTCTGGGCCCACCTTGTCGAGCTTGTCTATGGCCCTGTACACAGGCAGTGGGTCCCTAAGGCCCAGCTCGCCCTCGAAGATCCCTGACAGAACACGCCTGTCATTTACCTTGATTGTATAGCCTGACTGTATCCCCAGGGCCTCAACGGCTTCGATAAGCAGGTTAATGATCTCGGCGTCGGCCTCAGGGTACGGGGAGCCAACTATGTCAGCATCGCACTGATAGAACTCCCTGTAGCGCCCCCTCTGGGGCTCCTCGTGCCTCCACACGGGCGCTATCTGGTACCTCTTAAAGGGCAGGGGCACCTCGGGGTGTGAGGCAATGAACCTAGCTAGGGGGACTGTAAGGTCGTACCTCAGGGCGTACTCACGCTCGCTCCACGGATCCTTAAACCTCCACATCAGCCTGTTCTCCGCCTCCTCGCCGTACTTGCCAGCCAGGACCTCCCAGCTCTCCACTGCGGGGGTCTCGAGGGGGTCAAAGCCGTACCTCCTGTAGACCTGCTCGAGCCTCGACATCAGCTCCTTCCTCAATATAGCCAGCTCTGGCGGGAAGTCCCTGAAGCCCCTCGGCGGCCTCAGCTCTACCAAGGCTCTTGCCCGCTGCCTGTTGGCGAGGGGCCTAAAGTCTTAAGCATCTCTGCGCGCTAACGGGTTCAGCTGAAGCCGCGCCAGCTCCTTAGGCTGATGTAACCTCTTGCCCTGGCCCACCTCTCATACCAGGGCTCCCTCAGGCTCCCCACAGTAACCCTCGTGAACTTAGATAGACCATCTATTAGCCTTCTGACCTTCCATAACGGCGGTTCAGGCAGCATTGAATTCCAGTTGTCGTAGCCTACATGAACGGTGACCGGCCTTATGTCTCTAATCCACGACATCAGAACCTCCAGGTCGAAGTCCATTACTGGCTCTATGGAGATGTACTTCTGAGGCCAGTCAAGTTCTGCCATAGCCTTGGCCCTCTGGCTGGGCGGAGGGGCCCTAGAAACAGAAGTGGCCAGGTCATCCCTATTCGTCTCTATCGTAGCTCCTAATGTCGAGCGCCTGGGGAACCTGTCGAGGAACCTGAAGTAGCGGGCTGGGTTCTTGGTTAGGAAGAGGTACGCCGCCGGCTGGCCCCTAAGGACATCGAGAACCTTATCTATCCACTCGTCAGGCACGCCGGGACTGAACATGTCCCCCATGTCAACCACGAAGACCACGTCCCTCGGTGAGAACCTGGCCCTCAGGAGCTCGTCAGTATGAAAAGTTGGCCTGAAGCCATTTCTGTACTTTGGGTTATCCCTGAGCCTCTGCTCTATGAGCCTCATGGCCCAGCAGTAGGAGCAGAGGTGCGTGCACCCGGTCACTGGGTTCCAGGACCTAGTTGGCGCCAGAGGCCTCCTGACGTCAGGGCGCAGCGGCGAGCTCAACTCGAAAGTCCTCGAGCCAAGAGAGGCTATAAGCCTGAAAGAAAGGTAGCAGAGGGGATGAGCGAGCCGACATAGACTGACCCCTCGTGAGGATGAGGAGGGGTTGATAGAGCGACCGCCTCCTGGCGCATCACTGCCAATTAAGGCCTTGGGTGCCTAGGGTTGAGGAGGAAGCCCCTTGACTGAGGTCACAGCCAGAGCGCCGTCCAAGGTGATAGTGCTAGGAGAGCACTTCGTGGTGCTCAACTCCAGGGCGCTCTCCACAGCTGTAAGCATATACTCGAGGGCTACAGCTGAGGATGGGGGAGAAGGGGTCATCATTGAGAGCAAGAGCATGGGCGTTAGGGCAAGGCTTGACGTGGGTTCAAGGGCTCCTGACCCACGCCTTGAGCCCTTCGCTGAGGCGCTGAGGCGCCTTAGATCCATGGACTACGACCTGGCGCCCGCCAGGGTGGTCGTGGATAGCGATGCGCCGCCCTCAGCCGGGCTCGGCTCCAGCGCCTCCACGGTTGCTGCCTTCCTGTTGGCATACACGACGCTCGTTGGCGACCCGCTCAACAAGGACAACCTGTTCTCCATAACTCTAGCAGCCGAGGATGTAGCTCACGGGGCCTCAAGCGGTGTTGATCCGGCCACTGTGGTGTACGGCGGGACAATACTGTACAGCATAAAGGACAGAGTGATAGAGAGGCTTGAGGGGCCCATAAGGGGCGCCAGGCTCATCATTGCCGACAGCGGCGTCAGGAGGTCTACCGCGGGGCCCGTAATGTCTGTGATAGAGCTCAGGAGGAGGCTTGGCCAGCCCGCTGAGCTTATCTACAGCGCCGCCGACATAGTAGCCCTCAGGGGTATCGAGGCCTTAAAGAGAGGGGACGCCGCTGAGCTTGGGCTCCTGATGAACTTCAACCATGGACTCCTCTCAGCCATAGGGGTCTCGTCGCCTGAGCTTGAGGACCTGGTGTATGCCGCCAGGGCGGCCGGCGCCCTCGGGTCTAAGCTGTCAGGAGCAGGGCGCGGGGGGATAGTGATAGCGCTGGCGCCTGAGGGCTCAGAGGACAAGGTGACTGGGGCCCTCAGGGCCCGCGCCCCGTGGGTCTTGAAGCCCGAGGTCGGCGTGCCAGGAGCTGAGGTCGTTGAGTTGACGAGATAAACATGAAAATGAGTAGGCTTATCACAGTATAGTCAGCTATTATTGCCTCATGCATTATAGTGCAGTATATGCAGATGATACGTATAACGAACAGCTCAACACAGACCAGATAAGATACCAGTGCCAGACCTATGAAGCGCCAGGCCAAGATGATTATAAAGGTTGTTTTTGTCATCGCCAGTGGTGTGAGTACTATTAGCAAGATCATGGCCATGTTAATTATGAATCGAATGGCTGTCAGTTCGTCAAGTGAGACATTGTCTACTCCTGAGTACGAGCTTGAGAGCGCAAGGCCGCAGTTGAAGATCGCATTGTTGCTAGGCGCCGAGAGCAGCATACACAGGAGCGACAGCCTGTGAAGCCTGTAATATTCGTCGAGTACGAGGCTGAGAAGGCTAGGCCGAGGCCTGAGAGCGCTAGGAGGGCTAAGTGCGATGGCCTTATCCTCAAAGCTCCCTGGGCCCTGGCCTTAGTTTTTATGTAAGAGCAAGGCTACACCTGGGACACGTCAGTCACGATAGGCCTAAGGGCCCTGATCAGGTCCTTAACATTCACCTCAGCCAGGGACGTAGGCGAGCCCCCTCCTACCCAGACCCTCTCCTTTGAGGCCACTAGCTGGTCCACAACCACCTTGAGCCCCCTGATGCACTCAGAGAGGGGCGTGAGCCCGCCAGGCATGAGGCCCGTGAGCTCGGAGATCTCGTCAGGCGAGGCCATCCTTATCTTTGAGGCCTTCATCAATGCCCCAAGCTTCCTGTAGTCCAGCTTCCTGTCGCCGCTAAGCAGGACAGCCATGGGCCTCCCATCAACTATCAGCAGAAGGACCTTCACTATGTCGCTTGGAGGGGCGCCTGAGGCCCTCGAGGCCTCCTCTACCGTCTCAACGCTCTCGCCGAAGTCGACGATCCTGGCGTTAATGTTGTAGCGCCTTATGAAGTCCTGAGGCGAGTCCGTGCACGCCACCTAGGGCTTCACCCTCCTCTCAGTTAAAGGCCTGCAACTTAAAATTGGGATACGCGGAGGGCGGAAAGCCCGTGGGCCTGCCGCCTTACACGCCCATATACCTGGCCTCGCTCGCCCTCTCGCTGGCCTCGCTGGTGATATCTGCGAGGAGGCTGAGATCCCGTTGGCGTGGAGGCTCTGCGCGCAGGCGTCAATAAGCGTAGCCATGAAGATCCCTTCAATGGGCTATGGGCTTCATGGTCATGACATAACTGTTACCGCCTGCGCCTGCTATAGGGACAAAGAGGGCCACGTGGACCTGGAGACCCTGGCCAGGACACTTGAGGAGCTCCTCAGACCCCTTGACCACAGGCCCCTGTGGGAGGCCCTGGGCTCCGAGGGAACCCTAGAGGATCTGGTGGAGTGGGTAATGAAGGGTCTCAATGGCCTTATGCCTATTTGCCTGGTGGCCGCTGAGGCGAGAGGCAGGAGGGTGGAGCTCCAGGCCTGATGATGAGGAGCCATCCACGGACTAAAGGATGAAGTGAGCGCTCTTCTCTGACGGCCTCAGGTCTAGGCCCTGCTGAGCTCTTCTAAGACTTATGCAGCGCCAGTCGATGTGAAGCCCACCTGAACCGCTGTGCCCTCTATCTGCCTGATCTCAGGAGGTCGCCAGCATGTCAAATTGCTGTAAGTACTGTAGGGTACCATCGAGCTCGCCCAGTCGGCCCTGCGATGTCTGAGCTTCATTATCTTTGAGCTAATTAGTTAACCTTTTAGGCTAATCCTAAAATGTGTGAGTGCTACTAGCAGGTGGTCGAAGGCCTTGAGTGGAAATATAATAGGTGAGCTAAGGAAGGAGGTGGAGCCAATAACCAGGAGGGCTCTGAGCACCAGATCGGTCTTAAATCCATCAATAGACGTGCTAAAGAGGTTTGTGGCCTATGAGATGTTCATAGCTCCTCACGACTTCAGGGCGCTGGCCGCCATGGCCCAGAAGGCCAGGGACAATGATGAGCTGGAGTTCATCTCAGGGCTGATCGGCGAGGGCCCTAAGTGGACCAGGCTCTTGTCATCGGCAGCCAGGAGGCTGGGAGTTGAATACAGGCCTGAGGACTTGGACCCTGTGGCCGTAGGCTACAGCATGTTATTGTCATGGATAGCCGTTAGCGGAACCATGGGTGATCTGGCGGTGCTAGTAGGCGTCAACTTTGATACATTCTGCATCAACACCACAAGGCTGGCCGAGTGGGCCGAGGCCAACGGTGTTGAGGGTCTGGACTTCATGAAGTGCAG
>DAJS01000013.1:21015-33388 GCA_002496425.1 Acidilobaceae archaeon UBA162
GCAATAGCAGAGAGGTACTTGGACTGGGGCAGGTATCGCTTTGTCGCTAGGGCGACGCAGACCTACGAGGCCCTGTTCTGGGAGGCCCTAGGGCAATGATCCTGGTGATACTGGGACCTTAAGGCCCAGGAACTACCTTAACGGTTAGACATCGTCAAAGTATTAAAAGGCCTTCAACGGGCCTTGCAAAACAGGTGTGCTTAGCGGCATGCATAGAAGGAAGGTTCTTTACCTGCTTACGCTGGCGTTACTCATAATTGCCACCTTTGCGTCCCTGACCGCTCTTGGACCTCAGGGAGCTTCAGCTGCTACCACAGGAGGCCAGTACCTTGAGGTGTACCCTGGCGCCGCCGTAATGCTGTGCTACCCATACCTCATTGCTGACCACGGCATCTACGATGTGCTCACTGGCTCCTACTCAGAGCTCTGGCCCGCTTACACTGCCCTCAGTGCAGCGTGCTCCGCAGGCTATGGGACTGTTGTTACCACGGGAGGCGTCTACATGGTTACCAACAATAGCGTCAGCTGGACAGTGTTTGTGAGCCCAACGCAGGTAATAGGGGTCCAGCCAGGTTACGCAGCCATAGACCTTGGAAACAGCACAGCCGCAGTTGTTGGACCTGGAGGGGGGACGGACACAATAGCCTTACAGGTAAACTCAACTCCTGCCTGGCTTGCGTTGTTAGGGCAGACACCAGCGATCATATCAACATCAAGAGTTGACCACCACGTAGTCTATGTCAACACTCCATCAAGCCAGCTGTCTCTTAACCTGAACGCTAACGTCACCGCTGTAGCCTTCGGCAGCGGAGGGCTCCTGGTGGCCTGGAACTTAAGCGGCTCCTACGGGCTCTCCATCTACTGGCTCTCCACGACACCTCAGCTCTCAGCAGTCCTCGCGCGCTCCTGGCCCCTGCCCCTGCCCCTAACCAAGGTCTATGAGGTTCTGGGCAACTACTCCAGCGGCTACATGGTGGTCGTCGGGAGCTCAAGGAACTATACTGTAGTCTACCTGCTTGAGCCGTCTCATGGCAGCGCGTCTCTCCAGTTCATCGGTGACGCCATGCCGACCCCTGTGGGTTATTACGCCGATGGGTATACTTACGTGTTTGTCAACGGCTCCTGGCTCCCCGTGCCCGGCTACGCCTTTGCATTGATCTCCGGCTCGGCTGCTCTAACTACATATGGAGGGGGTACGTATATCTACCCATTCAGGCCCGTCACCTTCAAGCTCTCAGTCCCGCTGAGCGGCTACCTTGAGGTTGGCAGCCTCCTGTTCTACGTTGGGCTTGCGCCCAGCCTCTACGAACTCCCGGCTGGATCTGCGCTGCGCTCAGCAGGTGGTGTCGCACTTTCGATAGAGCCCCCTATTACCTACTACCCGTCGGCGCTCACTACTCCCTCATTGTCATCAGTTGCGATAGTGATAAGTGGTCAGGAGAGGCCCGTGACTTCCATTAGCGGCGTGCTCTCGGTGGCCTCAGGCGACGGGGCCCTCCTGGCCATAACGCCCAGCCAGGCCATTATCTACTCGCCTGAGCTCCCAGGCCTTGAGGTGACGATACCTGGATATTGGACGGCTGGGGGCATTGGGGGACCTTACGTTGCCCTGTACTCAGCCACGGCCGGCCTAGTCTACATCTACACGCTAAGCGGAACCCAGGTGACCTCCTACAGCGTTGCTGGCGCTGCATGGCCGGCCAAGATGTATTACATAGGTACCTTCATCCAGACAGGAGTTCCGTATGTGGTCGCTGAGTGGGGCACGCCAGGGAGCCTGATGACATTATCAGAGGTAGGGCCTAGCGGTCCCGTGGTGTCATCTGTTGGCAATGCGACCGAGTACGACTACTCCACAGGACTCTCGGCCTCCCTTACGGGCACTAGAAGCCTAGCAATAAGAGTAGGCAACCTAAGCGTGGGCATCCCCATCTATGGTACCTCATTCTACGTTAACGGCCTTGCCGTGTCAGCGGAGCAGTCGCCCTACTCCTATTACCTTGTCAACCTGAGCTCAGGCTCAGTAACGACGCTAGTAGTGCCCCTGGACTACCAGGTTCTGCCTCTCCCCGACGACCAGGTCGCCCTGTTTAACCAGAGCAGTGGGATCGTCAACATATACAGCCTAGGTGATCTTATGGACCAGCTCCCAGTGATAGTTGTTCTCGGGCCTCCAGAGTCCGAGGTGGCAGTAAACGGCACTGTGATTGGCAGGCCCCCGGCCGTTGTCTACGCGCCCTACTTTACTACGCTCAACGTGAGCGTGATCATCGGTAGGAGTGACGAGTACAGCTTGGTCACCGTCACGTCCCAGTACCAGGAGGTCAACCTGACGCCGCCGGCCTTGGCAAAGCTCGTGTTCAGGGTCTCGTCACCGATACCAGTCACGACGTTCACAGTTTTCATAAACGGAACCAAATATGTGGCCTCCAACGGGTTCTCGGTTAACGTGACGCCTGGCTTCACCTACCTGGTTCAGGAATCAGGCTTCGCGCCATACTACGACTGCATGCCAGCCGGCGCCATGATCACGCCCTCTATAGGCATCCAGTATATAGACGTCAGCTGCTCCCTGATAAGGCCTGTGCTTTACATAACCTCTAACGCTACGGCCAACGTAACCGTGCTGGGCCCTGGGGGGTTCCACGAGGAGGTAAACGTCAGCCCCCTGGCCCCTAGGTACCTTGTGGTGCCTGCTGGCATGCTGGAGCTGAGGGCGTCGGCGGTTGGCTACTTTAATTTAACTAAGTACATAAACGCCTCCTCGCCCTCGGTCTATAACGTCAGCCTAGCCATGGTTCCGGTGCCTGTAGTGACCACAACAACTACTGCCCCACCGCCTAGGCCCACTAAGGGTTACCTTACCATAACCTCCAACGTGCCAACAGCATCAATAGTAATCACGTACCTCAACGGCACAACTGCAGCCATAGGCACAGGCAGGCTAACCGCTGCCTTGCCGCCGGGCACCTATGCCGTGACGGTGTCAAGCCCAGGTTACCGCACCAAGACCATGACAGTTACCCTCTCAGCTGGGGCTTCCTCTTCATACACGGCCGTGCTGACCAGGCAGTCCCATGCGATGCCAGCCTACGTATGGGCCATAGTTGCAGTAGTGGTGATAGGTGGCGGAGTTGGGGCCTGGTTCCTGATAAGGAGAAGAGGTATACTGACCGGAGGGCCGCCCGAGATCTGACGCCTAAACCCTAACTACCCTAAAGCCGCTGGCCTTCCTCAGCCTGTTCATGACGGCCAGGCCCAGACCCACCTCATCAAAGCCCTCTGAGAAGGCCTCGTTCACATCAACAAGCTCGTCAACCAGCCTGAGCGACTTGAACAGGTTCCTGGCCACAACGAATATGTTTGACCTGGGCCCCAGCTCTATGGTCCTTATCCCCATAGACTCATAGTAAGGCCTGGTCTCGGAGGAGCAGAGCAGCACGGGCCTCGAGCCTGACCTAGCCGCGCCCAGGACAACCTCAACCACCTTAGCCGCGTAGGCCTTAAGGTCGCTATAATTACCCTCAACCACGGTTAGCTGCTTGTAGGGCGCGTAGTGCCTATACCTCATGCCAGGGGCAAGGGCTACGTCAGCCATTCCCAGACCCCTGGCAAACGGAGGTACATCAACCATCTTCCCTAGCACCTCCTCCACCTTCTCTAGGGGCATAGCGCCGGGCCTCAGGAGCACGGGCGGGTCCCTGGTCAGGTCAACTATTGTGGACTCAACCCCATAAAGAGTCTCGCCAGAATCTATTATTACATCAACCCTGCCGTAGAGGTCCCTTATCACGTGCTCCGCTGTGGTTGGCGAGGGCCTGCCGGCCAGGTTAGCGCTTGGGGCAGCTATCGGTACCCCGCTCTCCCTTATGAACGCTAGGGCCACCGGGTGGGCGGGCATCCTAACGGCCACCGTGTCCCTTCCAGCTGTGACCTCAGAGGGCACACTGCCGCTCCTATAGAGGAGCAACGTCAGCGGGCCTGGCCAGAAGCGCCTGGCTAGGACCTCAGCCTCAGGGGGGACTTTGGCCGCCACCTCATAGAGCTGATCGAGACTAGCTATGTGGACTATCAGGGGGTTATCCATTGGCCTTCTCTTGGCCTCGTATACCTTACGGACGGCATTTGGATCGTAGGTGCTGGCGCCCAGGCCGTACACGGTTTCGGTAGGGAACGCCACCGTGCCCCCATCCTTTATCACCTTAGCGGCCTCTCTGACAAGCTCCAGGTCAACATTCGCTGGGTCTATCTTCAATATCCTGGTGCTTACCTCCATGGGCACCCATCTCAATAGGGGTTGCCATAGCCTTAAGAGTAAATACGCCTTATGTTAAGGGAGCCATGGCGAACGGTAGGGGCCTGGTGGACCGGCCGGGACTTGAACCCGGGACCTCTCGGATGCCAACCGAGCGCTCTTCCAGCTGAGCTACCGGCCCACAGGCCCCAATGTGTGGATGGTGAAGGGGGTTAAAAGAGTTAAGCGTATAGCCCGGTATTACGGGCCTGAGCTCCCATAGATGCCTAGAGCTAACTCTTCCTCTGAGGCCGGTGCTGCTCTTGGACGAGCTGGACTCTGTGTTCAACTCTGCCCTGAGGAGCAGGATATTCGAGCACCGGGAGGTGCTGTTGCCAGACTACGTGCCCCTTGAGCTGCCCCATAGGTCTGCCGAGGTGAAGAGGCTCGGCGAGGTAGTGGCCCCAGCGCTAAGGGGCGAGAGGCCCAGCAACGCCTTCATTTACGGTCTCACGGGTACCGGCAAGACAGCCGTAACCAAGTATGTGCTCAGGAGGCTGTCAGAGGCGGCGGTCCAGAGCGAGTCCCAGGTCTCAGCGATTTATGTCAACGCGAGGGAGAGGGAGACGCCGTACAAGGTTCTCGCTGACATGGCCGAGCAGCTCGGCCTAAGGGTGCCCTTCACTGGCCTTTCCATAGGCGAGCTGTTCTCAAGAATTGTAAAGAGGCTCTCCAGGCTCACAGGAATATACATAGTGGTGCTTGACGAGATAGACTACCTGGTCAGGAGAGGGGACGACGTGCTCTATGACCTTACTAGGGTCAACGAGCAGCTGGGCCAGTCGAAGGTCTCCATCATAGGCATAACTAACAGCGTCAAGCTGATAGACTCCCTGGACCCAAGGGTCAAGAGCAGCCTGGGAGAGGTGCAACTGGTCTTCTCCCCTTACAACGCGGAGCAACTTAAGGACATACTTAGCTCCAGGGCGGCTAAGGCGTTCAAAGAGGGGGTCCTCGACGATGGAGTCATACCCCTCTGCGCCGCCTTAGCTGCCAGAGAGCACGGGGACGCCAGAAGAGCCCTTGACATGCTCAGGGTGGCTGGGGAGATAGCTGAGAGAGAGGGGGCCGAGAAGGTCACGGAAGATCACGTGAGGAGGGCCAGGGCTGAGATAGAGAGGGACAAGGTGACTGATGTGATAAGGACTCTGCCCCTCCACAGCAAGCTGATACTCGCCGCCATACTTGACGCGACCGGCTGGGGCGTGACCCAGGTCACTACCGGCGAAATATATGATACCTACAGGAAGCTTGTGAGGGACCTGAACCTTGAGGAGGTAACCCTCAGGAGGGTAAGCGGCGTCCTTGGGGAGCTCGACATGCTTGGGATCATAGCTGGGAGGATCATAAGCCGCGGCAGGTACGGCAAGACAAGGGTTGTTGAACTAGCTGTCAATCCCAACACTGTAGCTGACGCCCTGTCCGAGGATCCCCTCGTGGGCCCCGTGCTGCCGCCCAAGGCCAGGGTTAGGCAGTTAAGGCCTGACGCGCTTTAGGGTTAAAGGCGTTGAGCAGTTTCGTCGCCGTTGCATGCGACGACGGCAAGGTGCGCAAGCTGGGCGGGGGAGTGGCAGTTGTCGCGTGCGTTGCCTATAGGGAGCTCAGGCCCTCCGGCCTCAGGCTTGGCCTAGTGCATGTAGATGGCCTCGACGCTACCTCAGTAGTAGGCGAGCTAGCAAGAGAGATAGCGGCGGGCTCCGAGGGGCTTCTCATGGTTGACTCAATAACAATAGCTGGCTTCAATGTGATCTCCCTTCCAGGCATCTCGAGGATCTCCGGCCTCAGGGCCGTAGCGGTATACACCTATGAGCCTGACATAGCCAGACTTGAGGGTCCCCTCAGGGCCCACTTCAGTGACGCAGAGCTGAGGCTCAGGGTCCTGGAGCCCATCAAGAACGTCAGAAGGGTTGAGACGCCTAGAGGACCCCTCTACGTGGTTCCGTGGGGTCTGAGACACGAGGAGGCCGGAGAGCTCCTGGCCTTGTACCAGGTCTACACCAGGGTTCCTGAACCAATCAGGGTGGCCCACAGGGTGGCCTCCGAGGTTTCCGAGGCCCTGGAGCTCGGCCTCTAGGAGCTAAGCCTTGATGTTAGGAAGTCGACCACGACCCTCACGAAGCCCTGCGGATCGTCAAGGTAGCAGGCGTGCCTCCTGCCTATCCTTATGAGCTCTGCCGTGGCCACCCTGCTTGTCACAGCGTTGGCGTTTGATATGGGCGACACTTCATCCTCGGAGCCCCATATAAGGAGTATCGGCTTACCTGAGAGCACCTTGAACTGAGGACCATGGCGCTCTAGGCCCACAGCCCCCACTAGTATCAGCGCGTCTACCTTGTCCGGATGTGCCAGCGCATACATAGCGATGTTGTGGCCCCCTAGGCTGGCCCCCAACAGCGCGCCCCTGGTGAAGCCTACGGCGGGCAGGAAGGCCTCTAGGAACTTCCTTCCGCCACCGAACTCAAAGGGGCCTTGGGGCGTCTCGCCCTGGCCAGGAGGATCAACAGAGATGGCCCTAAAGCCTGCCTGAGCCAACGCGTCCACTAGGCCTATCTCAGCCCACGTACGGGCGCTGAAGGAAGCTCCAGGCACTAACACCACTGGCCTCCCACTACCCTCCTCTATGTAGTGTACCTTGACCTTCCGGCCCCCGGCCTCAACCTCAGCGTACCTGTCCGGCAACTCCCTCACCAGACCAACAGTTAGCCACAGATACTTACAGGTTATAGGCCCTGAAGCCTTATTAGGGTGCCAATACGTACGCCCATGAAAGGTCTTGGTGCCGATCCTAGGCTACGTTGCCGACCTGGCCTCGGCCCTCATATGGGCTCTAGCCGCGGTGGCCTACAGGCCGCTCATAATAAGCCACGGCTCGCTAAGGGTCAACCTGGTCAGGCTTACCTATGCGGCCCTCGCTGCCCTGGGGCCAGCAGTATACCTTGGCCTGGCCAGGCCGCTGGGCGACCTTTACGCTGCGGCCAGCGGCGTCATAACTCTCTCGGTGGGCGACACACTCTACCTCATGGCCATCGGCGCGGCTGGAGTATCGGTGGCGGCTCCTACAGCCTATAGCTATGTGGTGATGAGCCAGTTCGTCGCCATCGCTCTCGGCGAGCCCCTTAGCATTTACAGGCTAATCGCCGCGGGGCTTACAGTAGTCGGCGTCTACCTCGTGTTTAAGGGCAAGGGAGGCACCAGGAGGGCCAGGGGGATCCTCTACGCAATAGGCACCGCAGGTGCCTGGACTGCCGGCCAGGCCCTCATAGGACTCAGCTACTCGGTAGGCCTCAGCCCGATCTCCATAGCATTCATGAGGGCGGCCTCAGCGGCCCTGGCCGTGACTACTGTGGCGGCCATTGGCCTAGGGCCCTCGCAGCTCCCTCCATCGTTCTCAGCGCTCTCGCGCACTTATCTGCCCCTGGTGGCGGCCGCAGACCTGGCTCTCGGCTCAGCTCTCTTCGCTTATGCCATAGGTGTGGTGGGCTTTGCGCCAGCCGTTATAGTGAACAGCGCCACCCCACTCTTCGCTCAGGCCAGTGCATGGGCCCTTGGAGCTGAGAGTCCGGGGCCCAGCGAGTTCGCTGGAGCAGCCCTCATAGCCTTGTCTGTAGCGCTGACAGTCCTTTAGCGTGGGAGCACCGTGAGGCAGCTTATGACTCGTAACTGTTAAATATCTTAGAGAACAATTGTTCTCCAAGGTGAGCACTTGGCCAGCTCCCTGAGCGCTATTGACAGGGCGCGCTGGGGCTCAGCTCACTGGCTGATCTTCGCCTCGGTCTCGATAGGGTACTTCCTGTGGGGAATTATTGGGTCCCTGGCTTACATACTGTTTCCCGAGTACAGCTATCTCTGGTACTACATAGTCACCGTAGCTGCCATTCCTCTGGCCGGCGACCTGATACTCACGTTCATCTCAGACAGGATATTGGGCAGGAAGAGCGCCTACCTCATGACCATGTCACTCTACGGCGCTGGGACCCTATTAGCCATAGCTGCCCTCCTCCTGCTCCCACCGAAGACAATAGCTCAGATGTCGGTCTTCCTTCTAGGCTACGCCATCTCAATGCTTGGCGTCGAGGGGGAGGTACCCATAGGTCTGGCGCTGCTGGCCGAGACTACGCCAGCTAAGGACAGGCCAAGGGCTCTAGTGTTAGGCCCTAACTTTGAGAACATAGGTGCTGCCGTTGCCGCCGGAGTGGCACTACTAACCTTCAGCCTAAAAGGATCTTACATTCTTAACACGCTCACCGCTGCTATCCTGGCGCTCGCCGGCGTGGCAGTTGCTATAGCGCTCAGGCTTAAGATGCCTGAGTCCGCCAGGTGGCTGGTTGCCAAGGGCAGAACCTCTGAGGCTGAGAGCAGCCTGAGGCAGCTTGTCGGCAGCGGCTTCTCAGGCGCCGAGGTCAGGGATGTGAGTCCTACGGTCGGCCTCTGGGCCAGGTTCGGCCTCCTGGCAGCATGGGCCCTGGCTAATTATATATCGTGGAGCGCCATGGCATTCCTCTTCGAGGACGTCTACTTCACCGGGGCTGCCGTCTACCTGGTCATGATGATGGCCAACCTCGGGGCCTCCGTGGCTGGCTTCGTGGCCATGCCGCTCATAGAGAGGATGAGTACTAAGGGATACACGCTGCTATCGTTCTCAACGGCCGTGGCAAGCTTCATCCCCATAGTAGCCGCGCTCGTAATGAGGGCGGTGACGCTGCCCATAATGTCAGCGCTGGCCTTTGAGAACCTGTTCTTCATAACCTTCACATGGTTCGTGAGAACCATATACGAGCCCTCGTTGCTCCCCACCAACAGGAGGGCCTTCCTGATAGGTGTTGTAAGGTCGGTAGCCATATCATCATATTCTGTCCTGGCCTACTTCAGCACAATAATGACGCCACTGCAGTTTGTCTCCGTATCCCTAGGACTGCAGCTGGCAGGGCTCATAGGCGCTGGCCTATGGCACCGCTATGGCTACGAGGTGAAGGGGGCCACGCTCGAGTCGGTCTCAGCCCCGGTTCCGCTTAAGCGTTAGCGTCGCAAACAGGTCCTGACCTTTTTGTTTGCAATATAAGATAAAGCCACAGGAACCCTAGACCCTAATAGGCTAAGGCCTTGCTACCCGCAGGCCTTGAGGACCCCGACGATGGGCTCGCGCTCAGGGCCTGGGAGCTAGCTGTCAGGGGCGTGAACAGGTGGGCTGGAGGGGTCAAGGCCCTGAGCGCCTCCGTTAACAGGTTCCTGGAGCTCCTGGGATCAAGGGACTTGGTGGTGAGGATCAGGGCCTGGGCCCTGGCTCCCAAGCTCATCGACATAGAGGTGCTGAGCTTTGAACAGCTGAAGAGGCTTAGGGGGCTCCTGGCCGAGACGCTGACCTCAAGGGGGCCCAGCGCCGACATACTTGCCGAGGCCTGGCAGGCCGCTGCCTCGCTGGCCGAGAAGGGAGTCTTGGGATATGGCGACCTCTTCGAGGCCTCCGAGGCGCTGTGGTATCTCGAGTCCAGGGTAGGAGGCAAGACAAGGGAGCTGCTTGAGGACGCCGAGAGGAGGCTTGCGGCCAGGGATGTGATAAGGCCGAGGCCCTTTGCCAGGAGCTGGAGGGTCCTGGGCGAAGACGCCATTATATTATGAGGGAAAGGCTTTTAAGCGACCTAAACCCATACATAGCCGGAGGGCTGACCTCCTGAGTTGAAACGATGTCTTAGGAGGTCCTTTAACAGGCCTATGGTCAGGGTACTTATGATCTTGGCCATGGGCCTGGCGGGCTACCTCATAGCCAGTACTATAGGGCACCTGGTGGGCGTACAGCACATGAGCATTGTTGGGGTCGCGCTGTCAAGTATAGATGATATTGTATTTGCCGCAGTTGCAGTAAGGGCAGCATGGAGGAGGCCCAATGGTGGGGCTGAGCGAATTCGTTGAGGAGCTGAAGAAGAGCATAAGGGGCGAGGTGCTGGAGGACCCCAACATAGTGGCTCTCTACTCAAGGGAGCCTGACGGGCTCTCCTCAACGGCGGCCAAGGCAGTCGTGTTCCCCGAGGGACCTGATGATGTCTCTACTATAGCTGCCCTAGCCTACAGGCACGAGGTCATCATATACCCGCAGGGCTCGACGAGCAGCCTCTCTGGCAATGCGTACCCAGTGAGAGAGGGGGTAGTTGTCAGCTTCGAGAGGATGGACAGGGTCAAGGAGGTCAACCTAGTTGACAGCGTTGCTGTGGTAGAGCCTGGGGTCAGAATAGAGGAGCTCAACACGGGGCTGGCCCCTAAAGGCTACATGTTCCCAGTAGACCCTGCAAGCCAGTCAGTGGCTACGGTTGGGGGCGCCATAAACAACGGCGCCGGAGGCATGAGGGGGGCAAAGTATGGCACCATGAGGGATTGGGTCAACGGGCTCGAGGTTGTCCTGATCGACAGTGAGGGCACCAGGCTCAGGCTCGGCTGCAGGACAGTCAAGTGCAGGCAGGGCTACGACCTGGCCAGGCTGATAATCGGCAGCGAGGGCACGCTAGCGCTTGTGACGGAGGCGACGCTTAGGGTAGCCCCGTTGCCCGAGAGGATAGTGACGGCCCTGGCCTTCTTCAGCTCGCTTGACGAGCTGGTCAAGGCCTACATGGACATCAAGTCCAGCGGCGTCCAGCCCTATGTGGCTGAGTTTATGGATGCCCCGACAGTAGAGCTGGCAGCCGGCGCTGTCAGCCTGCCATTTGAGGCCAAGGGCAACATGTTCCTGGTCAGCCTTGAGAGCACGCCCGAGAGCGCCGAGAGGCACCTCAGGTGGCTCGAGGAGCTTATGAGGAGAAATGGGGCCAGGGCAGTCTATACGGCGACGGATAGGGACGAGACAGAGAGGCTCTACTCGCTAAGGAGGGCCCTGTTCCCCGCACAGGTCAACATGTTCAGGAGGCCGGGGAAGAGAACCCAGCTGTTCATAGAGGACATAGTGGTGCCGCCGTCCAAGGTGCCTGAGGCTGTCAGAGGCCTTAGGGCGCTCGACTCCAAATATGGCCTCAGGTCATCGCTTGGCGGGCATATAGGGGACGGGAATATACACCCTGCGATAGGCTTTGACCCTGACGACCCCCAGGAGGTCAAGGTAGCTGCGTCCTGGTTTAAAGACGTCGTGGACCTGGCACTTGGCCTTGGGGGTGCCATAAGCGCTGAGCACGGCATAGGCACGTTGAAGAGGGAGGCGCTAGCTAAGGCTGTCGAGGGGAGACAGCTGGAGATAATGAGGGCCATAAAGTCAGTCTTCGACCCCAAGGGGCTCCTCAACCCCGGCAAGCTCTTCTGAGCCCTGACTCGACTTAATACTGACCTACGGCCCCAGGGCCTGGGAGCGGCCGCTTGCCCCAGGAGCTCAGGATAAGGGCTGTCACCTTTGACGTCTGGGGCACACTGCTTGACCTGGACAGGGCCAGGGGCATTGTGATCAGGGCCCTGGCCGAGGCTCTAGGGGTGCCAGAGGAGACTGTAAGGAACGCCATGATATATGCCGACAGGGAGGCAAGGGTCAGGAGAGCCTCGGAGGGCCTCGGAGGGGCCGAGTCCGTAAGGGTCTCGCAGTCGCTCCTGGCAAGGGCGTTGGAGGCCAATGAGGATGTTGTGGCTAGAACCATCGAGGAGTCCCTGGGCTCTGTTGACCCGTGGCAGCTGGCCTTTGACGACGTGGCCGACGCCATGGCTGAGCTGAGGTCCATGGGGATCTCAGTTGGGGTTCTTGGCAACACACTGTTCTGGAGCAGCGCCATAACCAGGTCCCTGCTCCTCAAGGTGGTAGGGCAGCAGCTAAAGGCCGCCGTATTTGCCGACGAGATCGGTTACTCTAAGCCTGACAGGAGGGCCTTCCATCAGGCCCTCCAGGCCCTGGGCGCCACGGCCAGAGAGGCAATGCACATTGGCGACAGGGTTGACGAGGACATAGGCGGAGCCCTGGCGGCAGGCATGTGGGCAACGCTGGTGAGGCGTGGAGAGCCCCCAGGGCCGAGGGCCCTTCCTGAGGCCAGGGTAGCCGTGATCTCGTCGCTCAGGGAGCTGGGAGAGCTGATCAGGTCCCTGACAAAGTGAAAGGGCAAGCCTCGCCTTTTAAGGCGG
>DAJS01000005.1:0-6039 GCA_002496425.1 Acidilobaceae archaeon UBA162
ATTGTTAACTATGATGAGCTAATCAAAAATGTTAGAGATGGTATCAAAAATAATTCTTCTAATAACGTCGTAATCTTTGCTAATGATATCATACCTAGGGACCTGCTTGAACACGACATTGATCCTATGAACAGCCTAATAATGCGCTTTATCGCTAACGGAAATATCATAGTCTGGATTGGAGACGTACCATTTTGGTACAGGGGCATTAAATGCGGCACTATCTGCCAGATAGTGGAAGAAATCTGGAAGAACCTATTACCATTTACTGCGCTAGGCGTCTTTACAGTATTTACTGAATCTCCTCAGTCAACTTCTCAACTCTGCGATGATAACCATCAGAGATGCGCTACATGGATATCAAGAAGGCCTATCGTTTACCCACCTGAGCTCGAAGCTAATGAACTTGAGAGCTGCGGTAAAAACCATAGCTACATTTACCCATTGACTAAAACCGTGGTAGCGGCCCCCCGTCCTTATCCTCAGCCTCCTAAAGATATGATATTAAGCGTCAGTAGACTTAAAAAACCACATCGCCTGCATTTAAAAGAGATTAATATAGGCATCGGAATGGTTTCAGTTGGAATGGGATTTGAGAATCCATTGAGTCCTGATATGCTCAGAAGACTTTCGCCTTCAACACCCTATTGGGAAGCCGCGCCTGCATGGATCAAATGCTTCGGCAGGGGATTCTTCATTAGGTTATTTGACGAGCCTTGGGACCCTAATTTTATTAGCGATGAAGAAATCAGAAACAGGGCTTACATAATTGATTATTACGTCGAAAAGGCACTTAAGGAGGGTCAGAAAGACTATGAATATGACACATTTTAATGAATCAGAAGCCGTAAACCTGTTCAGCAACATGATCTGTGGCGGACCCGGGGGGACTTGNNACCGGCTTAGAAGGCCGGCGCTCTTTCCTGGCTGAGCTACGGGTCCCCCGAGGCTCGCGAGCGGGACTAGGAAAAGGGCTTTTCGCCCTCAGGACAATGATATTGAGGCAAGGCTGGCGGTTATGTAGTTGGCGCCGCCCGTGCTTATTGTGATCTGAACAGCCACCGGAACACCATGGTAGTTGATGATGTCAGCCGCCATGGTGTAGGCACCTGAGACCCCTAGGTATGAGCTCTGGGGGGCCACTAGGAGTGATACGCCGCGGTACTCGGTCCCGTCAAACTTCACCGGCGTGAAGGCGTACTGTATCGTTGCCATTGTCGAGGGCTCGCCCCCGCTGGCCAGCGATGTCCAGCTTATGTTGTAGTAGCTGGTGAAGAAGCTAGTACCATAAAGGGGCACGAGGCCTGGGAAGGGAGCCAGAACATAGCCGCCAGTGAGGGGGTTGCTGGTCACATTGGCACTTATATACAGCGCTGGCGTCACCAGGCTCAGGTTAGAGCCGGCATATACAGTTGTGAAGTTGAGCGAGCTCCTGGACGTAGTGCTAGTGTATATGAGACGTGTAAGCCTGACGAGCGTTATTGATGTTGAGTTGTAGTGTACCTGGACCACTTCAAGCAGCTGGCCCTGTGGGTCATAAAGGTAAATGTTGGCTGTGCTATTGGCTGGGTCGTTAATCATGGTAACTGTGTACGTGCGGCCCGCTGGTGACACGTAAATGTTGTAGCTGAGTGAGCTCACCCGATCAAGAGTGCCTGGGCTCAAGGTGGTCCTCCCTATGCTGAGGAGCAGCTGCCTATAGTAATAGTAGTACAGCAGACCGACAGAACCTATTGCTATGGTTGCTACAAACAGAGCTATGGTCAGTATAGCTAGCCAGCCTAGGCGCACTGGGCCCACCAAGCCCAAAGAGTCTAGCTCTCGATAGGTTTTAAACCTGATGCCCTTCCTTAGGCCTAGGTACGAGAGCTTGACGATTGGAAAGGTAAGGGGCACAAACGCTATGGGCACGCTCGGGTGGACCACCGTCAGGTGCCGCGTCTGCGGCAGGCTGCTGGACCTAAGCGGGCAGAGGCCGGGCAGCAGGAGGTTTGAGCACGTCTACGCCTGCCCCAAGTGCGCCAAGACCCTTGGGGCCTACTTCTGCGCCGCCGACGCCAGGGCCCTCAAATATACCTGTCCCTTCTGCGGCTCTAAGCTGGTCAACCTTACCGAGGCCATAGCCAGCGCAAGCGAGTGACCTATAGCCATGATCGAGAGTGGAGAGGTTAACGGCTACCACTACATAAAGGTAGTAGCTGGTTCAAAGGCCCTCCTGGTCCTGGACCTCCAGGCCCTCCTGGGCCCTGAGATCCTGAAGCACTGCTCTTCAGGGCCAGCCACTACTCATGGAAGCATATGCTACATCAGGGCCAGCGATTCCTGCGACCTCGTTGTAGCGCGCGTCAACAGGGCGGGTGAGGAGTTCGTCGAGTTAATAGGCGCCGAAGCCAAGGCTGAATCACAAGGGCTCGATATGCAGAGGCTGGTCGAGGAGTGCGTGAAGGCCGCTGATGGACTGTCCTCTTACCTTAAAGGACCTGCTCCTTCCAACCCTCAAGGCCCTGCTGGGGGCCCATGAAGAGATCTGGGACGTCCTGGAGCCCAAGCTCCTCGGCCAGTGCTTCCAGTGAGCGGAGGTCACGCTTCCTGAGCGCCTCCTTCAGGCGACGCCTCACGGGCTCCCTTACGTACCTGGCGTACCTCAGCGCAGAGGAGAGGAGCCTCATGCCGTCGCTGTTCAGGACCTCACGCTTATCAAAGTAGCTCCAGTAGGATGAGGCCAGCCTCATAATGATCCTCACTATCTCCTGCTCAGCCCACCTCTCAGGCCCCTCAGAGCTTGCGCCCTTCCCCATAGTCATCCCTATCGGTAGTCGATGCGAGGCCTCATCATTGGGGCTAAGCGGTCAGCGACTCGTTTTCGCCTTCGTACTCGCCAGGGGCTGGTATATCTGGCGTGTTCCAGTCCACGGGCGCATTGCCGTAGCGTATAGGCCTCTCTAGCCTGCTGAGCAGGACAACGCGGCTCGCCATGCTCTCGCTCACAATGGGATACCCGGTCAGCTCGCTGAGCCTCTTGGCCACCTCCTTGACCTCCCAGTGACGCGGCATGTTATCAAGCCTGAGCCTGTTGCGGCTGGCGCCGACGTACATATAGGCCTTGACCTCCACGTAGTCCGGCCTGCCCAGGTTCACGAGCTTGGCGAAACCATCAATGGCTCTGTCGTTATCGTTAAATCCTTTCACTATGGTTATCCTGTAAACCGTTGTCGAGGAAAAGCTTGGCAGCATCTCCAGTGTCTCGAGGGTCAGCTCCCAGGCCTTGGGCACAAGGGGCCTGTTGAAGTAGTCGTAGGTCTCCTTATCCCAGGCCTCAAGGCTAACATATATCTGGTTTGGTTCTTCCTCGAGGTTAGCCAACACGTCAGGCCTCACGCCTCTGGTGACCAGGAATGTTGTTATGCCGTGGCGGTGGAACTCCCTTATGAGCTCGCCCAGCCTTGGGTATAGAGTCGCCTCGCCGGTAAGGCTTATTGCTACGTGCTTAGGTGTCATGGCCTCTTGGTACATCTTGTAGTCAACGCCTGGCCTCCCCTTGTAGCCGCTCATTATTCTCCTGTACTCCTTTATGGCGTTCTCTACTATGAACTTAGGGTCGTCGGCAAAAGGCATCCTGGTCTCATTCCACTGCAGCCCCACGTCCTGGGGCCTAAGCCTCCAGCAGTGAAGGCAGGCGTTCCAGCACCAGTGGTTGGTCACGCTAAGCTGTATGCACCTGTGGCTCTCTATCCCATAGAACTTACCCTTATAGCAGAACCTCCTCTCAACTATAGCCGCGTGGTTCCAGTAACACTTCTTGACGGAGCTGTGAGAGCCTATAATGTGGTATCCCTGCTTTATGAGCCTGCTGTTAAGCAGCTTGTAGACATCCTCCTCAGCCTTGTTTACCTCCATTAACTGCTCCCTCAGCCTTAACTACGGGCCTCCTTATGAGGCCCCGCTCGGTCAGGTATGTATACGCGCTGTAGGCGGCTATAGCCCCTGATGCGGCGGCATTGATTATCTGCCTGAAGCCCCTCCACATGCTTATGGCGTCGCCGGCTGCAAAGACCCCTGGCAGGTTAGTCCTCATCCACTCGTCAGTCTTTATGTAACCAAGGTCGTCAGTCTCAAGCCCCAGTGATTGGAACCACTTCTTCGGCGGTTCTGAGCCTATCTCCACAAATATCCCGTCAACCGATATCTCCCTTACAGCGCCGTCCTTAGACTCGACCACAACGCTTCTGACAACCTTGTCGCCCTTTATCTCCTTGACCACTGAGTTGAGTATGAACTCTATGTTAGGCTTGCTCCTGGCCTCCTCGACATAGAACGGCTTAGCCCTGAACTCCGACCTTCTGTGTATCAAGTATACCTTCTTGACGTAGCCTGACAGTATTATGGCGCCCTCCATGGCCGAGTCCCCACCACCCACTACGGCGGCCGCGTCCTTGCCCTTGTAGAGCGGCGCGTCACATATGCTGCAGTAACTTACGCCCTTCCCAGTGAACTCCTTCTCGCCCGGCACCTCCAGCTTCCTCCTGGCCGTTCCCACGGCTATGATAACGGCCTTAGAGTACACGTCAAGCCCGCGGGTGCCAGTTATGTGATACTCATCGCCCTCCCTGATCATGTTCTGAACCGTTATGTTAGTATAGACCGGAACCCCGAACAGCTTCTCAGCATGATCTCTGAACCTGGCCACCAGCTCTGAGGCGCTTATCCTGAGCAGGCCTGGGTAGTCATCAACTTCATTAGTCAAGTTGAGCTGACCGCCTACATCCATACTTACTACTATGGCCTTAAGCAACAGCCTGGCAGCGTACAGCGCTGCCGAGAGCCCAGCCGGGCCGGCACCAACTATTAACAAATCATAGTGCTCCCCCTTAGGTGGCGCCTTGAATGTTGAAAGTCTCAGCGACATAGCTAGCTCCCTGAACCGTAACGTTGGCACAGGCATTTTAAGTTAAGACCTATATGCCAAGCCTAACCAGCGATATCTCAGATCAGGATACCTCCAATCATCTTCTTGGACTTTATGAACTCCATCAGGTTGAGCTGGTGCCTCAGAGCCGCCTCGTAGGCGGCCTGCGGGTCGCCCTTAGCTATGGCCTCGTATATCTCCATGTGCTCCTTGATCTCCTGCTCTACCCTGCTCGAGGAGGCGAAGAGGTCAACCCTGACTATGGCCAGCTTGTTCCTGAGATCCTTGAGGATATCACGCAGGTACTCGTTGCCGCTCATATCTGCCACCACATCGTGTAAGTGGCTGTTTGCCTGCGCCAGGGCCAGAGGGTTGCTCTTGTCGGCATTAGTAAATGCCTCAGCTGCCTTCCTAAGCTCCTCGAGCATCTTTGGGTCGTGGTTCTCAGCTGCCTTCTTTGCTGCCAGCGCCTCAAGCACGGAGCGCACCTCAAATATCTTAAGTATCTGTTCCTTGCTGAGGAAGCCCACATGATAGCCATCGCTCAGCTTGACCACCAGGCCCTCCTTCTCGAGCTTATGTAGCGCCTCCCTTACAGGAGTCCTGCTCACGTTATACATCCTTGCGAGTGCAGTCTCGCTCAGCTTGTCCTTGGGCTCAAACTTTCTGTTGAGTATGTCTCTCTTCAATACTTCATAGACTATATCAGAGTACTTTACAGTCCTCTCCCCTTCCTTTGTGGACTCAGTAGAACTCATCTTTGGTGCACCTCCTGTATCCAACAGATAAGACGCCAGTTAAGAGGAAATAAGCTTAGCTTATATGCTTAAGGCCCAGAGCGCACAAGCATGGAGTGGCCCAAATAAGCCGAGCTACATCCTAGGAGTCGCTGTTTAAAGTGCCCTAGGAGTTCAACAGGCCTCTATGCCAAGGATTGCAGAAGACTTTAAACCGACGCCAGAGGGTGAGACATAAGGCCCGCCGTAGCTCAGCGGCCAGAGCGCCCGGCTGTAGTGGGACGGGGCGACGGCCTGAGGGCCATGCCCCTCCGGCCGTGACCGGGTGGTCCGGGGTTCAAATCCCCGCGGCGGGACCACCTCCTCATGTTGCAGGTAAACGTACCAACACTGGCT
>DAJS01000005.1:6122-14531 GCA_002496425.1 Acidilobaceae archaeon UBA162
AGACCTGTCAGAGTGGTAACCCATGCTCATGAGGATCACATGAAGTACCTCTCCAGGAGCATCAAAGATAGCATGTTAATAGTAGCAACGCCAACCACGCATGAGTTCCTGAATATCCTAGGCTACCAGGTACCTGAACATAAGGCGATCAGCGTGGACTACCACAGGCGCTTCGAGTTCAACGGCGAAACGATAGAGCTTTACCCAGCCCGTCACATAGCTGGAAGCGCGCAGGTCCTGGTTGAGACCAAGGAAGGCAGCGCCGGCTATACAGGAGACTTCAAGATGCCCGGCACGGAGCCCATGAAAGGCCTTGATGTGCTAGTCATAGACGCCACCTATGGAAGCCCTCACCTGACCCGAAAAGGTACTGAGTGGGACGCATTGAGCGCGCTGATAGACCTCATAGAGTCCAAAGGTCTTGAGGGGCCCGTATGGCTTTACGGCTTCAATGGAAAGCTGCAGGAGATAATGGTCGAACTGAGGATTAGGGGCGTCAGGAACCCCTTCATGGCCGACCAGGTGACCCTCAAGCTGGCCCAGGTGGCCTCCAAGTTCTATGGGGTGGAACTGGGCAAGGTGAACATCTTTGACTCTACCAGGGCCGGCCCTGGCACAATAGTGTTCATGCATGTAAAAAAGAGCTTCAGCGCTACGAGGGCTCCAGGCGTTCACGTTGTGCTCACAGGCCGCGAGAGAAGAGGAACACTTGTTGAGGTGAAGCCTAACCTGTACAACCTAGCTTACAGCGATCACGCCAGCTTCCCCGAGATAATTGAGTACGTGGAGGAGGCCAGGCCCAGAAAGGTTGTAGTTGACGGTACTAGGGGCTTTGACCCAGGGTTCACGGCAAAGTACCTAAACAAGGTACTGAAGGTAGACGCCACCGTTGAGCCAGAGGTGCAGCAGGTTGAGCGTACAGGAGAGACCTGAAAACGACCTAACGGTAAGGCTTGATAGCTACAGGAGGTACTTTACTGGGAAGGCTGAGGCCTTCACAGGCCCCTTCCTAATGTCAGGCGGAGTAGTGGCTGCAGTGCTCACTTTAACGCTGGGCAGAGGCACTAGCCCGCAATCAACGGTCCTAGCTATGATAGCCCTGATGCTGGCCCTGACAGGGTCTGCAATAGAGCTCGCATTCCTACTAGCACTATATGAGCTCCTGAAGGCCTTAGGCCGTGTCAGGCTCGGCACGGCGTGGGCTGTCGTAGTGATAGCGCTGCTTATGGCAGGCTACATAATGATAATTGGCATACCTGTGTTAGGGATCCTGTTGGGTCTCTGGGCCAGAAGCCTTGGTGATGGGTCAAGCCTTGTCAGGCCCAGGTACAGCTGGGCCATAGCACTGGCCACTATAGGTTTAGCTCTGGCGGCCATTCAGCTCCGTCTGGCCTCGGACGCCACCCTTGCCATTGAGTCAGCCCTCGCCACCCTTCATGGGGCTGAAAAGTCTGTCGGCGGCGTCCCTTAGCTTGTCAGCAGCCATGGCTGCTAATGGTATCAGTGAACTAGGCCCTGACGCTAAGGCCTTATCGACTATGATCTTCCATGACGATCCGCACTCCTGGCAGAAGGCCAGGCCGTAGCGGCGCTCCCTGTCCATAAGGAGGCCTATCTTTAGTGCGTTGGAGTTGCCACAGTAAGGACACCTAATTGTTGACCGTGAGATGACCCACTCGTAGCCGCAGAGAGAGCACACCATTCTGAACTCATCACCGATCTGCACCATCACGTTGCTCTCGCTGCCGCACAAGGGGCAATACGGCCCCTCTGAGCTCGCAAAACCGTTGACCTCCTCATACTTCTCCGCGTAGCTTCTGGCCAGCGCCTGGAAGGCCAAAAGGGCCGATCTGGACCCTGGCCTGTTCATGTCGCCTCCCAGCGCTGAGGCCAGCGTCTGCTCCGCCGAGCTCTCACTTACTTTTTCACCCATTTCATTAGCAACAGCAACTATGTACTTGGCCAGTAATCCTCTTCTCGACAGCTCTGCCAGCAGGTCAGAAAGCGTGATACCATTAGACCAGATAGCGTCAATAATGACCCTAGCGTCATCTGCTATCCTCCTCTGAAGGGCCTCAATCTTGAGCGCCAGCTCCACGTTAACCTTAAGACCAAGGGGAAGGACCTGCGTCCTGAGGTAGAGTTCAAAAGACCTAAGTCTAGGGTCTTGCTCGCCCATCAGCTTCGCCTTCCTCAGAGGTCTATGGGCTCACCCTTAGCCAATCTGTCCTTTATTTCCCTTACCAACTTGATTAGATTAGGTATAACTTCACGGTAGTCTGCCACAACGCCGTAGTCTGCCTGGCTTAATATGGGGGCTGAAGGATCGTTATTTATGGCAACCACAACCTCTGCCTCTCTGACGCCGAACATGTGCTGGGCGGCGCCGCTTATGCCCACGGCCATGTAGATCACCGACTTGATAGACTTGCCTGTCTGTCCTATCTGTCTCTCGTGGGGTATCCAGCCCAGGTCCACGGCCTTCCTTGAGCCGCCCACCACAGCCCCTATCTCCTTGGCTAGCTCCTCGAGCATCTTGAAGCCCTCGGCGCTGCCAAGCCCCTTGCCGCCTCCGACCACTATTTCGGCCTTCTCTATAGGCGCCTCAGTCCTCGGCACCACCTTCCTTGACACGAGCCTTGATTTGGGCACTGGCACGTGCTCTACCTTCTCCTCTATGATCTCTCCCTTACCAGCTCTGCTTGGATCTCTCGGAGGCAGTGGGAACACGTTAGGTCTCGCCGTGGCCAGTTGGGGCCTCCTGTTAGGTGTCCTTATGTATGCCAGCAAGACGGCTCCAAAGGGCGGGCGTATCTGGAAGACGTCACGGGTCTTCTCATCAACATCAAAGTCGGTACAGTCAGCCGTTATGCCAGACCTCAGGTGGTTGGCTATGAACGGCGCTAGCTCCCTTCCTCTCATGGTACCCGCTATAAATATCATCTCTGGCTTGTACTTTTTCACCAGTTCTACTACTGCCTCCCCGAACACGTTAGGCACGTACTCCTTGAACCTCTCGTCGTCAACTACTATGACATCATCTGCGCCATACTCCATGAATTGATCAGCGAGACCCTTCACGTTGTGGCCTATGAGCACGCCTGTTATCTTGGTGCCAAGCTTGGAGGCCACCTTCCTCGCAGGCGTCAGCATCTGGAGGCTGGCCTCTGATAGCCCGTTCTCATCCACCTCTCCAACTACCCAGACACCGCGGTACTCGTCTTTGTTCCTGCAGCCCCACTCAGGGCATATGTCCCCGCAGTCGCCCTGAGGCTTCTGACTCATGAGCCCTCACCCCCGCTGGAGCCCCTAAGGGCCTTGAGCAGGGCCCTTGATGCCTTCTCATCCGACAAAAGCGACTTGAGGATCCACCTGGCAGCATCCTCCCCGTCCTTGGGCTTGTAGACGATCTTCTTTCTGGGTACCTCAGGCACGTCAACGGTCTTGGCCACAAACGTAGGCGAGCCCTTCAGCCCAACGCAACGGACGTCTAGGTTCATATAGCTGTTAGTCCAAGTAATCA
Source organism: Acidilobaceae archaeon UBA162 (assembly GCA_002496425.1). Lineage (GTDB taxonomy): Archaea > Thermoproteota > Thermoprotei_A > Sulfolobales > Acidilobaceae > Acidilobus. The sequence continues at coordinate 9,646 of DAJS01000005.1, forward strand.
ACGTGGAGGGGTTTGTCTTGAACCTTATCTTGTTGAGCAGGCTTACTGGCCTTGGCTTAATAGACTTCATGGCAATGCTTATTATGGCAGGCATGTCTAATTCCCACTCCTCTATGGCATTTTCAAGTATCCTCTCAACCCTCAGCTTGCCGTCCTCTGTAAGCCATGCGTCCCTCACGTAGTAGACGTAGGGCCAGTTGAGCCAGCTCGCCGTCTGAGCAGGTATATGAGCAGTACTTGAGTCCGTGGTCTCCTGTCCGAATACTGCCAGGTCAACCTTGCCTATCTCGGCATCTATCTTCCTTATCGCATTGGCCAGCGCGTAGCTGGTGGCTAGCGTGTCAGCACCGGCGTAAACCCTATCGGTCAGAAGTATTGCCCTATCGACTCCCATCCCTATCAGGTACTCAAGTCCTTTGATCGCGGGCGGAGGGGACATGGAGAGCGCTATGACTTCGCCGCCATACTTGTCCCTAAGCCTTAGGGCAAGCTCGACGGCTGGCAGGTCGTGCGGGTTAACTATGCTTGGCACACCCTCCCTTATGAGCGTGCCAGTCTTGGGGTCTATCCTCACCGATTGGGTCCCAGGGACCCACTTCATACCTACTACTATCCTCAACCACTTCACCTCATGTGAACCTGTACATAATTCCATGGCCGCTCTTAGGGTAGTTCCATGTTATGGCGTCCATGGGGCATATCACCCTGCATGTACCGCACTCCACGCAACCCTCATAGCTGAAGACCACCCTGTTACCCGCCAGCGTGTAACAGCCTGCTGGGCAGAGGTAGATGCAGGGCTTTGTTGGGCATTTCTCGCACTTAGAGTAGTCAACAACTATGTGTGGCTCCTCATCGACGTTCCAAACGTCGCTCTGAAGAATGTCCTCCAGCTTCATAGGTTTGGGCTCAGGCGACTGCTTATTAGTTGCTTGGACAGTTGCGCTCATAAACCTCTCACCGCTGTTATCATGTAGGACATGAGCTTATTTAAGCTCATATTATGTTCAGTGAGCGCGCCCGTGAAGGCCTCGTAAGGGGTTGGCACCGAATAGTCCTGTTCGAACATCTGGGAGAACAGCCCAATAAACACTTCTGCCAGCTTCGAGAACATGGTTGGGTCATTCATCAACATCTCAACCGCCCTGTGTCTGACTAGGTCCCTGTACATGAAGCTATCCTTCACTTTCCTCTCATACTCAAGCAGATTGTCGTACGTGAGGCCGCCATGGGAGGCAGCGTACTCTATTGCCTCGGCAGCCAGCTTGCCGCTGTAGACTGCGTAGTCGACTCCCCTGTAATTTATGCCCGTGCTCAGCAGGAGCCCAGCTGCGTCGCCGACTACCAGTAGGCCTGGGTAGACGAGCCTCTTAGGCGCGAAGCTGAGGCCTCCTTCTATTGTAAGGTGGCCGCCGTACTCAGATATGGTAGCGCCGTGCCACAGGTTACGGAAGTAAGGGTGGAGCCTGAAGCCCTCAACAAGCTCATAGACATGATTGTTCAACTGACCCGACTCGATAGCGTTGATGGCGTGTTTGAGGTGAATCACCACCCCTATGCTGACCGTGTCCTTGTTGGTGTAAATGAAGCCTCCGCCTGGGACGCCGCGAGTTACATCCCCAACAACTACCCATGCCACGCCCTCATCAGATCCTATGCCAAAGGCCGCCTCAAGCTGTGAGCTGCCAGTCCTCAGAACCTCCTTCACGCCCAACGCTATGTGGTCAGGGCTCAGCCTAGGCACTATGCCAGCCCTCTCGAGCAGAAGCCTGTTAACCCCCTCAGCGTCTACCGTCACATCTGCATAGACAACGTCATTGCCACTCCTGATGCCCACAGCCTTGCCGTCCTTAAACATTATTTCATCAACCGTGGCCTCTGTGGCGAATATGGCTCCTGCCTGCTCGGCCTTCCTCTGCATCCAGGCCACCAGCTGGGGCAGAAGGGCTGTGAAACTCTTCCTCTCACCACCCTTGAACTCCAGTGTCAGAGCCTTATCGCCTGAGACGAGGCTCACCCTCTCCCTCGTTACCCAGCGCTGAATTGGGGCCTCCTTGTCAAGCTCTGGCCACACCTCCCTGAGTGGCTGTGCGTAAACTCTGCCGCCAAAGAGCTGCTTATCACCGAGCCCCCTGCCACGCTCGACCAACAGCACTTTGAAGCCCTTCTTGGCTAAGAGGTAGGCAGTCGCTGACCCTGCGGGGCCAGCCCCAACAACAGCTACGTCAAACTTGGACGGAATCGACGTAGACGACATAAAGGCTTCCTCAGTAACCAGGTGGTCTAAAGGATTATAAAGCGTTTATTGTTCGCAGATAAGTTAAAGGTTCTTTATTATCTGTATAACTGCTTCATTGATTAAAAGGAACCCTTCAGATATTAGAACGGCTTTACTGATTGCTCAGCGCCGCAGGCCTCACACACAAGTAGCCAAACCTTGCCCTTACGCTCCAGGTGAGTGTCTATGCTGCCACACGTGGGACAGCGCACGTAGTCCTTAACGAACATATCGAGGACCTGCCTGACTATCTTGCCTGAGACCTTAACGCTGAGTGTTAGCTGACCTGAGCCACTGTCATAGCTGCTGGCAGATGCTAGCTCCTTGGCCAGGTACCTCGACACTAGCTCGGGCTCGCGCTTCAGCCTCTGCGAGATCTCCCTGAAGTTCTTTATTATAGTCTGAGTGCCCACGCGTATGATCTGTGGCTCTGGCAGGTCCAGTGTTACCCCTGAGCCTCTAGGCGGTATTTTCTCATAAACCCTTGACAGCAGCCATTCATAGTCAGTAAGGTCGTGACTCTCCTCACTTCCTGACATGATCTTCTCCCTGAACCTCAGGAGGCCGCCCCTAATATGTCCTAGGCCTGTAAGAGAAGAGCCCTTAAACCCCCATAGATGTGCTTTGCAGAGGGGCCTGTGGGCCGGTAGCTCAGCTGGAAGAGCGCTCGGCTTGCACCCGAGAGGNNACTCGTAAGGAATGTGTTGAAGCAGTACCGCGTATATATAGGGGCGGGAGCTGGCCCTTAGACTAGCTTAGGGCTCGAGGCTGAGGGCCATGCCATGGTCAATACTTGAGTTGCTTAGGAGCAACCCAGACGCACTAAGAGAGGCCCTAAGGCGTAGACAGATAGACGTCAGTTTTGTAGATGAGGCGCTGAGCCTGGACGTCTACTGGAGGAAGCTACAAGCAGAAATTAACGAGCTTAGACACCAGCACAACGTGATCAGCTCCTCAATAGCCAAGGCCTCAGGCGAGGAGAAGGCCAGGCTGTTGGAGGAGGCAAAGGGGCTCAGGCAGAGGCTGGTGGAGGCCGAGAAGGAGCTCGAAGATGTTGAGAGGAGGAGGCTTCAGGCCCTCTGGAGGCTTCCCAACATAGTGCTTGATGACGTGCCGGTGGGCGGCGAGGAGGCCACGGTGCCCATAAGGTTCTGGGGTAGACCCAAGGTCTACAAGGAGTTCGTGGAGAGCTTTAGGGCGCAAACAGATAGGTATGGGTTCAAGGTGGATTATGACCTAATAGACTGGAAGCCTGTGGGCCATGCAGACATGCTCGAGAACGTGCTCAGGCTTGGTGACACGGTCAAGGCAGGCGAGGTGGCAGGATCCAGGTTCTATTACCTCTTTGAGGATCTTGTGTGGCTTGACCTCGCGCTCCTGCTCTACGCCGTAGACAGGCTGACGGCTAAGGGCTACCAGCTAGTGCTACCGCCCTACATGTTAAGGTACGCAGTTATTAATGGGGTCATAGATCTCTCCACCTTCCAGGACGCCATATATAAGGTTGAGGGCGAGGACCTGTACTTGATAGCTACCGCCGAGCACCCGCTGGCAGCGCTTTACTACAACGAGGAGATATATGATGATGAGCTGCCCAAGAAGCTGGTAGGCATAAGCCCTGCCTTTAGGAAGGAAGCAGGGGCTGCCAATAAGGATCTTAAGGGCATCTTCAGGGTTCACCAGTTCCACAAGATCGAACAGTTCATCTTCTCCAGGCCCGAGGATAGCAAACAGTTACACGAGGATATCATAAGTAACGCCGAGGAGCTCTTCCAGGGCCTCGGCCTGCCCTACCGCATCGTCAACATAGCCTCGGGCGACCTAGGGGCCTGCGCGGTGAAGAAGTACGACCTGGAGGTCTGGATGCCGGCTCAGGGCAAGTACAGGGAGATGGTGAGCGCCAGCAACTGCACCGACTGGCAGGCCTATAGACTCAACATAAGGCTCGTCAGGAGGAAGGGCATGGAGAGGGGTGAGTACGTGCACACACTTAACAGCACCGGGATAGCGTCAACCAGGACCATAACGGCTATACTTGAGAACTTCCAGGAGCCTGACGGAACCGTAGTAATACCCAAGGTGCTGAGGAAGTACCTTGAGCCCTTCGAGAGGGCCCCAAAGGACTTCATAAGGCCAAGGCCTAAGAGGCCTGCCTAGCTGTTCTCCTCTCGCCCTTTAGGGCGAGAGTTCCCTTAGGCGGTTCATTGGTTTGTGGTTTACCGCCTTCACCACTTCTTCATAGGGGCTCAGGGTATTTGCTGGTGCAGGGACGCATTGGCATTCGGGTGTGCCCGCTATAGCAGACTTCCCTGCACCCGCTCTATAATAACCTTCAAGACCTAAAGGCTTACCCGTTCACTTTGTCATTTATCTCTGAAGTATGAGCTTCTCAGGGTTATAGAGCTTCACAGAGAGCGCCACGAATGCAGCCGCGTAGGCTAGCATGATAGCTATGCTGAGGAGCGTCATGGAGTACTGGCCGACCGCGTAGCTTGTCAGTGCCAGCGCCGCCTCGGTGAATGGGATCGCCATCATGGCGTACTCGATAGGCCTTGGCAGCGAGGACAGATTGACGAATAGCGCACTGAAGTAAATCGCGAGGGCTACC
>DAJS01000020.1:0-129 GCA_002496425.1 Acidilobaceae archaeon UBA162
TGATGATGCTCGAGGGGTTTGATCGAATGATAGTAACGTAAGTCTTACTGAATGTACTTAAAAGGGAGTAAGCTTAGGCAGCATGGTGGTTTCACTGGAGCTTCACAGTTCTCAACCCTCCTGTCTAAC
>DAJS01000020.1:331-39236 GCA_002496425.1 Acidilobaceae archaeon UBA162
CAACTCCTTCAAGGAGCCTAGAAGTTAGTGGGCCCGGGGGGATTTGAACCCCCGACCGCCCGGTCTCTGGCCTGGCACGGTTGGTTATCAGCCGGGCGCTCCACCGAGCTGAGCTACGGGCCCTGACCTCTTAACGGTGGTACCAAATAAATCGTTTTCCACACAGGAGATCAGGCAATTAATTCTGTCCCGCATAGCCAGCTGGGAATCACCTTGCAGGACTACGGTAAGATACTTAAGGAGATAGTGCTTAAGGCGGACTCAAAGCTAAGGGAGCTTGACGCGGCCAGGGAGAAGGCGGTTAAGCTCAGCAGGGACGTGATAAGGCTCAGCGGCTGGAGCATAACAGCACTTCATCAGGGCAACGTGGAGGAGGCTAGGAAGTACCTAGATGAGTGTGAGTCAGTGACAAAGGAGCTGCTCAGAACCGTAGACCCATACCCAGAGCTGAGCCACTCAGGACTTACCTATAACGCGGTAAGTGAGTATGTAGAGGCTAAGGCGTTCTTCTCAGTAGTTGTAGAGGGTAAGTTGCCAGGCTTTGAGGAGCTAGGGGTACAGGTGGTACCCTACCTGCAGGGCCTAGGCGATGTCGTTGGTGAACTAAGGCGCCATGCGCTCGAGAGCCTGCGTCGTGGCGATGTTGACGAGGCCTGGAAGGCCCTTGACGTAATGGAGGCCATCTATGAGTCTCTTAGGGGTCTCGACTACCCTGACGCTATCCTGCCGAACCTGCGTCATAAAGTTGATGTGGCCCGTGGCTTGATAGACGACACTAAGGCCATGCTTGTCGAGCTACGGTCGAGGGAGGAGCTGCAGAGTAGTATCAACAACCTTAAGTCCAGGCTTGAATCAGAGTGCTGAGGCCCAGCTACCTAAATAACCTTTAGGCACCGGCATCTAGTCAAGGATATGGCAGGCATAGCCGACCTTCCGCTTCACGACGGGCACGTACCGCCCTGGATGCTAAGGGTGATGAAGGAGCTTACTAGGTCAATAGTAGAGGCCATTATAGACGAAAGAGGTCCTGAAGGCCTAGTAAGGGGACTGACTGACCCCCTGTGGTTTCAGGCCTTCAATAACATCATAGGCATGGACTGGGACAGCAGCGGTAGCACCACAGTTGTAGTGGCACTCCTGAAGCAGGTAAGCTGGGAGGAGGACCTAGGATTCCTGATCCTGGGAGGTAAGGGCTCAAGGATGCTCAGGATCCCTGAGGAGGCCCTTGAGGCTGAGAGAAGGCTCGACGTTGACAGCGGCCGCATGACTGAGTTCAGCAAGGTGTCCGCTAGGGCTACGTCGGTTTTCCTTCAGGACGGTTTTGATATATATGAGCATGCCGTGGTCGTAACGCACAAGGGTCCCGTCCTAGCGATAGACCAGGGTATGAGCCTTGAGCACAAGCTGGCTAGAAGGTATCATCTGGACAAAGATGCTATTGAAGAGCCCTTCAGCGGCGTTGCGGGTATCAGGGCTGACGTAACCCTTAATGCCACAGCTGCTGAGAGCAGGGAGGCCCGCAAGGCCTACCTAGATATACTATCAGAGGGCAAGGAAAGGGTATTACGTTACCTGGCTCAGGCAAACGCCGCGCTAGGGACGCCGACGCTACTCAGTCAGCAGAGGAAGCCAGAGAGGACTGCCAGGTACTACAGGCCAGTGATGCCATCGAGACAGCTCTTGAGGTCACTGGAGAGACTGACGAGATCGCCACCGGCCAGCGAGAGGGAGCTGGCCCTGGCGCACTCGCTGGGGCCCACGACCCTTAGGGCCCTAGCTCTCATAGCCGACATAGTTTATTCGATACCTACATCAGACCGTGATCCCCTGACTCTTAGCCTGGATCCCTTCGCCTATGCCTATGCCGTTGGAGGCAAGGATGGCGTGCCCTACCCCTTTGACAGGAAGGCAGCTCTAGAGGCGCTGAGCTACCTGAGAGAGGCTGTTGAGAGGGCCAGAGTGGGCGACAGGGAGAGGCTCAGGGCCATGGCAAGGCTTAGAAGCCTTCTGAGAGGTCTCGGCGTGGAGGTCTGAGCTTTGGCCAGGCTGCTTCACGTCTCGGATGTGCACTGCAACACAGGCGCTCTTAAAGAGCTGATAGGCAAGGAAGCTTATGATGTGCTCATAGTCTCAGGCGACTTAGAGTGCCTGGAAGCTGTGGACGTGATCAATGAGGCTAAGAACGTTGTGGCCGTTACGGGCAATCTTGATGACATATCCATAAGGAGGGCACTGGATTCTAGAGGCATGCTAGTGGACGGGAGGGTTATTGAGGTCGCAGGGGTCAGGTTTGCTGGCGTCGGTGGCATAGATCCGCTTAGCGACATAAAGGCCCTCCACTCCGTCCAGCCCAGCCTCATCGAAGTCCTAATAACGCACTATCCTCCGCGTGGTGTCCTTGATAGGACCTACATGGGTGTGAGGATAGGGCTTAGGGAGGTCAGGGACCTGGCCCTGAGGCTTAGGCCAAGGCTTCACCTCTTTGGTCATGTACATGAGGATAGGGGGCTCGACGAGTACGAGGGCATAGTGGCCGTTAATGCTGGTCCCCTGGCTAGGGGATACTATGCCGTAATAGGCTATGGCACCGGCTCAAGACCTCAGGTGGAGCTCAGGCGCCTTGGGTAGGTACCTTGGGCTTCCTGCCCCCTATGAAGAGCAGCTCGGCCCTCCTTTGCCTGGGCCCATCCATCTCGACAAACATGATGGCCTGCCAGGTTCCAAGAGTCATGGAGCCCCCTGCCACTGGGATCACCCTAGAGTTTCCCATAAAGCTGGCTGCCAGGTGTGCGTGTGCGTTGTCATCTATCAGGTTGTGGCGCCAGCTCCCACCAGGCCTGAAGTACTCCTTAATGACGTCGACTATGTCCTGCCTTAGGCCACTCTCAGGCTCATTTATAGTTATGGCTGCTGTAGTGTGAGGAGCGTAGACCACAAGGAGCCCATCCTCGGCCCCTATCGACCTGAGCCACTCCGCTACCTTGGATGTTATGTCTATGACCTCAAACTGTGACTCTGTCCTTATATTTATGCTGCCCCTGACGATCTCCACTGAAGGTCCCAGGCTCTGCAGGAGGCAGGAGGTTTATGAGGCCCTACACTGTAGTGTTCTCGACCATGACTGTTGACGGAAGGATAGCTGACCCTATGGGCTTCTCGGCGCTAAGCTGCGAAGCCGACCTGGACCTACTGCACTCCCTTAGGGCCTGGGCTGATGCAGTCCTAGTGGGGGCCAACACCGTTCTCAGGGACAACCCGAGGCTTAACGTGAGGAGGGCCATAGGGAGAAGCCCTCTGAGGGTTATAGTTGATGGAGCCCTAAAAGTGCCCCCTGAGTTAGCAGCACTTGAGGTCGAAGGACGCGCAGTGTTGGCTACAAGGGAGGGCCACAGCGACAGGGAGCTTTCAAGGTATACCTCAAGAGGTATCGTGGTCATAGCCCGTGGGGCGCAGGACGTCGACCTAAGGGCCTTGGTGGAGGAGCTTCACGACAGGCTTGGAGTTAGGAGGCTCCTGGTTGAGGGCGGAGGGGCTACATCATACTCAATGCTGTCTAGAGGCCTTGTAGACGAGCTCTGGATCACGGTGGCCCCTACAGCCTTCGGCGGTGGGACCCCACTACTAGATGGTAGGGGCAGCAGCCTAAAGGCTGCGCTATACCTTAAGGAGGTGAGAACCCTGTGTGGCAGCTGGACGAACTTAAGGTATGGGGTGTTGGAACCCCATTATGGCATCCCTGAATACCTGCCGCCGCAGGTCAGAATATGAAGCCCTTGTAGGTGTTTATATAGAGTGGGTCCTTCTTTATCCTCAGTAAGTACTTTGATCTGTCGTACTTCTCACCTGGGTTAAAGACCTTGAGGGACTCCTTGGGCAACTCAGCTTTCTTGTACTTGGCCTGTATGTAGTCCCTGTAGAGGCTCTCGAGCACGTTAAACGTGCAGAAGGGCACAACTCTGCCGTCAGGCAGCGTGTAGTGTATGTTGCACCTCCTGACTCTCTCAACATCGTAGTTGTAAAGGTCCATAAAGTGCATCATGCCTATGAACAGCATGTTGTAGTGAAGTTGACCCAGGGCCTCGTAGTTCCTCTTTATCAGCACGCTCGTGAGCAGTTTGGAGAAGCTCAGCTCCTTTGGCATCTTCTTCTCATCAACAAACTTCCTCAGGTCCACTATGCTCTTGAACAGCGCGAGCTTCCTGAACCTTGAGTTCTCTAGGTCAAAGCGCTTCTCGTCAAGGTACTCTATAAAGCCATCAATGTCAAAGAATGTGCCGAGCGGTACGAACCTTGTAGGCATGCCGTCTGGCCCTCTATCAACGAATACGTAGTTAGCGGCACCGCACATGGGGTGGTTAGCCATGCAGAACTGCTCAGTGCCCACACCAGCTTCCACGAACTTGGCGAACTTGGCTGCCACTGGTATTGGGTACCAGGTCTCAGCGGGTATCTGGCCCTCTGTCTGCTCCTCTATGCCTTTTATGGCATCGGCTATAGTGACTCTCATCTTCTCCCTCTCACCTTTCTTTAGCTGGCCAGTGAGGCTAACAGGCTGGAAGTTCACTGCCCTGACAATGTCCATGTTCTTCCCAGCGAACTTAAGTATGAGACCCATCTCGTTGAAGTTCATGTTCTTTATGAGGGTGGGCACCAGTACTACGCTTGTCATGTTTGCCTTCCTGAAGACCTCAAATATGTATGGTATCTCCCAGTGGTTCTTGGGGTTAGCCTTAGGGGTCACACCATCAAAGCTGAGATAGACAGTGTTGACACCAGCCTCACGCAGCTGCCTGGCATAGTTTATAGCTGCCTCGGGATTGTTAAAGTACATTTCGGCAAACCTTATGCCCTCGCTGTTAAGCTGCACATGTCTGACTCCCTCCTCCTTCAGCATCTTGACTATGTCCAGGAGGTCATCTCTCATTGTTGGCTCTCCGCCTGTTATCTGGACCGCCAAGGTCACGTTCTGTTTCTTTACTTGCCTTATCTGGTACCTGAGCAGCTCTAGGCTAGGCTCATACACGTAGCCTGCCCTCTCTGCGTAGAAGAAGCAGTAGTAACATGACATGTTGCACCTGTTGGTGACGACAAGGTTGACTAGGGCCGTGTGGTTCTCATGCATCGAGCACAGGCCGCAGTTGAACGGACAAGGGGCCGAGAGCTGGACGTAGGCCTTTATCTTACCGGCCCCCTTACCTGTCTCCTCATACCTCATCATCCTGTAGTAGAGCTTGGCATCGCCATAGTAGAGCTCCTCAAACTCGCCGTGGTCCGGGCACACTTTCCTTATATAGACCTTGCCCTCCCTCTCAAAGATCCTGCCAGGTATAAGTCTCATGCAGATGGGGCACAGTGTGGTGGTGTACTGTACGTGCTTCTCGCCATCCCTCAGCGGTGGTATTGCTCCTCCGATAGGTATTTTCCTCTCGGCTATCTCAACATAGGTTCCAGTGGAGTCCTTGACGAGCCTGCCAGGCGCAGGTAAGGTTAATGGCCCCTCTATCTTTAGCCTTGGCACTTCCGTTACTGCCAATCCTGAAACCTCCTGGTTATTACGATGTAAACCTTTTTATACGCTTATACTAATAGCGTGTTAAGCTGCAAATTAGTTGAATAATACCCACAGCTACGGTATGATCTCATTTAATTGCTGGTCTAGGTAGATATGTTCTGGCTTTTTAACTCTTGAGCCTAGGCTAAGGCGAGGGTAGCCTTGAACCTGTGGAAGGAGTTGTCAGAGGAGCTTGAGCACAGGGCTGAGTACCTGTCAAAGGTGTTAAAGGATTTCGTGATCTCCGTGGATGGCAAGAACATAGACAAGCTTCTCTCTGAGAACGAGGTTGTACTGCTATACTTTACTGCAGAGTGGTGTGGTCCATGCGTCAACTTTTACAAGACATATAAGGAGGTAGCCTCAAGGCTGCTGAGGCCCGGCGTGGCCTACTGCAAGGTTGATGTAGACTCGGCCTATACGGTAGCTGATAAGTATAAGGTAAAGCACATACCATCAATACTGATACTAGTCAAGGGTAAGGTTGTCGACTCTGTAGTTGGTCAGGTCAGTGCGGAGGAGCTGGAGAGGCGCATAAGAATGTACGTTAAGTAGAGCTTGAGCGAAGGTCGATAGCCTCCTCCACATCAAGTACCTTAATATTTAACTTCTCAGACTCAGACATCACGGCCTCCTTGGCGTGGTTAATAATCTCCACCAGCCTGGCAGCGGTCTTGGCCTGCATGTAGAGCCTGACCTTGGTCTCCGTCCCACTCTGACGCAGGAGGATCCAGCTGCCGTCGTCAGCATCAACGCGCACGCCATCTATAGTCAGCAGGTTAGTCACCTTAGCCCCCTTAATCAGCTCCTCAGCTTTTTCAGATAGCCTGGCGTAGAGCGCTGACTTGTCGGAGTCGCTGGCAATCTTAAAGGAAATCCTGGCGCTGGGATATGATGGAAGCTCAAGGACTAGGTCGTGGAACGACTTGCCTGACTTAATCACCTCATCAACTATCAACAGCGCCTGGTATATACCGTCAGGCCACAGGCCCCACGAGGGATCTATGAGCTTCCAAGGCTCGGAGGCCATTATCACGTCTGAGTCCTTAGCCACATACTCATGTAGCCTGCCCAGAGGGGCCCTTACGAGCTCGCCCCCCAGCTCCTCTACGACCTCCTGAACCTCATAGCCGACATCGACCGAAACGACTACACGCCCCTTGCGGTCCCTCAGGGCCCTGCGGGCCAACAGGGCTATTACCAGGTCCTGCTTTACGAAGCCAAGTCCTCTGTCTATTACTGCCAACCTATCGGCATCACCGTCATGGGCAAGCATGAAGTCAGCCCCCGAGCTGTTAAGCACGGGCTCCAGGGCCTTCATGATGTCCTGCCTAGGCTCAGGAAGCCTACCAGGGAACCTGCCGTCAGGGTGGCAGTTAACCGTAAAGACGTGTGAGAGGCCCGCCTTGGTGAGCAGCTGGGGCGTAACCATGCTGGCGGCGCCATTGGCGCAGTCTACCATAACCCTCAAGTCGCTCCTGTCCCACTTATCAGTGTCCACGCGCTCAAGGGCAGAGGCTATGTAATACCTGGTCTCATCGCTCTGGGTAAAGGTGCCGGCCCTTGACCACTCAACTTCCTTTACAGAACCTATCAGCTTCTCCAGCTCGAGCTCCTCCTCACGGAACAGCTCAAGGCCTTCAGACTTGAGTAGCTTGATCCCGTTGTCAGTGGGCGGGTTATGGCTGGCAGATATTGATGCCCCAACCCTTGACCTGCTGTGCCTGATGGCAAAACCAACAACGGGCAGGGGGGCCACGTCTATTATGATAGCGTCCATGCCTCCTGCCATAAAGCCCGAAGCTGCCATCAACGACAGCAGGGGGCTGGTGAGCCTCGTGTCATAGCCAACAACGGCGCTACCATGGCCGCCACCAACTAGCTTGGCAGCGGCCAGCGCTATATCATATACTAGCTTGGGGCTTATCTTAGAAGGGTAGGGTCCCCTGGCCCCTGCCGTGCCGAAGAGACTCAAAGGCTTCCCTAGAGCTTGGTCAGAGGCGCAAGTTATAAAAGCAATGGAGATGACAAGCCAGTAGCTCAGGTGAAGAGCGTCTGACCGCTCTTAGTCTCAGCAAGGAACGTAGCAATGCCAATCACATCGTCCACCAGAGCGAGGTCAAAAACCTCCCTCTTTAGTCCCATGGCCTGCGCTATCACACTGCACGCACCTTGGCGCCCATAGACTTAGCCTGCCTGAACGTATCAGCCTAGCTTGGCAAACTAATGAACTGCCCTAAGGGAGCTCCCGCCCTTTAGGGCAGGGAGGAGGCCGGTTGGAACTGCATCTCTAATAGGCAGTTTGGGTAGTCAAAGCCCTCACATGAATATGGAGTCCTCACCGAATGTATCTGGGCCTCATTATGAAGGGTATGAGGGCGCTTCTCCTAAGTATCATTAAGCCCTCAGTTGGGCTAAGGAGTAACATCATTAACATCGTCAGGATAGTCTAGAATTAAGGGTAACTGGATCCTTAACTTGGCGGCTCAGACCGCTAGGTCCTTAAGCTCAGGACATGAAGCCTGCAAGTCCTGGCCCTCCTTCCTGCTGCCTGCCTCTAAGCCTCGCCGCCTCCTCCTTGCGGCCGAAGAACTCAAGTATGTTAGCTGCTATGGCAGGACCTATGCCCGGCACCTTAACCAGGTCCTCAGGTCTAGCTGTGGCTAGCTTGTCAAGGCTTGTAAAGCCGGCCTTATAGAGCCTCCTGGCCCTGACCCTGCCTATCCCGGGTATGGAGACTAAAGGCAGAAGCTCAGGCTTTACGCCGCTCTCTATCCTCTGCGACAGTACCTTGAGCTGCCCAGCAAGCGCAGAGGTAAAGCTTGAGGCGTCGGCCTGGCCTATCTCAGCCTCAAGACCTGCCATTGGCACTACTGAGGCCAGTGCACTTGAGATCCAGCTTGCAGTGTCTACTATCGAGGCCACATCGCCTGGCCCTATTCCGTACTCCTTAACAATAATGTCATCTGGTTTCTCCTCAACCCAGTCAAGCATAACAAGGGCACTCTTGACGGCCGCAACCGCCTCTATGTCCGTCCAATCAACTAGGTCAACGAGCTCTGGGGCTCTATCAACTACGATATCAAGGACCTTATCGGCATCCGAGCTGGTTGTCGGCACGTAGGTCATGTCAGGCATAGAGGCTATGAGATAGAGGAGCATGGACGTCGTGGGCTTGCCGCCAGTCCTCCTGCTTACCCTGTACATCTTTACCGTCAGCCTTCTTAGCACCTCGACACTGTAGGGGTCCAGGTAGGTCTTGGATACCACGGAGCCCAGCTCTGTTGCCCTGAATCTCCCACCCTCGTCTACCAGCAGGCGCCATCTGATCAGATCGTCAAGGGCTCTCCTCAGCATCTCTAACACCCTCTGCTCACCGCGCTGTCTGTAGAACAGGGTCCTCCTGTGAAGATCAACGAGTGAGGCCTCATCATTGGCCAGCCCGGAGGCCACGGCACCCAGGGCTGAGTGCCGAAGTCCCCTGACGCCACCGAGCCTGCTCTCTATCCTCTCAGGCTTACCCCTAATGTAGGTGTCCATAAGGTCCTCGACGGTGTCGCCCTTCAGCGCCACAATTATAGCCTCACCGTAGGGATCAAGGCCTGGTCTCCCGGCCCTGCCTGCGAACTGCTTGTACTCGAACACCTTGATAGGTCTCCAGAAGCCTTCCTCATACCTCAGGTACTCGGCAACCACTACCCTCCTCGCGGGCAGGTTGACCCCGGCAGCCAGGGTCGGCGTGGCGAATATGGCCCCTAAGGCACCCGACCTGAAGGCATCCTCAATTATCCCTCTCTGCTCGTTGCTGAGCCCAGCGTGATGGTAGGCAACGCCGTGCTTGACGAGCTCCGCCAGCTCCTCCTTTAGGGCTGACGGGCCCTCGGAGCTTAGTAGCCTCTTTGCTGCCTCCCTGGCCTTTCTCTCATCAAAGCTCAGCAGACTCCTGGCCTGTCCACTGAACACCCTAGCGGCCATCTTGGCCAGCTGCACCGCCCTCCTCCTTGACTGTACGAATACCAGAGACTGGCCCCCCTGGGTTCCTGCGTCAGCTACAAGGTTGATACTAGCATTTACTGAGACGTCTTCCACCTTATGGGTGCGGCCATCAGCATAATGTATCGCTCCATCCTTGTACACCCCCTCGCTGAGGGGCACAGGCCTCCAGTCCGAGACTATTAGCTTGGCCCCAAGCCACTCCGCTATCTCTTTGGCGTTAGATATGGTAGCACTTAGCGCCACCAACTGAGGGTCCCTGGCCCTGTAGAGGACCTTAGAGGCCAGGGTCTCAACTATGGGCCCCCTCTTGTCATCGTCAACATAGTGAACCTCATCTATTACCAGGGAGGCTATATTGTCCAGCATGTCAGGCGAGTTACGTATCATTGAGTCCAGCTTCTCATATGTTGTTACAATTACGTTATATTTATCAATGTCGATCATCTCCTCATAATCCCCTATGCTTATGCCGACTCTGAGGTTGAGGTTACCGAGGACCTCCCTGAACTCCCTGTACTTCTCGGTGGCTATGCTCCTCAGCGGGGCGGTGTAGAAGGCCTTCTTACCCGTCCTCAGGGTTGATGATGCCAGGGCAAGCATCGCTATGAACGTCTTGCCTGAGGCCGTGGGGGAAGCCACGACAACGCTGGTTCCATCCTCAACCCCTGCCTCAACGGCCATGCGTTGCGGCGGGTAGAGCTCACTGAAGCCAAGGATCTTCATAAGCCTTTCAAGCGCTTTCCCATCCTCCAGCTCTAACACCTCAAGGCAGCTTGTAGCAGCCCGCCCTATGCTCTAAAATCATGCCACCCTGGTTCATCTTCTTTATCGTGTCCTCCACCTTCTCCTTGGGTACCTTTGCTGTGTTGGTGACATCCTTGACTATGTCGTCAAGCTTAACGCATGGCCTCCCATCCTCCATGAGTCTCCTTATGGTGTCAGTTATAACGGTCATAAGTCTCCTTGTGTGGAATGACGCTCCAGTGGCTATCATGCTGTAATCTATAATGCCCTCCTCAACGTCTAGCCCAACGCTGCTCAGGAAAGAGAGCACCAGCCTCACTGCTTCCTCAGCGTCCTCCACCTCCACCCTATCCTTGAGGGCCATCCTGGCGTGGGCCTCCGCCAGCCTCACTAGGGCCTCCAGCTGCCTGGCTGTTATCGGCACGGGTGCCTGCCCCTCGCCTCCTCCGTACTTCTGAGCGCTGGACCTCATAGTGACGAAGAAGTCCTCTATTATTTGCTTAGCCTCCTCAGTGAGCTGGGGCTTGGAATACCTCTTGGCGTATATGACGTACTTCTTAAGCAGTTGTGGGTCCACCTCGGGCGTGAACTTGGCATAGTCGCTGTGTACGTCAAGTACGTACCTGGCCAGGCGCCTGTCGTGCTCCATGGCCATGAGGTCCCTAACAACGAATATGAGATCGAACCTCGAGAGCACGGTGGGCGGCAGGTTCACGTTGTCAGTGAAGGGCCTCTGTGAGTCGTAAATTCCATACTTAGGGTTGCCGGCAGCCAGTACGGAGGCCCTGGCGTTTAGCCTAGCCACTATACCGGCCTTGGAGACGCTCACTGTTTGTTGCTCCATGGCCTCATGTATTGAGACCCTGTCCTCGTTCCTCATCTTGTCAAACTCATCTATGACGGCCAGACCTCCGTCAGCGAGAACCATAGCGCCAGCCTCAAGGTAGTACTCGCCGGTTCTCTGATCCTTGAGCACTGCCGCCGTGAGTCCGGCTGCTGAGGACCCCTTGCCGCTGGTGTATATAGACCTCGGCGCTATCCTCGACGCTGATTGGAGCAGCTGGCTCTTGGCCACACCTGGGTCGCCTATGAAGAGCACGTGTATGTCCCCCCTTATCCTGGTTCCGTCAGGTGCCACCTTGGGGACCCCGCCGAATAGCTGAAGCGCTATGGCCTCCTTCAGGTCCCAGTGACCATAGATGGTTGGGGCCATGCTGGCTATTATCTTCTCCCTGATCCACGGGTCCTTGGCAAGCCTGAGTATCTGCTCCTCATCTTCCCTGGATATGGAGACTTCCTCGAGCGCCTTCTCTGAGACCCTAAGGCTGTTGGCGTTTACCCTGAGCTCGAAGAATGGGCTCTTGTCATTGCCGACTGGCACGGGTTCCACTATACCTACAACGGTCACAAGGTCGCCAGGCCTGGCTATGTCTACTAAGTCCTCAGTGAGCTCTACCATTATGCTCCTTGGCATCTGGCCGCCAGGCACATCCTCAGGCCTCTCCTGGAGCGTGATCTCCTGCCAATCTATGTAAGTTGACTTGTCCCTGAGGAGCACGAAGCGGCCCCCTGACTCACCGCACACGGGACAGGCTGGCGGTCTCTCTATCTTGTCCTCAATGATCTCCTCCTCATCCATAGGCCAGTAGAACTCTGCGTTGCAACCCTCCTTCTCATGCCTGAATAGTGCCCTTATCATCCTGCTCCTGACGGGCTTCATCCTCGTTATTATTCCCTCGACCTGGACAAGCTTGTCAATCATCTCCGTCTTGACGTCCCTTATCTTGGTGGTGTCGAACAGGCCCTGGATCCTCACGTGGAACTTGCCCTTCCTCTTAGCGAACTCGGCATCCTCAGCCACTATGACCTCCTTGAGGGCATCGTCAAACTCCTCTAGGACCTTCTTGGGTTGGTCTATCAATAGCTCGGCCAGCTCATGGTCATACCTATAAAGGTCAGGGTAGTCAACTATGAGGCTTGACATGTCAAGGTTTATCATCCTGTTAACTCTGTCGAGATACTTGAGCCCTGTAGAATCGCGGTAGTTGCGGATGAAGTCCTTGAACCTCTCGCCTATGCTGACCTCCTGCTGTTCAGTCAAGTGCTCTCACCCCCAGCGAGCGAGGCTACGTAGCTCTTCCAGGAGCCCAGCAGCTCCCTGAGCCTGGTGTACAGCAGGGCCTCCTCGGGCGTCATTGAGGCCGTCAGGTCCTCCTGGGACTCCACCTGCGCGAGCCTAATTACCTTGCTCAGGCGTAGCTGGGCTATCTCCATGAGCGCCTTCTCTCCGCTCTCCCTATCCCTCATCAACATAGCGCTTGGGCTCGTCCTGAGCTGCTCATCAAGGGACCTGAGGTACTCGCTCACCTTGATGTAGAAGTCGGGCGGTAGCTGGGGCAGCTGTGAGGGAGCGGCGGTCCTCCTCTCCCTGTACTGGTAGCTGTTGAGATAGGTTATGTCAACCTCATCCTTCAGTTTAGCAGCTCCTCTGGCCACCAGCACCCTGGCGACCCACCGAGGCGCCTCAACCTCGTCCCCTTTCTTAGCGCTTAGAGTGCCGTCAGGAAGAGGCACGGTCTCATCCCTAAGCATTATGACCTTAACTTGCCTTAGCTCACCATCAGCTCTGATCAGCTGAAGCAGCTCCTCCAGCCTCAGCCCTGGCCCCTAGACGCCCTCTGTACCTGGGCGCCAAAAAGGGCGAGCGCCAACCATTGGGTTCGCTGTCGCCCTTTTTAGCCTCAAGCCGCAGTTATGTTCACTGAAGTGGGCTGCATGAGCTCAGCAATAGAGCTCCTTTGGACTGAGAAGTACAGGCCTAGGGGTCTCAAGGACATAGTTAATCAGCGCGAGATCGTTGAGAGACTCATGAAGTTTGTGCATGAGAAGAACATGCCTCACCTGCTCTTTGCAGGCCCGCCAGGAACTGGTAAGACCACAGCTGCCCATGCCCTGGCTCACGATCTCTACGGCGAGGAATATCATCAATACATGCTTGAACTTAACGCAAGCGATGAAAGAGGCATAGACACCATAAGGGAGAAGGTGAAGGAGTTCGCCAGGAGCAGGACCTCACCTGACATAGCGTTCAAGATAATCCTTCTCGACGAGGCCGATAACATGACTGCTGACGCGCAGCAGGCCCTTAGGAGGCTCATGGAGCTGTATAGTGCCAACACCAGATTCATACTGGCCGCTAACTACCCATCGAAGATCATAGATCCCATACAGAGCAGGTGTGCTTTCTTCAGGTTCACGCCCCTCTCAAAGGAGGATGTGGTGGCCAGGCTCAAATATATAGCCGACAATGAGAAGGTAGAGTATGACGAGGATGCACTTGAGACTATCTATGAGATATCCGAGGGCGATATGAGGAAGGCCATCAACATGCTTCAGACGGCCGCCTCCCTTGGCAGGGTTACCACGGACTCCGTCTACAAGGTTGTCGGCCTTGCCAGGCCTAAGGATATCAAGGAGATGCTTGAGCAAGCGCTCAAGGGGGACTTCAGCGGCGCCAGGGAGCTGCTGAGGAAGGTCATGATAGAGTATGGGCTCAGCGGCGAGGATGTGGTTAAGCAGATACACAGGGAACTCTTCAGTGCCGACCTGAAGTTACCTGAGGACCTCAGAGTAATGATAGCCGACTACCTGGGCGAGATACATTACAGGATAGTAGAGGGGAGCGATGATGACATACAGCTCAGCGCCTTCCTGGCGTGGCTGGCAGTTATGGGCAGGAGAGTGGGGGCCCAGTCTTGAGCTCAAGGATCCCCTGGATAATAAAGTACAGGCCAAGGAGAGTTGATGAGATAATAGACCAGGAGGAAGCCAAGAGTTCCTTCTTAACATGGATTGAGACCTGGCTCAAGGGGAAGGTGCCTGAGAAGAGGGCTGCGCTGCTCTACGGCCCTCCAGGCGTGGGCAAGACGAGCCTAGTTGAGGCTGTGGCAAATGAATACGACCTAGAATTGCTTGAGCTCAACGCTAGTGACTACAGGAGGGCCGAGGACATAAGGAGGATAGTCGGCGTAGCTGCCTTCAGGAGACCGCTCACCAAACGCATGACACTTATACTCCTTGATGAGGTAGACGGGATAAGCGCCAGAGGGGACATTGGCGGACTTGACGAACTCATGCGCATCATACCTGATGCCAGAAATCCCATAGTGCTTACAGCCAATGACCCGTGGAGTGACGCATTGAGGCCCCTCAGGAACTCAGTACTAATGATACAGTTCAAGGAGTTGAGCCAGGGAGAAGTGGTTGCATTGATGCAGAGGATATGTGAGCATGAGAAGCTTGAGTGCGACAGGGAAGCTCTGAGGTACATAGCAGAGAAAAACATGGGGGATGTAAGGGCCTGCGTGAACGACCTCGAGGCCGTGGGCGAGGGCTATGGTAGGGTCAGCATGGATCTCGTCAGGACGCTGGTGAGGGGCAGGGACAAGAGCATGGATCTCTGGAGGACGCTTAACAGCGTGTTCTATGCCAAGGAGGGCTGGCAGGCAAAGAGGGCGGTGCAGAACTCCGAGGAGGACTACGAGACTCTGCTGGCCTGGTTTAACGATAATGTGCAGAACAAGTACGGTAGCCCTGACGACGCCTTCAGGGCCTGGGACGCCCTGGCAAGGGCAAGCCTGTTCATCTCAAGGGCTAAGGCCGGTAACTGGGACCTCCTGAGCTACGTCTTCGACCTCATTGGGCCTGGCGTGGCTATGGCTAGACAGTCAGGGGAAGTCCTGAGGAACAGGTATCAGTACCCCTCGAAGATTATCATGATGGCCAAGCTCAAGGACGTCAGGGGGCTGAGGGACTCCGTGGCTAGCAAGGTGGCGCCAAGGCTTGGCATCTCTACATCCACTTTCAAGGCTGACGTGTTGCCCTACCTCTGGATAATGTTCAGGCAGGGGGACGTCAGCAGGGCAGCAGGTATAGTGGTGGGCTATAACCTGACAGAGGACGAGGTCAGGTACCTGGCTGGTCCTAGGGCCAATGACGTGATTCGTGCTGCTGAGAAGCTAAGGGAGGAGCTGAGGAGGAGATCCAGGGAGTCTGCGGAGATCACAAAGGCTGAGGGCACTGGGAAGACAGGGGAGGATCAGGGCAGGACAGCGCAGAGGAGGGGCCAGGCCACTCTTGACCTCTGGTGGGGCAGCGCTGGCGCCCAGCAGCCAAGGCAGGAGGGCGAGGAGAGACCGACTAAGGCTACGAGGCGCGGCAGGAGGGGTGGTCATAGAGAGTCAACTATGTAGACCCTGTGAAGCTTCTTGTAGAAGGCGACCTTAGAGTTGATGAACTTCAGCAGCTCCTCCTCGCTCACCGAGTTCCTGAACTCTGGCTTTAAGACTACCTTTGCCACCGGCCTCTCGCCCACGCTCGGGTCCTGCTCCCCATACACATAGGCCTGCCGCACTGCGGGGTGCTTTAGCAGGAGCAGCTCCAGGTCCCTGGGAAATATCGGGTAGGCCTTGTACTTTATCATCCTCTTCCTTACGCCCCTGAAGTACAGGAGCCCGCGGGAGTCCATCATCATGAGGTCGCCGGTCCTGAGCCACCCGTTGTAAAAGGCCCTAGCAGTGTCCTCGGGATCCTCGTAGCCCTCCATAATCCACGGCGCTTTGGCTAGCAGCTCCCCGACCTCACCTGGCCCCCTCTCAACGGATGGGTTCTCCGGATCCACGACCTTTACATCAACGCCTTTTATTGGAGCTCCCACAGTGCCCTTGACGTCGCTGACGATAACTGGCTGGTAGGTGAGAACCCACGACTCGGTCATTCCATAGAACTGAACCAGCGGGGCTCCGAACGCCCTAAGGAACAGGTCCTGCACCTCAGGCCTCAGCGGAGCACCGCCTGAGAGCCCAAGCCTGACCGAGGAGATCCTGAGGCCCCTCCTCAGGACCTCGTTGGCCAGAGACTCATGCATTATGGGTGCGCCAGAGACAAAGTTGATGCCATATAGGTCTACAGCATTGGCTGCCGCCCTCTCGTCCCACCTCTGCATCATCACTGCTGCCCCGCCCATGTAGAGAGGGGTTAGCGTGCTGACCTGAAGGCCAAGCACGTGGGTCAGGGGTGCCACGACCAGGGACACAGGCCTATAGTCAAGCCTCATACTCTCGGCCAGCGCCTTGACAGCTGTTGACAGCGCCTTGTGGGTGTGGTAGACCTGCATAGTCCTTCCGGCTATGCCAGCATAGTACATTATAACAGAACGCTGGTTCGTCGACACATCATCCCCTGAAACCTTATCGCTGGCCATGGCATCATCCATGGTGAGAGCCCTGGGACCCTGCTGCCTTGAGACCCCCCTATCCACTATCAGCGTCGCCTCAACGCCGGCCTTGGCTAGCGTCTCGGCCTCGCGCTCATAGAATGCCGCTGAGACCACGCCAACCCTTATTGGCCTCCCCTCGAGCTGCATGAGCAGATCCTCGGATATCGTAAGCGGGTCTACCAGTACCGCAGTAGCGCCTGACCTCCAGATGCCCAGTAGGCCCTCAACAGCCTCAACAGAGTTGAAGGCGGCGAAGAGCACCTGTGAGCCCTTAGTCACGCCCAGGGAACGCAGGAGCCCCGCGATCCTCTTCGAGGTCTCCCTCAGAGAGAACCACGACACACAGGCTCCAGACTCCAGCTGGATCAGGGCGCAGCTACCTTCCTTCCCTTCCCAGGCCCTGTCTAACAACAGGTGGATAGGCTCGTTAACAGGCTCTAGCTCTCCAAGGCCTCCTGAGGAGATGCTCTCCCAGGGCTCGGTCAAGGTTCACGCAAGGGCTTCCAGGTCGAGGAGGAATTTGGGTTTTTAAGGTGGGTCTGCATAAGCGCCTCGAATACATACATATGCGTAATGCGCACAAATATAGTATTAATATGCATAGTTTTCTTAGGGGAGAGCACAAAGGGCGATGTCTATGCCTGAGCTTAAGATAACTAGGGTCACTTACTTCACCGTCCAGGCAAACTTCGAGTGGACCTTCGTCAGAGTCTACGCTGGGGAGGAGTATGGCACAGGCGAAGCCGGGCCCACTCCAGGGGCTCAGGCAATAGCCCAGAGGCTCGGCAACCTACTGGTCGGCGAGGATGCATTTAAGGTCAACAGGATATTGCAGAAGCTCAGGTGGGCCACGCTCTACGCTGGGACCTCCTCCTATCACATAATATCAGCCATAGACATGGCGCTCTACGACCTCCTCGGCAGACACCTGAACCTGCCAGTCTATGCGCTGTTAGGAGGTGACAGGACCGAGGTGCCTGTATATGTGGACGCTCATGGAGGCAAGGGCCTCGAAGCCATGGATTCAACGCTGATACCGGTGCAGCCACCGTGGCTCGCCGAGGCCAAAGAGGTCGAGCGCGGCAGGATAGTGGCCCCCTCGCCGGTACATGGCAGGCTCACGGCCGAGGTCTGGAATGAGGACTACACGCCCGAATCATATGCTAGGAGGGCCAAAGAACTGAAGGCTGAGGGCTGGAAGGCCATAAAGTTTGATCTCGACGTCCCCACGCCTTTCTCTGATCCCAAGAGGCTTAGGTCTGGCAGACTGAGCAATGCGGAGATCAACTACCTGGCCTCGATAGCGAGGTCCGTGAGGGAGGCAGTAGGAGACGACGTTGACATAATGTTTGATCTCCACTGGCGCTATGATGTGAACACAGGCATAGCCCTATGCCGCGCCCTTGAGCCTGTAAGGCCTAGGTGGGTTGAGGATCCGACTCCGGCCGTCACTACTATATCTAACCTCGACGAGCTCAGGCTACTGACCTCCTCGTGTTCTACGCCGATAGAGGTTGGTGAGAACCTCTACACCTGGTATCAGTTCAAGGACCTAGTAGGTACCGGCGTTAGAGTCTGGGCACCTGATGCCGCCAAGGTCGGTGGCATAAGTGAGATGAGAAGGGTCGAGGAGCTGGCCTCTATGTACGATATAGAGGTGTCCCCACATAACATAGCCTCACCCATAGGCACCATGGCGGCGGCTCACGCTGCCTCAGTGTCAAACACGTTCGGCGTGCTCGAGTTCCATGGTCATGACCTTCCGTTCTGGAATGACCTCGTGAGGTCAAAGAAGAGGGTCATAGATGCCGCTGGAGGTATCATAAGGCTCACCGACGAGCCCGGCCTCGGGGTTGAGCTTGACGAGGAGGTGGCCAGGAGGCTGTGGCCTGGCTTCGAGCTGTGAAGCCTATAACCTTCTCCAGGGTCTCAGACGCGGCGGCGGATGAGGATCCTGGCATGGCTTGAGGAGTGAAGAGAAGCGAACCCCCGACCTGACGCCGCTGCCCTTATTTGCCGTCACAACGCCGTTGAGCTCGGTGCGCAGCTTGGCATGCCGCCTTGCCGTCGTGAAGCTTGGAGGCTCAGCTATAACAGATAAGTCAAGCCCTGAGACTGTGAGGTGGGGAGTGCTTGACTCCGTGGCCTTCCAGCTCAGCTCCTACCTATCTTCAGGCGGCTCCCTGGCACTGGTTCATGGCGGTGGCAGCTTTGGCCACTACGCGGTTTCAAGGCTTCGCTCCGAGAGAGGACACCTGGGACCCCTTGAGGTAGCTGAGGTGCAGAGGGAGATGCTGCTCCTGTCCGTGGCCGTCATTAATGCCCTCGCGTCAAAGGGTGTGCCAGCTACGCTGCATCCGGCTCACACCATATGCAGCGAGGAAGGCTGCGACCTGAGGCCCATAGCTGAGGGGCTCAGGTCAGGCCTTGTGCCTGTGACTAACGGTGACGCTGTCTTAAGAGGAGGCGAGGGGACTATCATCAGTGGCGACGACCTGGCGGCGATTATATCCAACTACGTGGGGGCTGACTGCCTTATCTTCGTAACTGATGTGGACGGCGTAATAGGTCCTGACGGAAATATATTGAAAGAGGTGGGGCCAGGGACCTCAATAGGAAGGCTCAAGGACAAGGGGGTTGACGTGACCGGCGGCATGGAGACCAAAATAAGAGCTGCCGCCTCCTCCAGGGCCTCAATAGTGAGGATAGTGGGCTGGAGCTCGTTGCTCAGCGCGCTGAGAGGCGAGGACGTAGGCACTAGGGTCCTTCATTGGGCGCAGACTAGCTCAAACCTTCTTGGGATCCCTGGGGTCCACCAGCAGCCCTCTCCTGGGACCTCAAGGCCATAGGCCAGGTAGGCCGCGGCCCTCTGGACCCTTGTCCATCTCTCGAGCTTCTCCTTAACGATTCCCTTCTCCCTAATATCATCACCTGCCGCCAGGACAGCGTGGCCCACTAGGTGTATGAGTACGTCGAAGACCTCAGGACCCAGAAAGTCCCTAACATTCGCCTTAGCCTCTGTCTGGCGGCCTGTTGACCTAATGTTAAGCTGTCCTTCAGCAAGCTCGCCTGACTCCTCGTCATTCCTATAGGCAACCACCCTTCCAGTTGCTGATGAGTACCTGAGAGCGTCTATTGCGCCCTGCCACCATGGCTCTGTCCAGGGATCCGACATCCTGGCAATCTCAACTATTTCAAGCTCGTCAAGAATCTCGCCATGGGATCTAGCCACAACGTAGGTGAGCGCGGAGGTGATGGCAGCGTATATTGATGTACCAGGCGCTTGCTGAGGGACCTCAAGGATCTCAAGCTCAGCACAGAGAGGAAGTCCAAGACCCTTAACTAGGTTGTCCCAGAACCTGGCGGTCAGGCCCCCATCATCATAGCCTCTGAGCTTGATACCCTTACAGCCTTCCTTGACGTAGGCCGAGACCATCACCTTACCGCTTGGCACTACAAGGTAGGGGTTCTCAACAGCCTCGAGTGGCAGCCCTAACAGCACAACGGGCAATGTTATCGAAAACCTCATTGTAGCTCACGCAAGAGGTACCACAGCCGACGCATAGCCTACCACTAGGTCCCTGTCGCCAGTTACATCACCTGAGGTGGCATGCTTGAGGACTTTGGCCCTCTTGACCCCCATCAGCTTGCCCAGGTAGAGCAGCGCCATGGCTGGGCCCGGGCCGCACATGGTTATGTTATCCTCTTCTAGCGCCCTGAACAGGCCCTCGGGGTCGAGGGACTCAACGTACTTCAGCGCCTCAAGGTCCTTGGAGGTTGTTATGTCGTGCGGCTCATAATGGTTCATGTCGCTGCTGGCTATGTAAGCAATATCAACTCCATTGTCCTTGATCATCTTATACATGGCCTCTGCCAGGTCTCTCGAAACCTCAGGCGTCTGTAACTTGATCACTATCGGCACCAGCTTCGATGAGGAGCCAAAGATGTACTGGATGAAGGGGACCTGAACCTCAACCGAGTGCTCATATATGTGTGCCTCCTCGTCAAAGGTAAAGTACTTGGTGTATGAGATCAGCAGCTTGGCGGCTTCCTGGTCTATCTCAATGTCACCCAGCGGGGTCCGCCAGTAGTCACCCCTCCAGACCGAGGCCCCCTCGCCCAGGCCCGTATGGTTTGGCCCTGCCACCACTATGAGCTTTGGAGCCCCCTCCTGGGCAAGGCCGTAGTAGCTGTGGGCCGCCACAGGGCCGCTGTAAATGTAGCCGGCATGTGGCACCAGGTACCCGACACTTAACGTCCTCCTCTCGCTTGGAACCTTGGGCAACGCCCCTGGGCCGAGCGGGTGGAGGAAGCTCGACTCAATGGACTTTATGAGCTCATCCTTGCGGGCCGGGTAGAAGGTACCCGCGTGGGCTGGCTCCCTAATCTTGACCACAGGCCTAACCCAACCTCTAACGGAAAGTGGCGGGCTTTAAACCGCTGACAAAGTTAAAGGACAAGCCTCGCCTTTTAAGGCGGGGAAGCCTTTAGGTCTTGAACGCTTGTTGTAGAGCGGTGCAGGGAAGCCCCTCTCCACTCGTCCAGTGGCAGGCCCAGGCCGGTCTTCAGCCAGGTTACCCCTATCCCTCAGCGGGAGTTGCCCCTCTCTCATTTCCTTGGGACTCGGGGAATGCGTGCTGGCGCAGGGACACATTGGCATTCAGGTGTGCCCGCTATAGTGGTAGGTTATAAAAGAGCTATGAAGTGATGAAGGTGAAGGCGGTAAACCACAAACTTGTGAACTGCCCAAAGGGAGTCCTCACCCTTTAAGGCGGGGAGAGGTCAGGTGAGCCGAGAGAGCACCTGATGGTCTCAGCGCCGAGAGCACCACTGCAAGTACCAGCAGCGCCAGCGAGATGTGATATGAGAACGCCTGTGCGTGGAGGTAAGCTATCTCCATCTGCAGCGGTAGCCTAGAGTTTATGGTGCCCACGAAAAGCTCATAGACAACATAGGCCGGCAGCGCGGCGCTGACGGCTGTTAGCGACACAGCGAAGCTAAGGATCATGCCTGTGTTTCTGAAGGTGGTTAACATGCCTGAGGCGGAGCCGTACCTGCCCTTAGGCGCTGATGAGACCACAGCGCTAGTGTTAGAGGGCCAGAATAAGCCCCCACCTATGCCATAGAGAGCCTCAACTAATGCGACCCACCACAGGGGCGTCCTGTAGCTCATCATAGCTAGGAGGAACAGGGCCACGGCCTGTATTGTCAGGCCTGCTGTAGCTACTGGCCTCGGGCCGTACTTATCGGTGAGCCTACCGCCAATGGGGCCCATCATGCTGTTGAAGACAGCCATGGGTATCATGAGGTAGGAGGCCACCAGCACTGAGAGCCCAAAGATTCCCTCAAGGTAGAACAGCAGCAGGAAGTTAACGGCATACATGGCCAGGCTCTGGACGGTGGCCGTGAATATTGATGCTGTGAACATCCTGTTGGTCCTAAACATCCTCAGGTCTATTATTGGGTCACTGGCTCTGTAGAGCTCCCATATGGCAAAGGCCGCAAGCGCTGGCACGGCTGCCATGAACGAGGCCAGTGTGTAGAGATCTGTCCAGCTCCTGAGCAGACCAAACGTGACGCCCAGCTGCACGGCCAGTATGCCAACCGTGAACAGGGTAGCGGCTGGCACGTCCAGTTGCTCCCTTGCCCTGTTGTTAGCCTGAGCCCTGCTCTCCTTAAGGGTGAGGTAGGCCCACAGGGTTCCAAAGATACCTATGGGCACGTTTATCAGGAATATCCAGCGCCAGGTTGTGAACGTTATTATGAAGCCCCCGAGCAGTATGCCAATTATGGTGCCTGTGCTCCAGACTATGGAGTTTATCCCAAGTGCCCTGCCCCTCTCGGTTACTGGGAACGCCTCTGATATTATCGCCAGAGAGTTAGAGACCATCATGGCTGCTCCTATGCCCTGTACTGCCCTGAACACAACAAGCTGCAGGCCCGTCCTTGACAGCGCTGAGAGCAGAGAGCCTACTGTGAACACCACGAATCCTGAGTTGTAGATTCTCTTCCTGCCAACTGCGTCGCCCAGCCTACCGAGGGTCAACACAAGGGAGGTGTTGGCAAGCAGGTATGCCACCACTATCCATACTATCACCACGTAGCCGGCGTGAAGGTCCTGGGATATGGGCACCAGCGCCAGCAGAACCACCGTGCTGTCTATAGCTGACATCAGCGTGCCGACGCTTGTGACCGACAGCGCCCTCCATTTGTACTCCAAATGACCTCCCTTAGGGGCCTCTAGCTTATCGAAATATCTTAAATCTTACTAAAGTTGAGCAACGAGGGCAAGTCTTTAAGGCGCTGTTAGGCCCAAGTACTAGCCTCATCAGTTGAACAGGCGACGCGCTCTAGATATAGGGGCCTAAGGTAGCTAAAGGGGCTAACGCTTTAAAGGGGACACCTCAAAGGGGGCTTGGTGGGCCCGTAGTCTAGACTGGTTAGGACGCCGCCCTGACGCGGCGGAGGTCGCCGGTTCAAGTCCGGCCGGGCCCACCACCTGGGAAACCTATTTTAGATGCCAGAGCTCGGCACAACCATAGGTGAGACCTTAATGTTAACTCTCAGGACTGTGGCGCTCTACTCGTTCCTGGCAGCCCTGATAGTAGCTGGGCTTGTACCATTCACAGCTACCGCCCAGGCGCCGCTGCCCCCGAGAGGCCCTCTCCTCAGGAACGTCAGTTACTCCTACTGTGCCAGCCTCCTGGCCAACGTCACTGGCGTCGGAGGCCTTAACGAGAGCTTCATAGGGTATGCCTATGAGAGGGCAGTTGGCAGGGCCTTCCTGAACACTTCACCGGTTATTCAGGTAAACGTGACTAGGGTAATAGATGAGCTGTCCATCTCGCCACAGATCAGGCCTTACAACGGCAACGTAAGCGTTGAGGTGACCAAGAGCAACACGATAGAGGTGAGCTCCACAATACCGTACCTGATAAGGGTCATAGTTTACAGCGCTAGTCACGAGCAGCTGGCCTGGACAGGCATGGCTACCGGCCCTGTGACTGTTGAGGGTCTGGCCTATGTTAACGGCAGCGCCGTGATAGGGCTTCAGTACCTGAATGGTACGTCAATAGTGCAAGTAAACCTCACAGTACCAACCTATGGGAGGCCCATCAACAAGGACCTCTCCCTGAGGCTCCACAACATCACAGTTAAGGCCTCAATCAACAGCACCTTCACGGAGATAATAGTTGCCAACGCGCCCAGGAGATACTCGCCCTTCTTCGCTAAGGGCTACTTTGAGGGCGAGCCCTTTAACACCTCTGCTGGCTTCAATGTAACTAAGGCCTACTTCAATGGGACTCTCATGCCAGCCCTCGTGTGGAGGGCCAAGGCAGGGATAAGCAGCTCGTTCATGGGCTCTGGCTTCAGGGGCTCGATAGACCTAATTGACATAAACTTCTATGGCATTAACGGCACGCTATACGCCTTCGTGAGGGAGATTACCCTCAACGCTACCAGGCGCTCAGGTACCATAGGCTATGGCGGTATGCAGAGCCCAGGCGGCGGGTCTATGCGGATGAGCTGGGCTAACGCCATGGCATCTCAGGCAGTGATAGCTGTGGTGAACGAGAGCGCGTTCAGCCATGTCATGTATGAGGGCTGGGCCACTGTGGCTGGGCAGCCGGTGATAATAGCCGAGGGGCCAGAGGGCAAGGCCATGAGCACTGCCTACGTCAACGTATCTCACGAGGTTGTGCTGCATGGCAAGAGGTCACTGCTTGTGATAATAACCCTTAACGGCACTGAGGACATAGAGGTGCTGACCCCGAGTAACGTAACCATTAAGGTTCAGGTTACGAGGCCTTCTAGGGTAACCGCCGTTAACGTAACTATAGGGCATTACGTCTATAAAGCCCAGAAGATAGTAGTTAACCTGACCAACACCTCGCAGCCAATAATATTCAACGTCACGCCTGCTCTCACTGGCCCCATAATGGTCTACAAGATGGTCAACGGGACCCTTGTCCCGCTCAACTCAAGCAACTACTTCATCTGTAGGGGCTCGATAGTGATCTTCGACGACCCCTCTGAGACCTACTATGTTGTCTACAACAGCACAGCGACCCCTGTGACAACAACTACAGCCATAACCACCACTAGCTCTACTACCTCAGTTGCCACCACGGCCAGCACTGTTCCAACTACAACAGCCACTACACTGACAACTATCACAACAACTGTAACGACTACAAGACCAACTACAGTGACCGCCTACAGGCCTCCTAGCTATGCAATGATAGCAGCAGTGGCCGCAGTGATAGTGATAGCAGTGATAGTGATTGTGATTGTAGCTACGAAGAGGTGAGCGTCCCTAGCCCTTCCTGTCTCCTTCTTCTCTTCCCTTAGGCCCTCCAAGCCACAGCTCCGTGACCTCCCTCCTCTTCAACTCCCTCATCATCTGTTCCAGGCGTCTGTAGACAGTTGAATGCATGCGGCCCTGAATCAGGAGATCAATAGCATGTCTGGCTATGTTAGCTCTCTCATAATCCCCTATTATTCCCACCAGGCCTCTCCTATCATTAATGGCTATCCTGGTTCCTGTTATCTCTTCAATGGTTTTCTTGGCCTTCCCGTTCTCACCGATTATCCTCCCCATGACGCGCCTCAGGTGGTTCTCCTTGCCCTCCACCGCCTGGGTCACGTCAACAATTGTCAGTACATAATCTTCATCTAGGAGAACCATAGCGTCAGAGGGGCTAAAGCCTATTACTAGCGCACTAACAATATCCTTAGCTCTCAGGACATTGGAGGCTCCTTCCTCCCTTATTGGCTCTATGATGACTGAGCTCATGGACCTGTCAAGCTTAAGCGAGACCCCGAGCCTTCTGATGACCTGCTGGTTCACATGATCAATGGCATCAGATATCTTGTCCAGGTCCTCCACAGGCACGGGCTCATAGGCTACTGCCCAGCGCCTCTCGGCTTCTCCTCCAGGCATTGTAATAGGTGCCCCCTCAGGTCCTCTGGGCTAATGTCAAGGAGCTGGCTGAAAAACCTATACAGGTTATCTACGTCCCTATTAAGGAGCTCGGCCGCCTTGGGGTGCTCCAAGGGCACTGCCTGGGCCACGTCTATTATCCACGCCCTCCCCTTCCATATCATTATGTTGAACTCGCTCAGGTCCCCGTGCACTAGCCCCGCGCCACAGACCATAGCCTCTAGGCTCTTCTTCACGTCATTGTAGATCATCGCTACCTCCTCCTCGGTCAGCTCCCTGTAGGACTCCGAGAGCAGGGGAGCCCTGAGGCCGCCCTCGCCAAGGAACTCCATGACCAGCACGTTGCCTGAGACCGCCTTAGGCTCAGGAACCATGACCCCTGCCGCCCTCATCTGCTGTAGGTTCTTGAACTCCTTCTTAGCCCACAGATAAATGAGCGACCTAAACTTTGACGGGAGCGAGGGAAACCTGGGATCCCCCAATATGTACTCCTTTATGCTTTTCCTGAACTCTGCTGCCGACGTCAGGTATATCTTAACTGCCACGTCCTCCCCATCCCAGCCCTTGGCCCAATACACCCTAGCCTCCTTGCCAGCACTTATGGCGCCGCGGAGCTGTTTGAAGGCCCTGACCGAGTTCCTAAGTCTGTAAACATGATAATTGGTAAAGGCGTCAAATACCTCCTCGACGGTCTTAATCACGTCCTCGTCTTTAACCTTGCCCTTCTCTCTGTCTATGTTGAACCTATGTGGGCTCAAGTCCCGCCCTCACCGCCCATGAGCTCTACGAGCTCCTTGGGCACCAGGCCCTTCCTTAGGAGCTCCCTTGTCTCGCCCTCGTTGTACCTGTGGACCAGCTCGCCCTTCATGTCGGCGGTGCCCCAGGGCAGGAACAGCACCAGGTCACCCTCGTGGATCCAGATCTTTCTCCTCATCTTCCCGGGTATCATTGCCCTATACTTGTTGCCGTCGGAGCACATAACCTCAACGAAGTTGCCGCCAAGTACCTTCTCAGCTACGCACAGCATGGTGCCTTCTTCGTCACTGGGAAGCGGCGTCTCACCGCTTCTCTCCTTGCCGCCCTTATGTCCGACCAAGCGCTAGTCCTCCCTCCTTAGCAAGTACACCCTCCTGTCACCTAAGTACACTAAAAACTCTTGTCCTTCCTGAAGGTTCTCCACAAAGGCCTCCAGCTGCGACTTGGGCACCTCTAACGAGCCCTCTGGGCCCACCAGAACCACCAGGTCGCCGCCCCTACTGAGGAGCATGTACTTGTGGAGCTCGGGGCCCTCATACGGCTTGAAGCCGTGGCTCCACAGCTCCTCAGGTCTGATGAACTTCCTGGAGCCTGACCTTAGGTCCACCAACAGCAGGCCGTGCGGGGTCTCGGACAGGAACAGGTGGGGTGAGCCCATGAACTCTATGACATCGCCTGGCCTTATAGTCGCTATCCTGGCCGACACGTATAGCTTAGCCTTGGGCCCACTGCCCTTCACAGTCTCCACAAGCCTTATCATAGCCTCTGACCTAAGTCTTGCAACCATGGCCCTGGCGGCCTGTACATCTCTCAGGTAGATGTCAACACCTCCCTTTACGCTCTCTGCTTTGACAATTTCATCACTTAGTGACTTAGCTATAGAGTCCACAAGCCTCCTAACCTCTCTGTCCTCAGAGAGCGGCCTAGGGTAGGCCCTGATCTGGACTACGGCCCTATAGCCCTCGCCGCTCCTCCTGGATGCGCAGACTGGGCAGAGAGTCGGCCTGGCCACAACTCTGATTACCTTTACCTCCTCAACTGTGATGTCCCTATAGCTGCCCTCGTATGTTACTAGGGCGGCCAGACCTCCTTCATGCCTTTCAATGCGTATCGACCTGACGGTCAGCGACTCCAGGGGCTCCACGGGCTTCGAGCGTTGCGTCAGCAGCGAGGTCAGGTAGTCGGCAAGAGAATCGTCGAGGCTCATGTACGGGTCGGACCACCTGCCCTGGTACTTGTATGCCAGGCACGACCTGCAGTAGGTGAACTCCACCTGCTCGGGCGCTCTGGCCACGCCATATCTCTTAACAAAGCAGTCACGGCACAGGCTGCCTATGAAGGGCACCTCGGTGCTGCTTCTGCCGCATACGGGGCATATCCTTTCGGGCAACCTAGTTGACCACTGATAGCAGTATATCTCCTGGGCCCTAATAGATATAAGTGAGGAGCGAGGGTTGAGGGTCGCAGTTCTAGGCACGGGGCTCATGGGTTCCGCCATGGCTGAGAGGCTCTCAGCGACAGGCCATGAAGTGCTGCTCTGGAATAGGACGAGGGAGAAGGCGGAGCGCCTTGCCAATGCCATAGGAGCTAAGCTGTTCCAGAGCCCCTGGAAGGCCTCCGAGGGCGCTGACATTACGGTAGCCTTCGTTGCCGATGATAAGGCCCTCCTGTCGATTGCCAGCGAGTTCAGGAGGGCTGACGGGCTTGTCTTCATCAACTCCTCCACGACAACCCCCATGACCAGCGAGTACGTGGCCAATTACATGTACAACCTGGGCATATGTTACCTCGAGGCACCGGTGATAGGGGGTGCCAATGACATAAGGCAGGGCAAGGCGCTGTTCCTGGTCTCAGGTGACGAGGGCTGCGCCAGGAGGGCCTCAGGACTACTCTCCTCAGCGGGGGAGGCCTACTACGTGTCTAACAAGCCGGGGACCGCGCTGGCCCTCAAGCTGGCCTACAACGCGCTGCTGATAACTACGGTTGGAGTCCTCAGCGAGGCCCTGGCTCTGTCCGAGGCCTATGGTGTTAGCTGGAACCAGCTGTTAGATGTGCTCAACAGGACGGCGTTCGCTGCAGTGGGACAGCGCTACCTGCCCAGGGTAGTTGACCCCAGCTCACCAACGCACTTCAGGCTTGCGCTGGCCGCCAAGGACCTCGAGTACGCCAGCAGAGCAGCCTTTGAGACTAATGTGTCGCTCAACATAGTTGGGGCCGCCGCCAGGCTGTTCAAACATGCTGACGCTGCAGGCCTAGGCGATCTGGACTACACCAGGGTGATTGACTTCGTGAGGCCGAGGAGGGCCTCATCGCATTGACCCTGGCCTCACCAGTCGGCAGCGGCCCATGAAGTCACAGGCCCTCCCTCTCTTAGCCTGTGGACTCGGCTAAAGGCCTCACTTAACCAGGACTGAGATCCTGTAGCTTGCCAGCTCAGCTAGTCCCTCAGGGCTACATGATGGTATGGCCCAGTTCACTGAGACGGGGAAGCCAAGCGTCTCGCTCGTGGCCCTCAGCGCGCCCTCTGCGCTGTTGGAGACCACCACTAGGCTCTTTGAACTTCTCGCCTTCTCTATGGCCTCCGAGGCCCTGCTGGCCCTGAGCAAGTAGGTGAGAGCCCAGAGCGATCTGTTCCTTAGCCTGGCGGTGCCTGTATCGTAGTCCTCATTGGCGTACATGTAAGCCAGGGCCGCCTGGCAGGGGTCAACCATAGAGGTCCTCATCACGGCCGTTGACTGTGATGCTGCCCTGCTGAGGGCCTCATCACTGACCACAACGTTATCACACTCAACTACATAAACATGCCCCCAAGGGATCTCAACAAGGTAGCCCGCGCAGCTCAAGGTCTCACCGTGAGGGCAGCCTCAGGTTTAGGTCCTTGGTCAGGTTACCCACTATGTACTGGGGGTTGATCAGACCCACCTGGACGTAGACGGGAGCTCCAGTAGAGTTATAGGCAAGAATCGTTGGCGTGCCCGTGATCCCATGCGTCACGGTGAACATGTACATGGAGTACACGGTGGCGTTCTGGGCCTCTATCTGTTGCTGGGTCACATTATAGCCTAGGTGGTAGGCCATGTAGAGGAGTGTGGTGACGTTAGGCATCTGGAAGCTCTTTAAGACTCCACTCTCGTAGAGCTCTATAAGGTACACGTAATAGGCATAGTTAGCGTCAAGGAGCATGGCAAAAGCATTCTGCCCATACCTATGGTAAACCGCTTGCAGGATCTCCAGCATGGGATAGGAGTACTCATGGATTGGCACTCCAAGGAATACGACCCTGGCCTGACTGGTGTTAACGGACACGTAGTAGAGGAACGGCAGGGTGGCGTTAAGCTCAATGGCGCAGTAGGGGCACTCAGGGTCATAGGCTATAACTATTACCTTGGAGGTGTTGGCAGGGCCTAGGCTGGCAACGGCACTCAGATTAAGGGAGGACTCTATCTGGGCTAGCGTCGGCAGGCCTGGCGTCGTGCTAGTAACTGTTGTTGATGTTATAATAGTAGCAGCTGTTGATGATGTAGTAGTTGAGATAGTAGGGATGCCCGTTGCGATCCTGTGCTGGGGGTAGTGCATAGGGCGTGAGAACGCAAAGTAAACGCTGAGAGCAACAGCTATAGCAACCACTGCTACTATGAGTGCCAATGCGAGCGCTGACGTTGCTCTAACCAAAATTCCCACTCGACGTCTGCAGGTCATTCTCAGAGGTAAAAACCGCTGGTGCAAGGATATGCCTAAGAGGAGCTGCTAGCTGCAGTTGGCCCTGAGGTCTCCCTGTCCTTACCGCCCTGAGTAGTCGTGAGTGACTTGAGCTCTCTCTCGAGCTCCTTCTCTATCTCCTCTATGGGCCTGGGCGGAGGGGTTGTGGCCAAGGTATAGCCTATCCAGGCCAGTATAGCGAGCACTAGTGTAATTATGACTGAGTCAGTGAGCTTGAGCAGGAAGAGCGGCACGAAAGATGAGAGCGAGGGGAACCACATGGCAACGTTATATAGTATGATCACTATAACTGATATCGCCAGCAGCGCGATACCAGTGGCCCTGTCCCTAGGCAACCTTGACACCGTCTGAACAGCTCAGGGCACCGAGTTAAAAAAGGCTTATAGGCTCACCTTAATACCTCAAGTACTTTTCTCACAATCTCAGCATTAACCTCATCAACGCTACGCTCCACTGTCCCTCTGACACCCATGACCCTTATCACGCTTGAGCCTTTCCTTGCGGCCTCGGCTAGTACCTGCTCGAACATCTCCTTAACCTTGGTCAACACCGCCGCGTTCTCGTAGGCTTCCTTTTTGTCTCTCATCATCAATCTCCTAATCGAGACCTCCACGGGTACGTCTATGTAAACTATTATGTTGGCCTCCTTGGCCCTCGCGTTGATCTCCCAGAGCCATGCGCTCTCGGCGCCCAGAGCCCCCTGGTATGCTATGGAGCTGTACTTGTACCTGTCACTTACAACTATATAACCTAGCTCCAGGGCCCTCTCTACTCCAGCGCCACCTGGCAGAGAGGGGTCGCTGGTCATGTGCCAGATCCTGTCGGCAGCAAAGAGTAGTGCCATGGTCCAGGGGTCGGTGCCCCCTAAGGCCAGGAGCTGCCTTATGACTTGCCCCGCAGGCCCTTCTGTAGGCTCCTTGGTGTAGACCGCTGCCAGCCCTATCTCAGAAAGGCGCCTGGCCAGCAGCCTTGAGTGCGTCGTGAGTCCGCTGCCGTCTATTCCCTCTACTGCTATCAGGCAACCCGACAAGGTGCGCCTATGGCAGTGGCGACGCCCAGGGTAAATAGGCTAGGATCGGAAAACCGTTTTTATAGAGTTTAACAAATAGTTTAGGTTAACTTAAAAAGGTCCGTAGTAGTACTGAAGCAGGGGCAAGAGGGCCCTTGAACTATGAGCAGGCCAGGGAGCTGATACGAACCTTTGGGCCCGCGTGGCTGGTGATGATAGCTGACGTCGACGTAGCATCAATCATAACCGGGCTCCAGAGCGGGGCCTCGTGGGGGTACAGGATGATAACTGTAATGCTCCTGCTCACAGTTCCCCTCTTCGTGATACAGGACGTCGCCGGGACCCTGGGCACGGTCTCAGGCATGGGCCTTGGAGAGGCGATAAGGAGGCTCTACGGACGTAAGGTCGCGCTGCTCGCTTCGGCACCTATGGCGCTAACTGACGTGCTTGAGTACGTCGCTGAGTACGCAGGTATTGCCCTCGGCTCCGAGCTCCTAGGGCTTCCAGCAATTCCAATACTGCTAGCTGTCTTTGTGTTGCACATAGCTGTGGCGTGGAGCGGTAAGTATAGACACGTTGAGGCGGCGCTACTGCCCATAAGCTTCCTGTTGGTAATGGCCATAGTAGCCTCAGCGGTCCTCGTGAGACCCGACCCTGCCCTCCTGACGTCCCAGGCGCTCTCTATGCCCTTGAGCAACAGGGACTTCGACTACCTGTTGGCAGCAAGCGTGGGGTCAGTAATAATGCCATGGATGCTCTTCTTTCATTCAGGGGCAGACGCCAGGAAGGGCCTGAGGCCATCAAATCTCAGGGCCGAGAGGGCGGAGACCATCATTGGGGCTGTAGTGTCAGAGATCCTAATGGCTATTACTGTTATCGTAGGGGCACTGATCACTGTGGATAAGCCTGGGGACTACCTGAGCGCCAAGGCGCTCATGTCAGCCCTGAAGCCCCTTGGCATGCTCGGACCCTATGTGATGGGCGTGGGCTTCATAGCCTCAGGCTTCCTGGCCCTCGTTGTGATTTCGCTGGCCTCCGCCTGGGGGGTCCTGGAGGCCCTAAGCATAAGGAGAGGTACTGATATGTACAGGCTTTTCTACCTGCTAGAGAGCGTGCCAGCTGTAATAATTGTGGCCTTGTCACTCAGGAGCCTCATATACCTAATGATAGCCCTCATGGTAGTCTACACAGTGGTCCTGGCCCCCCTGCTATATCTGCTAGGGAGGATAGCAGCCAGAGAGGACGTAATGGGCGAGTACAGGCTCAGGGGGCTCAGGGCCGCCGCCTACTGGGCCCTCTCAGCCCTGGTCGTGGCTACGGGCTTTGTAGCCCTCGTGTACTGAAGGCCATACCCTTAAGGCCTTTCGCTGTTACAGGCCTTGCGGGGGGCCGTGGCCTCAGAGGCGCTGTTGCAGCTCCTTGACGTGAGCTACTCGGTTGAGGGCGGCAGGCCAGTGATAGAGATCTGGGCCAGGACCAGTGACGGCAAGAGGATCCTCATACTTGACGATACCTTCAGGCCATACTTTTACGTCCTGCCAGAGGAGGGCGCCGACCTTGACCAGCTGGCACAGGCGCTGAGGAGGCTCTCAAAGCCGAGGAGCCCCATAACTGCTGTCGAGCAGGTCGACATGAAGTACTTTGGCAGGCCTGTTAGGGCCCTACTTGTCAGGACTCTGATGCCCGAGTCGGTCAGGGAGTACAGGGACGAGGCCGCCAGGCTGCCTGGTGTCAAGGAAGTTCTTGAGGCTGATGTCAGGTTCTCCATAAGGTACCTTATAGACAGGAACCTGTACCCCATGAGGTGGTACCGTACCCAGCTCGAGCAGCTCAGTAGAAGCGATGTCGTAGCTGACGGCGTCTACAGGCTGGTTGGCGAGATGAGGGAGGAGCCATCAATGGCAGATGCAGACCCGTTGGAGGGCCTACGCATAATGGCCTTTGACATAGAGGCCTACAACCCCCAGGGATCTCCGAACCCCGCAAGGGATCCAGTTATAATCATTGGGGCTGCATTTAACGATGGCGAGAGGGTCCAGCTGACTGCTAAAGGCCATGACGACAGGGAGCTGATATCGCAGTTCGTTGAGCTCGTGCACAGGAAGGACCCAGACATAATCGTCGGTTACAACCAGAACTCGTTTGACTGGCCCTACTTGCTTGAGAGAGCCAAGGCCGTTGGGGTCAAGCTTGAGATAGGCAGGAAGCGTGGCGCTGAGCCGACGCCAAGCGTCTTCGGCCACATATCACTTCAGGGGAGGCTCAATGTGGACCTCTACAACTTTGCGGAGGAGATAGAGGAGGTCAAGGTGAAGACCCTTGACGAGGTTGCTGACTATCTGGGTGTTATGCCTAAGGACAAGAGGGTGAACATAGACTGGTGGCGCATAGCTGAGTACTGGGATGACGAGCACAAGCGCAAGCTCCTGCTGGAGTACAATATGGATGATGTGATCTCAACGCTCGGCCTTGCCTATCAGTTCCTCCCCTTCGGGGCCCAGCTGAGCCAGATCAGCGGTCTGCCTCTCGATCAGGTGGCGGCGGCAAGCGTGGCCTTTAGGCTTGAGATGAGGTTCATGAGGGAGGCTAAGAAGCTGGGCGAGCTGGTGCCTAACAGGAGCGTGGAGGAGTCCAGGGCAAGGGAGGTGGAGACCTACACAGGCGCCGTGGTCCTTGAGCCCAGGCCGGGCGTCCACAATAACGTTGTGGTGCTCGACTTCGCTAGCATGTACCCCACCATCATGGTCAAATATAACGTGGGCCCTGACACGTTGCTGAGGGAGGGCGAGGGCTGCGAGAAGGTCAACCAGGCCCCTTCGGTGGGCCACAGGTTCTGTGCCGACAGGCCAGCCTTCTTTAGGACAGTACTAGAGAGGTTCCTCAAATGGAGGGCTGAGGTCAAGGCCCAGCTCAAGAAGTACCCTGAGCGCTCACCCCAGTATAGGCTTCTCGACGAGAGACAGAGGGCCATAAAGGTGCTTGCCAACGCCAGCTATGGCTACATGGGCTGGGCGGCGGCAAGGTGGTACTGCAAGCAGTGTGCAGAGTCAGTGACGGCCTGGGGCAGAGACCTGATATCAAAGGCCGTGGAGCTGGCCAGGTCGCTCGGCCTCAAGGTTTACTATGGTGACACTGACAGCCTGTTTGTCGAGAACGACCCTGACAAGGTCAATAAGATGATAGAGGAGATAACTAAGGGGCTCGAGTTTGATATAAAGATTGACAAGATCTACAGCAGGGTCTTCTTCACTGAATCTAAGAAGAGGTATGCCGGTCTCACGCCTGACGGCAAGGTGGACATAGTGGGCTTTGAGGCCGTGAGAGGCGACTGGAGCGATCTGGCTAAGGACTCCCAGGCCAAGGTGGCTGAGATAGTGCTGCTGACAGGTGATGTTAATAAGGCTGTGGACTACGTCAGGAACCTTATATCGCAGCTTCGTGCCGGCAAGGTTAACATAGAGAAGCTGATAATCTGGAAGACGTTGACTAAGAGGCCAGAGGAGTACGAGGCTGAGGCACCACATGTCTACGCAGCCAAGGTGATGGAGAAGCTGGGCTACAAGGTAACCGTCGGCTCCAAGGTGGGCTACGTGATAGTTAAAGGTGATGGACCTGTCTCAAGGAGGGCTAGGCCATACTTCGTTGTGAAGCCAGACGAGGTGGACGTAAACTACTATATAGACAAGCAGCTAGTGCCGGCAGCGCTAAGGATACTTGGGTTCTTTGGCGTCAGCGAGAGGACGCTCAAGAGTGCCACGAGACAGACAACCCTCTTTGACTTCCTGGGACAACAAAAAGGAAAGGGGTGAGCAGGCGAAGGGCCTCAGGAGAGGTCACTGAAGGTCATGAACACGACGTCGCCCTTCCTCGACGTCGCCTTGCTGCCTATCCTAGCTCCTATGAGCAGCGCCACGCCCTTCTCAGAGGCCACGTCCAGCAGCCTCTGGGTTATGATGCCGTCGAAGATCACGGCGTAGACCTTATTCGGCTCAAGCTGTTGCATCCACTGATAGAGGTCCTTGACCTTAACCCTTGTTATCTCAGTCCAAGATCTGTCATAGGCCACGGCCTCCAGGGTCCCCTTGAGGTCCTTTATTACGTCTAGGACCTGTCTGGGGACCACTATGGTTGAGACCTGGGCCTCGGCCTGAGCATGTTGGGGCAGCTGCTGGGCGGCAGTTGCCTCTACCTGAGGTGGGGCTTCGGTGGGCTGTGTTTCAGCCGCTGGCTGGGGCTGGACTGCCTTGGCTGGAGCTGAGGCAGACGTAGGCTGAGCGGCCTCGACGGCAGGCTGGGCCTCTGCCGATGTAGTAGGAGCCTCTACTGTCTGCGGTTGCTGCTCCACGGCCTGAGCAGCCTGGACTTCGGTGGCCTCAGGTTGCTGGGTGACCTCAAGTTCCTTCACATTATATTGCTTAGCAGCCTCTGATGCTGGTACCATCTGTGCCAGGGCCCTCGCTATCTCCTTGCCAGTGAGCTGCTCAACCTCCATCCCCTTGGGGGCCCTGGCCACATAGTCTACCTTCATCTGGCTCAACACGGTCCTTATTATCATCTCCCCGCCACGGTCACCATCAACGAAGAGTATGACCTTCTTGTTCTTAGCTAGGTTAAGTATGGTATTGGGGACCTTCTCCTTGGCCCCTCCAAGGGCTATGACGTTGGTGTAGCCATACCTCATCAGGTTGATCACGTCAGCCCTGCCCTCTACCACTATCAGTGTGTCGGACTTCTCAACATCAGGGCCTGCTGGCAGCCTGTCCTCACCGTACTCGATCACCCTGACAGGCGTCTCAGCCTTCTGGGTGACCTGCCTTATGATCTCCTTTATGTCGGGCTCCTGCTCCTTGACTGCCTGCAGGAGCTCCCTGGCCCTCTGGACTATCCACTTGAGTTTCTCAGCCCTCAGGTCCTCTATGGTCTCCACGGCTATCCTAGCGGCGTATGGCCCTACCTTATCTACGGTCTCAATCATAGCGGCAAGTATGGTGGTCTCAACCCTGTCGAGATTACTTGGTATCTGTATCTTACCAGTGGTCTTCGTGCCCTGATACTTGAGGTCTACGTGAACTCTGCCTATCTTATCCTTGTTCTGAAGCTCCTCAAGGTTGAACTCGCTTCCCAGTAGACCCTCCGTCTGCCCAAATATGGCCCCTATTATGTCATGCTTCTCAACTCGCCCATCAATCTCAAACGACGCCTTTATCAGGTACTTCACGTGTTCTCACCTTTCTTATGCCTCCTAGGAGGGCTTCCTCGTATCGGCGAACCCTCCTTCTTGTCCATACTGTGCCTGGAGCCAGGCAATAAAAGGTTGTCTTGAAGAGGCGGCCATCGCCTAGGCCCTATGGCCTGATACTGCACCAACCGCTGCCACAAGAGCTGAGGCCCCAAGGGCAAAGGCAGGGTAGGGCCCACCTGAGGTTAGCACCT
Source organism: Acidilobaceae archaeon UBA162 (assembly GCA_002496425.1). Classification (GTDB taxonomy): domain Archaea; phylum Thermoproteota; class Thermoprotei_A; order Sulfolobales; family Acidilobaceae; genus Acidilobus. The sequence continues at coordinate 36,762 of DAJS01000020.1, forward strand.
GCGAGTACAGCCCATAGGCCATTACTGTGGCACTGACCACGGCGAGCGCTATTGCGGGAACCCTTAGGCTTCCAGGCCCCCTTGGGGAGACGAAGAGGGCTGAGAGCGCGGCATGAGATATGAAGAGGGCTGAGAGGGATATCATGAGCGTGAGCGCGTAGACCTGCCATCCGAGCCCGATGAACACCCCAGCCAGGAACGGTACCAGGGCCACCAGGGACACAATGGCTCCTGAGAGCTTCAGGTTAAGGTCCCACATGGCTGTTGCGAGCCTCTCCGCCGCCAGCAGGGCAGCCACTGAAGAGCCAAGTATGCTGAGGACAGTCAGGATCACGTAGAGAACCCCCAGAGCCTGCCCGCCGTAGGTCTCAGCGACGTAGAGGCCAGGGTACTGGGTCTTGGCAAGGAGTGAGGCGACGGAGCTGTTGGTACCTCCGGCAGCCAGGACCTCGTAGTAAGCGGCGAAGGAGAGGGCTATGGAGGCCGTCACATATGCGGCCATGAAAGCCGAGCTAACATCTTTGCCCCCGCCCCTGGCCTCGCTGCCAAGGAAGAATGAGGCCCCGCCACCGGCCACAGCATAGGCCGCTACGAGGGCCCCAGAGGCGAGCCTGTAGACGGGCACTGAGAGCTGCACAGGCCTCAGTCCATTTCTAGCTATCACCACCAGGCCCAGGGCCACTATGAGGCCTACCTCAAGCGCTGACGTGACTAACGTGAAGCCTAGGGGCTTCGAGGTACCTGAAACTGCCAGGGCAGCCACGAAGGCGGCCACGAGGATGGCCACGGCGGTCAGCGGGAGGGCCCTAGGGCCAAGGGCCAGCGGAGCCACGGCCTCGAAGCCGTAGGACATCACGGCGGGAACATAGGCCAGGTAGGCAGTAAGGTAGAGGAGGCCCACCGCCCCAGCCGCCCTGCGGCCGCCTGAGGCCAGGGCGAAGTCATAGGTGCCTCCATAGGACGCTATCACCTTTGAGTAGCTGTACCCTATGAAGACCCAGGGAGCGTAGACCATAGCTCCGACTGCCATTGCTAGAGGGGCTGAGGCCAGGGCCTGCGCCATTGAGTATGTTAACAGCGCGGCAGTGGAGCTCAGGGGCGCTATCGTAGCCAAGGAGTTGGCGAAGATCATGTACCAGGGCAGGTACCTCTCCCTTAGGCCCTTGGGCAGCCTTCTGGACACCGTATCCACCAGACGCCAAGGATGAATACGCATCAAGTATAAGGGTTTGCTCACCTACTCATGTTGCCCTCAACGGCCTTTATCAGCTCCCTCACGTCAGGCCTCTCGGCTACTCTTCTCGGCCCCTCGAGGAGCTTGATTAGGGCCTCTGCTGTGGCCTCCTTGAGGTCAGCCGGGTGGAGCTTGCCCTCAACGTAGGCCCTCTCCAGCTCCTTGTAGCTGTAGAAGTCCACAGGCCCTCCATACCTGGCCGGCCTATCTACGTGGAGCACGAAGCCGGGCGTGGCAAACAGTATGTACTTGTTAATCTCCAACACTGGGTTCATCTCTGCCTGCCTCGGCGGGCAGTAGGCCGCCCTTATCTTGGTCCTTACCTCCTCGGCGCTGTCAGTGACAAATATGGCAGTGGAGGCCCTGGACTTGGACATCTTGAAGGCTGAGGCCTGCTCGTCGGCCTCAGCCCCCTCCATTCTCTTCCCGCCCTCGAGGCCTGTTAATATCGGCGTGTGAAGCGCTATGGCCTTCTTTTTCCCCATCCTCTCCGCCACCTCCCTCTGCAACACGTGGGCCTTCCTCTGGTCAAGGCCTCCAAGGGCTATGTCCAGATCCATGTAGATTATGTCTGAGACCTGCATGGCAGGGTATATCAACTTCGATGAGTCCAACTCGGCCTCATCCATGTTCCGGCCCATTATAGTCAGGGCCCTCTTCATGCGGGCTAACGTAGTCATCTTCATTACCTTTATGATTAGGGCCCAGTAGTCCTTGTCAGAAGCCATGGACTCAGCGTCAACGAAGTGCACACTCTCCACAGGCACCCCCACAGAGGCCATAATCTCTCTCATCAGCTGTGCCGCCTTGCGGATGAGGTTTATGTCGCCACCAAGCTTGTCATTTATCATTGCATGCCATGTGGCTTCAAGCACGTAGAAGTCTATGCCTGCATTGACCAGGTCCCTGACCTTGAACATCCATATGAGGTGGCCTATATGGGCCAGGCCGCTGGGCTCGTAACCTATGTAGCCCTTCAGCCTGGCGCCGCTGGCCAGCTTCTCCTTCAGTTCTCCCTCTGTTATCACCTCAATGAGATTTCTGGTTATCAGTTGCGTTCTCTCCTCTAAGTCCATGGCCGTTCCTCGCATGTGGGCAGCAGGCGGGATTATTACTGTAGCGCCTCAGAGCCCCGGTATCCTGGCCTTCTCGAACTTGATATCAGCATTGATAGGCTTTGTGGCGTCTATGCCGACCTTACTAGTCATTCCGTCCTCCGGGCTGCTAGGGTCAAGGGTTGA
>DAJS01000020.1:39296-43361 GCA_002496425.1 Acidilobaceae archaeon UBA162
TATATCATCATCCACTACTACCACATGCTTAAGGCTTGGGTGGGCGGCGAAGGCAGCCATTACAGCATTCTTAGCGTCCCCGTCGTGGCTCTTCCTTATGGCTATCACCGCGTGAAGCCACGTGCCCCCTCCCCTGGTGAGCCTCACGCCAACGACCTCAGGCACCACTCTCGAGACAGCGTCCCATATGGCCGCCTCCCTTGGAAACCCCATCAACATCCCGTGCTCTAGGCCGCCTGGGAGTATAACATGTGCGACATCATCAGGGTTCACGTAGACCTTCCTGACCTCAAGGACAGGCTGCCTCCTGATCTTGTCATAACCTCCCATGGCCTCCACGAAGGGGCCCTCGTCAGCCTGCTCCGCGGTTAGGTACCCCTCTATTATAGCACTGACTCCGGCCGGGACTGGGTTGCCGTGCACCGGGCTTCTGAAAACCTCAAGGCCTCCAACCAGCGTCGAGGCGCACTCGAGCTCGAAGGTGCCCAGGGGCGGCGAGGAGGCCACCGTGAGTTCTACGGCGGGGTGAGCGCCAAGGAAGACAGTGACTGGCAGGGGCTTGCCAGCTGAGACCGCACTGTTATACATATACCAGAGGTGCCTGGGCACGAGCCTCACGACAGCCCTTCTCTCGCCAAGTACCATCATTCTGTGAAAGCTTGCGTTGCATATGCCCTCGTAACAGGCCACGAATATGGAGCCTGTGAAGTATAAGCCCCCGTCCTTCTCGTAGAACTTGACCGCAGGGAGCGAGAGGAGGCCTCTGTTGGCCTCCCTTAGCCTTGGGGCCCCTACTTCTCTCAGCTGTGACGGCAATGACATGGCTCTCAACAGCCTCTGGTAAGCCTCCTTCAGGTCGTTAGCCCCAAGGGCCTTCATCACCTTGGCCCTGGTGTCGATAACGTTTCCAACGGCCGTGACCTCCGAACCCTCAACTCTAAACATGGTTGCCCTCTGGCCACCCTCGCGTCTCTTCAGCTCGGCTGCTGGGGCGAAGTCCCTTGACAGAAGGCCTACGTCCTCATAACCTATCTCCCTGACAAACTCTGCCAGCGAGCCTCTCAAACCTACCCCTAGGCGCCAGGAGGCCCTGGGCTATAACTTAAAGGCCCCAGGGGCCCTGGTTAGTATCAACGAGAGTGCCGCCTTAGCGTCCCTGTCCCTGAGCCTTAGGGGTAGCAGAGGGTCAGAGGATGTTCCCCTCTCATCGGCCAATGTGAACCTGATCCCCTCGTTGAGAAGCCCCTGGGCCACCTGTTGCCACCCAGGCCCGTCTCCCAAAACCACAGAGGTGAACACGTGGGGCACCCTGTCTATGAGAGACCTCAGGGCCCTCGGAACCTGCTTGCAGGGCCCTGAGCTGGCCTCTATGGTTACCCAGTCAGCCATAGCCGCCATGCCGCAGCGCGACGGGCCCACGTCAACCCCCACGCTTAGGCGCCTGAAGGTTGGAGCAGGATAAGCTATGGCAAGGGTCAGTGCCCTAAGGGGGTCAGGGTCATAGATAACGTTGGAGGCCTTAAGTAGGTTCCTATAGGCCATGTACTCAGGGGTGTCCGCAAGGGGTGCTACTATTACATCCCAGAAGCCCCTGGGCTCAAACATGAACTGGATGCCCTGAGCCATCAGAAGGCCCGAGCGACGCCTCAGCTCAGCCATGGCCTCTGGGTCGGCCCTTAGCCAGAGCACGCGGCCGGCGACCCAAGCACCACCGGCCTTGTTGAACCATTGGAAAGCTATAAGGCTGACTTTTAGGATAACATGGTGTTATCACAAGCTAGCTGGTGGGGCCGCCGGGATTTGAACCCGGGACCACGAGGGCCCAAGCCTCGCATCCTACCAAGCTGGACTACGGCCCCCAGGGGGCGAAGCCTCATAGGGATTTTAAACGGTTTAAGGGGTCCTGGGAGGTTACTAGAGCGTGAAGCCAAGTCTCAGGGACATCGTGGGCCTTCTGCTGGCCTCAAGGCCGTGCGCTAAGGTCAGCTCATTAGTCTCAGCACTCTATGAGCCTGAGGCATTGATTGCAAAGGCTGTTGGAGAGCTCGAGGTAGCTTCTGATGGAGCCGTTGAGCTCAGGGGCAACGAGGTGTGCGTCAGGGACCCGGTGAGCCTAGCCATAGCCGGCGTTAAGTCAGGGATCCCTGAGGACGAGCTGGCCAGGCACCTGGACTGGAGAGACTTTGAGGCCTTTGCCGCCAAGGTACTCAATGAGGCAGGCCTTGAGGTCCTAAGGAACGTGGTCTCCAGGGTCCCGCGCTTCGAGGTTGACGTGGTAGGGGTAGGAGACTCTATAGCAGTGGCCATAGACTGCAAGAGATGGAGCTACAGCGTCTCGTCGCCTAGCAGGGTTGCTGAGGCTGCCAGGGCCCAGGTCAGGAGGGCCAGGCTGTTAGCCGAGCACGGCGCCTCGCTGGGCCTCCCGAGGGGCTGCAGGACACTCGTGCCGGCCCTGCTCTTGCTAAGGGAAGGACTCCCGCCTGTGCTTGAGGGTTCCTTGGTCATTCCGGCCTCGGCGCTTAGGACACTTATTGATGTCATGTACGAGGCGCTAGGGGACGAGAGGGTGGCCAAGTTCAGGGCCTGCTGGTAAGCTCACCTGGCCCTGCCGTAGGCCTGAGTGAGCTCCCTCAGCCTCGGGGCCACTGCCCAGAGTCCTCTGAGGTCGTCAAGGCGCCACTGCCAGTTACCACCAACGGTGCCGGGCCTGTTCATCCTGGCCTCGGGCCCGAGGCCTAGGACGTCCTGGGCCTGAACTATGGCAAGGTAAGCCACTGAGCTCATGGCTAACCTTATGAAGGCCCAGCTTATGTTTCTCGTAAACCTCAGGCCCATGTACCTCATGGCCTCGGCCCTGGCCCTTGGACTTGCCTCGTGGAGGAACCAGCCAAGGATCGGGTTGTTGTCGTGGGTACCCGTATAGACCACGTTGTCCCGCTCGTGGTTGTACGGCTTGTGCAGGTTGTCTGGGTTGCCGTCCCAGGCAAACTGGAGAACCCTCATGCCTGGTAAACCGAGCCTTTTCCTGAGCTGGATCACGTCAGGGGTTATGTAGCCAAGGTCCTCAGCTATCAGCTCGAGGCCCCTGGCGTAGGGGGCCATAGCCCTGAAGAGGTCCTCACCGGGCCCCCTGACCCACCTGCCATTAACAGCAGTCCTCTCAGAGGCTGGTACCTCCCAATAGGCCACGAAGCCCCTGAAGTGGTCAAGCCTAGCTGCGTCGAAGAGCTCAGCGGTGCGCCTCATCCTCAATGCCCACCAGCGGTACCTCTGCCTCCTAAGCTCGTCCCAGTTGTAGACAGGGTTGCCCCACAGCTGGCCGGTTCTGCTGAAGTAGTCAGGCGGCACGCCGGCCACGTAAAGGGGCCTGAGGTCCCTGCTGAGCTTGAATATGGAGGGGTTGGCCCAGGCATCAGCGCTGTCATAGCTGACATATATCGGTAGATCTCCCATTATCTTTATGCCTAGCCTTCTGGCATGGGCCTTTAGCCTCATCCACTGCGACTGGAACTCATACTGGACGAACAGCTCTAGCTCTACCCTGTCCCTCAGCCTCGACCTCCACTCCTCTAGGGCCCTTGGGTCCCTGTGCCTGAGCTCCTCGGGCCACGAGCCCCAGTCTGAGCCCCCGAAGTGATCTCTGAGGGCTACGTAGAGCGCGTAGTCATCAAGCCACCAGGAGTTAGCGTCAACAAACCTGTCGTAGTCCCCCGAGGGCTTAAACCTGGAGAAGGCGAGCCTCAACAGCCTCGTCCTGTGCTGGTAGGCCAGGCCGTAGTCCACGCGGCCCCTGGGGCCCTGCGGCACCGAGGCCAGCTCTTCCTTGGTAAGGAGGCCTTCCTCTGCAAGTGCATGAAGGCTGACGAAGAGGGGGTTCCCGGCAAACGCCGAGAGCGCGCTGTAGGGAGAGCTGTCGTGCTCGGGAGCCGTGGGGTTCACGGGCAGCACCTGCCAGTACCTGAGCCCTGAGTCCCTGAGCAGCTCGAGGAGCTCATGGGCTGCGGGACCCAGGTCGCCTATCAGCGGGGAGCCTGGGAGGGAGCTTATGTGGAGCAACAGCCCAGC
>DAJS01000020.1:43439-43568 GCA_002496425.1 Acidilobaceae archaeon UBA162
GCCAGCGTTAACATAGGAATGCAGCACAGCGACTTATAAGTACTGAACGGTCAGAACGCACAGACATTACTTTATGTTCAGAAGGCCAGCACCGTGCACCATTGCCATGGCCATCGTCATTGCAATTAT
>DAJS01000018.1 GCA_002496425.1 Acidilobaceae archaeon UBA162
CCCCTTTGGCCGGGCTCGGGCACCCCCGCGCTGCCCAGACACTGAGAAGGCTCAGGAGTAATAAGGCTCTAGTGCTTAGGCGCTCAACCCTCTATCTTGACTACAAGGGCCTGCGGTGTTGAGCTTGGGGCCTGCTGTACTGATGACGATTGAACAGGCTGAGTTACAGGGGCCTGCTGAGCTTCACTCTCTGTACCCTCCGTCTTCTTGGCCTCGCTCTCGGAGGCCAGCTGCAGCACCTTGTCGAGCCTTTCAAGCAGCTCCTTGGCGGACCTCTTTTCGTTTGAGAGTGACTCCTGCAGCCTCCTGAGACTGTTCATGCTCTGATTGTACGCCCTATCGCCTATCTCGCCACTGAAGTAGGCTATTCTCAGTGTGGCAACAGCCTTCGCCACGCCAAGACTCTCATCGTCAATAGCGCCTATCCTCTCAGTGACCAGCTTCTTCACGTCCTCAGCCCTCATCTTGAGGACCTTGATCTCATCGTCTAGCCTCTTCTTTATGGGTTCGATAACCACGTCAGGCAGGTCGTTGTTCTTAGCCATGGCGTCTATAGCCTTCCTCCTCCTGAAGGCCCTGTCAAGGTCTTCTATCAGCACCAGGATCTCATGCTTCCAGCTGGGCTCCACTATTACCTTGCCCTCAGAGACCTTAACGCGGGCGCCCTCTACAACCTCTAGCTGCCTATCTGCCACCTTGAGCGTTGCTGAGACGACGTTGCCGTCAATATCGCTATCTACAGCTATGAGGGTTCCTAGGATCCTCCCGAAGTCGTCCTGGACGTCAGAACCTATAAACTTGGACACCTCATCAGCTTTAAGTGCAGGCAAGTCTAGCACCATTACCACTTCTTGGCGGCATCCCTATATAATGTGGCAGCCTCGGCATTAAGTTCCTTCCCCTAAAACTTGCTTGGACTCTACAGGTCCACTGGACCGAGTGCGAGGTGAACAGATTGAGCGACCTGCAGGACTGGTCCAAGAGGTGGAACGAGGAGAACGCGAAGGAGACCATAGCTGACAAGATAAGGAACTTCGTGTCCCCGCCTCCACCTCTCAAGAAGCAGATAATGATGGCCAGCTATAGGATAGCCTCGCAGATAAACAAGCTCGACTATACGCTCAGCAAGCTGCAGGGCTACGACAGGCAGCTGTTCGAGAAGGTAATCAACAGCATAATTGAGGGTGATAGGAACAGGGCTGCCATGTATGCCAACGAGCTCGCTGAGGTCAGGAAGACCTCTAAGGCGATAATGACCGTCAGATACGCCCTGGAGAAGGTTAAGCTGAGGCTCGATACGACGCTCATAATAGGTGACGTAAACGCCAACCTGGCGCCCGCCATAGTGGCCCTTAGGCAGGTAGCGGGCTACCTCAAGGGCGCCATGCCTGACGTATTCGCTGACCTGATGGACATAGAGGAGGATCTGCAGATGACCATGACACAGTATACCAGCGGCGCGGTGCCACTGTTCGATAACGAGTACGTGACTGACGAGGCGCAGAAGATACTAAAGGAGGCCAGCATAGTGGCTGAGCAGAGGATGAAGCAGGAGTTTCCAGAGATACCCAGCGTGGAGAGCGCCTCAACCCCGGCTGGGACACAGCAGGGAAGCGCCACGGCCGCTGCCTCCAAGTGAGGCGCGGCCTACACTTATGTTATAGGCTCTTTTAGAATTTCAGTCCTTTTGTTTGCCTAGCCCTTAGCAACTTAAAGCCCTAGGGCGCCTAGTCCTCAGTGGGCAGGATGTCCCAGGACGTGGATCTGGAGACGCTAGTTCAGAGGCTCAGGAGGTTACTGGATCTGACGCTCTATGAGGCCAGGCTCTACATAGCGCTCCTCCAGGGCGCCAAGGATCCTAAGGACGCCAGCGTCAAGAGCGGGGTCCCACTGCCCAGGATATATGACGTGATCAAGGTGCTTGAGGCCAAGGGGATGGCCTACAGGGACCCTAACGGCTGGTACGTGCCTGTCAGTCCATCATCGCTTGCTGTCACCATGATTGCTAGGCTTGAGGAGGAGAGCAGGCGCAAGGCAAGGGAGATGGAGCAGCTGTCGAGGGAGCTGGAATCATTATTTGAGAGGCCCAGGCCGGCGCCAATGACTGTAGTGAGGGAGCTCCATAATGTCATAGCCACAGCACTTGATTACTTCAGGGACGCTGACAGGGTTTACATAGTAGCATCGTCAGTCCTCACTAGCCATGAAGTTCTGATGGAGCTCGTAAAGGCCCTTGCACCTCACGTGCCTGTGCTGAGGGTTATGATAGGGGGTAATGTTGAGTCAGGCCCCTACATGGGCCTCAGCGGCGTGGCTGTAAAGGAGGCAAAAGTTCCAATAGTAGATGAACTGGTGTCAAGAACCTCGGTGCTGTTGGCCCTGACAGACCCCTCATCAGGGGAGCTGGTAGGCATAGCCGCTAGGGGATCCACAGCCCCTAGCATGTACTTCAGCGCGCTTGAGAGACTATGGGACTCACTGGATGTGGGGGTGTAAGCCTTAATACCATTGGGTCGGAGCGGGAAGATAATTAGAAAGGGATAGGGGGAAGCAGTGCCGCTGATAAAGCTGCTCTACAGAGGCCTGTGTCCTAACTGTGGAGGTGACATAACTGCCGAGAGGCTAGCCAAGGGGCTTCCCTGCGAGGTCTGCCTGGCTGAGGAGCCCAAGGTAGACGATCCAATAGCCATAGCGCAGGAGCTCGGCAAGCGTGGCACCCTGAAGCTCAACTACTATTATATCTATAAGTTAGAGAAGGACTTCAATGACTTCGCCAAGTACTTTGAGGACAAGTACGGCTTCGCGCTGTCGAGCGCTCAGAGGAGCTGGGCCAGGAGGCTCCTGTCATACTGGCGTGAGAGCTTCTCAATAGTGGCCCCCACGGGAGTCGGCAAGACCACGCTCCTCATGGCCTATGTGGCCTACCTGGCGGAGCGCCGCAAGGTCAGGTCACTTTACCTAGTGCCAACTGAGAACCTTGTTGCACAGACAGGCGAGAGGCTCTCACAGCTAACGGACGGCGACAGTGTCGCATACTACTATAGCTCCCTGAGGGAGTCTGACCGCCAGGCAGCGCTGGAGAGGATAAAGTCGGGTCAGTTCCTTGTAGCGGTAGTGACTCCGGGCTTCCTGGTTAGGAACTTTGAGATGCTCAGCGCATACGCGCCGTATGAGCTAATAGTTGTTGACGATGTCGACAGCCTACTTAGGAACAGCAAGAACATAGACAGGGTACTGAAGCTTATGGGCTTTAGTGATAGGGCCTTACAGCTAGGTTACGAGGTGGTCAAGCTATCACTTGACCTGGCCAGGGTGCTAGCCTCAGGTGACTCCAGGAAGGCTGACGGACTTATGAAGGAACTGCAGGAGAGAAGGGTTGAACTTCAGGCCGTTAAGGGCTCTACGCAGGGGCAACTGGTCATAGCATCTGCCACAGGCAGGCCGAGGGGCGTCAAGCACCTGATATTCCGTGAGCTGTTAGGCTTCGAGGTTGGCAGCGGCACTGATTATCTGAGGAACGTCGTTGACTCATATGTTATAACTAGTGATGTCGTCAATGAGGTTGTTAAGCTGGCCAAGAGGCTTGGCCCTGGAGGCCTGTTGTTTGTCTCACAAGCCTACGGCAGGCCTATGGTTAAGGTAGTAGCCAAAGCACTCCAGGATGGGGGCGTCAAGGCTGTTACTGCCCTTAGCAGCCCCACAAGGGCCGTGAAGGCTCTGACTTCTGGGGAGGCGGACGTAGCCGTAGGCATGGCGAGCAGGTACGGGGCCCTGGTCAGGGGGATAGACCTGCCAACCGTGGTAAAATATGCCATATTCGTAGGTGTTCCAGCGATTAAGCTAGAGCTAAGGGTTGCGCTGCTGTCGCCGCAGAGGCTTCTGAGAGCCCTTATGTTTGCCGAGACTAAGGATCAGGCATTCAGGGACTACAGGGAGAGGCTTGAGAAGCTGCTCAAAGGCCTTGGGGCAGCCAGCTCCCAGCTGCTAGCAGCCGCAGTAAGGGGCTCCATAGAGACTCACGGAGCCCTCAAGGAGTTGAGAGAGCTGGTGCTTGAGGCCTCGGCGAAGGTAGCGGATTTCCTCGAGTCAACGCTTCAGGAGGACGGCTCATCGCTCAGGATAGGCACCATGGTGCTCAGGAGAGAGGGCTCAGTGGTCTACCTTTACTCGCCTGACCAGGCCTCGTACATACAGGCCAGCGGCAGGACTAGCAGGCTTTTCAATGGGGCTATGACCAAGGGGCTCTCAGTGATAGTTGACCAGAGCCAGGACCTGGTTGATGCCCTTCAGGACAGGCTAAGGTGGACCTCGCAGGCCTTACTGATCCCACTGGACTCCGTGGACCTGAACTCCGTCATGAAGGATGTTGAGGAGACCAGGAACCCTGTCAGCGCCGCCAGGCGCCGCGTTGATGTGGTTACTGAACTCATAATTGTTGAATCGCCCACCAAGGCCAAGGCTATAGCGAACTTCTGGGGTCGCCCGGCCAAGAGGAGGGAGGGGAGGCTCATACTCTACGAGACTACTACCGTAGACCCTCAGACCAACACAGTACACCTGATAACTGTAACGGCTTCTAAGGGCCACATATTCGATCTGGCCGAGGATCTCGCCTCAAAGGGCTACCTCTTTGGGGTTAGGCTGACGGGCTCAGGCTTCGAGCCCGTGTATACGTCAATAAAGAGGTGCCTCAGCTGTGGCTACCAGTTCACGCAGGACACTAACGTCTGCCCAAGGTGCGGCTCCACGAGCATCCTGGACTCCAGAATTAACGTGGATGCGCTAAGGAAGGTGGCCATGGAGGTCGACAGGGTCATAGTAATGACCGACCCCGACAGGGAAGGAGAGAAGATAGCATGGGACATATACATGGCCCTCAGGCCCTATAACAGGAACATCTATCGCAGTGCATTCCATGAGGTCACGCTCAGGGCCTTTATGGAGGCCCTCAGGAACCTAGGCAACTTCAACGAGAATATGGTTATGGCCCAGGTGGTGAGGAGAATAGACGACAGGTGGATAGGGTTCATTACGAGCCAGTGGCTCTGGGCTACGGTGAACATGAGATGGCTCGGCGCCGGGAGGGTTCAGACACCTGTCCTTGGCTGGATAGTAGACAGGTACAATAACTACAGGAAGGGCATGGGCTTCAAGGTTAGAGCCTTACTTCCTTCAGGCACTCAGATAGTGCTGTACACTATTGACGCGGCCGCCTTCGAGGAGGCCAGGTCGCTTATAGCTGTGACTAATGAGGGCAAGGAGGTAGCGACGCTTAAGGCCGTTACCAAGAAGATCTGGACGGAAGACGCCAACCCGTTACCTCCCTATACTACTGACGAGATGATCTTTGATGCTTCGGCTAAGCTGAACTTCCCAGCGGAGCTTACCATGAAGTTAGCCCAGGACCTGTTCTACTCAGGGTTGATAACATACCATAGGACCGACTCTACAAGGGTCTCAGACGTGGGTATAGACGTCGCCAGGCAGTACCTGGAGACGCACGGCATGGCCCAGTACTTCAAGCCCAGGAGCTGGGGCGCCGGAGGGGCCCACGAGGCGATAAGGCCCACTAGGCCTCTCAACGTTGAGGAGCTACAGGAGGCCATACTTGATGGCTCCATAAAGGTCCCGACACAGCTCACGTTGCTGCACTTCAAGCTCTACCAGCTCATATTTGAGAGATTCATGGCTAGTCAGATGGCCCCAGCGACGCTTGAGAGGGCACTCGTGACGCTCTCGCTCGGCCCACTGAGCCAAGATGTTGAGGTAGTAACCTCTGTGGTTAAAGAGGGCTTCACACTCATGCTAAGGCCAAGAATTGAGGGTTGGGTCTCTAGGGAGCTAGGGAAGGAGTATGAGGTAGGACCCGTGGAGGTGAAAACCTTCAAGGGGAGCTTGGTGCAGCTCTACAAGAGTGGTGACGTGGTGATGTTGATGAAGAGGAAGAACATAGGCAGGCCCAGCACATATGCAAAGATAATCGACTCCATAAAGAGGCACGGGTACGTCATAGAGTCAAAGAGGCTGAGGTTCCTAGTGCCAACATCGAGGGGCGTGAAGGTCTATGGGCTACTCATGGACTCCCCCTTCGCACCTCTCTTAACTGAGGACGAGAGCCGCAGGCTCGAGGAGACACTTGACAAGATCGAGCAGGGCCAATTAGACCCAGCTGAGACCGTGGCGCATATAAGGGATGAGATAGTGAACAGGGCCAGGACGGCGGGCTTCAGGCTTGAAGTCTGAGCTTAGTCCTCAGGTCTTGAGTAGAGCATCTTGAGTAGCCTGTCAAGCTCTCCCTCCTTCATCTTCCAGTACCTACTCTTCTCGGGGAACAAGCCTGACTCAACCTCAGACCTGTACTTGGCTATGGCATCCCTAATTATGTCATGTAGGTTAACATATTGCTTGGCGAAGGGGGGAGGGTTAGCGGAGAGTCCGACAATGTCATGGAACACTAATACCTGGCCATCACAGTTTGGGCCTGAGCCTATGCAAATAGTGGGCACAGCGACCCTCTTGGTTATCTCAGCGGCGACCTCCGAGGCTGTGTACTCTATCACTATGGAGAAGGCCCCCGCCTCGGCTATGTCCTCCGCATCCCTCACTATCCCAGCGGCTTCCTCCGCTGTCCTCCCCATAAGCCTGTAGCCCCCGAGCCGCTTGTGCATCTGTGGCGTTAGGCCCACGTGTCCCATCACTGGCACTCCACCCCTTACTATGTTCCTGACCACATCAGCGTACTCGGAACCGCCCTCTATCTTGACTGCATCGGCTCCAACCCTGAGGAACTCGACGGCGTTCCTCATTGCCTCCTTATCATCAATCTCAAAGCTGCCGAAGGGCATGTCAGCCACCAGGAGCGCCTTGGGCTCGGCCCTAGCCACTGCCGCCGTGTGCCTCAGCATGTCATCCATGGTGACCTGAAGCGTCGAAGGGAGGCCCAGAACTGTCATCCCCAGCGAGTCACCAACGAGTATAATGTCGACGCCTGCCTCGTCAACAGCCTTTGCCGTGGGATAGTCATAGGCCGTGACAACGACTACCTTCTTCTTACCCTTGATGGACATTATATGGCGCACGGTGACCTTTTGCCTCTCAGCCACTGCGAGATCGCCTCCACAGCGTAGTAAGCAAATAGGTTGAGCCTAGCTTTAACCTCTAGCCCTTGCGAGCGCTCCCACACGGCGTAATTTATGTACTTGAGCTCTGTTTCTCTGCCAGCCGAGAGATCCTGTACGGTAGAGCTGCAGTTATTGCCCGTCTCCCTCACCGTCCTCAGCATGACGTCTACAGGATCCTCTGGCAGCTCCACGCCTAGGGCTCTGGCCACCGACCCTGCCTCTGCCGTCAACATGGCTGCCATCTCTTTGGCCTCCTCCCTCTCCAATATGACAGAGTTCCTAGCCCACTTAAGGGCTGTGACAGGGTTAATGCCACAGTTAACGGCTATCTTGAGCCACCTCTCACCCTCAAACGTGTTAGCATCAACGGTCTCGACCTCAAGACCTCCCGCGCTGAGCGCGCCCGCGAGCTCCCCTAAGGTCTCCCTGTCGCAGCCCCCATGGCACCCTAGTACCACCTTCCTGCCACCAGCAAGCCTTGAGTGACATCTAGAGATCCTGCTGACTCCAAAGTATGACAGCGCCGCAGCAGTCCTACTGACTCCAAAGGCTTCCTCCACGGCCTCAAGAGATCCAAGCCCGTTCTGTACTGACACATAGAGGCGTGCGCTCAGCTCTCTGACGCTCTCTATTGCGGCTGCCAGGTCATAAGCCTTAGTAGCAAATATGACTATGTCGACAGGCTGTTTTACCTGCCGTTGGCCGCAGACAGTCACCTCACCCTCCCAGAGGCCCTCGACTTTCAGTAGCTTACTTTGGCATGGCGACGGCGACCTGTCAACAATAACAATATCGTTGCCAGCCCTAGCAATTGCTGCTGCCAGCGCGCTCCCGAGAGCACCACAGCCCCCTACTATGGCTACCCTCACAGCACACTCGGTGTCCAGCTAAGCTAAAATAGCAGGTAGGACCAACGTAGCTAGGAACCCTCATGGAGGGCAGGAGCAGGATAACGGTAACGGAGCAGGGTACCGCTGAGGACTACGCGCTGAAGGCTATACTTGAGTTCAACAGGGGCTACAAACAGGTAGAGCTCTATGCAGTCGGTGACGACATCTGTAAGCTGGTAGATGCCCTCCTAATAATTAGGGAGAGGATGGGGGAGGCACTTAAGATAGACTCAGCTGATATAGGTGCTGTGAGGCCTAGAGGAAGAGGTACTAGCTACCTCAGCGTCATCGTGAGGCGCCTTGCCTAGCTGTTGGAACACTTTAAAAGCGCGCGTCGTTAGACTTAAGTGGTGTCCACAATGAGTATCCAGTTTGCGACGCTTGGAGAGCTGAAGAAGGGTAGCTACATAGTGATAGATGGTGAGCCGTGCCGCATAGTTGAGATAACAAAGGCTAAGACAGGTAAGCATGGGAGTGCTAAGGCTCACGTAGTTGCCATAAGCCTCTTCAGTGGTCAGAAGAAGACCCTCGTGGCTCCCATAGATGCACAGGTTCAGGTGCCAATAATTGATAAGCGCAATGGGCAGGTGCTTGCAGATCTAGGCAACTCGATTCAGCTCATGGATCTAGAGACCTACGACACCATAGAGGTTGAGAAGCCAACCGATGATCCGGAACTAGTGCAGAGCCTGAAGCCTGGGGTTCAGATAGAGTACTGGCTGATAATGGGGAAGCCAAAGATAGTAAGGACTAGGTCAACTGAGGAGTAACCAAAAAGAATCTGGATCAAGGGCTGCACTATTAGCTTAAAAGTATTGGCTGTTTATGATGTCACCTGTTCATTCTTTAGGTCTTCACCAACCAGCTCTTTGTACCTGTTCCTGACGGTGACCTCCGTGACGCCAGCCACATGGGCTATCTCCTTCTGCGTCCTCCTCAGCCCGAACTTGAGCGCAGCCAGGTAAACAGCGGCTGCAGACAGGCCGCTGGGATCCTTGCCAGCAGTTATGCCTCTGCTCCTGGCCTCCCTCAATACCTTGATGGCCTCTATGGTAACGTAGTCAGGTAGGCCCAGGGCGCTTACTATCCTGGTCACGAAGAGCTCAGGCTCTATTACAGGTATGTCAACGCCCAGGTCCCTGACCAACAGTCTGTAACACCTGGCTATCTCCCTTTTGGTGTCAGCGCTCTTGGTGGGCAGGTATTTGACTATATCATCTATCGTGCATGGTATCCTGAGCTTGCGGCAGGCGGCATACAGAGTAGCCGCCACCACACTGTCTATGCTCCGGCCCCTGGTCAACCCTTTCTCAGTAGCGTCCCTGTACATCTTGGAGGCCTCATCCTTGACCTTCTCTGACAGCTCCATCTTAGTTGCAATCTCGTCAAGTATCTTCAGGGCCTGGTTGATGTTCTTCTCCAGCCCACTTAGCGTCCTGCCTATCCTATAGCTCCTCTGAAGCCTTAGGGCCTCGATCCTCTTAGAGAGCCCCCTAATGTGCTTCCCGCTGCCCTCGTGGAGAGCTCCTAGGTAGACGTCAACGCCCCAGTTAGGCTTAGCCACTGACAAGGGACCCCCGACCCTGTTCCTCCTCGCCCTCTCCTCGGGCGTGTAGGCACGCCACTCGGCCTCATCGCCTATGACTTGCTCCTCTAGGATCTCGCCAGTGTCGGCGCAGACTCGTGCGCCAGTGTTAGCGTCAAATACTATGCGCCCAGACGGGCACCTAGGATCCTTATCCCCATCCTGACTTCCCGAAGCCTCGGGGTTATACATTATTATACCCCCCATAAATATATGCGTTACTGCTCTTCTGAATGTTGAGCAAAATTTATAAGCTCAGATGAAGCTCAACTATCGTCCTGGAGGCTTATAATGTTTTTAAGTAGTTTTGGGTTACCTGAATAGATTAGCGAAGAGGAGCAAAGGAGTTGCTACTAGCGGACTGGCACTCCCTAGCCAGGGCAGTGAAGAGGTCGGATGGAGTTATAGAAGTAGTTGATGCTAGGGATCCGCTAGGGACCAGAAGCAGGAGGCTTGAAGGGATTGCCAGAGCGTTCAACAGGCCCTTTATACTTGTGCTAAACAAGGTTGACTTGGTTCCTAAGTGGGACTCGAAGGCCTGGATAGACTACTTCTCGTCAAGGGGCATAAGAGCTGTGCCCGTCTCCGCCATCAGGAGGAAGGGCAAGGAGGAGCTTCTTAAGGCCATGAAGGAGGCAGTCAAGGAGAGGCCAGCTACCTTCGTGATAGCAGGCTACCCCAAGACTGGCAAGTCAAGTATAATCAACATGTTCAAGGGCTACAGAAGCGCACCCACTAGTCCTGTGCCAGGCTCGCCGGGCTACACCAGGGGCTACACCATATATAAAGTAAGCCAGAATATTTACATACTTGACACGCCAGGTACGATACCTGTTGAGGGGGATTATCTGGAGTCCGTCATAAGGGGCAGGGCACCTGAAGAGCTCTCGGACCCAGTTAAGCCAGCAGTCATGCTGCTCGAGAGGGCCCTTACTTACAACCCCAACTTGGCCCTGAGGGCTTATGGCATAGCTGAGAGGGATCCCTATGTCATACTTGAGATGATAGCCAGGAGGAGGTCCTGGTTCTATAAGAGCACAGGTGATCCAAACATAGAGGAGGCCGCCAGAGCTGTTATCAGAGACTACCATAAGGCCAAACTTTGGTTCTTCGTACCCCCTCCAGTCAATGAGGCTAGGACAGGGTGACGTATTTATCGAGTTCAGGTATGAGAAAGTCAAGACCGAGCCTGTGCAGCGTCTTCTTGGTCGGCACGCCGTTCCTGTCCCAGCCCCTGAGTTCGTAATAGTAATCGAGGAGAACGTTGTACTTGTCATAGTCTAGGTGGGCCCCAGCCAGAGGACCCTTGGTCAGGGGCCTCTTAAACCACTTGGCCGGCGGCATGTCGTAGTCCCTGGACCAGCCTCCTTTTTCCCTTATCCATATAGCCCTGATGAGCGCATAGGTCCTGTCGGCAATGGCATAGAGGTCATCCCACGTGTATTCGACACCGGTGGAGTAGTAGAGGAGAAGCGGGTAGTGGTCAAGGCTTAGGCCCACCTCGACCCATGGTAGCCTGCAGGTGGTAAAGCTCTCAAACATACCCCTTATTCTCTGGAGCTCTATGACCTTGGCTGCCTTCTCCTTAGAGTAAGCGAACCTATCGTGTTGGACCTCCCAGCTTATCACCCAAGCGTCTTTGTGGTGGGCCCCTATAGGACTAGTAGCGAAGGCTAACGCCATGCCCGGGGCTGCGTGGCAGTCATAGGCGCTCACGCCCAGGCCCTTCACGTCCATTGAGAACTCGCAGCCACCCACCTTCCTGCAGGCTCCAGAGCTGGACTCCGCAAGGAGGTCGCCGAGCCCTGTGGACCTCTTGGCTATCTGGCCCGCAACCTCAAAGAGACCTTTAGTGTCGCCCCATTCTAGGGACTTATCAACGTAGTTCTTAAGCAGGCCTACCTGGCTGGCCTCTATGGCCCAGCTCAGCGTCGTGCCGAGGCTCTCAGTGTCCATGCCCATCTGGTCGGCGAGCCTGTTTATCATGGCTACATCAGCTAAGTGATCTATGCCCAGGTTGCTGCCCAGGAGGGCCACATTCTCGTAATCCAGCTCGCTCTTGACACCCATAGCGTCGAGAACCACGTTGCCGCAGTTCATGTTGCAATTAGGGCAGCCCCTCTGCTCTACCTTCATTGACTCCATGGTGAAGCCGTCTATGCCTTTGAAGCCATCAAAGACCCCCTCTGAGAAGTTGTATGTAGGCAACACGCTGGTCTCCTGGGCCCAGTCCACAGTAGCCATGGTGCCTTGTCTCATCCAGAACGGGTACCCTGGCCTGCCCTTGATCTCGACCAGGGCCTTAGTGGCCTGGACCAGGTAGTCCTTCTGATCGTAGAGGTCCGTCTTTTCATTACCCCTTATCACGACGGCCTTGAGCCTCTTGGACCCCATGACTGCTCCTATACCGGGTCTGCCGCCACTCCTTCCCTCTTGGCTAATTATTGTAGCAAACCTGACCAGGTTCTCTCCAGCGGGCCCTATCTCCACAATTCCAGCGAACCTGCCGTACCTCTTCCTTAACTTCTCCTCGGTAGTCCAGGTGTCCAGGCCCCAGAGATCGTCAGCAGGCTCAAAGAAGGCCTTGCTACCATCTATTACTGCAGTGACGGGCTTGTCGGAGGCGCCGCTGAAGACTATGGCATCAAGGCCCGCCTTTCTCATCTCATTAGAGAGCATAGTCCCAACATTGCCATCTCCGTAGCCCCCTGTCAAGGGGCTCTTGGCAGCCACCTGAACCTTCCCAGTGCTGGGTCCAGGGAGGCCGCTGAGGGGGCCTACTGCCAATACAAGCAGGTTATCAGGGCCCAGGGGGTCAGCGCCAGGCTTTAGGTACTCCCACAGAATCCTGGCTGCCAGCCCTCTGCCACCTACATACATCAGTGCCCACTCGGCTGGGTAGTTAACCACCTTGGCCTCGCGTCTCGTGAGGTCAATCCACATCAAACGCCCGCTCCAGCCCTTCAAGTTCTCAGTCCCTTACTGGCGACTGAAAGATTTGGCGGGCTGGAAATTAAATGTGAGAGTCCTTTCTCGGTACTTGCCAGGAGGTTAAGATAATAGGCCCGGCACCCCCTAGTTCCCTCAGCGAGGTGGTAAGGGTGACTCAGCAGAGGGCTGACATAGACGAGTTCCTGCACAACTTAGACAGGTGGATTGCGATGCAGCAGAGCATGTTGCAGATGTTCAAGGATAACGAGGAAAAGGTGGCGGAGTCCGACAGGCTTGAGATAATAGTTAACACTAGGCTTGCCTTCAATCATATGATGAGAACCATTAAGGCCTTCGACGACTGGCTTCAGGATCCCTTCATAACTATTAATGCGCCCAAGGAGCTGCTCGTGGACGTCTGGAGGAGGACCATTAAGATACTTGAGGAGCTCCTCCAGCTCGACATAGATCACACGTCGGGCATGAGGAAAACCCTTGAAGACTACGCCAAGAACGGCAAGCTGAATCCGCTGGTGGTCAGGTTCAGGGAGATAGGCTCGGCCGAGCAGGAGCAGAGGAGGAGCAGCGGAGAGACAACAACCATATCCTTTTAGCCCGTCAATTTTTATAAATCCAAGGGGCCTAAGGATCCTTAGGTGCTTGCAGGCATGTCGTCAGAGGCTAAGGGTCAGAGCTCGAGGAGGGGTCAGGCTCGGCAGGGCGCGGCTCCAGCGACAGCCAAGGGCAGGGCGGCCCCAGCAAGACAGGCAGCAAGGGCCGCAGCCCCTGTCATTGAAGTTACGCCCGAGCTGATCAACCGAGCCAGGAGGGAGGTGAGCAAGGCCAGGTATATGACGCCATTCAGGCTGTCACAGGCGCTCTCAATAAATATGTCAATAGCAAGAAAGCTGTTGAAGAGGCTCGTGGCTGAGGGCGTGCTGAGGGCAGTAGCTAAAAACAGGAGGTTGATAGTGGCTGTCCCATTGCCTGCCGAGGGCGCTAAGGAGGGTAGCTGAGCTCACAGGTCGCACGTAGGGCATCCTCCAGCGTACTCCTCAGCCACAGTTACCATACTTCCCCAGCTGGCGACTATGCTGCCCGGTGCCAGCTTCGCCTTGCGCCTGGCCCCAATAGCCGGGGGTTCCCTGATCAGTGAGTCTATATCCTGGACAATCTGAAGCACCTGCGCTCCCTTGCTCCTGTCCCTGAAGACGGTTATGCCCTTGCACTTGAGCCTCCAGGCCTCGAGGAATACCTGCTTCACGTCCTCAGGCGTTACATCATGCCTCATGTTAACTGTCTTGCTCACCGCATTATCGACCCACCTCTGGAAGGCTGCCTGCATCCTCACGTGCCACCTCCATTCAATGTCAAGCGCTGTTGTCAGGACTCTCCGCAGGTCCTCAGATACCCAGGCCAGGTTCCTAATGGATCCTCCCTTGGCGGCCACCTCCTTGATCCTGTCCCTGGTCAGGTTACCTGTTGCTAACATCCAGTCCCTCAGGAACCTGTTGAGCTCTATCCATGAGAACTGTCTGCTCTGCCTCACATATATCAGCGAGTAGAAGGGCTCTATGCTACTGCTGGCGTTAGCTATGATACTTATGCTGCCTGTAGGGGCTATTGTGGTCACGGTGGCATTCCTAGTACCCTCTATCATCTCCCTCCTCACCTTCTCCCAGTCCAGCTTAGGGCGGGATCCTACGATCTTCATTATATGGTCGTCAACCTTACTCTCGTCATATATGGCGTCTGAAGGGACCTGAGGCTCGAAGTTGAACCTCCCAACCCTGTGTATACTGTGGTTGAACTCGGGGTACGATCCCCTCTCACGGGCCAGTAAGTTGCTCTCATCCCTGGCTACGTATGCTATGAACTCCATCAACTTGTCAGCAAGCATTAGGGCTGAGTCACTGTCATAGGGTACTCCAAGCTCGACGAGCATGTCAGCCCAGCCCATAACTCCAAGGCCTATCTTCCTGGTCCTCTTGACCGCCTTTTCGATCTCAGGCCTCGGGTACCACGAGGCATCTATGACGTCGTCAAGGAACCTGACAGCAATCCTAATGTCGTGCTCCAGTTGGGCCCAGTCTATGTTACCTTTAACGACATATTTGCCCAGGTTTATGGAGCCCAGGTTGCAGGCCTCCCAGGGCAGTAGAGGAGTCTCGCCGCATGGGTTTGTGGCCGAGATCCTGCCAAGGGGCGGTGTTGGGTTGTGATCATTTATAGTGTCAAGGAAGACTAAGCCTGGATCACCCACCTCCCAGGCGGCCTTGGCTATGGCCTCCAGCAACTCAGCAGCGTTGACTGTTTTAACAGGCTTGCAGCGACGCCACAGCTCAGGCAGGTCGCCACTGAGGAGGCCGCTTATGTGGGGGCACTCGCCTGGGTCGAAGAGGGCCCACTCGGACCCTCTCAGCACGGAATCCATAAAGGCGTCGTGCACGCCAACGCTTATGTTGAAGTTCTCCAGACCTCCTTCGAGCTTGGAGTTCACGAAGTCCGCAAGGTCTGCATGGAGGTCATGTAGTACCCCCATCATGGCGGCCCTGCGCCTGCCACCCTCTTTGATGACATCCGCTACCTCATCGAAGAGCCTCATGAAGCTCACGGATCCGCTAGCGGTACCGCCGCTCGACAGTGGCGAGCCCCTTCTCCTCAGTGGGGTAAAGTCGAAGCCGGCCCCAGCCCCGGTCTTGAAGACCCAGGCGGCCGTGTTGAGGGCAACAAATATGGAGTCTAAGTCATCCTCAAGGGGTATTACAAAGCAGGCTGCCAGCTGGTGGTACTTTGTGCCGGAGTTCATGAGTGTGGGGCTGTTAGGCATGAAGCGGCCTGAGGACATCATCTCATAGACTTCCTTGCTGAAGGACAGGGGCTCACCACCATAGGCCCGCTCTGCTGAGGCCACAAACGAGGAGACCCTCTCGAGCATCTCATTAGGCGTCTCGACGACTCTGCTACCCCTCCTGAGCAGGTAGCGCTCCCTTAGCAGGTTCAGGGCAACCCAGGTGGCCCAGGACTCGAGGCCTTCCAGCCTCTGGGGCACCTCAGTGCCGCGCTCCCAATAGATCCTCTTGAGGATCAGCCTGCGGGCAGCCTCATTCCATGCAGACTCAAGGAGGCCCCAGTTGGTGAAGAGCTCTAGGGCCTTCCTGTAGACGGCCTCAGAGTCGCCGCTAGCTCCCAGGAGTTCAAACTCTACCTTTGAGGCCTCTAGGCCTGCCTCGGAGGCTGCTTCCTTAGCCCAGAGGACGGCCTGAGATCTGCTTAGCATCTTCTACTTCACCCTTATCTAGGTAGCGAGCAGAAATATTCGTTAGCCCAGCACCTTGCTATGCAGAAATAGTTGAAGCCTATTATCTGGGCCTGGCTATAGGGTCTAGGATAAGGACATGTATGATTACGTGGTAGTGGGCGCTGGTATAGTGGGCCTCTCGGCCGCCTACCATCTGGCCAGGCTTTCAAGAGGCTCATCAATAATAGTTATCGATAGGGCTGACAGCGTTGGAGCCGGTGACACATCCAAGAGCGCCGCTGCCTTCAGGGCCGCATTCACCAGTAGGGCTAACCTTCAGCTGGTTAAGGGAAGCATTGCGTTCTACGAGTCCGTGCAGGAGCAGGGGGGCCACGACCTGGGAATGATGAAGGTAGGCTATCTTTTTGCCGTGGATAAGAACTATGAG
>DAJS01000003.1 GCA_002496425.1 Acidilobaceae archaeon UBA162
AGATAGCCGCTACCGGCGCCAACGTTGTCATAACTCAGAAGGGCATAGATGATGTTGCCCAGCACTTCCTGGCCAAGAAGGGCATACTGGCCGTCAGGAGGGTGAAGAGGAGCGACATAGAGAAGCTGGCCAGGGCCACGGGTGCCAAGATCGTCACCAACATAGATGATCTTAAGCCTGAGGACCTCGGCTATGCGGCACTGGTTGAGGAGAGGAAGGTCGGAGAGGACAAGATGGTGTTCGTGGAGGGCGCCAAGAACCCGAGGAGCGTAACTATACTGGTGAGGGCTGGCTTCGAGAGGATGGTCGACGAGGCCGAGAGAGCTATCCACGACGCGCTCAGCTCAGTAGCTGATGCCATAATGGACGGCAAGCTGGTAGCAGGAGGAGGAGCCACGGAGATTGAAGTAGCAAAGCAGCTCAGGGAGTGGTCTAAGACTGTGCCAGGCAAGGCGCAGCTGGCTATAGAAGCCTTCGTCAAGGCCCTCGAGGCCCTGCCGCAGACTCTCGCCACCAATGCCGGTCACGACCCTATAGACATACTGATGAAGCTCAGGAGTGCCCACTCGGATCCGAGCAAGAAGTGGTACGGCGTCGACCTTACTACTGGCAACGTGGTTGACATGTGGACCCAGGGTATCATAGAGCCGCTTAGAGTCAAGCTGAACGCTATCAAGGCCGGCACCGAGGCTGCCACGCTGATACTGAGAATCGACGACATGGTTGCTGCCAAGAAGACTGAGACTGGCGCCAAGAAGGGAGAGAAGGAGAAGAAGGAAGAAGAGGAAGGCGGTACCTCCTCTACTCCCTCTACCTCCTCAAGCGACTGAGCCTTTTTGATAAGCTTAAATTAACTCTCCGTCCTTAGCACCCTAGGCTAGGTTTTGGAAGCCCCAACGCGACATATCATAGACCTGCCAAAGAGGATCGTGATTGGCGAGCGAGCCTTAGATCAGCTCGGCATGCACCTAAAAGAGCTCTTCAAGCCTGGGTCACAAATACTTATAATCACCGGTTCCACCGTGCACTCCAAATATTATGCTTATATAAAGCAGGAGGCCGAGGACGCAGGCTTCTCAGTCGACTATACTTTGACTTCCTCAGCCACAGTTGACGAGGCTGAGCGTGTAGCTGAGGAAGCCAGAAGGGACCGTGTCGACTTGCTTCTGGGGCTTGGCGGTGGCAGGAGCATAGACCTGGCTAAGTACGCGGCAGCGTCAACAGACAAGGGGTTCGTGAGTGTACCCACGGCACCAAGCCATGACGGTATCACCAGCCCTTTCGTTAGCCTCAAGGGATTTGAGAGGCCCTACTCTAAGCAGGCCAAGCCACCAAAGCTCATACTAATAGACATAGGCTTGCTGATGTCATCACCACCAAGACTGGTTGCGGCTGGCTTTGGGGACCTCATAGGCAAGTTCACAGCAGTGCTCGACTGGAAGCTGGCGCACAAGCTGAGGGGCGAGTACTATGGAGCATATGCCGCTAGCTTGGCGCTAATGAGCGCTAAACACGTAAGTGCCTACGCTAGGGAGATAGGGCTCAGGAAGAGTGAGGGCCTCAGAGCACTGGTGGAGGCCTTGGTCAGCAGCGGCATAGCCATGTGCATTGCCGGCACCACCAGGCCAGCCAGCGGCTCCGAGCACCTCTTTGCCCATGCGCTCGACGTTGTGAGCAAGAGCCCACCGCCGCATGGAGAGGCCGTGGGGGTAGGCACAATAATGATGTCGTACCTTTACAGCAAGGACTGGAGACGCATAAGGAACCTCCTCAGGCTCGCCGGGGCCCCGGTAACGGCAAAGGAGCTGGGAGTCTCCGACGAGGAGGTGATAGAGGCGCTTATGAGGGCTGCTCAGATAAGGCCTGAGAGGTACACCATACTTGGAGAGCATGGGCTCTCAAGGGATGCGGCCGAGGAGCTTGCCCTCAAGACAGGGGTTATTAGCTAAGGGCATTGTACTAATGCTTAAAATAGCGGCCGCTAATGTGTCTCAGGGTCAAGTGGCTTGTTTAGAGATATACAACCCAAGTACAGTAGGGCCTGGCATGGAACTACCACTGTAGGTCTCTTACTCAAGGACGCAGTACTGCTGGCGGCCGACAAGAGGGCTACTGCCGGCACGCTGATAGCCAGTCGCTCAGTAAAGAAGATAGTTAAGCTAACAGACTACGCAGCTATGACTATCTCCGGCCTGGTCGCCGACGCTCAGGCCCTGGCCGATGTTGTAAGCCTTGAGGCCAAGTACTATGAGCTCAATGAAGGCAGGCGCATGGGCATACACTCAATGTCGACGCTGTTAGCAAACATATTATCGTCAAGCAAGTACTTCCCGTACCTGGTGCAGTTGCTGGTGGGAGGTTACGACACAGCGCCTAGGCTCTACGCTATAGACCCTTACGGAGGTGTCACCGAGGAGAAGGTGACGGCCACGGGCTCGGGATCGCCCGTGGCCCTAGGGGTGCTGGAACGTGAGTACTCAGAGGACATGAGTGTGGAGGATGCGATTAAGCTGGCGGCATCGGCGATAACCTCTGCCATATTAAGGGACTCCGCAACGGGTGATGGGATAGATGTGGTCTTAATAGGCAAGGGCTTGTACCAGGAAAGGTTTATACCTTTTCTGAGATCTCAGTGAGACGGAGCCTGCGTTCTGTCAAGGACTAAGATCCCTAGGTGGCAAGCCTTGGAGAGTCAGGGCACCCCAGAAGAGGAGCATAGGCTGTTGTCAGGCCTTGAGCTAAGGAGGCTGATAGTTGAGCAGATATACAAGGGGCTATCAGAGGCTGAGATAGCTAAGGTCGAGTTCGAGGGGCCAGAGATAGCCATCTACGTCCGCAACCCCCAGTGGATGCTCGATGGAGAGGAGAAGGTAAAAGAGCTCGCGAAGGTCCTAAGGAAGAGGATAGTTGTAAGGACTGACCCCAAGGCAAGGAAGAGCAAGGAGTACACACTGAAGTACATACTTCAGAACGTGCCACGAGACATCGCTATCTCGCCTGATGACATACAGTTTGACGAGGTCCTTGGGGAGGTCAGGGTACTAACCGACAAGCCAGGCAAGCTGATAGGCAAGGGTAAGGCCTTCAGGAACCAGGTGCTGGCCGAGACCGGCTGGAGGCTTGAGGTTCTTCGTAAGCCCCTGATAAGGAGCAGGACGCTTGAGTCCATCAACGAGCTTTACCTACGCGCAGCTGATGATCGCAGGAAGGCGCTGCGTGAGATCGGCGAGAGGGTATACAGAGACATGGTCATTGGGCCTAAGTATGTCAGGATAGTCGGCCTTGGAGGCTTTGGCGAGGTTGGAAGGTCATGCATACTGATAGACACGGCGGAAAGCAAGATACTTCTCGATGTCGGCTTTGCCCAGAGCGGCTTCGGGCCTGACGCTTATCCGCACTTCGATGCGCCAGAGCTAAGGCTTGATGAGCTCGACGCTGTGGTGATATCCCACGCGCATATGGATCATGTAGGCCTGGCCCCACTGCTCTACAAGTACGGCTACAGGGGGTCCATCTACATGACTCCTGCCACTAGGGATATAGCGACCCTAATGCTCAACGACTTCATAAACCTCTACATCAAGGAGGGCAAGGAGCCTCCGTTCACGCAGAAGGACCTAATAACAATGCTTAATCACACCATAACTGTTAACTATGATGTTGTAACTGACTTGTCGCCAGATGCCAAACTCACCTTCAGTGACGCAGGGCACATACTCGGCTCGGCTCTAGTCCACATACACATAGGACAAGGCCTCTACAACATACTTTACAGCGGTGACCTCAAATATTACAGCATCAGGGATGACAAGTCACTGAGACTTCAAGCTCCTGCCAATACCGAGTTTCACCGTGTTGAGACGCTCATACTGGAGTCCACGTACGGAGGTACTGAGACTCCATCCCGTGAGGAGGCGGAGGCTCAGCTGCTCCAACTGATAAACAAGGTGCACCAGAGAGGCGGCAAGGTAATGATACCAGTGATGGCAGTAGGCAGAGCCCAGGACATGATGGTACTGCTTAACAAGGCTATGCAGGAGAAGCGCATACCTGAGATGCCTATCTATATCGATGGCCTTATCTACGAGGTGACAGCCATATACACCGCGTACCCGGAGCTGCTATCCAAGAACATCAGGGATCAGATACTTAGTGAGGGAATCAACCCATTCATAGGGTCACAGATGGTGTTCGTGAACGACCAGAGCAAGAGGGATGAGGCCATATACAGCCAGGGACCAGCAATAATAGTGTCAACAAGCGGTATGATGGTGGGAGGCCCTATACTCGAATACTTTAAGGCACTAGCCGAAGACCAGAGGAACGCCCTGGTATTCGTAAGCTATCAAGCCTCAGGAACCCTGGGCAGGAGGATACTTGAGGGCGAGCGCGAGGTCGCAATGGAGGATGATGGGAAGCTAAGGCAGATAAAGGTGAACCTGGAGGTACAGCGCATCGAGGGGTTCTCAGGCCATGCCAGTAGGAGCGAGCTGCTGGCGTTCCTGAGACGCCTCACGCCAAAGCCGAGGACCGTGGTACTCAATCACGGGGAGCCGTCACAGCTCATGTCTTTGGCCACCACGATAAAGTCCAGGTGGGACAGACTAGGCTTCGAGTCAAGTCCAGAGGTCATAGTGCCTGAGAACCTAGAGAGCATCAGAGTGCACCCTAGATCCTCAAAACTGCACGGTCTATTACTCTACTCCTGAGGGACTCGCTAGTGCCAAGAATACCACCGGAGCTCTGCGTCAGGTGCAAGGGCTACAAGCTTCTCTGCGGCCTGCCGAGGTGTCCACTGCTTGAGAGGTTCAGGGCGCAGCTAGAGGCTGTCAAGGTAGTCAGTGGCAGAGACATAGTAGGCTATACTCCCCCCAGCACACTTGTTGGCGAGGCTGGGTACCCCAAGGTAATGTTCTACTTCATGGTCCCGCCAGGGCGCGCCAGCAGCGAGGCCGCATACTATGATGCCCCAGCTGCGTGGGCCAGGAACAGGGAGTCCCTAAGCTCAATAGTGCGCCTCAGGGGCTCCATGATCTCAGCGTTCCAGAGAGTTGACATACATGAGCCCTGGAGGCTTTATGAGAGCGAGGTAGGGCTCGCAGCAATATCCGAGATCCCAGTAAACAGTAATGTAGTACTCAAGACGCCCCCGATACCTACGCTGAGGTTCGACGGACTCACCAAACCGGTTGGCCCCAGAGCTCCTGCTGAGAGGATACTGGTCAGCGACAGTCCAAGGCTAGGCAGAATCATAGACAATGCTATATGGGATGACGCTAAGGCCTCCAGCGTACTGGTCGAGCTGTACTCAAAGGGCATCGACATCTATAGGCTCCAGGACCTGCTAAGCCTTGGCTTCCTGGGCAAGCTAAGGTCAAGGAAGATGGTGCCCACCAGATGGGCCATAACCGCCATCGACGACATAATATCAAGGTATCTAAGGGAGCGCCTGAGGGACAGGCCCTCTATAGACAAGATAGAGGTTCACGAGGGCGAGTACCTTGGTAACAGGTTCATGATTGTTCTCATGCCAGGCGAAGGCGCCTTTGAGTGGATAGAGGCCTGGCACCCCATGAGCGCCTGGGCTCAGGGCGCTCAGGGGCTGCTGGTCGAGCGGGTAGAGGAGGACCCATTGGGTAGGGCCTCGGCAATGGACGGCGGCTTCTCAGCCGCCAGACTAGCCGTGCTCGAAGGCCTTAACGCTATGGGAAAGATAGCTGACGTGCTAATAGTGAGGGAAGTTCTACCGTCTTACTACGCACCAGTGGGCAACTGGCACATAAGGGAGACCGTAAGGGCTGCCATGAGGTCCCAAGGTCGTCAGTTAGAGGGCCTAGAGGAGGTCAAGGAGCTCCTGAGGGCATGGTTAAAAGGGCCTCCCGAGCAGGTGCTGAGGGCTTCAGCCATCCTGGGCATCAGGGAGGTCAGGCGCAAACTTACGGAGTTTATACGTTAGCCATAGTTTACTAGATGGGTAAGTAAGTTAAAAATAAAAGCGTTACTGAGAGAACGTAGTCTGAGGAGTTATGGAAGAGCGCGAGGCTGAGAGGACTCTGCAGGAGGTGCTAGCTAAGATAAGCCAGCGCGAGAAGAGGCTAACACCTCAGAGGATAGTCTTGACAAGGCTTATAATGTCAAAGGTAAAGGATCATCCATCGCTTAAGGACCTCTATAAGGACGCCCAGCAGGACCTGCCAAGGGTGGGGATAAGCACCGTTTACAATACGATAAAGATGTTGGAGTCCCTAGGCGTCCTAGACACATTTATGGTTGGTGACAAGCTCCACATAGATCAGCCGCATCCGCACATAAATGTCGTGTGCCTCAATACTAGTACTATCTTTGATATAGATGATAGTATTGCGTCCCAGATATTCGAGGAGCTCAGCAGGAAGGGCCTTAAGGTCAGGAAAGTTATAGTGGAGTCCTACTGCGACAAGGGTGCACAGGCTTAAGGAGTAAACGGCCTAATCATTTATTTATATAAATAGTATTCTATGGACTACTAAAGGGAGTTAGCTTGGGTCAGAGTTGTGAGAAAGCCTACAGCCCTCTTGAGACAGCGACCACGGCCCTCTTCCAGGTCCTCCCAATGCATGCTAACCCACTCGGCATGCTCTTCGGCGGTATCATGGAGGACTGGATGGTACAAGCAGCTACCATGGAGGCTGTCAGAGTGGCTAGGAGGCCAGCACTGCTGGCAAGCCTGGATAGCCTCTACTTCATATCGCCCGTGCTCGTAGGAGAGAACGTGAGTATAACGTCATGGGTTGATTACATCGGGAGATCCAGCTTGGAGATCAGCCTACTGGTAATGGCTGAGAACCCGATTATGAACGAGTTCAGACTGACCACGCTAGCCCACATGGTTTACGTGGCAGTGGGCAAGGATCTAAGGCCGGTACCTCTCGACGTCTGCATTAGCCCTAAGTCGCACGAGGAGGAGATGCTCTACGAGGACGCTATTAAGAGGAGGAGCGCCAGGCAGGAGAGAATAGCTAACAGGAAGGACAAGGTGCTTGACGTGACGCCGCCTAAGGGGCTCTCGGAAAAGTACATGGTGGTAAATGAGAAGGTAGTTATGCCAGAGGACATAATGCACCTTAATACACTCTTCGCGGGACGGCTCATGAGATGGCTCGACGAACTGACGGCGCTAGTGGCCGAAAGGTACTCTAGGGGTCCCGTAGTTACGGCCTCCGTTGACAGTACTGACTTCTACTCGCCAGTGCTCCTCGGTGAGACGGTGAGGA
Source organism: Acidilobaceae archaeon UBA162 (assembly GCA_002496425.1). Taxonomy (GTDB): domain Archaea; phylum Thermoproteota; class Thermoprotei_A; order Sulfolobales; family Acidilobaceae; genus Acidilobus. The sequence continues at coordinate 7,254 of DAJS01000003.1, forward strand.
TCTACAGTACCTTAACATACGTAGGCAAGTCCAGTCTAGAGGTAATGGCCAAGGTAATAACTAGGGACGAGATTTCTGGCATTGAGAGACATACCACTACCAGCTACTTCACGCTGGTTCACATAGGACCCACGGGCAGAAGTGAGCCTGTGCCACCGTTCGAACCAACCAATGACGAGCAGAAGAAAATTATTGAGGAGGCTGAGGCCAGGAGGAAGCTGAGGCTGGCAGAGCTGGAGACCTTCAAGAAGAATGCAGACGCAGTGCTGAAGTTAATAGGACCAAGACTGCGCCTGCCCACCTAGTCAGGGACACAGCACCTCGAGCTCAGGGTTCCTAATCTTGAAGCGCTCATTCATGGCCACCAGCCCGCGCTCATGGTAACCCAGGGCCTCCCAGTAGCCGTCCACGTAGTCCTCGAGGAGCTCTATAGAAGATAGCCACTTGGCTCCCTTCCAGCCATAGAGCTCGGGATTGAAGAGGCGCGCCGGATAACCGCCCTCAGGGCTGAGGCTGTCCGAGTCGATACCCAGGATCACTGCGGTAGACCCGAGCATGCTAGCTGGGATTACTGATGAATACCCAGAGACGGTGGTCGCAATGATCCAGTTGGCGTTCCCCAGGCCTCCTAGGTGCTTTTCCAGCAGCTCGTCCAGCATAACTCCATAGTACCTCCTTCTCTTCACACTCCAACCTGTGACGCAGTGAAAATCGTGAGTCCCTAGATCCCTGCTGATAGCCTTAAGATCATCAAATGTAAGGGCTGCATTGCCGTTAGGGCCTCTTAGCTTCAGCCTCCATACGCTAACGTCAACGTGTGGTATGACTCCTTCAGCAGAGTATATCACAAACCTTGGTATTTCCTTCTGGCCGACTGGCGTCTCATCAGGGCAGGCCTTTGACGCGTACCTGATCCCAAGGTTCTCGCCCTCGCTGACCCTCTGACCCCTAGTGAGCTTCTCTAGGGTTGAGGGCTCCACAAAGGGCAGGCCATTAGTGTAGAGAACCCCACTGATATTAACAAAGACGCCTTTTAGCGTCACAAGCCTCAGCTGACCTACCTCACTGGTACCAATAATGAGTCTGTGGGTGTAGAGGTCATAGGCTCTTCCTATCAGCTCCCGTCCAGTATAGATGGGCCTCAGATCAGCTATTCCTAATGCGTCCCCAAGCCTTCTGGCGGCTTCTAGAGCGGCAGCCCTAAGCGCAGTCAAGTCATCAACCCTGCCTACCCCTGAGCACTCGAATACGAGAGGCATGCCTATGTAGTTGAGCATTGAGTTGAGATACGCTGAGCACCCTGATATGCTGACTGTCAAGGTCTTTTACACTAGCGCTCTAGGCCCTTTAATTGTTTTGGATACTTACCACTGATGCCGGCCCTCTAAGGGCTAAACCGGCCCTCAGCGTCTCTGGCTTTAACCTGCAAGGCTTCACTGGCCATGAAGCTACTGGAACTTCTTGACAGAGTGCCAAGGAGGTACAGACCCATACCTGGTATAGTTGGAGCCCTGGTGATCCTTGGGGAGACTTACCACCTTGATCCACCTCATAGCGCAATTGCCTACATGATCGTCACCTCGGCAGTAGGGGTTGGCGCGTGGCTTGGAGCCCGTGCCGTTCTCAAGCGTCTCAGTAGATCTCCAGCGGAGCCCCTGAAGGTAAGGGCACTTGAAATAGAGGTAGGGGGCTCGCAAGAGGAGAGGTCCAAGGCCGTGATCTCCATATCTCAGCTGCTTAAGGAGAGGTCCAAGGCCGGCCGCGCTAGATACCTCACGTTGTCAACTCTGGAGGGCGGGTTGAGCAGGAGCCTGATAGTTGTCAGCGGCGTCGATGAGCACATGGTAAACGTGGAGTATGAGGTCCTCAAGACGCTGTTAGCGGTTACATATAGCGGCGTCAGAATAAGAGAGGTCTCTGATGAGATCAACAAGATCCTTACCCTTGTAGCTGGCTCCTTAGGCCCCAGCGGCCGCGGGGAGCCGCTCTTTGTCCCAGCCGTTGATGAACCACACATACCGGTCTCTACAGGCCTTGGAATATACATAGGTCGCGGCTTTGATGGCGCCTTTGAGAAGGAGGTCTACCTAAAGCTAAGCGATCTCGCAGGGCACGTTGGAATATTTGGGTCCACGGGCACAGGCAAGACAACCACTCTGGGCCTGTTGGCTGCTGAGGCAAGATCCCTTAACATTAACGTCGTGGTGCTAGACTGGGCCGGCGAGGTGAGCAAGGTTCTTAAGTCTATGGGCGTGAGCAGCTATAGGGAGCTATCACCGCTGGCTGAGGCCAGCGTAAACCCCTTCAAGCTAGAGGAGTTCAGGGACAGGCAGGACCTGTTGATAGATGTGCTCTCTAAGGCCCTTGGCCTTTCCCAGCCCCAGACCTACATCCTAATGAGGGTCTTAGACGAGTGGAAGCCAAAGGACATAGTTGAGCTTGCCAGGCGCGTTGAGGAGTACCCTGAGGAGGCCAGATGGGACAGGGATGTTAAGAGGGGGCTGTTAAGGAGGGTTGACCTGTTGTCAAGGAAACCCATGTCCCAGGTGTTCCTAGGCAACGCTAGTCTTGCCCAGCTTGAGGAGGGGCTCAGCGTGGTCAGGATGGACATGGTAGATAGTATAATAGCCAGAAGGGCCTATGGGCTCCTGCTACTGGCCAGCATGTTCTTGAGGAGAGGGCGCGAGAGGCCCACATTAGTGGCTATAGATGAGGCCCACAACTTAGTTGATGATGAGGACCTACTGGGCCAGATAATGGCTGAGTCCAGGAAGTATGGACTCTATGTGGCTATAGCGACGCAGTCCCCTGCTACCGTTCCAAATGGAGTCCTACTCAATACTAACACTAAGATAGTCCACGCCCTCAGGAGTCTCAGAGACAAGGAAGTCATAGAGCACACCATGGCTCTCAGGCCTGAATTCGCCGATAGAGTGGACAAGCTGGCCCCAGGCGAAGCTATAATACAGGCTCCCTCGCTCTCGTCACCTGTTATCGTTAAGGTCGAGTTCAAGACTCCATCTATCAAGGAGCTCAGTAACCCTATTGCAGGAGAGCCAGTCTATACTTATGCCAACGTCCCACGTAGCCAGCTTGGCTAACACGTTCTCGGCTGCCTCATGGGGCCTCAAGCCAGTGGTGTCAACCTCTATAACCATAGAGTCGTAGTCTATAAGCTCCTGCGCTACGGCAGATAAGGCCTCTGCCATCACGTTTTCGACCACCTTCCTTCTGGGCCACCCCTTTGCTGTCAGCCTTCGCTCCAGCTCAAGGGGGTGCGTCCTCAGGAGCACTACGAATGGGATCAAGACGTTCATCTCATCGTTATCAAGGAAGAGCGAGGGATAATGAGTAGCCAGCACAGTGCAGCCATCCCTAGTGGCGTTCTTAACCTCCCTTAGCAGAGCATCCTCATCAATTATTAGGGTTCCAGGCCTCTCTGGATCTGGCACACCCAGGGACTTCTCGACAGCCAGGGTCGAGGGCTCCACTACACGGCAGCCGAAAAGCCTTGAGATTTCAAAAGACAGTGAGGTCTTGCCAACTCCAGGTGTTCCGGCTACAATTATGATGGTACTATCATTCATGATTCGACCCTACCCACAGCCTAGCGATCTCATCCTCTGGTGGCTCCACATAGGTCTCGGTCATTGACCCTCTTATCACCTTGAGCGATGGCCTGCCCTCTGCAGGCTCCGCATAGCCTATGAAAGAGAACTGCTCCCCCATAGAGCTCAGCAGCGTCTCCACGCGGGCGCGCGCCTCTGGAGGTATAGCCACCAATATGGAGCCACTGCTCATAGCCTTAAGTATGTCTAGGTTAAGGGCAGAGAACAGCCTTCTGCTTACGTCGAGCGCTATGACCTTGGAGGAGTCTACAATCAGGTTAACTCCCGAGGCGGCCGCCATCTCATAGGCCCCGCCTACAAGACCTCCCTCAGTAGGGTCATGCATGCTGTGAACCAGTCCGCTCCAGGCCAGCTCCAGGGCAGGCCTAATCATAGAGAGCCCATTTATGAGCTCTAGAGCAGCTCTGAGATCCTCCTGAGAGGCGCCAGCCTTGAGTGCCAGATCCTTGAAGTCGGCGGCAATTATGGCCGTAGCCTCCATAGCAACAGGCCGGACCTGATAGATAAGGTCGCCAGGTCTCACGGAGCCGGTTGTCACGACACAGTTGCGACATGCGCAGCCGGCCACTGTTGCTATTACGATCGGGTGTGTTATGCCAGGTGTCGCCTCGGTATGGCCACCTACTATTTCAATGCCCAGCCTTTTGGCCTCCAACACCAGGTCCTCCACTATCACTGAGAGTGACGACAGTCTGGATCCGGCGGGCATGAGCAGGGTCACGAGGGCCCACTGAGGCCTGGCCCCTCGGACAGCAATGTCATTGGATGCCACATCTATAGCCAGCTTCCCCACATTGAAGCGAGACTCCGTTATTGGGTCGCTATGCATTACAAGGGCGCAGCTGCCTAGGTCTACTATTGCAGCATCCTCGCCCACGGAGGGCCCTACCCTGGTTGACGAGTAGCCATAGGACCTTACTCTGTCAAGTACAACTGATACAAGGTCGTCCTGGCGTAGCTTGCCTACCCAGCCACCTTCGTAGAACTCCAGGCCGCTCACCAAGCCCTCCTGGCCTCCTCGGCCGCCTTAACCATGTTGATCAACTTGGCCTTAGCTATCTCCCTGGGCAATGGCTTGAGACCGCAATCGGGGTTTATGTAAACCTTCTCAGGCGGCAATATGTCAAGCTTCATGAGCATGTCTATGGCATTCCTCACCTCCTTGACGCTCTCGACCTGTAGCGAGTGCACGTCAACAACTCCATAGCCAAGCTCCTTGTCATAGCCGTATTCCTTCAAGTATGGCAGAAGCCTGAAGTTACTGTTCTTGAACTCGAGTGCGAACTGATCGACGGGGTAGTCGAGTATGTACTGCAGGATCTTTTCCAGCTTGCCATAACATATGTGGACTATCTTCTTGACCCCCTCTAGACCTGCGAACACGTATCTAAGCGCCTCGCCTGCAAGTTCCGCCTCCTCCTTCCAGGGCCTCGTGGATAGGGCAGGTTCATCAACTTGAACATACTTGGCGCCTGCCTTCACTGCATCAAGTATCTCCTCCCTTATAATCTTGGCCAGCGCCATTATCAGCTCCTCGCGGCTCTTGTAGTGCACGTTAAAGCTCCATTCCATCATAGTGTAAGGCCCTGTTATGATGAACTTCACTGGTCTGCCTCCGCTGATCGAGCTTGCGTAGAGCCAGTCGTCTATTGCCAGCGAAGCTTCCCTCCTCAGCTCGTCAACTATGATAGGCTTCCTGAAGTACATGTTATCATAGATCCTGACCCAGTCGCCCTCAGAGTAGCCCTTGACCCTATGGGCGAAGTAGACTACCATGTCCTCCCTGGACTGCTCGCCATCACTAATTATATCTATGCCAGCCTCTATGTAATCCTTTACCACCTCAGCTATAGGTCTCCTTATCTTCTCATGAAACTCAGCCTCAGATATGAGACCTTTGTCCCTCATCTTAATTATCTCGCTAGCGCCGGCTATCTTAGGGTAGCTACCTATCACTGTCGTCGGGAACTTAGAGGGCACTTGATAGCTCATAGCCGGCTCACCTCCGACGCGAGTCTCTCTACATAGCTGCCTAAAATGACTGTCTTACGAAGGCTGTACCTATACGGTATTGTGTCAAACCAGGTGGTTGTAGTCACACCTACATCGCCGTCGTAGCCCCTAGTGGCCTGGAGCAGCCACTCCTTGACGCGCTCATAATCATCGTCCTCTATTCTCCTGGCGTCTATGAGGCCCAGGACAGGCCTGTGACCCCCAAAGCCCTTCTTGGCTATCAGGTCAAGTGCACGAGAAGGCGCATCAGCGACATCAAGTGAGATGTAGGTTACCTTAGTGTCCAGGAGCCTCTCATACACGTCATCCCTTGGTACGTTGTAATAAATGGCAAGTATCGAGGGTACTTTAAGTCCTGAGACCATAGATGATATTAACTCGGCGGCGAGCCTAGCATCGTCAGCGCTTATGTCAGAGTCGCTTAGCATAGGCTCATCGATTTGAACCGCTATGGCCCCCGAGTCCTGGGCTGCTCTAAGCTCAAGGGCCAGTGCTGAGGCTATAGAAGCTGCCAGGTCCTCTTTGCTCATACCACTGGCGTTCTTTGACATAAGTGTGAATGTTAGAGGGCCCGGCACTACGACCTTAAGCGGCTGAGGGTCAGCTATTGCTGAGAACGTCCTCAGCCTGCCGGGCCACACGAAATACTCAGGATCTGGCCTGTCGGTGAATACAGGGATACGGTAGAAGAAGTTGTTATCAAAGTATCTGAGCAGCCCGCCGACTGTCACGTTCCTCCAGGCAGACGCGAAGGGCCTGAACATGTCATGCCAGTCCACCATGCCATCAACTACATATCTTAGGCCCACGGCCTCTTGGGAGCCTATTATGACGCTTGAGGCCATGAGCGTCCTGATCTCAAGCTCATGTGTTGCTATCGCACCGCGCTCCAGATCTCTCAGCGCATGTCTCTCCTCCCTGGTCCTAGGGTAGCCTCCGAGAACGGATCCCCAGATCTCCATATAGCTCCTCGCCACGGAACCAGCCGGTAGGAAATAAATACATCAAGCCCATGTTATGACTTTATAGAAGAGGCCAGAATCTGACGTATTTAAATCTTAACGTAGCACCGCTAAGCGGGGCTGCATTGCCTAAGCTCGGTAAGGAGATCTACATAGTGGCGGGCGTCAGAACCCCTGTAGGCAAGTTTGGTGGTTCTCTGAAGGACATACCAGCAGCGGACCTGGCAGCATTCACTTTAAGGGAGGCCATCAATAGGGCAGGCCTGACCCCCAAGGATATAGACTTTGTGATTTATGGACACGTAATACGTGCGGGCACAGGCATGGACACTGCCAGACAGGCGGCAATAAAGGCAGGACTTCCATACAACGTGGACTCTATGACCCTTGACATGGTCTGCGCCAGCGGGATGGCTGCCATAATAACCGGCGCCCACTACATAGCTGCAGGGAGCTATAAGCTCGTGGCTGCAGGAGGCATGGAGTCAATGAGCATGGCACCCTTCCTGTTGCACTCAAGCATCAGGTGGGGGGTAAAGCACTTGATAGGGAGAGAGTTGAATGTCCTGGACTCGATGGTCTATGACGGCCTGTGGGACGTCATGCTTAACAAGGTCATGGGGGAGGAGGCCGACATGACGGCCCATGAGTTTGGGGCTCCCCGCGATGTGCTTGACGAAATATCTTATGAGAGCCATGTGAGGGCTGCCAAGGCCTGGGACATGGGCCTCATGAAGGACTTCGTGGTGCCCTATGAGAGGGACGGCAAGGTACTCCTTGATCATGATGAAGGCATAAGGCGTGACACCAGCATGGATAGGCTTAAGACTCTCCCATATGCGTTTACAAAGGACGGACCTCACACAGCAGGTTCCAGCAGCCAGCTGAGTGATGGGGCAGCCAGCGTGATTCTTGCCGATGCGGACACAGTGAGGTCAATGGGGCTTAAGCCCTTGGCCAGAATAGTTGGTTTCGCTTACTACGGCCTTGAGACCTGGCGCTTCCCGGCAGCGCCTATTGGCGCTATAAGGAAGCTCCTTGATGACGTTGGCTGGACTGCTAAGGACGTAGACTACTGGGAGAATAACGAGGCCTTCGCTGTGAACAGCTACATACTGCACAAGGAGATCGGAGTTCCATACGAGAGGATGAACGTTCATGGAGGTGCTATAGCTATTGGTCACCCGCTCGGCATGAGTGGGGCCAGAATCACGCTTGAGCTGATTAACGTGCTGAAGCATCACGGCGGCAGGCGTGGTATCGCCTCAATTTGCCACGGCCTGGGCGGTGCGGCAGCTATGGCCATAGAGCTAGTGTAAGTCTAGCGGGTCTCTGGGCTAGCTCTTTGACCTTTAATAGCCATAACTATGTAGTTGCCGTTGACCTCATCCAGGCCTAATACTTTGAAGCCCACTGAGGAAATTAGCCTATTGACCTCCTCAGGCTCAAGCCTTAGCCAGTACGGCGGCCCAAAGGGTGCATCCTTCTTGCGCTCTATCACCACTAGCCTACCGTCGGACCTTAGGATCCTATAGGTCTCCCTTAGCACAGGCACTGAAAGACCCTCATGATGGAAGTCATGAAGCACGTTAGCCATTAGCACCATATCAACACTGCTAGCATCAAGTGGAATGCCGTGGGTAACATCAGCCCTTATGGTAATTATATTGTTTAGCCCCTCACCCTTGGCACTTTGCTCCAGCATGTTAAGCGCCTCCTCGTCAATGTCTATAGCATACACTATTCCCTTGGATCCTACGCGCCTAGCCATAGGTATTGAGTACCTCCCAGGCCCTGAGCCTACATCGGCCACTTTCATGCCCTCCTGCAGACCCAACTTGTTAATCTCAGCATCATCAATGTGCATATGTGTCATTAAGTGACGTGTCATCCAGCGCTTATGATGCTCGAACATGTCTCTTAACCGATACCAAGTTTTCAGATATAGCTTAAATGTGCAAGTAATAATGTACCAATAGTGCACCTAAAGGTGCCTTAGATGGGTCAGGAAGACCTTGCCCTGAATGCTAGTGCGGTAAAAGCGGCTAAGGCTATAGTAATGGCATTCATGTGGGCTGTGGGTCTTACCATAGGAGTTAGCACTACCAGGTTAGCTGCAGGAGCCATTGTGGACCTGTCGCTACTAGCATATGTGCTCTTGTTGCTAGCTAGCCCCAGCTACAGGTGGTTTTCGCTAGCTCTGGCCCTCGGAGGTGACATGGGTTCTATCCTCAGGAGCGTGCTAGCATTAAAGGCGTCTATAACAACCTTTGTCGTCATTGACATAATGATCAGATCAGGCCATGAATCGTTGATGGTGGATCCAGTGGCAATAATAGTCGTTATAGAGGTTCTAGTATACATAGCAAGGTGGATCTCAAGGTGAGCAGACGCGCGCCCGCGGCCCTCTTGGCAGCAAGGCTTGTGTATTCGATGCAGTGGTACGTGTTGGCGCCCGCCATGGTAGCATTGTTAATGGAGACTAACGCCAGGGTCTCTTACTCTGGCCTACTGCCCATGGCGTTCATAGCTGGCGCTGCGGCCTTTCAACTGCTCGGCCCCTACATATCGTCTAGGGCTGGTGCAAAGAACGCTTACCTGGCAGGACTTTTCGTGGTCTCAGCTGCTGACATAATAGTAGGGTTGGCACGCAACTTCGCTGAGGTTCTGGTAGCCAGAACGGTGGCAGGTCTAGGGGCCGCGCTCTTCTTTGCGCCAGCCGCCTATGTCTTGCTCGAGCTTGGAGGCCTCTCGTCAGTGACGCTGCTCAGCCTCTATGAGCTCTCCTTTAACCTGGGAGGTTTATTAGGAATATCATGGGGTCTACTTGATGGCTTGTTGGGCTGGAGGGCTGGCACCGAGCTCGCGGGCGTGATTGGTCTGATAATGGTTGCAGTCAACTTTACTGCGGTTAATTCCAACCCGCATGTCACGTCAATTTCCTATAGCCTGGCCAGCGCTGGCCGTAGGGACCTGCTATGGGTGTCGCTGGCCGGGGCAGGGGCCTTCGGCACGTCGTACGCGCTAGGATCTCTCTTGCCTGAGGCCGCACACATAATCTTCAGAGCCCCTGAGTACTCAGTGGCCCTAGAGACGGCAGTGTATTTCATAGGCAACGTCATAGGATCACTAGTACTCTTGATTATCAAGCTCAAAGCGTCGAGCGCCCGCAGCGTAGCTGTCAGCTTCCTTGCCATGTCTCTCAGCTTCATCGCGCTTACCGTCCCAAGCTATGGACTATTTTTAGCAGTCGTGGCAATAAATGGGGCCGCCACAGGAGCAGCCTTTGCGCTCTATTACAGTTATGTAACAGACAAGTTCTCTCAGAAGAACTCAACAACAACGCTCGCATTCATAAACATGGTTAACATGATTGGCAGTCTCTTCGTTTATCCCATCGCCGGCATGCTGCTGGAGCGGCCCATTGTGCTCTGGACGTTCATGGCAGCTTCTACAATAGCTCCTCTGGCGTTCCTCCTGCCTATACGCCAACATACTTCCTGAGCATGTTGTCTAGGACCTTATCGTATACCTCCTCGGCGAGTTCAGGCTCAAAGTGACGGCAGAGGGCCACCAGACCGGCTAACCTTATGGCTTCCTGTCTCAGCTCCTGAAGGAGCTCAAAGAGCGCGAAGTTGAGTGCGGACCTGGCAGAGTTCAGCCTCAGGAGCTCCCTTGACAGCGTGCTACAATCATCGGTGCTCATAAGCTCCTGGGGGCTCGGCAGCTCGTGCTCGTCATAGTACTCGCCTAGCTGTCTGGGCGCTGGAGGGGCCTCAAGCTGCTCAAAGGAGTTAGGGGCGTGAAACCTGATGCAGTCTATAAGCTTTGACTCAGAGCTAACTATAAGAGAGGCGTCAGAGAGCGCCAGGGAGATCTCCTCCCTCAAGTTCTGCACCTCATCTATAGTATTGATAGCCTTGTCTCTGAGGTCCTTGCACTTATCAGGGTTCATGATATCACGCTAAGCGATAGAGATCCTTTGGCACTATTACATATTACGTTATTTTAGCTGATGTTCAAATGGTTTTTAATGAGTGAAAAATTTTATAGGCAACTACCTCTGTATGGCGATACATAGGAATAAAACCTGATGAATGGTAACGCTGTCAAGCAGACAGGGTCAACGCGTTTACGGAGGCAGCTAAGCTTCCTGGATCTGCTGTTCCTGTCGTTTGGAGGCCAGGCGGCCCTAATATCGTTCTTTACCTACGCCTCAGCAGTAGTCATTAAAGCAGGCCCCCTGGCCCCCCTAGCCATCCTAGTTGGCACAATTATAGTGCTGTTTAACGCCGCCTCCGTTTATGGGCTCTCAAAGAGGTATGGTGAGGCGGGCGGCTATTACATCTACGCATTCTACGCGCTTACACGCAAGCTCAGCTTTGAGACAGGGTGGGCGTACCTGTTCTACTCAGTGCTCTATGGGGCAGCATACGTGTTTGGCGGCACCTACCTGCTTCACACATACCTTCACATGCCTTCTATCCTAGCGGCCTCGATACTGTTAATCCCCTCAATCATGTTCCTGGTGTCAGGAATAAGGCCCTCGGCCAAGTACGCTATGGTGGTCTCCAGCGTCGAGCTGGCCATACTAGTAGCCATAGTGGTGATAAACCTTATCCATGCTCACTTCAGGTTAATCAGCCTTATGCCAAGGGTCAGCGCTCCTCCTGGTGCATTCGCAGCAGCGATAATCTTTGCCGTGGGTATACCAACAGGTTACGGATCGATAACCCCTCTAGGGGGCGAGGCCATCAGAAAGGAGGACGTCGGCAGGGCGGCATTGACAGTAGTGGTGATAGGTGGCGTCTTAGAGGCAGCAGCAATATACAGCGTGATAGACGCCGCCTATGTAAACAATATTAGTCTGTCGGTTTCTACCGGATCGCCGCTGCTTAAGTACCTACTGCATTACTATGGCGTTTTAGCCTTCATATTCCTGGCGTTTGCTGCCTTTAACGATGGGATATTGGCTTTACTATCGTACATGTCTGCGACCTCAAGGACTGTATATGCTATGGGCAAAAATAACATGCTGCCAAGGCAGCTTGCCCTAGTTAGAGGTGGGCACCCTCTCAATGCGGTAATCGTCACATCAGCAATGTATGCACTGGTCTCGCTCGTGCCTCTGGCCCTCTTAGACCACCCATTCCAGCTCTTCTTAGTATATGGCGCCGCGGCCGGCATGGCAAACCTCTTCGTTCACATCTCGGCCAACGTGTCGTACACGTTAGAGGGTATAAGGGGGTTCAGGAGGGCCCTAAGGTTCAGTTCGTTACGTAGATACAGGTGGTATGTAACTAAGGCGGGCGATGTGGCCATAGGGCTTGTATCCACAACTATGAGCTTCTATTTCCTAGTCTCCTCTACCACCAGTTCAGGTCTTGAACACGTATTCTTAACATTTCTAGCATGGCTTCTAACAGGGTTCATATGGGCTGAGGTGCTAGAAGAGCTGCATGTGCGTGAGAGCCACGGAGCGTCATCAGAGGCTTAATATCTCTAAGTCCTTGGCATCCTGGAGTGCTAACTTGACAACCACAGAGGACAGGAAGCTCTCGCACATTAATATTGTCTCAAAGGGGGGCGTTGAGCCTGCGGGCTCGACGCTGCTTGAGTACGTCAGGCTAGTTCATAACCCAGCCCCCGAGCATAACCTTGATGAAGTCGATCTTCACATTGACTTCTGCGGTCACGAGCTTGCAGCGCCCATAGTGATAACTGGCATGACAGGGGGACATCCAGCTACCAGAGACATAAATGCGGCACTGGCCAAGGTAGCAGGCAAGTACTCCATAGGTCTTGGCGTCGGGAGTCAGAGGGCCGGCATTGAGAACCCTGACCTAGCGTACACGTTCTCAGTGGTCAGGGAGGAGGCTCCAAACGCATTCATAATTGCTAACCTGGGCGCTGCACAGCTCTCTAGAGGCTATGGAGTTGAGGAGGCACTAAGGGCCATAGAGATGATAAAGGCCAATGCTATAGCCATACATCTTAATATCGGTCAGGAGCTGTTTCAGGACGAGGGTGATAACTCGTTCTCAAATGTGATAGCGAAGATAGAGGAGCTCGTTGAAGAGCTGCCCGTGCCCATAGTTGTGAAGGAGGTGGGGACTGGGCTTAGCAAGGAGGCCATAGCTAGGCTTGAGGCGGTAGGGGTCAAGTGCTTTGACATTGCGGGCTATGGGGGGACAAACTGGATAAAGGTCGAGGCCCTGAGGTCAAGAACCGTTAACAGGGGCAGGGCGCTTCACGAGCCCGGCTCCCTGGCCGAGCTATGGGGTAATCCAACGGCAGTAGCTGTAGTCGAAGCCAGGAGCGTCTCGCAGTCATCATATATTCTTGGGTCAGGAGGCCTTCGTGACGGCCTAGATATAGCTAAGGTCATAGCTTTAGGCGCCAACGCCGGCGGTTTAGCAGCCCCTGCTCTGAGGGCCTTATCCCAGGGCGCGGAGGGCCTTGACAGGTACATGGCTGATATTATTTACCAGCTTAAGGCTGCGGTCTTCATGACCGGCGGCACCAGGGTCTCAGATCTGTGGAGGGCACCGCTGCTGGTGTGGGGGAGGCTCAGGGAGGAGCTGGAGCTAAGAGGTGTTGACATTAGATCTTATTTAAATTATCAGAGACTGTTGCCACTTATGTGGAGGAGTGGGGGTCGTGGAGTTCAGGGCACTTGACGAGTTCAGCAAAAAATACATACCGCTGTTGGACTCCTACATGAGAGACCTCCTCAGAGGGTCACCTGAGGAGCTATACAGCGCTGCCATGCACTTGATAAAGGCAGGTGGCAAGAGGCTAAGGCCTCTGATGGTGATCGCAACCGCTAGAGCGCTTGGCGGCCCAGACGCTGAGGCCAGGGCGCTATCCCTAGCAATAGGCATAGAGATATTTCATAACTTCACGCTAGTTCATGACGATATAATGGATAATGATGATTATAGGAGAGGCATGCCCACAGTCCATAAGGTTTACGGAATTCCACTAGCAATAACTGCGGGTGACCTCATGTTCTCAATGGCGTTCCTATCCGTGATTAGGGCCGTGGAGGTAGGCCTAGGCCATGAGCTCACGGTTAAGGCGGCTCGGACATTTGCCGACGCGTCGCGTAAGGTAGCGGAGGGCCAGGGATACGACATCCTCTTCGAGAAGCTCTGGGACGTTGATGAAAATGACTACCTAAAGATGATATATCTGAAGACCGCAGCCCTGATGGAGGCATCGGCTAGCCTTGGCGCTATTGCGGCCAAGGCCAGGGACGAGGTGGTCGAAGCTATGGGCGAGTATGGCAGGCTGGTAGGCCTGGCATTCCAGATAAGGGATGATATAATCGGACTCTACGGTGACCCAGCTAAGACAGGGAAGCCTGTCTACAGTGACCTAAGGCGTGGCAAGAAGACGCTCCTGGTGATATATGCCGCAGCCAGAGATCAGGACCTGAGGCGTAAGCTTGAGAGCATATTCACAGGCAAGCTCACTGAGGAGAGCCTGAGGGAGGCTGCCGAGGGCATCAAGGCCACTGGTGCTCTTAGCTATGCTGAAGGCCTGGCCCAGAGCTATTCACAGATGGCAATCGAAAGACTTGAGAGGCTGAGATCTTCAGGCCTTATAGTTGACGAGGAAGCCTACTCCGTCCTCAGGGAGCTGGCGCTCTTCAGCGCACAGAGGGACAAGTAAGGTGAGAGATGATGTCCGAGGATCTCAAGGCCTTAGTCAGGAGGGAGACCCTTAGGAACGCAATCCTACATGATGGCAAGGCTCAAGTCAATAGCGTGATGTCAGCCCTCATGGCAGAGAGGCTGGACCTGAGGCCTAGGGCGAGGGAGCTGGCAAAGCTCGTCGCTGAGGCGGTAAGCGTTGTCAACTCGATGACACTGCAGCAGCAGGTAGAGGCCCTCCGCACGGAGTTCGGCGAGGAGCCGCCAAGGAGGGAGGTCAAGGAGGCGCCGAAACAAAAGCGGCTGCCGCCGCTGCCAAATGCTGTTGAGGGGGCCGTAGTAACTAGGTTAGCTCCAAACCCCGACTTTGTAATACATATAGGCAATGCCAGACCAGCGATCCTGAGTTACGAGTACGCCAAGATGTACAGGGGCAAGTTCATACTGCGCTTTGAAGACACAGATCCACGCACCAAGACACCAATGAGAGAAGCCTATGACATGATTAAGGAGGATCTCAGGTGGCTGGGCATAAGGTGGGACGAGGAGTACATACAGAGCCAGAGGATGGAGATATTCTACAACATGATGAGGGACGCACTGGCCAAGGGCTGTGCTTACGTTGATATAGGAGGCGACGAGACAAAGTCGCTCATAGCCAAGGGCCAGGAGCCACCCTATAGGTCTAAGGACCCAAGTTGGCAGCTCGAGCAGTTCGACCGCATGCTTTCAAACAACTATAAGGAGGGAGAGGCTGTGGTGCGCTTCAAGACTGACTTAGAGCACCCTAACCCCAGCGTAAGAGACTGGGTAGCTATGAGGATTATCGACACCAGCCGTCATCCCCACCCACTGACCGGGGACAAGTACGTCGTGTGGCCCACATACAACTTCGCGGTCAGCGTCGATGATCATCTGATGGGGATAACGCACGTGCTAAGGGGTAAAGAGCATCAGGTTAACACGGAGAAGCAGAAGTATGTCTACAAGTGCTTTGGCTGGTCAACGCCCACGTTCATTCATTTCGGCCGCCTCAAACTCGAGGGATTCATAATGAGCAAGAGCTACATAAAGAATATCATGTCCGAGAGGCCTGGGGACTTCATGGGCCTAGACGACCCGAGATTCGGAACAATAGCAGGACTCAGACGTCGTGGCATACTGCCTGAGTCCATATGGGACGTTATAATCGATGTTGGTATTAGGCCCGGCGACGCAAGGCTGAGCTGGACTAACCTGGCTGCAGCTAATAGGAAGAGGCTTGACCCCACTGCTGATAGGATAATGTTCGTTGAAACGTCACAGGGCATGAGTGTGAGGTTAAGGGTTGAGCAGCCAGGGTGCCTTGAGGCAAGGATACCCTACCACCCTAACACACCTGAGAGAGCTCGCTCAATTAGGGTGTGTCATGGAGATGAGATTTACGTGCCGTCGGGCGACGCGCAGGGCCGCGTGAGGCTGATAGGCCTTGGCAACTACGAGGTCGATAAGGTCTCTGGTGTCCTGAGGTACCTAGGAGGAGGCGTAGATGAAGCTAGAGAGCAGGGCCTGAAGCTTATCCAGTGGGTGCCAGCGGCACGTTCTGTGAATGTTACTGTTCTTGAGCCCAAAGGCCTTGAGCTGATTCATCATGAGGGAGTCGCTGAGGAGGCTATGACGAACTATTCCAAGGGGTCAAGGCTACAGTTCATGAGGTACGGCTTTGTGATAGTTGATGATGTGGCTATAGCTGACGGTAAGGAAAAGTACACACTTATATTTACTCACACATGATTTTAGCGAAGCCTAGAGACGTAGTTTAACAGGGGGTCATTGCCATCAATCATCCTAATTATAGCGTTAAGTGGGATATCATGATAGCCTGTATGTGCGGTTAGTTCATAGACAGCCTCATAGCTGGCACGCTCTATAATCCAGAAGCCCAAGGCTCTCGGAAGGAGCTCAGAGGCCAGAGGGCTGTCCATTTCTCTGAGCCTGGTGGCATAGGAGTCAAATATTGACTTGAAGGCCTTCACCTCCCACGTCGCCAGCTCGCGGGAGCTTATCACGGAGGCATCGCCTAAACTGGTGCCATACCTGATCTGGATCCCCATTGCAGCGGCGTAATCTATGCTTCTGGCCAGCGCCGCCAGATCCCTCATCAAGTGCTCCTTCTCAACCTTCAAGGCTGGGAAGCGGTAGGGCTCACCCTCAAAGTCCGTAATCATAATGTTGTTACCAACAAGAATTATCTGGTAAAGGTGCAGATCCCCATGAGTTCTCATCTTGTATCTGCCTACCTGAAGCATGGCTGATTCGAGAGCGTAACCTGCCAGCTCCTCAAGCGCATCGGCGGCCTCGAGCACAAGCGGTCTCTCGTACCTAGGGACGAGTTCAGTTCCCTGCGTCCTCAGCCAGCGCGAGCGCCACGAGAGCCTAGAGATCCATCTGTTAACATCATCCTCAGTTATGGGCTCTGGGCGGCACCAGTCCTCATTACAGGCATAGAGCGTCTGGTGAAGCTCTGCCACAGCCTTCCCAACGAGGCTGCCGAGCTGTTCAACCCTTACCGTCTCATGCCCCGATGACTCAGCGACATATATTGAGGCCGCTGGTTCCCCCTCAACATATTCACTGACTAATATGAAAGGCCCAAGGTCAAGCTCGGCATGGCACACATACCTTGGCGCATGGGTGAAGCCAGCATCTGTTAAGTACCTGAGCACCATGTGCTCTACATTATCCCTGTCAGCCCTGCGCATCACCTTTACCAGGAACCTGTTCCCGTCCTGGCTCAGGGCTTCATATATGGTGGCCCTTTGACTTGAACTTATCGGCCTTACACTTGATATCCTCAAATTGCTGCACGTGCTTGTTAGACCCTGAGGTGGACTTGAGAGCAGTGCGCTCAGTAGCACTGGGTTTGAGTCTACGATCTCACCC
The DNA here is from genome assembly GCA_002496425.1 of Acidilobaceae archaeon UBA162. Taxonomy (GTDB): domain Archaea; phylum Thermoproteota; class Thermoprotei_A; order Sulfolobales; family Acidilobaceae; genus Acidilobus. The sequence continues at coordinate 24,438 of DAJS01000003.1, forward strand.
TTGGGCCCATTAACCAGCGCCACTAGGGTCTCGCCGCAGCCAATCTCACTGAACAGGTACCACTTGCCATCGAGCTGTCTGCAGTCGGCCCTGAAGTTCTCGCAGTTTAGCTTCCATGGCTGCCTGTCGGCCAGTTCCTTAGCAGCCTCGCAGAGCTCCACAGGCGCTCGCCAAACCAGGGGCGCGCGGCAATTAAGGCGCTTAAGGCAGCTGGGGCATAGATATCATGCCCTTTAGTAGGGCATATGTCCTGAGATACTCAGCATGGCTCCAGGCCAATGGCATTACGGACAGTGGGCCAGCGTTGAACGGACTGAGCTGCTCTGGCAGCATTCCCGTAGGTGACGCCTTATCAGCAGCCCAGCTGAGCAGGCCCTGGGCACCATCCCTGTCGCCCATAATGGCTAGCACCTGGGCATACCACATAGTGGTTATAATCCACGGGTTGCCTGGTATGCCTGAATAGTCGCCGGGAACGCGCTGATAGTAGTCGTTTTCATATCTAGCGAGACCTCCAACTCCCTTAACCCATAGCCTTTCCTTTATACTGTTTACAGTTGCCACAAACCTAGGGTCTCTAGGGTCTATCAAGCCGAAGATTGCGAGTGAGAGCACGGAGGAGTCAAGGGTAGGATCTAGAGCCTCGACCTTGCCATCAGATATCGTCAACGACCTAGCGTAGTGCCCATGGTTCTTGTCGAAGAACTTCTCGGCTACAGAGCTCCTGAGCCCCTCGGCTATGCGACCCCACCTCTCCTCCTTTCCCCACTCCCCAAGATTTCTGGCTAGGTGGGACGCCGCCCTAAGGGCCGCATAGACTGTGGCTACTGTGAATATGTGGACGCCTAATCTCTCCTCCCAGAGGTCAAAGCTCATGAGGGGCAGCCCAAGCTTATCATCCATGAACTCAACTAGGAACTCAGCAGCCTTCTCTAGGTTATCATAGACCTCTCTTAGCGTGAAGTAGTCGTGGGATGTTATGAAGTGGACCCACAGGCCATATATTGGCAGTGCAGTCTCATCCTCCTGTATGGCCTTGCTCAGCTTGGTGTTGATAGTCCACGCATGCCATGAGCTGCCAAAGGTACCGTCGGCGTTGTACCTGTGGTAGAAGTAGCCCTCCTCTGTTATAAGCTCGGTAAACAACTTCTCATAGAAGCGTCTTGTGAATGACCAGTAGCCTAGGCTGTCCAGGGCTAAGGCGACCATGACGGCATCCCGCGGCCATGTATAGGCATAGGTGTCCAGGTTGAACTTGAGTATGCTAGTGTCGAGTGATGCTGGGATCTCACCATCGACGCCCACATGACCTACAAGAATGGCCACGCTCTGCCTGGCCACCCAGTCGTCCTGGAACCTCTGGGTCAGCAGAGTCCAGTACCTCTTGTCATGCTCAAATTGCTCAGACGAAAGGCGCCTCAGGTACTCTAGCCCCCTCTTTACGTCGCTGTAGCTCTGGCCAGCTACAATGAAGAGGTAGAAGTCCTTGGAGGCCACAGAGACAGCGCTATCAACGGAGCCCTGGGCTATAGGGTTCTTGGACAGCACGCCGTTCTGGCACTCAGATAGGACCACGCCCTGGTCACGACGTCCAACAGTGTACTCATACAACTGCTGGGAGCTTCCCACGGCTATCCACGTGCGGTGCTTGTAGTGAATTACTGCGTCAGTGCCAGGGTCATAGAGCGCGGTGTCCCCAAGCTCGCTGTTGTTAAGCCTGAAGTCGTTATAGAATATAAGCCTGAAGAAACCATCGCCATCTAAGTGGACTCTATATATTATTGCTGGCCTCGTAGATGATGCCAGGACCTCAATGCTAAGCCTGGATCCATCAATGTTAGTGGTAGCCTTAATTACCAGGTCCTCCATCGATACGACCTTGTCTAGATCCTCAAGCCACCTCGTTAGCCCATCCTTCCATATGGCTATCCTTGATGTGCCACCTACCATGTGGTTATGAAGCTGATCAAGAAGCGGATAGTAAAGGCTCTTCATATAGAGATTACTGTCAAAGAGCGCTGCTATCCTGCCGCTGCTAACCATGGCGTACCTTGGCACTTGAAGATCACCGCTGCTCAGCCTCTACAACGCTAGAAAGTTGAAATAAGTGAAAACTCATGGTGGCTGCCCTCAGGGCCCTCAACATAATCTTGGTGAGGTCAGCAAGCGTCCTTGGAAGGGCATAGCTGCAGCGGCAGGCCTTCCAGGCTGCCACGCGCCATAGCGTAGAGGTTATGCGGGTGTATGCTCTCAAGGCTTACTATCTCCGTCCTTATCACGCTGTCTAGTGGAAGCGTCTGTCTGAGGTGGCAAGCCAGGTTCATGAGGGCCTCCCTGACCACGTCCTCAGCGAACTTAGGGTTACCGTAGGCGCCAAGTATCAGGTTAGCCTCGTCCATCCTCTTCAGCTTTGATAGCACAGGTGATGAGAAGGAAGCCAACAGGCACCTTGCTATCTCCTCAACCCTTACTACTATCAACTTCCGCACTGTTATCGTACCGCGCAACAGGGCCCTCTGGCTGTGGCTGGGAGCTGGGCCTGAGTAGCCTAACATTGACTTTATTGTGGTCTCGGCGCTAGGGCAAACAGTCATGCCTTTCACGGTAACTGACGTAGAGTACCTCTTGTTGTTGGAGGGCCCTGAAACCTCAACAGTTACGTCTATGGGCTCCATGGACCTAATGGAGCCAAGCGATACCGGAACCCAGTACTTGGTCCGTAGGACCACTCTGGCATTGGATGAATAGCTGTGCAGCCTAAGCAGCTCTTTATGGACAGCGTCCGCCAGTGCCTCAAGGCTCCACGATTCCTCAGGTATGCTCTCAACAACGTTAGCAGCTTCAACGCTCCTGGAGAGGTGTGCGCCCTTCCTGTCGCCCAGGAGCCTAACGTAGAGGTCGAATGTGGCGTCAAGTAGCACAGAGCCCTCGGGGGAGTTTATCCTTAGGCGTTTAGTCACGCCCTTGTAACCAACGCTCTCAACAGGTATTGGATACTTAGGTCGCTCGTCCTGGACCTCCACCATGCAACACCTCCAGAAGCCTCCTTAGACTCGCCTCAAACATAGCCACTGGATAGTAAAGCCTTATAGCGTCAAGCACGTGTGGGTCAACTTCGCCCACATAGCCCACGGGCTTGCCGTTAGCCAAGAGCAGCGCGCTCCTCCCCTCTACAAACGCTGGAACCCTGTGAGGTATCGTGGACGGTGTCAGACCAAGAGCTCTTAGGTATGCATATGCCACAGATTGTATATCCTCAAAGCTCACAGAGTCATCCATAAGTCCAGCGGCTACCAACAGATCCTCCTCAGGTCCTGAGGAGCCCTTCATGACAACCTTACCTATCTCAAATATCTTAATTGGCTTAGGGCGCTGCCTGTTGGTAACCATGACTGAGAGAACTGAGGGTATCAGGGATGGCCTAAGGTAATCAAGGTCAGCGTTAACTGGGTTCCTGACCTTGATGGCATTATCGTTATATCCGCTGACCTTGAGCAGTTCACCGCTGACCAACATGTACGTCATGATCTCCGTGAAGCCCAGGCCTATCATTAGGTCCCTAGTGACTCTCTTGAGCCTCGTGGACTCTAGCAGGCTTCCTAGACCTTCAGCGAGGTAATTTGAGGGACTCAGCTTAGGCGAGTTGTAGCCGAGGGCGATAGCTATATCCTCGACTAGGTCTATCTCGGATATTACATCAACCCTGAAAGGCGGCACCATGACATCCAGCATGTCATCTTTAATATCAACGTTGTGTCTCATCCTCTGGAGGCTCAGGGCCGCATCCACTATGGTTAAGTCAGTGCCGAGCACACGGTTTATGTAATCAACGGTAAGCTTCGACCTCTTGAAGCTCAGGAGGGGCGTCACCGTAACTTGTCCGCTATTAAGGACTTTGACATACTCGATAGACGCCTTCTTGCCCTCCACTATTGTAGAGACCAGAATATCAAGCACCTTGTTCACAGCCTGAGGGTCTGTGCCTGTGACGTCTATGAAGAGCCTCTTGGTGCCTGGCTCTAGCCTTGTTATGTTTGAGTTTATCACTGGAGGCAAGGATATTATGTTCCCTTCCTCATCCAGTATAGCGGGGTGAAGATCACCGTCTATCGAGAGTTTGCCATAGCTCTTACCCTGCGGCGTCAGCGCTAGCACGTCTTTCAATGTCATCTCAGAGGTGCCATCAAGCGGTATCATCTTGTAGTCTAGCTTCACGTAGGTGTAAGTTAACTTATGACCTATAACCTTATCAAGGTCGTGGATGCCTATGGCGACCTTGCGCCTTCTTCTGCCAAGGGTATCATGTAGCTTCTCCTGGAACTGCATCAGCTCAACCAGGAAGAGCTCGTCAACGTCTATACCTCTCACCACTGCGCCAGCTATGTAAGGTCTCGACCTGGGAGCCTTGGATTCTATCTCGAAGGAGGAGTCGGGGCCTGTTGACACGTTCCAGCCGTGCTCAAGGTCATAGAGGCCCCTGACTGCGCGGGCCACGCCCTCGCTGATGAACATGTCAGGCCTGTCAGGGTTTACCTCAACGGCCAGCTGGTTCCCCTCGGGCTCGGCCTCGCACTTCAGGTTGAAGAGTGCCTCATGTATTATGTCTAACTCAATACCTGTGAGCTCGAGGAGCCTATTGACGCTGAGCTTAACCACTACCATCTCTTATACCTCCGCCTTAAGCGATCTCAGGAACTCGACGTCAGGCGAGTACAGTAACCTAACATCGTTAAGCCCAAGCTTGGCTAGGGCAAGCCTCTCAACCCCCATGCCCCATGCGCCCACGGGAAAGTCAACACCTACTATGCTCAGCACCTCAGGCCTAAAGAGGCCTGCCCCAAAGACCTCAACCATCTTGCCGTTTATTTTTGTATAGCCTTCGACGCTTGGCTCTGTGAACGGGAAGTAGGCGGGCTTGAAGACTACCTCTAGGCCTAGCCTCCTCGAGAACTCCCTCAGAACGCCGAGGAGATCCCTGAAGGTCAGTCCCGGGTACCCTATGATGCCATCTAGCTGGTGGAAGTCGGACAGGTGAGTAGCATCTATGGCGTCAGCCCTAAACACCTTATCAACAGTGAAAGCCCTCACCGGTGGCCTGCGGCTCCTCAGCAGCGTCCTTATTGAAACTGCCGTCGTCTGACTCCTGAGTATGTACCTTGAGGCCACTCTTTCGTCCCACCTATAGCCCCAACCCCTCTCATGGTTATCCCTAACCCTCTTGACAAGCTCAGAGTAGGGGGAGAGGTCTGCCGGCGGCAGGTCAGGCCACAGGGTGTCCTGCATCTCCCTGGCCGGGTGATCCTGCGGCTGGAAGAGCGCATCGAAGTTGAAGAGCTCAAGCTCTATTAGAGGCCCTTCGACCTCCTCGAAACCCATGGACACCATGATGTCCTTGAGTTCCTCTATGAAATCTACGAGCGGGTGCTTCCTGGCAGGCAACAGCCTCGGAGGCTC
>DAJS01000017.1:0-9298 GCA_002496425.1 Acidilobaceae archaeon UBA162
CATACCCAGCTTTACATCTGGCGAGATGGCAGAGATATTTGTAGGCAACGGAACCGTTATCAACACCACCAGTGGCTATGCGACAGTAACCTACGGGTACCCTGGTCACTACCTGATCTACTATGAGCTCTTCAAGAACGGCCAGTCGATCGGCTCATCACAGGGCAACATGATAGAGATATTGGTTACGCCACCGACGTTCAACACCACCTTCGCGCCACTGATAACCGTGCCCATCATAACCATGGTCAACATCAGCCAGCCCATAGTTCTGGCCGGACAGCCTGTCAAGCTCTCCGCTGGCTTCCTCCAGCCGCCTACAGGCACCAACATAACCATCGCGGAGTACATATGGAACCTGGGCAACGGGACCACACTGACAATACCCTCAATTAATGGCACAGGCTATGCTGTGCAAGTCTGGCTCACTGGCTCGGGCAATGTGACCTACCTTGAGCCAAAGCACAACCCAATAACTGTAACCTATAGCACCCCTGGAATCTACGCAGTGTCCCTGACCATAGTCACTGAGAACATAACGTCCCACAAGACCTACAGGTATACGGCTTACCAGACAATAGCCGTCTCATCAACTTCAATGCCCTTCTCGCTGTTCAAGCCGCTCATATCGATCCCCAACCCAGGCACTATCGTCGTAGCAGAGAACGTGCCAGGAGGGCCCTATAGCTTCGACCCTGACATAGATTACGAGAGCGTGGGCTTTGAGGTCATATCTAACATATACGCTACGCTCATACAGTACTTCGGCGCTAACACCACCAAGTTCATACCTGTAGCGGCAGAGTACGTGCCTACTGTCGGCCATGGCATAAACAGCAACTACACCGAGTACACCTTCCAGCTCAGGCCTGGGCTCAGGGCTGCCAACGGTGACCCGATAACTGCCTATGACGTCTGGTACAGCGTGATAAGGGCGATGCTCTGCGCCGGTGGCACGCCTGGAACCGCGGGCTGGATTCTCACCCAGTACCTTATACCGAACTACACACCATTCACCTTTGTGGTCACTGCTCCCAACGACACCCAGGGCGCCGAGGAAATAGTCAACGCCATAACTTACAACAACACCACTGACACTGTGACCTTCCATCTTGCCAAGCCAACCTCACCTGAGGCCTTCTTCACTGCCGTAGCTGACCCGCTTGGCGGCAGCATACTTGACGCCAAGTGGCTCGAGGAGGTAGGGGACGGCATAAACTTCACAGGCCTCTATGATCATAACTACACGCAGCTCGCGGAGGCTTTCTACCAATATGAGCAGACCTGCAACGAGGGCGACTACAACACCTACGTCCAATGGCCTTCAGGACCTACGGCCGGCTTCACGGGGCCCTACTACATAGCGTCCTACACGCCTGGCCAGTCGGTGGTCCTCAAGCCCAACCCCTACTGGCTCAACAACATAACCTACATCCCAAGGCCTAACGACACCGTGGTGATATACTGGGTCAAGGACCCAGAGACTGCCTATGAGATGTTCGCCTCAGGTCAGGCTGACATAGTGACTGGCCTACCTAGCAGCTACATACCGCTGCTCGAGGACCTCGAGAGCAAGGGACAGGCCTCGCTCTACGAGTTCCCCACGCTAAGCGAGTTCTTCTTCATCTTTGTCCTTAATGTGAGCGAGAGCGGCCTGCACTCGCTTAACCCATCCTACACGATACCTCCGTGGTACTTCGCTAACCCGCTGGTCAGGGAGGCGTTCTCCTACGCCTTCAACTACACCGAGTACATAAACGACATAGTTGGGAACGTGAAGTATCACTTCAACTTCGGCTCACCATACTGCGGTGTGCTGATACCTGGGCTCGACTACTACTTCCCGCCCTCCGAGCTAACAGGCTGCCCGACCTTCAACCTAACTTATGCCAAGGAGCTGCTGCTGAAGAGCGGGTTCTACAACATAAAGGTCTACTTCCCAATAATCGTATCCTCAGGTGACACTACGGACTACACCGCGGCCGAGATGTGGGCGTCGCTGCTTAGCAGTATCGACCCTAACATAAATGCCGTGCCGATATACGAGCCGTTCTCAACGATAATCAGCTACATGGTACCCGGCCAGAACCCGATGCCAATCTACTACCTGGGCTGGATAGCCGATTACCCGCTGGCCTCGGACTTCATAAACGCCATGTACGAGCAGGGCGGCACGTATCCAGCCCCCGACGGCTGGAGCGTCCAGTACTTAGAGAACCTATCACTGTACTTCAATGAGTCGAAGATATCGTGGCCAGGGCTCAACACCTCCATGGAGCCGACCATTGGCAAGTGGCTGTGGCAGGAAGCCATGGAGTACCAGCAGCTCAACAGCCTGATAACGGCTGCTGACGCTGCCGAGCTGGCTAATAACGTCACTGCTGCCACGCAGCTCATGAAGGAGGTTGAGGACATGGCCATTGGGCTGCACATGTACGTCTACACGATACAGCCCACCGAGTACTGGTCAATAAAGCCATACATGCACGGCTACATGGGCATGATATCGTGGGAGGAGAACCCAATGGTTGGCGGCGCCGCTGACAGCTGGTACTTCTGGTGGGTCAAGGGCTAAGCTAATAATTGTATTAATAAATGGTTTTTTGTTCTATTCCCTTAATTTTTAAAGCCTAGCATTCTCCTTTACCCCTTGCGGGGGGAAGAGGTATCAAGCTCTGGCAGTACATTGTTAAGAGGCTCTTGTACTATATACCTACACTAATAGGCCTAACCGTGATGGTCTTTGCAATACTCCATGCTGGCGGCCCTTATAAGCTGATAGCCCCATACATAAACCCCAGGCTCTCAGGGCCCGCCAGGCAGGAGCAAATACAGATGTTAATACAGAAGTTCCACTTGAACCAGCCAATCTACGTCCAATACTTCTACTGGCTCTGGGCACTGCTCCACGGCAACCTGGGCTACACCACTACACCGATATTCAGTGGCCCTGCCACGGAGGCTCTGGCCATCTTCTTTCCTAACACGGCGGTGCTGGCCATATTCGCGGGCGTGCTGATGTGGATCATAGGGATACCTCTGGGCACGTGGTCCGCCGTGAGGAAGGACAAGCCTGATGACGTGGCCATAAGGGTCTTCTCCTATACGCTCTACGGGATGCCGATTTATCTCTTAGCTGTGGTGCTCATAATAATATTTGCAGTCTACCTCAAGCTGCTTCCTATAAGCGGGGTCGTGAACCCTGAGCTCACGGTGGGCCTGAGCTGGTATGTCAACGGCATCTCCTACCCAACCCACGTGCTGATCATAGACGCCATAATACATGGGGATTGGAAGCTGGCGCTCAACGCCTTTGAGCACCTGATACTCCCTGCCTTCACTCTCGCGCTGGCCGCAATGGCAGGTGTGATTAACATACTCAGGGCATCTATGATTGAGGTCCTCGATCAGGACTACGTCAGGTTCGCCAGGTCTAAGGGCCTCCCAGAGGGAGTTGTGACCAAGAAGCACGCCAGGCCAACAGCCATGTTCCCTGTGTACACGAACTTCGCCTACACCGTTGCCGGAATGCTAAGCGGCGTAGTGGTAGTTGAGAGCGTGTTTGACTATCCAGGCATAGGCTATTGGCTAACTCAGTCAATGCTCGGCAACGACATGGGGGGAATAATGGCCGGGACGCTTATATTCGGCCTGATATTCGTTACCACTAGCCTGGCGCTTGACATACTGTTCGCTATCAAGGATCCAAGGATAAGGCTAGGGTGAGATTGTGGCTAGGAGGGGCGGGCTCGGGGGCTTCTGGAACGAGGAGCGCAAGCTCTCACTGCAGGTGTTCCTTTCTAATAAGCCCGCCGTGGTTGGATTAGTAATAGTCCTGATATACATTGCTGACGCGCTTATAGTACAGTTCGCTCCGTGGCTCTTAGGGCTCAAAAACCCCTATGCTCTGACGCCCAACTACATTAACCCAATACCACAGCCGCCCTCCTGGAAGTACCCGCTAGGCACTACGTATCCTGGCGTCAATTTGCTGACTGCCATAATAAAGGCCATAAGGGTCGACCTTGGGCTCTCGGTCGCCGTGGTGCTGCCCGGTGCGGGCCTCGGGATAGTGATAGGGATAATAGCTACATACATAGGCGGCTGGGTTGATGACTTGTTGATGAGGATCACAGATATATTCTTCAGCGTGCCCTACCTGGTGCTGGCAATAGCAGTAGGCTACGTCCTCGGCAGGGACATAACCAGCATGATAATAGCACTGATAATTGTCTGGTGGCCCCTATATGCAAGGTACACGAGGAGCGTGACGCTTCAGGTCAGAGAGCTGACGTTTATAGAGGCTGCGAGGGCCGCTGGAGCCAGCAACGCTAAGATAATGTTTAGGCACATACTCCCCAACGCGCTGCCGCCCGTGCTGGTTCAGATGTCAATGGACCTTGGAACAGTTATGCTTGTCATATCCGCCCTAGCCTTCATAGGGTTCCTGCCGGTATCCAACTTCCCTGAGCTCGGCTATCTGACCACACTTGGACTTAACTACATAAACACAGCGCCCTGGACCATCCTCTTCCCAGGCATCGTGATAGTGATCTTTGCCGTCTCGGTCTACCTGCTAGGAATGGGCCTCATGGATGTGATCAACCCAAGGAGGAGGAGCTCGCTGTGAGCAAGGAGGAGTCCATAGTAAAGATCAGGGACCTCAGGCTCTCCTACTACACCAGGAGGGGCGTCTACCATGCACTAAACGGCGTCGATCTTGATATAATGAGAGGAGAGGTTCTGGGGGTAGCTGGGGAGAGCGGCTGCGGCAAGAGCACGCTGGGCCTCACCATAATGGGCCTCCTGCCCAGAAATGCAGCCATAGAGAACGGCGAGGTAATGGTAGATGGGTTCGACGTTGTCAGGCCGCTCAGGGAGTACTTCAGGAGATCCAAGGGCAAGTTCAAGCCAACCAAGAACGATGACGTGCTTAAGAAGCTCCACAAGGCCATGATGAACATAAGGGGCGTCAAGGTTTCGATGGTGTTCCAGGAACCCATGACCACGCTTAACCCAGTTATGCCTGTCGGCTACCAGATAGCTGAGGTGCTGCTCCAGCACAATGTATCCCTCCTGGCCAAGAGGAGGCTGGCCAGGGCCAAGGCCACAAGGGAGGACATGAAGGCCATACTGGGCTATCTCAGGGGCAACGACATGGCCTCAATGATGGACTACATAAAGTCAAGGAGGCTTGAGGGCATTGAGGACCAGGTCATGGCTTACTGGCGCAGGAGAGACCTCCACGATCTTGTCAAGGAGATACGCATACTCAGCCTCTGCTGTGACGCTGTCAACCCAATGCTTAGGCCAGGCCTAAGCTACGCTGCCAGGACCAACAGGCTTCCCAGCGCACCAGTGCTCAGGCAGCTGGTAAGGCACGAGCTGGTCAAGGAGGGCTACAGGAAGGCTGCCGAGTACCTCGGCCTCCTTGGCATGCCAGAGCCCGAGAAGGTTGTAAAGATGTACCCGCACGAGCTCAGCGGAGGCATGAGGCAGAGGGTGGTGATAGCAACAGCTATGATAAACAACCCGGAGCTGGTTATACTCGACGAGCCTACCAGCGCGCTTGACGTGACTATACAGGCTCAGATACTTGACCTCCTCAAGGACCTCAAGCAGGAGACGAAGGCAGCCTACATGTTCATATCCCATGACCTCAGCCTCCTGTACCAGGTCTCGGACAGGATAGCAATAATGTACGCCGGCAAGGTAGTTGAGGTAGGCCCTAAGGACTCCGTATTCAAGGAGCCTAAACACCCGTACACGCAGATGCTGCTGGAGGCCGTGCCTACTCTGGAGCCCCACGAGCTGAAGGGGATAAGGGGCGAGGTGCCAGACCTCAGGAACCCGCCCAAGGGCTGCATGTTCCACCCCAGGTGTCCCTTTGCCATGCCCATCTGCAGGGAGAAGGAGCCACCCACCGTTGATGTTGGCAGCGGCCACAAGGTGGCGTGCTGGCTCTATGCTGGAGGGGGTGAGAAGAAGTGATTATAGCTGGGAGGCACCTAAAGGAGTACTTCCCTGTCAAGGGGGTAAGGGGCGCCTACGTAAGGGCAGTTGACGATGTGAGCATAGACGTCCATGAGGGCGAGATAGTCGGCCTCGTGGGCGAGAGCGGCAGCGGCAAGAGCACTCTCGGCAGGCTGTTAGTCAGGCTGCTGGATCCAACAGCGGGGGATGTGCTGTTCAACATACCTGACTCCGAGCTTCGGGAGTATGATGATGCCCTTGAGAGGAACGACAAGCAGATGGTCAAGAAGATCTCATCGAAGTACTCAATCCTGAGGCTTAAGGGAAGCAGGCTCAAGATGTTCAGGCGCGAGGTCGGCATTGTGTTCCAGGACCCCTACTCATCACTTGACCCAAGGATGAGCATTGCAGACATAATAGCTGAGCCCATGATAGAGACAGGGCTCTACAAGAGGGCTGAGGCGCTGGAAAGGGCTGAGGAGCTGTTAGAGGAGGTGCAGCTCCCGCGCGACTTCGCCTACAGGTACCCGCACGAGCTCAGCGGGGGGCAGAGGCAGAGGGTCGCCATAGCTAGGGGCATAGCAACCAACCCCAAGTTCGTGGTTCTAGACGAGCCCACCAGTGCCCTCGACGTCTCAGTGCAGGCTGAGATACTGGTGCTTCTCAGGGAGCTGAGGGAAAAGCACAATATGGCAATGCTATTCATAACCCACAACATATCGGTTGTGTCATACATGGCCGATAGGATCTACGTAATGTACGCCGGCAAGCTATTGGAGTACGGGCCCAAGACTCAGGTCATCAGGTCCCCCAGGCACCCGTACACGCAGGCGCTGATCTCAGCCGTGCCTGAGGTCGGCAGAGAGATGAGGAGGGTAGTGCTGAAGGGCGATGTGCCAAACCTTGTCATGCCTCCGGCCGGCTGTCGCTTCCACCCCAGGTGCCCCGTGGCTGTGGCCGAGTGCGGCTGGGACTCGGGCGAGGTGTCAGAGGCCATAAACAGGCTCATAGAGGCCAGGTACGCTGAGCTGAGCGGCAAGCTGAGCGTCAAGCCGAAGGGACCATTAGCTCTGGAGGTCAGGGGTATCTCAGCGCAGCAGCTAAAGCAGATAGTCGACGCCGAGTCGGAGAGCACTAAGGCCCTTAAGGCCATATACTCGATAAAGGACGCTGGTGATCATGTTGAGGTATCCCTGGCGGCTCCTAGGGAACCACGCTTGGTCCCAGTGGGCCCAGGGCATGCGGCCGCCTGCATCCTCCTTGAGGGGAAGGAAGGTAAGTAGGGACGCAGGAGGAGGCCTAACCCCTTTTATACCCACCAGAGCAAAGTAGGAGAGCGGTGGCGGAGGGGCAGGCCACCAGGTGGCGGAGAGGTTTTGAGGCCCCAGAGGGCCTAAGCCCCCTGAGGCCTCTTATGCCTCTCCATCACCGAGAGCGCCAAGGGCCTTAGCGCTAACGCCCAAAAGGCGTTAGCGCAAAGCCCTAGGCACCGCCTTCCCCTCCCGCCACCGCCTTCTCCAAATCCCTGTCATTAGCTCCTTGCCAACCAGCCAGTGGGGCTGCTCAGACTACGCGCATGACCATCTCCTCTCCATAGCCTACTACGACTCTCCTGAACCCCCTCAGCCTCGCGTCAAGCTCCTCATCACCTGTGTCTACCCTAAGGGCCCTGAGAGACCTGAGCTTAGCCTTGGTGGCTACCACTATCAGGTTCTCAGGCCCCACAGCTTTGATTACCCTTGGGCTCAGCTGCTGGTTTCCCCGGCCAATTATGAAGCCCTGGCCTCCCAGCGGCGAGACTACTATCCTGACCCTTCCGCGCCACATCTCTGCCAGCTCTAGCAGCTGCCTCTCAGCAAGGTCAAGGCCCACCACGCTCCTTTTAGTGACAGCGTCGATGCCTAGGAGCGTCTTAGGAAGCCCCAGCTCCTCAGCTATGGCGGCCACTGTGGTGCCTGGGCCAAGCACGTAGAGCTCATCATCAGAAATGTTGTCAACTATGTACTTGGCTATCGACCTCAGCTCCTCAGGCTCCTGGGGGATGACCTCCTTACCCTCAACTATTACGTCGGGGGAGTGGGGAGCTAGGGCATGGCCGTAGAGCCTCACGCTGAGTCTCCCTGCCCTAAAGGCCTCCTCATCTATGTCAAGCACCTCGACCTTCCTGAGCCCCAGCCTCCCAGCCAGGTAGTCCTCGACTACCCTTCCGGCAGCACTTGGGGTCTGGGCAAAGAGGGCGCTATACATCTTCACGCCGGCTGGGACTCCCAGCAGCGGCACCGAGTCGCCCACAGCAGAGAGCAAGTCCCTGGCGGTCCCATCGCCTCCTACGAAGGCCAGGAGTGGGACCCTGAGTGCTATCTCTCTAGCACACCTAACGGTATCGTCCGCGCTAGTGGGTCCCTCGGGCGCGCACCTGACAACCTCGTAGGTCGCTCCTGCCTCCTTGGCCTCCAGCTCTCCCATGATGCCGTTAGGCACTATGACCTTTACATGGCGTGGCAGGGCCATGAGGAACTTTACTGCTCTCCTAGGGGCCCAGGGCTCCGCGCCGAGCTCCAGGGCCCTCCTATAGGCGTCGCCGTCCGTCCCCTTAAGCCCAACCCTTCCTCCCATGCCGGCTATGGGGTTGACTATGAGCCCTATGGCGTCCTCCGGCAGCCTTGATCCCAGTGCGACTAGGAGCGGGGGAGCTTCATAAAGCTCCCATGTCTAGGGGCATCATGACCAGGCGCAGGTCCCTTAGCGAGGTAATAGGGGCCCTGGTGGTTCTGACAGTAGTCATAGTAGCCACAATATCTATGCTTAGGCTGACGCAGCAGGTCGTGAGTTACGCGCAAAGGGCCTCAAGCCAGGAGTTCGTGAGGTCGGCTCAGGAGGCCACACCACCTACGATGAGCGTGCTGGTCAGCAACTCAACGCTTTACATGTTGATCTCCTACCCAGGCACCATTAACATAAGCTACGCACTTCTCAACGTTGACGGCAAGCTAATAATTAATAGGGTGGACAGGCTCGTGGCCGGGGAGGCGGTGATACCGCTCCTAAACAACTACAGCTGCCAGAACGTGAGCATTACCCTGGTAAGCTCGGCTGGGGCGGTGTTCAGGTACGTGCCGAGTGAGGATCCAGCTCTCAGGGGTAGGGTGCCTCCAGGCGTCTATTACTTCTCCTGCAGCCTTACCTCAGGCCAGCAGGGCCGGGACTCGCTACCATCAGGCAACGTAAGCTACTACCCTGTCATACCTGTGGGCTCAGCTGCAGCGGGCAGCTCTGAGTATGTCGTTGGGCTCAACTATGGTCAAGGGTTCTATAGAGATCTTGG
>DAJS01000017.1:9321-28628 GCA_002496425.1 Acidilobaceae archaeon UBA162
ATCTCTGTCAACGGGACATCCCTTTCGGGCTCAGTAAGGGCTCCCTCAAGCGGAACGTCACTGAGTGTGATCGGGAATACATATATCAACGGCACAGAGCTTGACATAATGGCCTTTGCTAGCTGCAACCCATCGGAGTTCGGCATCTCATTAGCGGGCCCCGCCACGCTGCTCAACTTCACAGGCTCTGAGTCATTTAGCGGCTACGTGTACTCTGGTTGGACACAGCCGCCAGTGCTGCTGCCTGAGGTCCTTGGGCTCACAGGCAACACCACAGGGTGGATGAAGGAGGCAGAGGGTCCTGATGTGGTCATTGGTTCCTCGTGGTACTACAACTACCAGTACAGCGGCAGCGCCGAGGGGTGGGGCACTACCACAGGTCCCGTAGAGCTCGCTGCGGCCTACAATAAGGGGTTCTATGGGACCTACCACGGCGTCTCCCTTGTTGCTAACCTGACTGTTCTCGTTTTCCAGTTCACAGGCATGGCCAGCGCCAGGCTCCAGCTGCCCTATCCTGTCAGCTACTGGGCGCTAAAGGTCCTGTGGAGCTCTGGGAGCCCAATAACTGAGGCATCTGCTGAGACTGACGAAATCGCAGACCTCCCAACCCTGATGTTCGAGACGCCATATGGTAATGTGACCAGAACCATAGGCACGTCACCTGAGACCTTCTACTTACCATTCTATGGTCTGGTCGTCAGGTCTCCTGAGCCCCCGCTGCCCGTTGAGACAATAGGGCTCAGGTATAACACCACATATACCTATGGTGCTCAGGGCGCTGCCATAAAGGCCTACCTCTGGGCCTATAGACTCCCTGAACCTATTATTGTGCCCTTTGACCCCATGGCCTTCATCAACGATAGCCATGAGTCATACCTGCTGGTGGTGCCGGTGGCCAACGACTCAACCGGGCTTTACGTGAACGGGGTCTATGAGCCCGGCCCTGTGGTAGCTGCCCCGCTCGGCTCGCAGCTGGCTGGCGCGCTGAACCCGGAGGCCGCCAACATGACTGTTCAGGCCCAGATCTCAGTAGGAGCCTGGGAACCCGTTAATACGACTTGGCTTAACCTAACGGCTGGGGCCTATGAGCTCTACGCTGGCAACGGCAGGATCTTTGTGTTGGTTACTTCGTAGAGGAAATAAGGCCCAGGCACAGGGTGGCAGCCGATGAGCGTAGAGCGCCTAGGCGCCGAGGTAGTCTACAACGAGGAGCGCTGGAGGCTCTTGAGGGAGAAGAGAGCTAAGGCCCTATTGGTTATGTCAGCCCTTAGGCTCCAGTCCTACGTCTTTGGCAGCGTGGCCAGAGGTGACGTTGATAATGACAGTGATATTGACATAATTATCCCAGATCCCGTACCTCCGTACCTCGTCGAGTTCCGCCTCGAGGCTGCGGGGCTCAGAGCCTACGGGAAGGAGATAGTTCAGGCCACCCCCTCCTACGTTCCCAAGGCCTACATATATCTTGACCCTGACGAGGAGGTAGTGGTCAGCTTTCCTCTGGCCAGACCAAGGCCAAGGGAGCAGAGCTTCTATAAGTGGGGAGGCATAGTTGACGCGGCTGGCATCTCGAGGGGGCTCAGAGTCCCAGGGGTCAGCAAGGATCTCACAGTGATAGTGCCAACTGAGAGGGGCCACGTGGAGTTCCCGGTGCTTGGTCATGAGGCCGAGGCGGCAAGGGTTGTTGGAGTTGAGTTGGATGTGATACTCGAGAGGGAGCAGGTGCTGGGGAGAAGGAGGGAGATGGGACGCACGGGTACCTTCCTAGACGCTGAGGTTCCACCTGACCAGCCCCTGGAGGAAGTCATAAGGGAGCTGGCCAAGAGGAACGAGTTCTTCAGGAGGTCCCTGGTCTCTAGACAGGCTTATTAATGAGGGCTCGCGTCAACGCTGGGATCGCCTTGAGCTCCCAGCAGGGACAGCCAGTTAGGATCGCATTGGTGGTGTCTGAGTTTAACTATGACATAACCAAGATGATGGAGGAGAAGGCCCTCAGCCACGCAAAATTCCTAGGCGTTGAGGTTCCCATAGTGCTCAGGGTCCCTGGCTTCTACGACGCGCCCTACGGAGTTAAACAGGTGATAGCGCTGGACTACGTCGATGCTGTGGCAGTGATAGGAGCGGTGATACAGGGGCAGACAAAGCACGACGAGCTTGTGGCCAACCAGGCCGCCAGGATGCTGCTTGACCTGAGCATACAGTACGACAAGCCGGTTACACTGGGAGTTATAGGGCCAGGGGCCTCCAGGGCCCAGGCCCAGGAAAGGATAGAGGAGTACTCGAGGAGAGCCGTGGAGGCCGCCGTCAAGCTGGTCAGGAGGAGGCGTGCCCTAGGCCAGGTCAAGTATGTGAGCGGCCAGACGCTGGTGGTGGAGTGAGGGCCAAATGGCAAGCGTCAGGTTCACGCTTCTTGAGCTAGCCGGCTACAGGCCCTGGACCGAGCTGCTGGGAAGTGATAGGGAGTGGAGGATACAGGAGCAGCAGTCCATGATCTACGTTGAGGCCCAAAGGGCTGCTGCCAGGGTAGGGGCGCTGGCAATACCCCTCAGGTACGACTACCTGCTCCTGTTGACTAGTAACGTCTCTGAGGATGAGATAACAGATGTAGTTGACGCTATCCGCTCCGTCTCGCCAGTGGATGTCAGGCAGGCCTCGGGCTGCGGTAAGACCCCTATGGAGGCAGTCTCAAAGGCCTTCTCTGGCCTTAGGGGTAGAGCCCAGGCCTCTGATTCCTGTCACGACGAGGTTGCAGTGCTGGCTCACGTTGACATAGACGACATCACTGGCCTCACTGAGTCCACAGACCCCGTCACGGCCTTCCTCAGCGTCCAGAGGCTGCTCTGGAGGCTGGTAGAGCTGGGGAGTCCAGCAGGAGCCATAGTTCAGTACCTGGGCGGCGACAACATAATGGTCCTCATGCCTGCCGAGGGCTTTGAAGGGCTGGCAGATAACATAGCAGGGCTAGCTGATGTCAAGGCAGGCATAGGGGTGGCGCCGAGGGGAAGGGAGGCGTCGGCGTTGGCTACTAGGGCTCTGGACGAGATAAGGGCCAACAGGTCCCTTGGGCCTGTGAGGGTGCTGAGGGCCTCTCAGTAGACCACACCCCTCACCGCTACTGAGACAGGACCACCCCTTGATGGTCTCCACGAAATCTCAGGCCTATCGGCCATGGGGCCTGCCAGCTCTGCCAGCCCCTCCTCCTCCATGCCTATCCAGATCTTAGCCCAGGCCCTAAGCACGTCGTTGTCACTTAGGTTCCTGGGGGTTCCGGGCCCCAGGAGCTCAAGGCTTGTCGACACCGTGACCCTTGATATGGGTGTCGCGGGGTTACATGTGTAGACAAGCACGAGGCCCCCGAAGACTGTGGCAAACCACCTTGATTTTCTAATAGGGTCCCACGAGGGATCAGGTTCAAGGGGGCTCAGGGATCTCATGAGGGCCTCAACCCTTGAAGCCACCACAGGATCTGGCTCAATAGGAGCCCCGTTAAGGGCCGCGGCCACCGCGAGACATCTAGAGGCGGCAAGGACCACGGCCGGCCTCACGGCCAAGGCTGGCACCTCACATGTGAACCATTGTCGTGCTTGTCGACCCTCCGCCGATCTCAGTGTTAAGGTAGTTGACCACATAGAAGTAAGCGTTTACTAGGGTTCTTATAGTATCACCAACTGTTGAGGGGGTCGCGTTGTCCTCGTAGAGCACCTTGGTCACAGCTATTACGTCAGGCATGCTTGGGTTGCCCTGCTCCGGCTGAATTACGGTCATACATGTAGGACACAGGGCAGCTAGCTGATTGAATAGCTGGGCCATGGCTTTCATCCTCTCCCTCTCGCCTATGGACGCTATGCTTCCCTTGTGTTGATCTGAGATCTTGATCACCATGTTCATCACAAGCCTCTCAACTTTTCCCTTGGGTTTGCTCACAGCTATGTTGAGCTGAAGCCCGTAGGGGGTTCTGGCCACCACGTTCAGAGCCCACTCCACTGGCGCGCCTTGCGACACTGGCGCCTCATAGACCTCTAGGCTCTCATCCTTGAGCCATTTGATGATTTCATCCTTCTTCAGGGACAAGGCTTAGCCCTGTTACGCCCCTAGCAGTCGCGCTTAAAGCCTGTAGCAGAACTAAGTTAGAACTCAAAGGTGCGTGCGGCTTGAGGCTCGAGATAGACGACCTCGTAGCCAGGATTGAGAGGCTCAGGGAGTATCTCACTATAAAGAGCCTCTACTGGGACTTTGACGCTAACGAGTTCGTCTGGCTCGACACTAGGCAGATACCCTGGAGCGAGGTCTACGTCAGGACTAGGGACTATAGAAGGGTGGCCCAAGCAATAAAGGACATGGAGATCCGCGGCGCCCCGGCCATAGGGATTTCGGCCGCCTTTGGCATGGCGCTTGCGGCCATGTATTCTAGAGCTACCAGCGTTGACGCGCTCCTGAGTGACCTGTCACAAGCCAGGGAGGTTCTAGCCTCAACGAGGCCAACGGCGTTCAACCTGTTCTGGGCCCTTGACCGCTCGTGGGCTGCCGCCAAGAGAGCTGCGGAGGCTGAGAAGGACGCTGATGCAGTTAGGGCCTCAGTCCTCAGGGAGGCCCTGACCATGTATGTTGAGGATGTCGAAAGCAACGTAAACATGGGCAGGGCAGGGTCAAAGGTGATTGAGGATGGCATGAGGATAGTGACGCATTGTAATACAGGCTCCCTCGCTACGGCCGGCTTCGGCACTGCCCTAGGAGTAATAAGGTATGCCTGGCTTGAGGGCAAGAAGATTAAGGTATATGCCGATGAGACCAGGCCCCTGCTCCAGGGGGCCAGGCTCACGGTCTGGGAGCTAAAGAAGGACGGGATACCTGTGACCTTACTTGTCGACGGGGCCAGCGGCCTTCTCTTTAGGAGAAACATGGCAGACCTAGCCATAGTGGGCGCCGATAGGATCACGCTGAGTGGCCATGTAGCCAACAAGATAGGCACCTATAACCTGGCACTTGCAGCCAACGCGTCCGGCAGGCCGTTCTACGTGGCAGCGCCCACTAGCACAGTCCAGCCTGTGGAAGGCGAGGACAAGATAGTTATAGAGGAGAGGAGCCCTGACGAGGTCACGACAGTCCTCGGCAGGCTGACGATAACCGTTGAGGGGGTGGAAGCCTTTAACCCGGCGTTTGACATTACTCCTCCAGAGCTTATAACTGGTATCATAACTGAAAAGGGAATTGCAACTAGGCCCTATGAGAAATCCCTCAGGGAAATGTTAGGGCTTAGCTGACATAGCATCATTTAACCTTTTAAATGGCTGACTGCAGACCCTTTGTTGGGTAGGGCCATGCCCTCACATCCATGTACGGCTGACGAGGTCAAGCCTCCTTCTGAGGGCCAACTGGCCCGCTGGGAGAACGGCAAACTAATAGTCCCCGATAACCCTATTGTAGCCTACTTCAAGGGCGACGGCACTGGACCGGAGATAGTTGAGGAGGCAATAAAGGTGGTTAACGCTGCCGTGGACAAGGCGTACGGAGGTACCAGGAGGATAGTCTGGTGGGAGACAGTAGCAGGTGAGGAGGCACAGAAGGAGTGCAACGCACTGCTGCCTGAGGGGACTCTGCAGGCCTTCAGGCTCGCCAGGATCAACCTGAAGGGTCCGCTCACTACGCCTGTAGGCGGCGGCTACAGAAGTCTCAACGTGTCGCTGAGGATGATTCTGGATCTGTATTCAAACGTGAGGCCTATCAAGTGGTACGGACAGCCCACACCTCACTGCCACCCTGATAAGGTTGACTGGGTGGTGTTCAGGGAAAACACAGAGGACGTCTATGCCGGCATTGAGTGGCCCTGGAACAGCCCTGAGGCTCAGAAGGTGAGGGAGTTCCTTAAGAAGGAATTCGGTATAGAGCTCACTCCTGACACCGGCATAGGCATTAAGCCTATCTCTAAGTGGAAGACACAGAGGCATGTCAGGAGAGCCATGGAGTGGGCCATAAGGAACCACTACAGATACGTGACAATAATGCACAAGGGCAACATAATGAAGTACACTGAGGGAGCCTTCAGGGAGTGGGCCTATGAGCTGATACTCAACGAGTTCCGTGACTATGTTGTCACCGAAGATGAGGTCAACAATAAGTATGGCGGTAATGCCCCTGAGGGCAAGATAATAGTTAACGACAGGATCGCCGATAACATGCTACAACAAATAATCACTAGGCCTGCTGAGTACAACGTCATCGTAACGCCAAACCTAAACGGCGACTACATAAGCGATGAGGCCAACGCCCTCCTTGGCGGCATAGGCATGGCAGCTGGCCTGGACATAGGCGATGGCATTGCCGTAGCTGAGCCTGTCCACGGCTCAGCCCCCAAATACGCTGGCCAGCACAAGGTCAATCCAAACGCTGAGATTCTGAGCGCTGCCTACCTGATAAGCGACTTCATGGGCTGGGTTGAGGTCAGGCCACTAATAGAGTATGCAATAAGGCAAGCCATAGCTAACAAACAGGTAACCTATGACCTGGCCAGAGAGATGGGCGGCATTAAGCCGTTGCTTAACACTGAGTACACGGACGTCCTAGTAGACTACATAAGGCACGCAGACCTCAAGGAGGTACTGGCCCAGGCCAGACACTGAGGCCTTAGCTAGCTTCAGGCATCTTTTTGCCTTTCTATTATCTGGAGTAGTTCACAGATTTCGCTGAGTGAACGCACCTTGTACTTAGCTATACTGTTAAGGGCCCTATCGTCTCCAAAGGCCACTGGGTAGCCAACAATTCTCATTGCGTCAGCGTCCCAGGCCGAGTCCCCCACGTACATGGTAGCCTCAGGGCTCACCTCCAGCTGGCCAAGCAAATAGCGTAGTGCCTTGACCTTGGTGACGCCCACCACCGGCAGGCCGCCCGGTACCAGCCTCCACTCCTTGTCAAACCTCAGCACATTGGCCATCCAGGCCTCGGCCCCAACCACGGCTGCCACTCTGGCCACCAGAAGGTCTATGCCACCACTCAGCAGCGCCACTCTCTTGCCCATCCTGTGGATACATCTGCTCACGTCACTTGCATCCCTCCTTATGGGGATACCTGAGAGGATCCTCTCTAGATCCCACCTGGTTATCTTGCCTCCTGTAGCCTCCACCCAGAGTGAGGTGTCAAGTTCCATCCACTTCTCATAGTCTATCTCACCCCTCTCAAACATCTCAGCATACTTCTTGGCCCTATCAGCGACACCCAGGGCCTCATGAACGAAGGCCCAGCTGCTTCTGACCTCAGTTAGGACCCCATCTACGTCAAACACTACAAGCCTTATCTTCAACCTAGCACCACCAAGACCCCTCCCATATGTTTTAATGCTTCAGATACAACATGAAGGTCATGACACATAAATGTGTGCGGTTCCCTGGAGTCAGTGGCGCCAACCATGTTCAATGGGCTCAGGACGCCAAGGGTCATGAGTTGCCTCGCCAGGGAGTCCTCTGCCGGCGGCCCGTAGGGGCCAGGCAAGTAGTAGACAAATAGGGGCTTTGAGACGTCAGAACCTGTTATCGAGTCTATGTGCCACCAGCGCCTCCTAGGCCTCAACAGGTGCCTCGACAGCCTTGACCTTATGCCACCCGGGCCGCCGGCAGAACCTATGTAGAGGATCATGCCAGGGCCGGCCTCTATTAATCTATTGCCACGCCTGTTCACTATGCTTATCCTGTCTGTCAGGCCGAGGCAGAGCACGTAGATCCCTGGCACGCCTGGCAGGCTCCTTATCAGATCGGCAAGAGCAGGGCGGCGTCCCTTACCCCGGAGCGCGTCATCGTCATTGACTCTCTCCGGGCACAACTTAGGTCACCCGCCGCCCACTCAGCAGAGCCTCCAGGGCTACATAACCTTAGGTCTCTGCCACCTTTCCCTAATTGATCCCACAGCTAACATCTAGTAGTGTTTTAATTCTTAGCAGTGTGCATTGATACAGGTGCAGAACTGGACGGTGGGTAGTCGACGGGCCTATGTTATTGGGGCCGGCCTCGCCGGCCTCTGGACTGCCTGGAACCTTGCCCAAGAAGGCCACGAGGTGATAATCTATGAGGCTCACGAGCCTGGCTATGGTGCCTCTTCAAGGGCTGTAGGGATAGTGTCTCTGCAACTACCACTGAAGCTGCTAGGTTACGCGCTGGAAGGGCTCAGAGCGTACAAGTCCATGGGGTTAGTCAGGGAGACGATGAGCCTCTGGATCCCCAGGCCGGAGGTCTTTGAGTGCGCATTGAGTGTCGCCAGGGAGCTCGAGAGACATGGAATGCCTATAAGCATCGGCACGGTTGAGGAGCTGATCAATCAAGGCACCGTGAACGGGGATGAGAGGGCCATACTTATGGTTCAGGCTATAGTGGACCCTGGGGACGTGATAAATGCGCTGTACTCCAAGATGGCTGCGTGGATAGTTGAGGGCTCTGCGACGGTTAGGGATGGCATGGTATTAGTGAATGGTAGACCACTCGACGACGGTCCAGTTTTCATAGCTTCAGGTCCATGGAGCACTGACCTGTTAGGCCTCAGGGGGCTCAGGACCTACCGCTGCTCTGCCTTTGGCGTCGAGTCTGACGATGAGCTTCCAGGGCTCATAGTTGAGGATGACATAATGTCGTTCTATTACGTGCCTGAGGGCGGGAGAAGGAGGGGGATAATAGCTGGACCCGATGAGCCCTTGAACCTTACGAATGAGGGGTTCAGGGTCAATATTTATGAGGCCTATGACGTGCTTGAGGCAGCCTCAAAGAGAATGCCATCAGCACTAGGCATGAGACCCGTCTCCGCCTGGGCGGCACCTTGCGTGGTGGCCCCTGATGGGATGCCAGCTGTGGGTGAGGTGCCAGGAATGAACAACGTTTACGTGTTTACTGGGCTCAATGGTGCTGGCCTGACGCTGGCTCCCGCGCTCTCAAAACTACTGGTGGATGCATTTGAGGGGGTCTCACAGGTGCCGCAGTTCATGAGACCTGAGAGGTTAGAGAGGCTCAACGGCGACTTCTTAGAGCCCTTTGATGCTCTCTGTGCCTAATAGACCGTTTGTCCGCTTGCCTACGCCTTCATCTCAATTGCCTTATCCCAATTACATTCATGTGCTGGTACTTAGCCCTCAGCCACATGCCTTAAGGCATAGGGCCCCTTTGAGTCCAACGCGTGGGACTCACGTCTCCTGTCCCCTTCAATTTATATAAAAGAGGCCACATCTCTATGCTAAAGCTCTTAGCTGTTTTAAACCTCGTCAAGGCCGAGCCCTACAGGTTATCACCATAGGCCTCGGTCATCTTTCCATAACTTATGGTAAATTAACTTAAAGGATTTATGCTAATATGAAAAAGGATTTAGCCCTGACACACTCACCATGTCTCCGACCCTTACCCCGAGCATGGAGGCTGCGCTGCCCTGGTTTATAGCCAACTCAAGGAAGTTGAAGCTGTTTACATAGGCTACTCCGTCGTTCGGTTTCACATCACCGAAGGTTCTGGCGAACCTGAAGGTTCCCTTGGACTTCGTCGACTCGACGTAAACTATGTCACCGTAGCGTGGGAGCCTCACGTCTCTAGGCGTAGCGCTAAGGGCTACATTGCCAAAATGATCCGTGTAGACAACCCTAAGGGACGTCTGTTCTCCAGACCTGACCACGTACCTGAGCCTCAGAGCCGTCAGGGATGTAGGCAGGACCCTAACGCCGAGCGCTCCAGGGTCAAAGCCCTCAGCCAACAGCGCAGCAGTGGGGGCAAAGACGTCCCTGCCATGGAAGGTGCTTGATGGAGGCCACGATTTGAACGTTGGTAGCCTCTTGGCGGCCTCTGTCCTGACCCTGTTATAGTCTATCGCGTAGACCTCCCTTATGCCGTCCTCGGTGCTGGCCTCGTAGAGGACCCCATTATCAGGTCCGATGAAGGTGTAGTTATTGGTCCTCACTATGACAGCCCTGCGCCTGGTTCCCACGCCTGGATCAACAACGGCTACAACTATGGAGCCTCTTGGGAGCCAGCGATAGGATGAGTAGACTATATAGCTTCCAGCCAACACCGAGAAGTTAGGCAGTGAGTTCTCAACCCTGATCACCCTGGAAGATGGGGATATAGCTAAGATCACGGACTCCACGATTCCGTCATACACGGAGGATCCGAAGTCCGTCACAAGTCCTATGGTTGTCCCCATGAAGATCCCATATCTGTTGAGACACCAAGCCTGGTAAAAACACTCTGCCCAGCCTGTAGGGGGCGCTGCTGACCACGCTCACCCTCCAAGGGACTCGCGCGCGAACTCCGCTATCCTCCTGGCGCCCTCAACTATGTTTTCCATCGACGTGGCAAAGCTTATCCTGATGAACTCCCTGCCGGCCTTGTCCGGGAACCCAGTGCCGGGCAGCACCTGAACTCCCTTGCCATAGAGTAGCCTGTTGACGAGCTCCGAGACGTTGGAGGTTCCAAGGGCCTTCATGAGCCTGGAGACTCTGGGGAACATGTAGAAAGCCCCCTGTGGCATATATGCCTCTATGCCTGGCACGTCCTTTAACAGCGAGTAGAGAGTCTCAGCCCTTCTCCTGAACTCAGCCACCATCTCCTTCACTGGCGTCCAGTCACCCTTGAGGGCAGCCACGCCGGCCTTTTGGGCAATGCTGTTTGCACAGCTATAGACGCTGACGGCCAGGTCATTCATCCTCTCTATGACCTCTCTCCTGGCCACCATGTAGGCCAACCTCCAGCCCGTCATAGAGAAGGTCTTAGAGAAGCCGTTGATATAGATCAGGTAGTCCCTCCAGCCTGAGTAGCTTATGGTGCTCCTGAACTCAGCCCCATAGAGGAAGTTATCGTAGATCTCGTCAGCCACAACTATTATTCTCTTTCTCTGGGCCAGATCCATTATCTCGTCAATCGCCTTGGGGCTAAGCACAGTTCCGGTTGGGTTATGTGGATTGTTGAGGAACAGCAGCCTTGTCCTCGGAGTTATCGCGGTCTCAAGCTTTGTCAGGTCGAGCGAGAAGCCCCTGCCTGGCTGGAAGTCCATGGCTACAAAGACCGGCTTGGCTCCGAAGAACTTGGTCACCTGAGCGTAGGCGTAGTAGCTTGGCTCTATTATTATCGCCTCGTCCCCTGGCCTCAGATACGCGGCCCCAGCCATGAATATGGCCGTCTTACTGCCCGGCGTCACTAGGACCTCATCAACAGTGGCACCAGCGCCGTAGCGCTCGTTGAGGTAGTCGACGATTGCCTGCCTCAGCTCAGGTATCCCCTGGCTCTCGGTGTAACCGGTGAAGCCTTGGTCAAGCGCATCCTTGGCAGCCTCCCTGATGTGCGCTGGGGTTACGAAGTCGGGCTGCCCTATCCCAAAGCTGATCACTTTGACTCCCTTGGACTGGAGCTGCCTTATAATAGGAAGGTAGGTGAAGGCGCTCTCGCCCTCTATTAGGTACATTTCATCCTTGAGCGCAAGAGTAGGGTTGCTCGAGCCCCTATTACTATCCTCTTGATCATTCAATAGCGGATCCCGAGTGAATAGTACCAGGCAAGCATTAATAAGTACTATTGATACACTAAGGGATATCTCATGCACCTCTCTTATGATAAACAGAAATAACCTGTGAGGAAATGGATAACCTAGGGCGCTGGTTGCCAAAGCTGAAAGTAACATTGTTTAAACGTGGGACAGTTACGGTAGGTCCTGTGGAGTTAGAGGCGCTGATGAAGGTGGGCGAGGAGGAGGTAAGCCGTAGTGCCAGAGACGTGCTGGACGCCATCATATCCGAGACCTCGGAGCTGCTGGCGCAGAGGAGGGCTGATCTCTTCATAGTTGAAGGGGAGTCGGGCGACACTAAGTACGTCATAGGGGAGGGCGTTAAGGACAGGTCAGGTACGAGACTCATAAGCTTCAGACCTCAGAGGCTCGTAAGGCTCGGCATAATCAGGCTGCCTGAGCTCCAGCGGGCCATACAGGGCGAGGGCTACGCCAAGCTGAACCTGAACTCCATAGAGTGGTACGACGTTCCACCGGACATCTATGTCTATGATGGGCCTATCAAGGCTCCCGACGATGTGGAGTACCTGGTGCTGCAGCTGGAGGATGGCTTTAGGGTGTTGAGGGCCCCAAGGCTTTCGAGGATCTCACTATCCTTGCAACCTCCAACTGAACAAGATCAAGGATCTCAGGCCGGTGGTGGCGGGTCAGGTGAAGGTACAGCCCCCTCGGAGTGAATGAGCCTCTCCTGGGTCCGCAGAAGGGGCACAGCAGGGCCCCATCTCTCCTCAGCTGGAGTCTCAGGCCGACTAGCCTGACGGCGTCCCTCACGTGGCCCGCCAGCACTGGCGGATTGTAGGACCACGGATCCTCCAGGCCAGTAGCTATCCTGGCTACCCCCTCGACTACAGCTAACTCGATGAGCTCCTCGCCGCGCCTAGTCAACTCTCCAGTTTGCAGTCTACCGGCAAGACTTAACGGCTAAGAGAACTTGATCCGATGATCACCCGTAGCCGGAGGGCAGCATCGCCTGGCGGACAAGCTCGCCTCTACTCAGGTGGCGGGGCGGAGTCATCAACAGACTCTATGTCTGAGAGGTCAAGGGTTATCACGTCGCCCTGCTCCCTCTCGCCTTGTTCCTCCTCTTCCTCCTTACCACCGCTCTTGAGCTTCTTTATGACGGCCTTCCAGGTGTGTCCATTAGGGCACCTGAAGGCGCCCATGATAGTTATAGTGACGCGGCCCTGCCTGTCAGGTATCGGCGACACAAGGGTCCAGGTGCGTTCGGGATCCGTCACCCTGGCCCCGCACACTGGGCACGTGAAGGGATCCTGTTGTCCTTTGCGAGGCATACCGTTCACGGACCTCCTTCTGTTCTCTGCCAGTTTAACCCTTTCAGCTCCAACAGCTTTTATAGCGTCACGTTACTGAGGCAGCGGCGAGGAGACTTGTCCCGCGACGAGGACTTCATTATTGCCAGCGTCAGGGGCTTACTGGCATTGGACTCAAGGGGCAACCCTACGGTCAAGGCAGTAGTGAGAACCAAGGGCGGCGTGGGGGTTGGCATAGCTCCCAGCGGGGCCAGCAAGAGCACCAAGGAGGCCGTGGAGCTGAGGGACGGAGGGAAGGCCTGGGGAGGCATGGGAGTCTCCCAGGCGCTCGCTGGCTTCAACACCTCCGTGGCTCCAAGGCTGATAGGGCTCGACTCAAGGCAACAGGCCTTTATTGACAGCCTCCTGATAGAGCTCGACGGCACTCCAAACAAGTCCAGGATAGGAGGTAATGTAACCACGGCGCTCAGCATAGCTGTGGCCAAGGCCGCAGCCGATACCGCTGGCATGCCATTATATGAGTACCTGGGGGGCCCGGGGGCTAAGGTGCTGCCCACGCCACTCCTCAACGTGCTTAACGGAGGAGTTCACGCTGGCAACAACCTGGCCTTTCAGGAGTTCATAATAATCCCGGCGGGGGCTAGGACATTCTCAGATGCCATGAGGATGGCGGTTGAGGTCTACAAATCCCTCAAGTCATACCTCTCCGAGAAGTACGGCAAGGGAGCCACAAACGTGGGCGATGAGGGGGGCTACGCGCCGCCTATGAGCATGGTAGAGGAGGCGCTCGAGGCTCTAAGCACCGCGGTTAAGGCAGCAGGCTACGAGCTCGGGAAGGATTTCCTGCTCGGCATGGACGCTGCATCCTCTGAGTTCTACAACGCTGAGAAGAAGGTCTATGTTGTTGACGGAAAGGAGTACGATGCCTCCTCTCTGATGGACCTTTACGTCCAGCTAATAGACAGGTACTCAATAGCCTATTTGGAGGACCCGTTCCACGAGAATGACCTGAATCACTTTGCTGAGCTCACGGCCAAGGTAGGCAACAGAGTCCTAGTTGTAGGCGACGATCTGTACTCTACCAACATAAAGTACCTGGCCCAAGGCATAAAGGCTAGGGCCACTAATGGAGCCCTAGTTAAGGTAAATCAGGTCGGCACGTTAAGTGAAACTCTTGACTACGTAAGGATGGCTAGGTCAGCTGGTATAAGGCCGGTGGTGAGCCACAGGAGCGGGGACTCGGAGGACTCCTTCATAGCTGACCTTGCTGTAGCCGTTGGGGCCGGGGTCATAAAGACCGGCGCGCCCGCCAGGAGCGAGAGGCTGGCCAAGTACAATAGGCTCCTGGAGATAGAGGCTGAGCTCGGGCCGGCCGCCATATATGCTGGCGCTGAGCCCTTCACTGGTCTCGTGGCCTGAGCGCTTTTTACTAGGCCTCCTCGCCCCAGCTAGGGGCCGACTTGTCAGGCTCAAAGGTTAGAGATCCCTCGCTGGCCGGTGAAGGGAGGCTCAAGATTGAGTGGGCAGAGAGGCATATGCCGGTTCTCATGCTTCTTCGCTCAAGGTATGCTCAGTCAAAGCCCTTGGCTGGTCTAAGGATCTCAGCGGCACTCCACGTGACTAAGGAGACGGCAGTGCTTGTCAGAACCCTAAGGGACTGGGGAGCCACGCTGTTCCTGGTGCCTAGCAACCCGCTCTCAACTCAGGACGATGTGGCCGCAGCCCTGGCCGAGGAGGGAATAACTGTTGAGGCGTGGAGAGGTATGAGCGAGCAGGAGTACTTCAGCGCCATAAGGGATGCTGCCAGGCAGGCACCTGACATAGTTATAGACGATGGCGCTGACCTGCATGTCACTATACATGAGGAGATGCCTGAGGTAGGCAAGAGGGTTATAGGGGGCAATGAGGAGACCACAACAGGTATAATAAGGCTTAGAGCCATGGAGAGTGCTGGGAAGCTACTCTACCCAATAATAGCGGTCAACAACGCGCTGACCAAGTACCTGTTTGATAACAGGTATGGGACGGGCCAGAGCAGCATAGACGGCATACTTAGGGCAACTAATGTGCTCCTAGCAGGCAAGAGAGTTGTGGTTGCCGGCTATGGATGGGTCGGAAGGGGCATAGCCAACAGGGCCAGGGGGATGGGAGCCAGGGTGATAGTGACCGAGGTTGATCCCATAAGGGCCCTTGAAGCTGTGATGGATGGCTTTGACGTCATGTCCATGGAGGAGGCGGCTAAGGTAGGCGACGTATTCATAACGGCCACAGGTGACAGGGACGTGATAACCAAGGAGCACATGATGCTCATGAAGGACGGCGCTATACTCGCTAACGCTGGCCACTTCAACGTCGAGGTGAGCGTTAGCGACCTCGAGTCAATAGCGGTATCTAAGAGGGAAATAAGGCCTAATACCGTTGAGTACACGCTTCCCAATGGTAGGAAGCTTTACCTGTTGGCCGAGGGCAGGCTGATTAACCTTGTCGCAGCCGAGGGCCACCCGAGCGAGGTGATGGACATGAGCTTTGCCAACCAGGCCCTGGCTGTGCTCTATCATGTTAACAATAGGGGCAAACTGAGGCCAGGGGTCTACGAAGTGCCAAGGGAGCAGGATGAGGAGGTGGCAAGGCTTAAGCTGGAGACTATGGGTATACATATAGACAGACTAAGCCCGGCCCAGGAGGAGTACCTGAGGAGCTGGAGATGAACTTTACCCCGACGCTCGTCTCTGTACTTGCCTTTGTTATCTTCTGGATAGCGCTCTACTTAGGCCTCAGGAGGGCCAAGATCAGGGGGCTCACGGTCTACCCGCTGCTCCTCATCTACAGGGTAGGCTACTCTAGGCCGGCAGCGAGTTCATCTGGCGTCAGGTGGAGAGCAGCAAGGCTATACGGACTCATATCTGTGCCGTTGCTGGCCTTTGGCATTGGCTACTTCTTCTATCTGTCAGGTAACCTGTTCCTCCTGAGATATGTGGCCAAGGTGCCAGGTGCCTATAATGAGGGCTTTGTCCCTATTATACCTGGCATCACCGTGAGCCTTCAGGAGTTCATTTACATACTGGTAGCCATAGGCATAGCTGTGCTGGTACACGAGTTCTCCCACGCGGTAGTTGCTAGGGCTGAGGGGGTTCCAATAAGAAACGCAGGCTTCATATTGCTCGCCTTCATACCTGCCGCATTCGTGGAGCCTGATGAGGGGTCCATGAAGGCCGCCAGGAGATCCTCGAGGATTAAGGTCTTTGCAGCTGGGGTGGCTGCTAATGTGATCCTTGGGTTCCTGTTCGCATACATACTTGGCCTGGTAACTCCGGCCTTGGCCAGCGGTGTCAACATAGTTGGTGTCCAGGCGGGCTCACCGGCCTACATGGCTGGCCTGAGGCCTGGTATGGTGATAGTGGCCGTGAACGGAACCCGCGTTGCCACGCTCTCCCAGACCCTGGCCCAGCTGACGAGGATAGGGGCAGAGTCTAACGCCACCAGCGCTACTGTTAACCTAACGGTGATCTACAACGGGGTCCTGGAGAACCTTATGGTTCACAAGGCTGCTGGCGTGCCTCGCTTGGGCATTGAGGTTGAGCAGGCCTACAGGTATTCCCAGCTGGTAAGCCTTCTCGTGGCCATGTATATTGTAAACCTTGGGCTCGCACTGGTCAACGCCGCCCCACTGGCATTCCCGCTACCCGGCATGGGCATTGAGAGCGACGGAGGCCAGGCTCTGAGGGACGCGCTCTTGGCCCTAGGCAAGGGGTGGGAGAGGGCTGGCCAAGCAGTGGAGCTGCTGACGCTGCTGATCCTGTTGAGCCTCATAACTGTAAGCAGGATAGCCCTCCCTTAGCGGCGCCCTAGGACTTTAAGAAGGGATTAGAATCTAAAGGGTTCTTAACGGGCCCTTGAGAACTTAGCTGACCTCCTTCCTGTCCTGAATTACGAGGGTTCCCTTCAAGGTGGTTCGCGGAGTCCTTGGTTTACAGCCTTCACCTTAATCGCTCCATTGTTGGCGTTTCTCTATCTCTCAATTAATCCAGAGGTATGCCGCGAGCTAGGACCTCCAGCTTTAATCATTCCTACGCTTTTCTATGTGCCTGCTAAAGCGGACCTCCTTAAATACAAATAAGTTTGCTAAAAAGTACTTAAAAACCCTATCCCGCTCCTAGAAAAGGGCGGGCTTACCTTATACTTGGTTACACGTAATGTGACGGTGGGGTCCTCCTGGTTATCGTTATAATAGCCACACCTATGACTATGGCAATTACAACTATGGCTACAACTGCTATCAGCGCTGCGTTAACAGAGGGCGACTTGAGTACCTTATATGAGGTGTAAGCTGAGGTCGTAGTGACCGTGGCAAAGCTGTATACGGTGACCGGACTGGCCGAGGTGACCGTTGAGGTAACTGTTACTGTCGTTATGCTGGTACTGACCGACGTTGATGACATTGATGTTGTTGAAGTGATCACCGTTGTTGGGGCTATGGAGACTGTAATCGGGTAGGAGCCTATAGGGAGCCCATAGCTGCTCAGGGGCAGTGGAGCAACGCCAACCTGGGCCTTGCTGGCAGGCGCGTAGACGTTAACTGTGGCCCTGAACCCGGGCACAACGGAGATGCCAGGCACTATGATTGTGTTGTTGCCAGGCATTAGGGTGGCTTTGATGGCCTCTGAGGCAGTACCGTTGGAGACCACTATGATAACATGAGCTGGCACGCCGTACTTGTCCCCAGCGGCCAGGTTCCACGGCAGGGCGTTGTCCACAACTACTTCTGTTGACCCGTTGGTGAGTCTATAGACTGCCACGGGGGTTATGTGACTCAGGAGACCGCTCACGTAGTTAACTATGGCCTTATCGTAAATTATTGGCTGCACCCAGAACCACTTGGGCCCGTAGTTGGGTGGCCCGGCCCCGTAGGCCCAGTCGCTGCCCTCGGCGGCGTAAAGCCAGTTCCACATGGTGTAATACATGTAGTATGGGTTGACTACGGTGCCTGAGCTGGTGTTGAGCTCGTAAGGCATATGCATAGTAGCCTCGAACCAGCTTATGCTGGCATTGGGGGCGTGGGCAAAGGATAGGTTGACTATGGGCGATACAGGGGTGCCTAGCACGTTTGAGAGCGCAACGAGGTACTCCCTGGCCAGGCTGTCATTGCCCCATATGTATACCTTAGCCGGGTAGCCGTTGTTCCAGTTGTTAAGGTTGGTAGCCCAGCTCTCCTCAGGCAGGTTGGTCAGCACGGCAGCTACCGGGTGAGTCTCTATGGCCTGGTTAACGGTCTGAGTGATGAGCCAGCCCTCTGACTCATACTCAGAGATAGCCTGGTATATGGCCTCAAGGTCGTAGGCTGAGTTTGGCATTGGGTTGAATATGATCGGGTTCTCACCGTCTAGAGCAACTACTACAACGCCGCCTGGGTGCTGCATGTAGACCTGTGCTAGGTACTGTATGAGCTCCTGGGCAGTGAGGTTGGGGCTCTGGCCGAAGAAGATGAAGCTAAACATGTTCGAGAGGTTAGTGTCTCTGAACAACACGTACATCCTCTGGCCCGCTGAGTTCTCAACCTCATAGACGCCGTAGGGTCCCTGGCTCAGGCTGCCGCTGACGACGGTCAGGTCAGGAGCCATCTGTATGAAGCTCTGGTAGTCAAGTACTGTCACGTTTATGCCCGTCTCATTGTATAGCCATATGAGGCCGTCGTTGAAGCCCATCTCAGGCGTCCAGGCCCCGTTGGCCTTGACTCCGAAGACATAGTAGGTCATCTGCTCGCCCATGAGTATCTGCGTCAACAGGTCAGAGGCCCATCCATTGTCATACTCGATAGCCATGAGCGGGTGATAGAACGGCACTGTCAGAACCTGTAGCCTACCCTCCTTAACCATCTCCCTGTAAAGGCTCAGGGTGTAGTTCAGCGCCTGGAGGTCATGAGTTACGTCGATCTGACCGGTTAGGAACAGCGGCGAGCTCTGGTGCATGAAGGCCTCCCACTGGTAGAGCAGCACTGGCGTGAAATCAATGGTAATGTTGATGTTAGGGAATAGGCTCAGCAGGTACGCCTGAATTTCGTAGGCCCCCATAAGCTGCCCGTCGAACGTGGTGTCCTGGCCTACGTGGTATATCGCCCACGGCTGGCCCCAGCTCCCGTTAGGCTCTAGGTAGAGCGGCTGGTGCATGTTCCAGACTATAACGAGGCTTATGGGCTTCTTGTTGGTTGTGTTGAGCACGTAGACCTGTGGCAACGGGACTTCGTAGGACTCCCCGCTGTAGTTTATCAGCAGGTAGCTGCTGTAGATGCCCTGGGGCACGTTAACTGGGAACGTCAGACTGAGCTTAGTGGTGCCAGTGGGTAACGTGAGCCTCCTGGTGGCGACTACGAAGGTCCCGAGCACCAGCTCAGCCGTCACGTTAACTGAGCTCATGGCATTTTGTATCGTCAAGTTCACAGTGGCGTTCTGGCCCACAGCGTACACGTACCTGCTGTACACCGCTGAGACCCTGAAGACCGAGTAGATGTCCTGTATAGCGAAGTTGGCG
>DAJS01000021.1:0-1001 GCA_002496425.1 Acidilobaceae archaeon UBA162
CATCACGAATGGGCACCTAGGGTGGAAGCGGCAGCCCGCCTTAGGGACTACTAGCTCGATCTCTCTGACGTTGATCTTGAATAGGGCCTCTTTACTCTCAGGCTCCAGCCTTGGGTATGCCTGTAGAAGGGCCTGCGTGTAAGGGTGCAGCGGGTTCTCTATGATGCGCTTCGTGGGCCCCAGCTCAACTATCTTGCCCAGGTACATCACTGCTATCCTGTCGGAGATCACCTTGGCAACGGGCAGCTCGTGAGTTATGAAAAGTATCGATATACCTCTTGACTGGTTTATCTTCTTCAGGTACTCGACTATCAGTCCCTTTAGGGACGCGTCCAGCATGGTCACGGCTTCATCGGCGACCAGGTAATCAGGATCCAGCATTAGGGCTCTGGCTATTGCCACCCTCTGCCTCTGCCCGCCGCTCAGCTGGAACACGTAGTTGTTAAGCAGCTCGTAGGGCAGGCCCACCTCGTCAAGAGCCCTGTGTATGGTCTCTATCATCTCCTTCTCGTCCTTTATTCCCGCGTAGTAGAGTGGTTGCTGCAGCGCACTGTAGACCTTCATATAGGGGTCTATCGATGAGTAGGGGTCCTGATAAATCATCTGGAGCCTCTTTCTGATCTCAGAGTCCATCAGTTTTGGATGAACCTCGCGGATCCTGCCCTTCCTGTCCCTGTAGAGCACCTTGCCCGCCGTGGGGGCCTGAAGCCCTATGGTGGTTCTGCCCAGTGTAGTCTTGCCACTGCCGCTCTCGCCCACGAGTCCTAGTATCTCGCCCTTTTTGATCTTTATGTTAACCCCGTCAACAGCCTTGACGTAGCTCTTCTTGCTGAAGAGCCCTCCCTTGCTGAAGTAAACCTTTAGGTCCTGGGTCTCTATAATTATATCCTCCTCGCTCATGACTTCTCACCCTTAAGCCAGCAGGCAGACTTGTGATGGGGCTCAACCTCCTCAAGCTGCGGCTCCTTCTCCTTGCAGATAGGCATCACGAATGGGCACCT
>DAJS01000021.1:1052-18770 GCA_002496425.1 Acidilobaceae archaeon UBA162
GGCACGGCCTCCATGAGGAGCTTCGTGTACGGGTGTGCGGCCCTACGAACTATTGTTACCGTGTCGGCCTCCTCAACAACCCTGCCGGCGTACATTATGTACATCCTATCAGCTATCATGCTCATGAGCGCTATGTCGTGCGTTATGAATATGATTGATATGCCCAGCTCCTTCCTGAGCGTCTTGAGTAGATTAATTATGTGAGCCTGTGTTATGACATCGAGAGCTGTGGTAGGCTCGTCAGCTATGAGCACCTCAGGGTTCAACGCGAGGGCCATAGCAATGAAGGCCCTCTGCCTCTGTCCCCCGCTAAGCTCATGCGGATATCTGTCGGCCAGCGATGGGTCCAGGTTGACTAGTTTCATGAGCTCGTTAACCCTCTGATCAGGGTCGCCGCTGTAGTCGTGAACCTCGAGAACCTCCCTTATCTGCTCCCTTATCTTGTAGACTGGTGTGAAGCCGTTCATTGAGCCCTGGAAGACCATGGCTATCTTCTTCCAGCGGTACTCCTTATTGAACGCTCTCTCAGATAGACCCAGCAGCTCCTGGTCCTTGAAGTATATCTTGCCGCCCTCTATGCGGCCTGGGGGCATTATGAGCCTCATAATTCCTAACGCTGTGGTGCTCTTGCCGCTGCCGCTCTCACCGGCAATTCCTATGATCTCGCCCTTGCCTAACTCTATGTCAACGTCGTCGACGGCTCTCACTACCCCTCTTGGCATGTGGAAGTAGATCCTTAGCTTCTCAACCCTAAGCAGGGGTGGCATGGGATCCTCCTCGAGGTCCAGCGTTAACTGGACTTCAAGTAGAGATTAAAAGAGCTATATGAACCAAGCAAGTAGGCATAAGGTATTAGTTATGCTTATGTAAGCTCTTTTGCCTACGACGTTAAGTGTGTCCAAACAGTGAACTCGTGTATAAACAACTGTGTACTATAAGGCCCTTAGGACAGCAGCCTAAGGGCATCAACGTAGTTGAAAGCCTCAACGTCCTTAAGCGTGTAACCATAGTGCACCTCCAGGTAGTGGGACCTGAACTCGGTGACCTCCTTAGCTACCTTAGCAGGGTCCTCGCCCCTGATTAGGACCCTCTCGAAGAAGTTAGCTATAACCTCCATGTCTGACTCCCTCATGCCGAACCTGGTCATCTCCTGGACCCCTAGTCTCAGACCGCTCGGGTTCTTCACTGCCTCAGGCGGGTCATAGGGCAGTAGGTTCTTGTTAACTATTATGTTGGCCTGCTCCAGGAGCGCTGCCGCCTTAGCACCACCTCCCTGTGGGCTGACGTCAAGCAACACCTGGTGGCTCGTAGTGTATCCCATGCTCTCGCCAAGTACCTTAAAGCCCCTCGCTGCCAGCTCCTCGGCAAACCTCTTAGCGTTCCTGACTATCTGTTCAGCATAATCATGGCCAAACTCCATCATCTCCAGGGCCACCACGGCCGTCGCGGGTATCCTGTGCAGGTGGTGGCTGCTGACGAACCATGGAAATATGGTCTTGCCTACCTCCTTGTAGAGGTC
Organism: Acidilobaceae archaeon UBA162; assembly: GCA_002496425.1. Lineage (GTDB taxonomy): Archaea > Thermoproteota > Thermoprotei_A > Sulfolobales > Acidilobaceae > Acidilobus. Next base: position 2,572 of record DAJS01000021.1, read on the forward strand.
CTTATCTGAGAAGAATATCACGCCTCCCTGAGGCCCTGGGAACGTCTTGTGAGTAGAGGCCGTGACGGCGTCTGCTCCCTCCTTGAGTGGGTTGTGCCAGACTTTGCCAGTTATGAGCCCCAGCACGTGGGCAGCATCGTAGACCAGCTTACCTCCAACCGAGTGTATGGCCTCTGCTATCTCCCTTACAGGGTGTGGGAAGAGGTAGACGCTGCCGCCGAGCACGGCAAACCTGGGCCTCCTCTCCTCAATTATCTTCACGGCCTTGTCTACATCAACGTTCATGCGTTCCTCATCATATGGCAGTTCTACCTGCTTGATCCCAAGGGCACCAAGGGTCCCAAACTTTGTGTGGCTTACATGCGCGCCTGCTTGGACTGGCGCTATCACAGCCTCCTCGCCAGGCTGCGCCAGCACCCTGAACACAGCGGCGTTAGCTATGGTGCCGCTTATGGGCCTCAGGTCCACCATGTCAGTGTCTAGAAGCCTGCCCATCAGCGAGTCTGTCATGACCTCAAGCTCATCTATGTGCTTGGTGCCCTGATAGTGCCTCTTAAACGGCTTGCCCTCGGCATACCTGTGCATAAAGTCGTTGAGATAAACATACATGGCTGCAGGGCTCATGACGTTCTCGCTAGCTATCAGGTTGACAGTCTCCTTCAGTCTCCACCTGTTCTGCGCGCCTGTGAGCTCAAAGACCCTCTGAAGGGTCTCCCTGTCTATCAAAGCTCTCACTCTGCTCCTAGGACTGTGCTGCAAGATTATTCAGCTTTCGATCAGGCCTGCTCAGGAGTGCCTGCGTAGACCTTAATCAAACACTTTTCTCAGATCTCCTGCAGAGGCCCTCCTCGTCAACGTCTGGGCGGGGGGCGTAAATGGAAATACCAGGCCTTATAGAATATATGTGCGCTGACCGCCCAGTTCCGCCTGGAAGCTTAGGCGTCCGGCCGGGAGTGGTATTATGGTCAACATATTGGTCTCAGGTTCGCCATGGGATGATGACGTGGCCACTAAGGCCGCCCTGGAGGCGGCCGAGCGCCTAAGGAACGAGTACTCTACGGTAGTCTATGTTGAGATCCAGAACGAGTCCCTGGTGAGCGGCTACGCTCCATGGGACATGCCCTCGATAATTGTTGGCAACAAGCATCTCGACCTGATCCCTGAAACCGTTAGCTACCCTGAGCTCGTCGAGTGGATAGTACAGGCAGCCCTAGAGGAGATAGGGAACGAGGCCAGTGTGCTCTCGAAGCCCCCGGCAGGCGTCAGTGCCGTGTGGCCCACAATAGTCAGCTGATATTCACTGAACTTGCTGAACGGCCTTCCTGACCTCCTTAACTATTATGCGTGTGTTATGAGGCAACTTAGAGGCAGCTCTCCTAAGGGCTTCCTTTATCTTGTCTAGGTCGGATATCCTGCCATAGACGTCAATGATCACATCACCAGCATCGGTGAACGCTGCAACCCCTATGGGTGTGCCGAATGAGAGCCTCATGCCGTCCTGAAGCCTATCCGCACCGGCGAATGCCATCATCTTGTTCTCCCTGATCACCTGATGGGGGTACTTCCTGATAACCATGAAGTAGTTAGCATCGCCCACATTAATGGATAGGTACTTAGCTGCTGCTATCCTGGCAGCCTCCAGCGCGTTGGAGCGTATCTGGCCACGCTCAAGGGACACCAGCTGCACGCGGACCTCGTAGTTGTCCTGAACAGCTGGTGTCCCCTCCACAAACTTTGATATCTTGGGCTGAGGGGCCCCGTGTATGTATTCCTTCCTTGTATATGGCTGGCTAGTTATGTGAGAGTAGCACCTGCCCGGTCTCATAGGCATAGCTTACGCACCCTATCGTTTGGCCTACTCTGGCCATTTAAATATTAGTTGCGCACAAGAACCCTAGGGACCTTCATGAGCCCCTTTGAGGACCTCGTCAGCTATATCAACTTAGAGCTCCCTAAGGTCTCAGGCGTGATAGATCAGAACAACCTGGCCCCACAGGAGCTCATAGATGGCCTGAGGTCACGCGGTGCTTTCAACGCGCTCAATCTTGGCCTCAACAACGTGTACGCGCTCGTAAGGGCTTCAGCTCGCTGGAGTCCAGCCGTAGCCCATATAATTATGACATCTGCCTCCGTCGCCTTCAGGATCAACAGAGATGGCCCCCTCTACTCACTCTGCATAACTGAGCCAGGAGGAGGGAGTGACATCAAGTCAAATCTCAAGACGGTGGCTGATGAGAGGACCAGCGGTGAGGCCTACCTAACTGGTGAGAAGATTTACGCCAGCAACTCCCTCTACGCTGACGAGTTCCTAGTGCTCGCCAACGGACCCCAGGGGCCAACTCTGTACCTGGCCAAGGGAGGGCCAGGCATCAAGGTTGAGGCCCAGGACCTCTTCACCTTCAGAGGGGCAGGGGTCGGCAGGGTCGTGTTTGAGGGAGTGCCAGCCCAGAGGGTGGGGACGCCGGGCAAGGGAATAAGGGAGGCGCTAGAGACTGTCAACTTCGAGAGGCTGAGCTACGGCTTCATAGGCCTCGGCATTGCTGAGGGGGCCCTGGAGGAGACGGGGCCTCAGGCGCTGACGAAGAAGATCTTTGGCCAGGAGCTGGGGAGCTTCCAGGGCGTAAAGTGGATGATGGCCGACCTTCTGATCGATATGAGGCTTCTCGAGGAGTTCGTCGCTTCAGCAGTGTCAAAGGCCGAGAGGGAAGGCAAGGTAGACCCCCTAGACGCTGCTATAGCTAAGGCTACTGGAGCTCAGCTGGCCCAGAGAGCCACGTGGGTGGCCATGCAGATCATGGGTGGCAGGGGCTTCACCAGAGGCTCAAGGCTTGAGAGGCTGGCCCGCGACGCCAGAATGCTTGACATAGGCGGCGGAGCTCGCGAGGTAGTGTATGACTTTATTGGGGAACAGGCGGTGAACAGGTTCAAGAACGCCACAAGGTAAGGCAGGCTATGCCTTAATAATAAGTGATTAAGGAAAATTTATAACTTTTCAATTTATGAACAGTAAGGGGCTAAAGCGTGGAGCCTAGAACCCTAAAGTCCCTCAGGGCCCTCATTCAGTGCACCTCAGTCCCTGACCCCGAGGTCTCTACTGAGATCATAGCTGTCCTGCTTAACAAAAACGAGATGAGCATTCGTGACCTAACAAAGGAGCTTAACGTAAGCTACCCCCTAGTACTTAGGGTTGTCAACGACCTCAGTGGGCTTGGGATACTGAGCACCAGTAAGCTTAAGATAGAGGGCAGGGGCAGACCGAGGAAGCTGGTTAAGCTTAACGTAAACAAACTCTACTTATTACTTGACGACTGCAAGAGGAACCTAGACGAAGTTGAAAAATTCATAGCATCAAACATCCCTTCGCAGGCCCCTAGCGCCTAGCTGAGCTTAGGGCCTCTGAGAACATATCGACAGCAGCCGATGGATCTTTCGCCTTCATTACAGCGCTCGCCAGCAGTATCCCCTCAGCACCAAGCTCCACGGCCCTTATTACATCCTCCCTGTAGGTTATCCCGGCACCGGCTAGCACCGGAATGTCTGCCACGGCCTTAACGGCCTTAACGCCCTCTGTTATCACCTCAGGCCTGGCCTTTGAAACTGAGACGCCGGTCCCTATGAGCTCTGGCGGCTCTATTGCTATGTACGTCGGCCTGAGGTAAGCAAGGCCCGCAGCCTCGCCTGGCGTATCAGCACATACCATTGACTCGAGTCCCTGAGACCTGGAGGAGCTGACTACGCGGTCCACGTCCCTGTAGGGAAGCTTGTGCTCGCTGTGGTTTACTAGAACCCCCTTAACGCCGAGGTACTTAAGGGCGTCGGCTGGGATGTAACCCGTGTAGGGCCCTAGCCCCACAGGGTCCGCGTGCTCTACATAGACGTCATCATATATCTCCCTGACCCTACTCACAGTTGATGCGGGCACGACTAGTACTATCCTCACGCCGGCATATCTGTCTGAGGCCCTTGAGGCAGCCCTCGCTATCTCCAGCGCTGTTTCATTGAACGCTGTCTCATAAGCCTTGTAGTTTATAGCGAAAACTAACTTACTCACATATGCTCACCTCAGAAAAACTTGCCCGCACTATACCATAAAAAGGTTGCCCGGCTCGCTGGTTTACCCACTGCCTCCGCCGGCCTCTAACAGCTCCTCATGTCTTATTATAGGCTTATAGCCTAGGTCGAAGGGTCTGAAGCGGCTCTCAAGCTTCTTCAGCACGTCAGGCAATGTGGTGTATTCCATTTCTTCAGGCCCGAGCCTGTGAGGCATGAAGGGTCCATGCCTCCTCATGTACTCCGTTATCTCCTGCGCGAGGCGCCTAGCCTCGTCAAAGGCCACGTCGTCAAAGAGGTCAGTTGGGCCCACCAGCCTTCCGTCCTTAATGTTGAATCCCAAGCCAAGTACCCTTGGCGGGCCATCGAATCTGGTCATCTTAGCGTCCTTCTGGCCCACTGGCATCAGGGGCCCGGCGTGAGAGCCCCTCATCCAGCCTGCAACCAGATGTGGGAAGGCGAACGCCTCCAGGATCTCGCCTAGCGCTGGGAACCCTGACTGAGCCCTTACTATCATAACTGGGTCATCCTTGCCTATGTACTTGCCGGCTATCAGGTTCAGGCGCTCTGAGCTGACTACGGCTGCCGGCTCGCCGTCCTTTCTGTGAACGTATTTGACAACGTACCTTGACGTAGTTCCTATGAGCGCCAACAGGTCGTACAGCTCTTCAGGAGTCCTCATGTCAACAGCCCTTCCCTCATAGACGTCAAGGACTGTGAACACAAAGCCTGCATGGAGCTTAGGGTCAATAACAAGACCAGCCGTGTTAAATGGATCAGCAAATATCTTGTACAGCGGCAGGTTGAAAGCGCTGGGCTCCGTCTTGTCAGCCATAAATATGGTTATAGGCTCTGAGGGTCTCTCAATGAACTCCAGCTCAGCGACGCCAGGCCCAAGGCCCCTCACATTGCCGCTGAAGCTGTCAGAGAGCAGGTCCTGCCCGGCGGCATAGAGGCCTAGCTCCTTGGCCACCTTGGTGGCCTCCCTGAAGGCGTTCCACGCCAGCTCATGCACCTTTGAGTCGTTTGGGCCGCGTCTATGAGTCATTATCAGCTGAAGGTCATCACCGACATGAGTGACGTAATAATCGATTATGATACCACTGTTCTTCCCCTCGGCCAACACCCTCGAGGCTGCGAGCATCGTGTCAGGGTGGACCTTGTGATGCCCTGCCAGGCTGCCTATGTCAGCCTTTATGACGCTCAGCGTGGTCTTGGAGCCGCTGGACATCAGCTAATCACCTCCATTATCCCAACTTCATAATCTACTCGTGTGCACCAAACGGTATAAGCCTGTGATTCAGATAGTGAAACCTCTCCTTTCAACTCTAAAAACTCACCAAGGAACTAACTTGAGGCCCAGCTTATAAGCTGCTAGGTTAGTACCTCTGTGTAATAGGTATATAATGCCAGCCATTATCAGCTCATCAATTATATTGAACCTGAGGCCTACGACATACAGCAGTAGAAGCGCACAGACGTAGAACCCCAGCTGGTCGAGTACCGGGGCCTCTGCCCCCCTCTCGAGCCCGAGCCTCCTCTTAATGAACGAGCCACAGAGGTCGCCAAGGAGCGCTCCTGTTGACGCTATTGCAGCGTAGTATATAATCAGGGCTCCTAGCATGGTGGCCTCGAAGATTCCGACAAAGGTGCCCATCGTTATGCCCGCCAGCAGTCCGCCCCATGTCTTGCCGTCTCCAAAGATCCTCCTGCCATCTACAAACCTCCTTCCCAGGTCTATGGGTGGAGGGCCGTGAAGTACGACTGGCGTCCCGTTGGCAACCATGGCTGGAAGTATGAGCTCGAAGAGCCTCAGCAGTCCCTCAGCAACTCCTCGCCAGTCCATCTCACGCCATCCCTTACTAGCTCGTACCTCACTACTTCCCTCCTGGGCTTCAATATTTGCATCTCGGAGCAGATCCCATGGCACTGAACCCTCCCTGTCACGCCTATCACGTGGCTCCAGGGGAGAACCCACTCGCCGAGAGCCATTGAGATCCCTTCATCAACCTCTGAGACCTGGCCTATGGCAACTCCCCCTGAACCCCTGAGGAGCGCTGAGATCAGGGAAAGAATAGAGAGTCCAGCAGGACTTGGCCGTTGCGACCTGAATGGCCAGTTTATCGAGTCTACAACTATGTATCTGCCCTGGGACACGCCATCTATCATAAGATCGAGAAGCTGATCGACGGACAGGGCCAGCTTCGTGGGGACGCAGGTGACTACTGACCTAGCGTAAGTAACTGTGCCGCTCTCAGTTGCTATTACCTCAACGTCGCGGCCCTCTGCCAGGACCTCCTTAGCTATCTCGAATGCTACCCTAGTCTTGCCGGTAGCCGGAGGGCCGTAGATTGTTATGAACTGCCTCAACCTTATGGCATTGGCCAGAACCCTCGGCAGTCCAGGGGCCGGGCTACACGCAGAGGCAGGGCTGCTCACAGGATCCCAGAAGAGGGCAGAGATTAAGAGGAGGAGTGTCCCTTGGAGAGCTCCTTTTCCTCCTCTACTCAATCCTCAGAAGTGACTATCACTTCGCCGCCGGCTGCCTTGACCTTCTCAACAGCCTTCTTGCTGGCATACGGCACTACTACCTTAAGCCTGTCCTCGACCTTGCCGCTGCCCAACAGCTTGTCGTAACCCAGTTGGCCGAGATCGACCACCAGCAGCTCCCCCTCCGTCTTCAGCTCGCCCTTGGACCTGAGCTCGGCGACAAGCTTCTCTAGCTCCTCTAGGTCTATGGTCTTTGGCTCAGTCCTAGCGTTGGGGTTCTTGAAACCTCTCTTGCCGAGCCAGTGAGGGGCGTACTTCAGCATCCAGGACTTCTTGTGTTTGCCAAGGCCGGCTGCACCATGGCCTCCACGGCCGCCGCTCTTCCTGTGCTGGCCTATCCTGCCCCAGCTCATAGTCCTAGTGCGGCCCCTCAGCTTCCTGACCTTCTTACGGGTCCTGGGTATTGACCACGTCATCCTATCCCCCCTCGGCTTTGGCTGTCAAGGGTTTAAATCATATCATCCTGAGGACAAGCCCGTTTATTTCCTTGCCCCTATAGCCGAGCTCACCGTAGGGATAAAGCCTCTTCACGGATCTCTTGAAGCCCCCACTAGGAGGGTGGAGCCTAAAGAATGGTTTCACGCCGTACCGGTCAAGCTTATAGTAATGTATTTCATTGTTGACGATCTTCTGGGCCAGCTCGGCTATACTGCTCAGCTTAAGCCTCTCCCTGACCCAGTCATCAGTTATCGGCTTATCACCGATGAGCCTCCCCCTGACTCTTATCAGTTGCTCTACTGTGCCCACATCGGCCTCGCCCCACGTTACGGCGCTCTGAGCAGTCTTGAGGAGTCCTGTTATGCCTGGCAGGGTCTCAGGGTATATTGTGGCCACGAAGATCCTGCGGAGCCTTAGCTCCTCCATAGCCTTCCTTGCCTCAGGCCTCTGGTCGGGCTCGCCCCTGATCCTGACTATTATGTATGCCAAAGGCCTCACCTCAGCCAGTCCTGGTAAGTGACGACCCTGTACGTGTTCCTGAGAGCCATGTAGGTTGCCCTGGCGAAGTTGTACGTAGTCCTAGTCTCACCATAGGTCTGCGACCATACGTCCCTGATCCCAGCTAGCGAGAGGATTACTTTGGCCACATCGCCAGCCACGAGGCCAGTGCCCTTGGGTGCAGGCTTAAGGATCACCTTCACACTACCACTCTTACCCTCGACAGTGAACGGGACGCTGTGAGGCTCGCCGCATGTGCATTCCCAGCTGCCACAGCCTCTCCTGACCGGAGTTATGTTGAGCTTGGCGTCCCTTATGGCCTTGTCAAGCGCGTCCCTCATCTGCCTTGCCTTGCCCTTACCGACGCCAACATAGCCGTCACTGTTGCCTACGGCCACCGTTACGCGGTACCTGGTAATCCTACCAGCATCGCTCATCTTCTGCACGTGTGTGACATCAAGCACTTCAACCTGAAGGTTAGGGAGAAGAGCATCAACTATCTCAGGCTCCAGTATGGGAAGGTTCCTCTTGAAAACCTCATCTATGCTGGCTATTTTACCTTCCTTGACCAGTTTACCTACCTTAGTCTTGGGGACCCACTCCTCTACGGCTGGCACGGTTGCCGTGACCGAGGTCCCCTGCTGTGCCTCCTCGCTCATGTCAGCTCACCACTCTCTGCTGGGCCTCCGGCGCCTGAGGCAGGACTGACTTATAGGAGTTCCTTATTGCACTAAGCACCTCCTCGAAATGCTGCGGAAGCTGCTCTGGCGGCAACCTTTGGAGCTGGAGAGAGAAGAGCCTCTTGTACCTCTCAGGGTCTCTCTTGACCAGTTCAGCAGCATACTTGGCTACGTGCTCACACCTTATCCTTTCCTCGCTAGGAAGCACCTCCTCGCCGTGCGGTATTGAGATGCCGGCGTCCAGGGCTCCCTTCAGCGCAGCGAAGACCCTGCTGCCGGGCGAGGGCTTATGGAGCCCTATGTCAAGCACGGCCTCATTACCTCCTCTCTCCCTAAAGCGAAGGGCCGCCAGGAAGCCCGTCAGGTAGGCAGCACACGTGCTCTTGCCGCTCCCCTTCCAGCCGAAAAGCTTTACAAGCTCGCGGGAGTGTGCGGCAGCTATGACCTTATCGCCCTTTATATCGAACTGAACGAAATGAACCCATATGTACTTGTTAGTTCTCCTCACAACCATCCTTGGCTTGTTGGAGAGCAGTAGCCTGAAACGATAATAGTAATTAGTCTTGCCCTCTCTTCTCCTGCGCATCGGAACCTTGTAGTTAGGCCCTCCCTTCACTGCCGACCACCCTTAACTATGCCAGCCGACTCCATGTAGCGCCTAAGGTCAGAAAGACTGTTGAACCTGTTGCCCTTGATAAGCCTGTAAAGCTCCCTATAGTCCTTTGTCGAGATCATCTTGTGATCCTTGAGCCACCTAAGGTATGCCCTCATCTTCCTCACTTTATTAACCCAGACGCTCTCAGGGTCGATCCTTGCAAACGCTGTTCCCTTCCTCTTGCCGGGGCCCCTCCGATGCCCCTTAAGGCGCTTCTCCCTACGCTTGATCCAGCGGTGGGCGTTGCCCTTAACTGGCAGGGCCTTTATGAGTCCCCTGGCTATAAGTGCTCTCACGTCATCCTTAGTTACGGCTGACTCTATATCTTCCGTGACCTCAGGGTCGGGGCTTATCCAGACCCTGCTCTCCCCGACCCCTAGTATCTCGGCCGCCAGCCTCCTCTGGAGCCTATAGTCCATAGACACCACCGTTAGCCACTCTGAACCCCATCTTCTTGGCCTCAGCCACTATCTCGAGCCGCTTCCGCAGACCCACCATTGAGGCTATATAAACTATATGAGTGTTAGGGCTCAGGGCCTTCAGCTGCTCAACGTTATACACGACCGCAGGCACAAGGCCTGATGGGTGCAGCCCGCGTATTGATGAATCAGTCCTGTAGCCCACCTTTACCAGCGGTGGGTATCCCTTAAGCTGTTGCCTGGCCTTGTTGTCTATGCCCTTTGGTTTCCTCCATGACTCGTCAACCCTGCTGAGCCTCCACGACAGATACCTCATGAACCTTATCCTCAGCTTCCTGGCTATCCTGGCCTGGATGAGCCTCCTGGCCCTAAGCCCTGCCGGGCGCGTTGATCCCATACTGGTGCTTTCCATCACTCCATTACCTCCCTTGAGTAAATGTATATGCCATCCATGAACTTCCTCCGGTCAAATCCAGATATATGTGTGGCCTTCTCCACGTTGGCAGCTGTCTGACCCACGGCCTCTATATCCGTGCCCTCAACTGCTATGTCCTGCCCCTGCACCTTCACCGTAACACCCGGCATTATTGTAGCATATCTTGGCGCCTTCTCGCCAAGGAAGTTAGATATTACGACCTTTCCTCCTTCCACCTTAACAGATATTGGGAAGTGAGAACTTATGATCTTCAGCTTGTACCTATAGCCTTTGGTCACGCCAACTATCATGTTCTTTATGTGGGCAGCTATTGTGCCCACTAAGGCCCTAGTCTTGCCGTCAGCTAAGTATGCTTCTACTATCACTGACCTGTCCTCAACCTTTATACTCACGTTCTTGGCATGCGAGAAGTCCTTCCTGAGCTCTCCTTTAGGCCCCTTTACCGTGACCTTGAGCCCGTCAACCATTACTGTGACCCCCTCTGGCACCTCAACCTTTCTCTCTACATGTACTGCCTTGGCCATGGCTGGCACCTAGCTCGGAAGTTCCTCGTACTGTTGGCCTGAGAGCCACTTAAAAACGTTCTTAGATTTTCTCGAGCTGCTCCCTGACAGCAGCCTCCAGCTCGTCCAGTTTGATAACCTGGTAGCCTGGTAGCGGCTCCTTGACGCGCCCCAACACGGCCACGCGGTCAGGATCCTCCTCCTTCCTCTTCCTGAACAGTCTCACCTTCAGGTACCCGCGGCCCTTCCCCATATAGATGAACACTACCTTAGACTTCTTGTCGCCCAAGCCTAGCACCGGGGCAAGGAGGCTCGAGGAGATTTAAAGCGCAACTATCAGCTCATGAAGAGCGACAGCACGCCCTTGCCAACCTCGTCAATACTGTTGAGGGGGATCACGAGGCCTCCACTGGCCGCGGCCAGGCTCTTGAACCTCTCAGCCCTTGAGTCAGCGTTGCCTGAGACTACAACTATGTCAATCCTGATGTTAGTGATCCTGTATAAGTACATGATCTCATCAACCATATCTGTTGAGACCACGCCGCTCGTGACCAGCAGGACCCTTCTTGAGTAGCCTGGAGGAGCCTCCCTGAGCATGTAGTAGCTCTCTCTTAGCGCTTCGGAGACGTCCGAAGCCCTTCCGTGAGCCCTTAGCCGCACCAGGGCCTTGTCAACCACGGTGATGTCTTCCGTCAGGTCCACCATGGGCACTGAGCGCTTGTGAAAGGCCACTAGCCCGACTAGCAGTGGCATGCCCTTAGAGCTAAGGTTCCTGAGGGCTACTGATACGAACCTCTTCGCTGCTTCAATCCTGTTTGGCTTTATGTCCCTCACTAGCATGCTGTTGCCTACGTCTATTGCCGCTACTAGCGCTTGGCCTAGGATGATTGGGCCCACGTCTTCGCCTCCACTCTTAGCTACCTGGGACTCTGAGCGGATAAAATCGCTTTCCTAGAGGTTCAGCAGTAGGCTTAGGACAGCTCAACAGGCACCATGTATGGGATGGCGCCCATCCTCATGGCCAACTCCTTGAACTTTGAATCCTCAAGGCCTCCGGTACGCCTAAGGTACTCCAGCACCGACAGGGTTGGCGCTGCAGGCACTCCTGAGGCCCTGGCTGCGCCCCTAGTCCTCATGTCATCGCTTATCAGTACTCCAGCGAGCTTCTTAGCAATATACATGGCCTGCGCCTCCTGGACTGAGACCCCACTTCTCCTAGCGAGCTCTGCCAAGGACGTACCCCCCGAGACGTTTTCAAAGCTTTCAAGGCTCAGGAGAAATCCTTTGAGCTTTGACATCTTCATTATCAGCGCCCGGGAGCGTTCCCTGACCCTGTCAGGTATCACGACCTTCCTGCTGATCTTAGAGAAATAATCTACTATGCCGAGCTCGAGCATTGTGTAGACAGCCGACATGTCAAGGACAAGTACGTGGGTGGACTCCACAGCGTCGGCGCCATGCCTAACCTCATCCATGTTATTAACTCCGAGCTCAGGGGCCACATTGTGTGATAGCATATACCACAGCATCTCGTCAAGGCTTGAGCCTCCAACCTCTGCCGCTAGCTGAAATGACACGCGCCCGTTCCTGTAGGCCCTGAGGGCTACATCCTTCATGTCATACGAGCTCAGAAGCCTCCTTATGGAGTCCCTCACGGCCTCTGTCTTGCTACTGTAGATGCCTGCCATAACAAGCGCTTCAAGGATATCCTCTGTGTAGCCTGAGATCTCTATGGTTGTTACCAAGGCGCCCCGAGAAAACCAGCGTAAGCCAAGTTAAAGCTATTTCAGGTCAAAGGGGCTATTAACAGAACCTCCACCTCATCGCCCTCATCATAACCCTCCACATCCTCCGGGATCACAAGTATGCCGTTAGCATCCGTAAGCGTCGAGAGAACCCCTGAAGCCGTTATCGCCAACGGCTCAACCTTGTAGCGCCCTTCACTGCGATATACACGAACCCTCAGATAGGTTCTTACGCCGGCTATGTTAGCAACGCGCCTAGTTATTACACCCTTAGCTATGGGCATCGGATCTTCAGGCGTGCCAGTCATGCGTCTAAGGACTGGCCTGACAAAGGCTAAGTAACCTGCCAGCGAAGCTACAGGGAAGCCTGAGAGCATAAAGATGGGTTTGCCCTCAACGACACCTGCCCCAGTTGGCTTTCCAGGCCTCATCCTGACACCGTTGAAAAGCACTCTACCCAACCTGTTGACAGCCTCTGGCACAAGGTCGTAGGATCCTATGCTAGTGCCACCGGTGGTTATTATAGCGTCCAACGAGCCTATGGATCTGGCTATGGCCTTCTCTATAGCATTCATATCGTCAGGTACAACTCCAAGGTCTACAGCCTCGTAACCGTCCCTGCCTAACAGGGCCTTGAGCATAGTCTTTGTGCTGTCAACTATCTTGCCCGGAGGCGGCGAACCCTTGTCGACTTCTCTTAGCTCAACCAGCTCTGAACCTGTTGAGAGCACCCCAACCCTGAGCCTGCGGTATACTTTGACCTTCGTTATCCCAAGGGAGGCTAGGGCACCTATGTGCCAGGGCATCAGCTTATCACCCTTCCTTATCACTATCTTTCCCCTGCTGAAGTCCTCGCCCTTCCTAGAGACGTTCTGAAAGGGGGTCACTTGGGCCATTATGTAGACCTTGTCTCCCTGCCTCCTAGCATCCTCGGCCATAACTACTGCGTCGGCACCTGGGGGAAGCGGAGCTCCTGTGTAGATTATTGCTGCCTCGCCAGGCTCGAGAGGTCTTAGTGTTGAGATGTCAAAGCCTGGAATGACCTCGTACGCCACCTTCAGCTCTATCGGGTTAAGCATGCTCGCCCCCAGCGTATCGAATGACCTGACGGCATAGCCATCTACTGCGCTCCTGTTGAAGGGGGGAAAGTCCGTAGGTGAAGTTATGTCCTCAGCCACCGGTAGACCTACCGAGTCCTCAAGGTCAACCTCAACTACTTCAGGTACATGTGTCACCTCCCTGAACAGGATTGCCAGTGCGTCATCAACTCTAGTTAGTTCCTTAAAGCCCTCCATTATCCTCTTGCTCAAGGCCGTCACCTGACCTTAGGCTATGCCTTAGGCGTAAAAGCCTGCCTCAGGCTGCCTCCTGAACCTAATAGTACCTTTGTTGTCGTGCTCCTCAGCATAGCCTAGAGACCCAGCTATGAGCTTCAGTGCTTTCATGCCAACTGCAATCTTAGTCGACTTAGAGGCCCTCTGGCGTCCGTTGCAGAAGTCCTTGTGACCACACACTATTGGCAACGTGGTGAACCCAAGCAGGTCCACAGAGCTGGCCCCAGAGTACATGGCTAAAGCAGCGGCCCTGTCACCGTCAGTAAAGGCTCCTAGAGGCACAATACAGTATGGGGTCTCTACCTGACTGGTCAGGATTAGCCTAACCGAGCGGGCTAGCCACGTAGCTATTTCAGCTACCCTAGCACCGTTGTCACCGTGAATGTGGAGCGCGAACACCTCACTCACTGCCGGCACCATGTGAAGGTACTTTAGGGCTGCGTCACCGTCGCCTGTTAACACCAGGGCCTTGAGGCCAAGCCTCAGCAGCACTGGGATTGACCCTTCAGGGGCTAGGATTATGTCACAAGGCCCCGTAACAGGCCCTAGCCATGATGGGCCCACTACGCATGCCCTACGCCCTTCTAAGGTCTTGCTCACCATGTTTAACGTATTGCATGTACAGAAGCAGTCCACAAGTCCCTCAAACGCCGCTGATGAGTCCAATTCCCTCAGGCGGGGGTAGCCCATTGTGGGCTCAACTATGGCCTTGTAGGCTTCAAGCCCCGCCCTTGTTGCTTCTAAGAGCCTCCTCGATGCCCCGCAGAGCCTCGTCAGCTGTAGAGACATAGCGCCTGTCGCCCCTTGAGGCCCTCTCCACGCACCACCTTAGCCCCTTTGCGTAGTCCAGGTACCAGGGCTCGCCAGCTCCGGCTTTAGCCTTGGTGAGAAGCACGAGGAGCTCCACGAGGCAGCCATAGACCCTGCTGTAGGGTGGCAGCTCACCACCCTCCCTTCTGAGCTCAACACAGCGAAACAGGACGTCAGGACCCTCATCGCTCACCGTTACGTAATGGCATGTGAACCATAGGCCTCTAGTTGGGTCAGGCCTCGGGCAGCCACCGTCCCAGTTAACCTGCGCCTCTAGCTCATGCCTTAGGCTCAGGTAGAAGTCAAGGGGATCGGAGGGTGACAAGAGCCTTAGCGTGCCCTTTGCGTTCAGCCTCCTCAGCAGCCCAGCGCCCTTAAAGACTCTGAAAGCACCTTCCCTGGCTGTAACGCCAAGAGGCATTGAGTACCTGTCACTGCCGCAGGGGAACGCGACAAACTCGTAGTAGGCGTCCTCCACAGGCTTTAGCCTCTATGAAAGTATTTAAGTCCTATCAAAATATGCCTGTTGGGTATATGCAATGGTAACTGCTAGAGACGTTCCGGCCGACGCGCTCATTGTTAGGCTGGCGCAGAAGCTAAAGAACTATGAGCAGCTGAAGCCGCCGGAGTGGGCAATATACGCTAAGACAGGACACTTCAAAGAAAGACCTCCCTCGGACCCGGACTGGTGGTACGTGAGAGCTGCCTCCCTTCTCCGCAAGCTCTACCTGGCTGGCGAACCCGTGGGGGTTGAAACCCTAAGGATAGTCTATGGCGGTAGAAAGAGGAGGGGTTCAAGGCCTGCCCACTTCGCTAGGGCCTCGGGCAGTGTGATAAGGCACCTGCTCCAGAGACTAGAGCAGGTAGGCCTCGTTAAGAGCACAGGTAGAGGGAGAAGGCTGAGCCCGCAAGGATACTCATTTGTGGATCAGACAGCAAAGGAGATAGCCAAGGAGCTGGTCAAGGAGAGGCCTGAGCTGGCTAAGTACTTCTGAGATTTATCTTTCATAGGCCTTCTTGTCACTGACTGGCCGCGGCGCCCATGCGGCGCCTAGCAACCATCTCCGCATATGTCTCGTTGACAGGCTCTCCTGATATCTTGAGCTCGTTGATGGCATCCTTTATGGAGGCCTCGTCGCCAGTCTTGGACTCCACCTCCACGAAGCACCCAAGGCCTTCCACCCTATCAAGTGTGACCAGAACCTCCTTGTAGCTGATGTAGATCCTAAACTTCACCACCTCAACTGACCTCCTGAAGCCGAGAGCCTCAAGGATTGGTATGGGATCCCCTGAGATCTCAAGGTTGATCTCCTGCCTGTCCTTAAGCGGCCTGGGCGCCCTAGGACCCTTGTATGTCAGTGACCTTGGCCTTCCATTGACATAGCGTACTCTGAGCGCCTCGTCTAAGGCCCATAGGTCTCTACAAGGATGAGAAAGGTAGACGTCTGTTTCCTCTACTATAGCCTCTACCTCGCCAGCGCGCTCCTGCAGCAGGTTCCGTAGCTCCTCCAGTTGGTCGCAGTCAACTCTGTACTTTTGCTCAACCTCACGCCTACTCATCTGCAGCCGCCTCAGATGCTCATTAACATGCGCTTCATCTTCTCACCCATTTGCTCATACCTAGCTATATCCTCGTTAGTCAGGCTTGGCCTGACCTTCTTCAGGGCCTGCTCGAAGTGACGCCACTCAACAGGTCCTGGCTCCATCTTTTCTCTGAGCTTCATTAGCGCCGCCTCCCTCACCAACGCCGCCAGGTCGGCGCCAGTGTAGCCCTCGGTCAGCTGCGCCAGCCTGTTTATGTCAACGTCGCTAGCCAAGGGTACGTTCTTTGTGTGTATGCTCAGTATCTGCTTCCTGGCCTCCTTGTCAGGCGGAGGCACATAGAGGAGCCTATCGAAGCGGCCAGGCCTCAGGAGCGCCGGATCAAGAATGTCCGGCCTATTAGTAGCAGCTATCACTACGACGTTAGAGAGCGGCACTATCCCGTCCATCTCCGTCAGTAGCTGGTTCACTATTCTGTCAGTGACGCCGGCGTCAAAGCTGTAGCCGCGCTGCGGGGCTATGGAGTCTATCTCATCAAA
>DAJS01000029.1:0-1137 GCA_002496425.1 Acidilobaceae archaeon UBA162
TAGAGCGTTGGGTTGAGCAGGCCTAGCCTGTGGCCCACGTACTGCTCCACTAGGGCCAGTAGGCCAGCGGTCAGGGGCGAGGCCTCGCTGGTGCCGCCAGCTATTATCGTCTGGTTGCCAGCACCAACAATGTACACCCCAGGCATTATGCTGGCACTGGCCGCCACGTCCGGCACGGCCCTGCCAAGGGTAAAGCCCTCGGGGGGCCTCGGGACGACGCCCTGCTGGTACCACGGCATGGGCTCCCAGGCGCTATAGCCACCCGTGCTGCCACCAAGGTTAATTAAATATGGCACAAAGCCCATCGATGACCATGCCGTCTGGTAATATGATGAAGGTCCCCCCTGACCAAAGTCCATATAGACTGCCGTGCCGCCGACCGAGAGGACGAAAGGTGATGAGGCCGGGTAGTTCACGGCTCCTAAAGGTCCTGTGCCGTAGCCCATCCCCCCTCCGTCGCCTGAGGCTGCCAGGAACGTTATGCCCTCCGACTCGCCTAGGGCGTAGTACATATCTGAGAGATACACATTGAACAGGTAAGCGTTGAAGCCAAGGTTGCTCAACAGCGACTCAGGTAGGCCAAAGCTCTGGGTAACAATGGAAACGTTGTAGTACTGGTCTATGTATGCTATAGCCGCCGAGAGGGGCAGAGCCCCTGAGGCCACGAAGAGCACTATTGACGCTCCTGGGGCCATAGCGTGCACAGCCTCTACATCCAGCTCTATCTCATAGTTCCAGCCCGTGTAGACGCCCAGATTAGGGTTGTAGGGACCTATGGGGACTACAGTGAAGTTGGGAGGACTCTGAAGCCCGTAGAGCCTGTCGAACGTCTCAAGTGACTGGTAGACGTATGGATCGCCATAGAAGTCGAGCACACCAACTGTGACGCCTGAGCCCTTGTAACCCATAGAGTAAAGCGCCGTGGCGTTGTATGCGCCTGGCAGCTCGGTCAGGTTGTAGGCCTCCATCGGCTCCGATACGGCCTGTAGCCCGTAGACCTTACTGGCCAAGGCCTCTAGCTCACTCGCAGTGACGAGGAACGGGGGCCTCCTCAACAGTAGCCCGGTCACGTTGCTGACGTAGACCGGATAGCCGTCAAGCGAGGCAGGCCCAGTGAGCTGGTAGTAGGCAGTGGAG
>DAJS01000029.1:1154-63674 GCA_002496425.1 Acidilobaceae archaeon UBA162
GCTGGGCCCTCAAACACTATGATTGAGTCAGCCGCGGTAAAGAGGACCCTGAGCCCATGGGACTTAAGCACGGATAGTACGGACTCGAACTGACTGCTAGGGTAGAAGAGCGCCGCAGCCTCCTGCTTACTCAGGTAATGGCCATAAAGGGGCGAGCCTGGCTGGCTGGCCTCCTCAGCGTAGTAGAAGAGCAGGGGCAGATTCCTGAGGGGCACGTAGATCACGCCGGTAACAGGCGTAGAGCTGTTAATGGCCCCCCTGTAGTTAAACCCTGGCATTGACCCCAGAGCGGGGGCGGCCTGCTGTCTCAAGGGTTCCAAGGACCATGAAGTCCTGTAGCCTAACGCCAGGGGGTCGCGCGTGACGGCAATAGGAACTAACGTAAACATGAGGATCACGAGCAGCGCTGCCAGCGCGACGGCCCTAACCCTCGTAGACCTGAACCCCGCAGGAACTAGGGACGATGATAAGTATTAAGTTTTGCCCAGCATCCTCCGACCTCCTCTCCGCCATAAAGGGCTGGGAGGAGGCCAGCTAAAAGGCTAGGCCTGTTCTTCTACTTTGTCACCTTTTAAGCTGTTAAATCCTTAAGCCAAGGTCCTCTGCTGCCTAACCTTCAGACAGCTTTTATTTCCCTATGCAGTTACTGCTCGGCAGGGGCTTAGGCTTGCAGCAGGTTCCAGGCATGGCGGATGCTCAGGTCAGAAACGAGACAGAGGCCCTGATTGAGTTCCTTGAGGCCGTGTTCAAGCTTAAGCAGAGCGGCCTCCTCGGCATGTTCTCATACTTGGCCCAGAAGGGCGACGAGGCGTTCCTAGCGCTGGCCACTGACCCTTCGGTGATGAGAATTGCTGCGCTGGCGGCCTCGATGGCCCAGGGGCTTCAGAGGCTCGACGCTGAGCAGCTCTCAAAGGCCCAGAACAGCCTCTCTGACCTGGCAGCCTGCGGCTTCACGGCCCTCGGCAGGATCGACCTGTTTGAGCCGAGAAGGCTTGGGGCCCTTGGGGCTGGCTACATGATGAGGGATCCAGACGTGGGCACCTCCCTCTGGCTGGCGATTCAGGTGCTCAAGGGGTTTGGGTCCTGCGTCCGCTCCAGGGGCCGGCACGCTAAGTAAAGCCTTTTAGCAGGCTCTAAACCGAGGTGCCACGTACTGCCGTGGCGGAACTGGAGGGGAAACAGCTCTACAGCATAGATGATATAACCTTTGTGGTTCCAGTACTGAATGAGGAGAAGGGCATAGAGCCGACCCTGGACGAGATCCTGAAGCTTGGCGTGAGTCCAAGCAACATAATAGTGGTTGATGGAGGCTCCACTGACAGGACAGTTGAGATAGCCAGGTCAAAGGGCGTTAACGTCTTGTTTCAGAAGGACAGGAGAAGCGGCAAGGCAGGGGCCATTAAGGAGGGCCTGGCGCTTGTGAACACCAGGCTTGTAGCCGTAATTGACGGCGACTATACGTACCCAGCAGCTCATGTAATGAACCTGCTGAAGGTAATTAATAGTGGCAACCACGATGAGGTGATAGGCGTCAGGGACCTGTCCGTAGAGCCCCTAGTTTACAGGCTCGGGAACAGGATACTAACTGGGTTCTTCGACTACATGTTTGGCGCCAGACTAAGGGACGTCCTCAGCGGCCTCTACCTCATAAAGGTCGACGCATTGAGGGATGCTATTCTTGAGATGAAGGGGTTCAGCGTTGAGAGCGAGATAGCTGCCCACATAGTGTCTACTGGGGGCTCCATTGGCGAGGTCCCGATAACCTACAGGCTGAGGAGAGGCCAGAAGAAGCTCGGGATAAGGCATGGCATAAAGATAGCCTTTGACATGATAAGGCTGGCATGGCGCTACAACCCGGTCACATTCCTGTTCACCGTAGGCTCAATACTTATGGTGCCTGGCCTGTTAGCGCTGCTCGGCGCGCTGATGGACTTCATGACATACCATGTGGTTCACCACATGGTGATAATCACTGGCCTGGTCCTGTTTTCCATGGGCTTCAACAGCCTCCTAATGGCTCTCCTCAGCCTTTACCTCAAGAGGATGGAGTTCAGACTCAGGAGGCTCGTAAAGGAGGCTGAGGACAGGTCCAGGGGCCTGTGAAGCACTTAATAATCGGCTGGAACCCCAAGAAAGGCCAGGGCTTTGCATGTCTGTAAAGGCCCTAAAGGCATCAAGGCTGGGCCGCGGCTCGACTAACGGCGTCTATAGGTTCAGCTTCTCCGAGAGACTGTGGGTTATACTTTCTGAGGACGTGAAGCCCCTGGTACCCCCTGAGAGGTACGCAGTGCTGTACTTCGA
Organism: Acidilobaceae archaeon UBA162; assembly: GCA_002496425.1. Lineage (GTDB taxonomy): Archaea > Thermoproteota > Thermoprotei_A > Sulfolobales > Acidilobaceae > Acidilobus. The sequence continues at coordinate 3,456 of DAJS01000029.1, forward strand.
TAACACGCTCTGTCCTGTCTGCAGAGTCTATGACGAGAGCTGGTATCCCTTCATTGAGTCAAGCTCCAAGGACCTAATGGACATGGGCATAGCACCTTATATAGTTCTCTGTGATTGGTTCACGCAGCAGTGCTACTCGGCCAAGGCAGCCCTCACATTCATAAACTACGAGGTGCATGCCTCACCTACTACTATAGTCATGGCCACCAGGGACGGCAAGGTGACGTATATGGAGAAGTACGAGGGTGCCCTAAGCGAGAGGGACCTGAGAGAGATAGTGCTCAAATTCCCTGAGAGGGCCCTAAGCGTTGAGAATGGCCGCAGCGTGGAGAGGCCTCTCACAGAGTCCGACATGTTGAGGAGACTTGAGGAAAGCTTGAGCTCTGGAGGGGCTAAGGGCTCGTGATCAGCGCTATGCCACGTGGATCCTTGATCCTCACCGCTATTGACTCCCTTAGCTCAAACCTATGACCATCCCTGTCTGAATAAAGGTACTCAACTGACGTGTCAGTCCCCACTACTATGTCTGCCACTGACGGCGATGGCGAGATCAGCAACAGCGATACCCCTTTAAGCCCTGACGTCACGGCAACCTCCTTAACCAGCCTCAGCAGCCTGTCAAGCTCGCTGACGCCTGAAGGATCTATAACTGAGGCCAATAGGGCCCTGGCCGCGGGCGAGAGGAAGGCAACCGGCAGTGGAACCTCCTGCAGCATCTGCCCAAGGGCCTGAGAGACCATCCTTGTCACTGAGCCTGGCGAGCTCCAGTCCCCCGATATCTTTATCTTGGTGGCCCCAGACAGGGCCTCAGCTATAGCTGTCTCTTCTGCCACCGCCAGCCTCTCAGCAGCCCTCACCGCGGCTGACGTGACCGGCGGGAGGCCCTGTCTCCTGTAAAACTCAAGCTCCTCCCTTGAGATAATGAACTGTTCTGTTACTGTTGACAGCTGAGCGGTGCCTCCGAGAGGCCTTAGTACCTCGCCCTCAGACGCTATGTCAGAGGGCGCCGCGAGCTGTCCAGCGCCAAGCCTGAGGACCGGCAGGAGCCTCCTGAACGACCTAATTGTCAAGGCTGATGCCTCGACAGCCTTGGCCAAGGCCGATGCCTCATCGGTGCTGAGGGGACCCAGAGGCGTCGACTCAGGATCCTTAATGGCCTTGGCGCTTCCTGCCTGCGCCTCCCGAGCTAGGAGGCCTCCCACCTCCGCTGCCCCCTTCTGGAGCTCCTCGGCCTGCTCAGTGTCAAGCCCTCTTAGGAGCTCCATGAATTCGCCTAAGTGCGTCTTCTCCTCCCTGGCGACGTCTAGGAGCACCTTCTTTACCCTCTCGTCCTTTACCCTGTCAGCCAGCTGGACATAGAGGTTTATGGCATCAAGCTCTGCTATGGCAGCTAGCCTCACGGCCTGGGCCTCCTCGGAGGGCGAGAGGACCTCCTTGGAGGGCTCTACAGGGTTTCTTGACAACAAGGCACTACACCACGATACCCGTCTCTGAAGTACCTAATAAGCTTTGGCACGCTACAAGGGGCCTTAATATCATTGGTTCCTTCTTAGCGTACATGCGGCCCTTTCCACGTGCTGACGGGCACGATCTTGACCCTCTCAAGCCCCAAATAGGCTGTCAGGGAGAGCAGGGAGAGGGGCAGGAGGGCAACGTAAACCCTCCCAAGGCCTAGGGCCTCCACAAGGCCCAGTGCCACTAGGGAGCCCAGGACCTCACCACCCCCAGCTGATATGGAGAATATGTAGCTGGCCTCCACCTCCCTGCCTGGGCTTGAGGCCAGGGCCTCGTAGAGACTTATCGGGTAGATCAGCGCGTGGGGCACTGCCAGCATAAGGAGGCCTACCGCCATCAGCCACCACCCTCTAGTCAGGAACAGCAGTGACGCAGCCACGAAGGCCGCTAGGGCTTCAAGAGTTATTGACCTTAGGCTCTCTGTGCGCGCCCTATACAGGACGAGCCGAACAAGGCCTGAGAGCACGTAGTGTGCTGTGAGGAGAGCGAAGGCGAGGCCCACGCTGAGCCCTAGATACTTCGTGGCGTAGATGGACCAGTATGAGAGCACAAGGGGCATGGTCAACGAGTAGAACAGGTTGACTGTAAATGGTCTGAGGAACGGGGATCTCTGGGCTATTTCTATGGCCTCAGCTATGGTGGGAAGGCGCACCCTAACCCTCCTTGGTCTCATGAGGTAAGCCGAGACAGCAGCAGCTACAGGGACGCCGGCACTGATCGCGAGCAGCAGCCTAAGGCCTGGAAGACCGTTAGCCAGTGCGGCCAAGGCTGTAGCAGCTACCAAGCCTGTTGAGAGGCCCAGGCCATAGCCTGCAATGCCCTCGTGGGGCCTCTCGGATCCTGATGAGAGGTGAAGCGAGGGGGCCAGAGTGGACCCCAGCATGCCAGCCCCTAGGCCAGCTATAGTGACTGAGGCCAGCGCTGCCCTGGGCTCAGCGGCTAGTAGGGCTGTGCCGGCAGACAGCATGGGAAGTCCAACCATCAGCGCCAGGTCAGACCAAGAAACGGTCGACGCCAAAAGCGAGCCTATGGTGACGCCGGCCCAGAGGATGGCAATGATTATTGAGACCTCCCTAGTTGGGCCTCCTGAGAGCACTATGTAAAGTGGGGCCACGGACTGAAGTACGACAGTTATGAACCTCATAGAGGCCGTCGCGGCTATGAGGCCTGCCGAGCCCTTCATGACTCAGCCCAACGCTCTTACATAAATATCGTAAATGGCCTTACCTATAAGCTCAGGGCTGTGCCTTGATCTCACTAGGGTCCTTGATGCCCATGACAGCTTGGACCTCAGGGCTTCATCGGCAACCACCCTTTCAAGTGCGTCAGTGAACTGATCCTCATCAATATCATCGATTACCAGGCCAGCCTCACCTACCAGCTTGGGCAGACCACCTACGGAGGACACTATTGGCACCGCACCATATGCCATTGCTTCAAGCACTGTCATGTTATACGCCTCGGCCCTGCTGGGCGCCAGGACTATGTCAGTGGAGGGCAGCACTGATGAGCGCAGCACGTCCTCTGGCACAGAGCTGGCCAGCCTCACCCTGCCGTCAAGGAGCCTCGTGGGCCTCAGGCCTGGCGCTACCACCAGCGCCCTCAGCGACTCAAAGTATCTGGCCACCCTGAGCACGACCTTAAGGGCGATGTCCAGACCCTTCCTGTACGGATCCCTGCCGAGGAACAGCACGTTGATGCCATCGTGAGGTCTTGACTCCCCAACCTTAACTGGAGGTGGGACCACGTGGACCTTGGACCTGTCGACGCCGTCATTTATAAACCCCTTGGCAGCCCATGATGTCCATGTTATCACCGCTCCACACTCCTCTGAGTTAAGCCTATCCGATATAATCGAGACTATAGTGCCGTAAAGGGCCTCAGGCACCCTCACGTATGACCTGAAGTACTGGCCGGGGCTCTGGTCGCTCTCATGAACCCAGGTAGTCGAGAACCTGTGCAGATCTAAGAAGAATGAATGCACAAGGTCATAGCCGTCTCCTAGGGGCCTTGAGAGCAGCCTGGCCACCTGGTTCACAGCTGTATACTTGATAGCGCCAAGGAGCCCTTTAGCGTTGGCCAGGAAGCCGCCAAGGTCGTAACCTGGAGGGGCCTCGTAGAGGGGACCCATGTCCATTACTACATATGAAACGCCAGGCGGTGTGTTAGTAAGCCTCAGCTGGGGCCCTCTCCTTAGTGTCCCCGACCTTGGATCTCGCTCGGCGACAAGCAGCACTGAGAGGTCCCTGTCCACTGACCTCACCTGAAGCCCGCCAGCCTCAGTATCTCCTCCCTGCCCAGCGGCCTCTCGACCTCAGGTGGCAGCGAGAAGGCTTCATTGTCCATTACATATGAGCTCCTCCACTTGGCGTAAGGATATATCAGGTGCTTCATCGCCTCTGCTCTCTCCCTGTACCTAAGCACGTCCTCGAATATCTCCCTGATCACATCCTTCATCTCCTTCTCTCTCCTGAAGCCGATGGATGGTAGTATGGTATGCTCAACCTCATAGTAATGTTCCTCCTTTTCTACCCTTGGGTTCTCTATCTGCCTCATGGTTACCTTTATCCCGTACTCCTCCGCTACCTCAGCCACCATGTGAGCCAGCGTGAGTGTGTCGTATATCATGTCCAGCTGGTTGACTGTCCTATACTCGCCTTCCTTAGGCGGGTTCTCAAGCAGAAGAGTCATGGCATTTATGCTGTCATAGAGCGAGAGGAAGCCCCTGGTCTGCCTGCCTTTACCATATATGAGTAGCTCGTGCAGGAGGACCGCCTGAACCACGTACTTGTTTATCACCGTGCCCCACGTTGAGTCGAAGTCAAACCTGGTGCATAGTTCCTCCGCTATTTGGGTCTCGTGAGTCCTGACGCCAAATACTACCCCCTGCATTATATCTGTAGCCCTTATGCCGTAGAGCCCATTAGCCAGCTTGAGGTTGTACGTGTCAAAGATCTTGCTCAGGTGGTAGTAGCTCTGGCCGAACCGCGGGAACATAACCTTAGCCTTCCTGCCCCCATACTCGATCTCTATGTCACCCTCAGGTATTGGTATCTCCGGGGTGCCATACTCGCCCATGGATCCCATCTTCAGCAGGTGTGCCCCAGGCACATGCCTTGCCATGGCAAATATTATGTTAATGTTACCGATGATATTGTTAAGCTCTGTGTAGACAGCATGCCTCTGATCTATCATGCTGAATGGCGCGCTCCTCTGCTGTGCTAAGTGAACTATGGCCGTGGGCTGATACTTCTTTATTAGGTCGTCCACGGCCTTCATGTCCCTTACATCGACGGGCTCAAAGACCAGGTTGTCCCTGTTGGTGTACTCTCTGAAGGCCTTGAGCCTTTCAGCCATGGTACTTATAGGCGTGAGGCTGTCGGAGTGAACTGACTTCACAAGTATCCTTGTAGACATGTTATCAGCGATAACTACATAGTCGTCAGTTTTCATTGCAAGATGCATTGCCAGTGGCCAGCCTATGTAGCCATCGCCTCCAAACACTATTATTGAGCCCTTCAAGATTCTAGCTCCTAAGTGCTATGGCCTTAGACGCTATATAAGTGGTATGAACTCCGAGTACAGGCCCATAATCAGAGGGACAGCCCGAAGCCCCTCAGAAAGTAGTCCACGCGTCTCAGCTCACGCAGGAACTTCCTACCCTGTTCTGTGAGCAGCAGGTAGTTACCGTCGTACCCTCTTTCCTCGACCAGAAGCCCTCTCTCCTCGAGCTCAGCTAGGTATGCTATGAACCTATCGTAAGGGACCCCCACGGCGCTGAGCACCCTTGAGAACCTGGCCTTGCCTCCCTCGCCCTCTACTGCCAGCAGCAGTTCGTAGTATATTCTTAGCTTGCTCCTAGGCGGCGACCTACTAGGCAATCCTGGCACCCCTTACAAGGAACAGCAGCAAGGTCGCAAATGAGACGAACTGGACGAGCTGGCCAACTATATAGTAGAATGGCACAAAGATTATGGATGAGTAAAGCATGATTGTGTGGGCTATGAGCAGCAACGAGAATGAGATCAGCACCAATAGAGAGAACTTCTGCTTGCCCCCACCTACCAGCGCGCCCTCGTAGACCAACATTGACAACAACAACAACGAGACGAGCTGGGAGGCGTCAAAGACCAGATGCCTTAGAAGGAAGTAGTGCGCCAGCTCGTGCGCTGAAACAGCAACAAATGGTATCACGAGCTCTGGCACGGTCATGTAGGCCTCGCGCGTATATCCGATAACGAGGATCAGAAATGCTACATTGGTAAGCAGTAGGTATATTATGTTCATAATGTAGACCAGGCGTGCATCCTCAACAATGCTCCCAACGCCTGTGGCCCTTACAACGGTCAGAAGCCCCTCTAAGATTAGGCTTATCCCCAGCAGCATAAAGCCAAAGCTTATGTAAGCCAGAACCGTAAGCTTAGAAAGCCTATAGTACCTGTAGGCCTCGTAGCTGACAGCGAAGGCTACTAAACCGCTCGCCAGGCTCAGCAGCCCTGCAGTGAGTATCAGCTGTGGTGGCGCCACGGGGCTTCCTTGAGGTTGCTAAGAGGTCACCACTTATAAAGGCCATCGTTAAGTTGCCTGGCCCTAGGGGCCACTGACATAAGTTCCAGGAACTTGTCCAGTGAGGCCTCGTAGGCGTCCTCGAGGGACAGACCCTTAACCAGGTGCCAGTGGGCTACAAGCGCTGTAATTATGTCACCTGCCCCCGTCCTGTCGGCTAGAGGTCCCCCTCTCGACGGCATAGCCGTTACTCTGCCGCCTGAGTAGACCACGGCACCCCCTATGCCTGTCGTGTAAATCAGTGAGCTTACCTTGCGCGCCAGCTGCTCGGTCGCCTGGGACGGAGCATCATCATCTGAAAGGTGGCCCAGGTCCGCTATGCCGTCAGGTACCCTGTGCCACCAGAGCTCCCCCATGTACCTGGCGTAGCCCTGAAAGTCAACCGCTACCTTGTACCCAGCCCTCCTAGCCCTCAGAGGGACCTCAATGCTCACCTCGTCATAATTAGGCGACACTATTACTAGATCTGGCCTTAGCTGGTGCAAGTAGGGCTCCACCAGGCTCCAGCCCATGGTCTCCGTGCTGCCCTCCCTCCTGGATCTCCTTACGCCATCGCCATCATAGAAGTGAACCATGAGCAGGCCATGTCCCATGCCATCGCAGCACAGCCTCCGAATGCCCAGCATCCTCTCCTTGGCCACTGTCCTAAGGCTTAGGGAGCCATAGGGGCCCAGGGTATAGACCTCATAGCCCAGGTTCCTGAGGGCCAGGCCCGCGTAGAGCGCGGGTCCTCCTGCCTGCACTCTCTCTATGTTGCCTTTCAGTAGCACCCTGTCAACAGTTGGTGCTGATATTATCAAAGCCCTCAAGCTGGCTCGCCTGTTGACCTGTGGGACTTGGGTATTAGAGCCTATGGGGTAGCCCTCAGCTGTGGGCTCTGGCCAGGCCGGAGGCCTGTAGCAGGCCGTCAGTAGATAGTTGGGTCCTTCCTGAGGGCCGCCTCCCAGAACATTATCTCAAACCTGACGCTGTTCAAGAAGGCCCTCTGCATCTCAGGCGTCACCTGTTGCTGATCGATTGTTCTCAGGACCGCTGAGACCCTTGACAGGTAGTCCTCTGAGGCGTAGAACTTGCCCCACTCAGCGTAAATAGGGTCTCTGGATGACTGCACTAGGTGCCCGACCTCGCTATAGCCCCACATGCAGGGCGCCCAGGCGGCTAGGAACTCCTGCCAGCCCAGTGAGGCGTAGTAGTGAAGATGCCTTGTGTAGGCATAGTTTATGAGATTGAAGCCCGTTGACCTTACCTCGCTTTCGTCTATTTTAAGTGCCTCATAGAGCTTTGAGTGCACCTCGGCGCCGCGCTCAGGGTTAGCAAAGACGGCTATAAGGACCTCAGCCGCCTCTGACACAGGGGCCCTTGAGGCGGCCTTGATCACGGCCCTCTGCATCTCCTCAACGTACTTTGCGTCCTGAATGAGGTAGTATCTGAAGACGTCATGTGGCAGCGTGCCGTCAGCCAGCTTTATCACGAATTCATGCCTCACGTACTTGTCCCAGAGTTCGCCGACAGAAGCCCTCAGCGTCTCTGAGGCCTTTGTTGACAAGACAGCTCCTGGGACCTGAGGTCTAGGACAAAATTTAAGGAAATATGGGGGCAGTAGAGGCTAGGCAGCTACCGACGCCTCAATGGACTCCACAGGGGACCTGAGCTGCGCGGTCTTCCTAGCGAAGACCAGCGTCGCTCCCAGCACTGCGATCACCACTGGCACCAGGAGCAGATATATCTCTCTAAGGCCGACCGCGTCAGCGGCAGCGCCCAGTATCGCTGGGAGTGCTGAGCCCAAGATTATCATTGTTGAGAAGAAGTAGCTGTTGGCAGCGTTGAGCCTCTCGGCCCTGAAGGTCCTCGATATGGCAAGCACGCTCAGCGTATATGTTATACCGTGTGGCACGCCAAGGATAGCCATGGCGACGAAGAAGAACGCCAGCGTGCGAGCCTGCCACGCTACCAGGAGCCCTATAATAGTCACTGAGGGCGCCAGCACCATCTGCCTCAGCAGGTTCTGGGGCGGCCTAATCGACATCAACAGCCTGCTCAGCAGGGACGTGGCGTAGAACGGCACGTAGGACAGGACGGCCAGCGAGCCGCTGGCGCCAAAGGCCTGCTCAGCGAACACGACCGCAAAGGTCACCAGGAACGAGAAGGGCACCTGGTAGGTTAGGTTATTAAGTACTGAGGCTAGGAAGCCCGCATTTGTTATGACTTCCTTAGCGCTGACCTTATTCATACCTGGTGCGTCTTTGGCCTGTACGCCTTGGGGCATGCGGAACCTCAGGAACGGCGCAGAGATGGCAACGAGCAGCGCCAAAGGCTCCATGGCTAGGAATGCCTCCCTAACGTTAATGTATTTCAGCACTCCGCCGGCCAGCGCCTGAGCCACCAGGAGTGAGACGCTTAGTGTAAGTGTGTATATTGCAAGCAGCCTCTCCCTGGCTCTCCTGTCAGTTACCATACCTGCCGAGGTCATTATGTTTGGCATTATAGGCCCGATGGCAAATCCAGCGACAAATGCTATGACCCACACGGTTACCGGTGAAGCGAAGTAGAAGAGTGGGTACACAGCGGCGTAAAGGGCTGCTGAGATGATGAAGAACCACCTTCTCTTCACTATGTCAAGCCTGGCATTTATAAACGCGCTTGATATGAATGAGGAAACCATGAATGCCACGGCCATGAGCCCTATCTCTAACTCTGAGAAGGTGAACAGGCGGCCAAGTATCTGCATGTAGGACGGTATGACGCTGTTGGAGGCCCTTGCTCCAAAGGTGGCTGTGACTACTATAGCCGTCAGCAGGGCCAGGGACTCGGCAGCGTCGCGGTTGCGTGATGTCATAGCATGGCACCTTAGCACGATGATAGGTTTGGAGAACTATAAATTTTTATCTATAGACATTAACTCCCTTAGATCCCATATTATATACTCCCTCCTGACCTTGCCGTCCTCATCGAACCTCACGCCCTCAGCCTCCAGCAGCCTCCTCTTGACCTCAGCACCCCCATAGGAGTAACCGCCGAGGGTCCTGTTGCTCATTATCACCCTGTGGCATGGTACCGCTACTGGCCTTGGGTTCGCCTTCAGCGCGGCGGCCACGAACCTGGGTGAGACGCCGAGGGCCCTAGCTATGGCGCCGTAGGTAGTCACCTTGCCCTTAGGTACCATTGACGTGAGCCTGTAGACGTCCTCATAGCTTATCAAGGTCGCGCTACTAAAGGCTTATATTTAGGGTCGCGCCTATTAAGCTTAAGGTAATGAACTTGAGCAGCTCTAACAACGATGACATAAGGGCTGCTAGGATTCTTGGTGCCTCGTTGGGTTCCTTCATTGCGTCCCTACTCGTTACTATGCCTCAGGCCCTCAGCGAGGTGACAGCAACACAGGGCAATAAGGGGGGCGGGCAGGAGCTGGCCAGGTGGCTCCTTGAGGTCTCTGAGAGCATAGGGAGAGCCCTCTCCAAGAATCTCCCTCCTCAACAGGTCGAGAAGATAGTGGGAGACCTAGCGGCCGCGGTGACGTCGCTCTCAAGTGTGGCAGTAGAGCTGTCCAATACCATTGCAGACCCGCAGGTGGCAGAGATAATCAGGAGGGCCTCGGAAGGCTTCAGGAAGAGCCTAAACACTGCGTCGCTTCAGGACCCGCTCTCAGTAATGAAGATGTTAACTGACCCAGACGTAGCCTACGCTGCCGGCGTCCTACTGGCAGCACTTAAGGCGCTGGGGGTAGCCATAAGGGCTTCATCAAGCATTTCGCAGGAGGAAGCCTAGATTAAGTCAAGGACGCCCCTGTACCTTTCAGAGAGCACCCTGTTACCCTCGCTGTCTATAAGCCATGAGAGCCAAGTGACCTCCACTGGCCTTATGCCGGTCCTGCGGCCCAGCTCCTCCAGGAACTTGACAAAGCCATAATCATCCATAGGCACATGCACTCCCACCTTCTGGGCCTCTCGGGCCACGAACCTCTTGACCACCCTGTCGGGCATGGCAGTGTCAACACCCCCCATCATTCTCAGGTACTGGTAAGTGACGAGTCCAACACCGCTTACCGATCCCACTGGGTCGTCCCTCCAGCCGTTAAGCCTGGAGCCCTGGGCCCAGGCCCTGAGCTTGGCCCTATCGTCAGGCCCTTCATACTTCAGTAGCGCGGCAGCGACACCCTTAGCCGTTTTCCATACCCTCCTTAACCTCCAGACCTCTAGGAGCTGAGCCTCATCAGTCTCCACTAGCTCCTCAAACGACCTTACCCTGTTGCTGTCATAGAAAAGTTCCTTGAACCTCAGGACCCTTGGTATTACAGCCGTGAAGTAGCTGAGGCCCGCCGAAGTTATTGCTGCGTCGACAACCATTAGGACAGCGCTGCCTCCCCACCTCATTGAGTTGAGGCACCTAACGGTGAATGACTTCAGGAGAGGGGCCTTAGACATCAGCCGGGCCAGCCTTGAAGCTAGGGTCACGTAGCCCTCCTGGCCCTCAGCCAAGCCTGGCACCCAGGAGCAGTGCTATGCCCACGGCTATGAGTATGGCCGCGCCCGCTAGGTCAAGCCACTCTATAGCCAGCGTCCACGTGAGCGCGTAACCAAGGGCTGCCAGCGCCGTGTTCCAGGCTAACGAGCCCAGAAGCGTGTACGCCGCGAACCTGGTGAAGCTCATGACGGCCACGCCGGCAGGCAACGACACGTAGGTCCTCACGGCTGGCATCATGCGTCCGAGAAGTACAATTACATGTCCTCTCCTCTCAAAGAGGGCCTCGGCCTCCTGAAGGGCTCTTCTACTGAGACCAACCCTCTCGCCATACCTATAGGCCAGGTCTCTGCCGCCCCAGAGGCCTATGGCATAGAGCGCTGTCGAGCCTACCATGTTCCCAGCAGTGGCGGCGGCTACCACACCAATAAGGCCATAGATCCCAGTATACCTTGCCGCCGCCAGAGGAACTATCAGCTCGCTTGGAATGGGTATGGCGCAGCTCTCGAGTGCCATTAGGGCTGCGACGCCGCCTAGGCCCACGTAATTGACAGCCTTCTCGCCGAGGCCCACCGCCAGAGCAACTAGCGAGCCGCCACTAAGTCCCCTATAGGCTATCACAACAACACCAATTAGGATCAGGATCAGACCTGTTGCTGCTTTCCAGTAGGATCCTCTGGCCAAGCGCTGGCACCCTAGTCCTACTTAGCAGTAGTCACCCTCTTAACCAGCTGGCACTTCTTGAGGACCTGGAGCACTGGCAGGCCCTTGGGGAGCACCAGCTCATCAACCATCTTTATTGATCTCACCTTAAGGTTAAAAGTCTCCAGATCAACGTCATCTGCAAACACCAGGCGCCTTATGTTCGAGAAGACTACGGGCCTCTCGAGAGCCTGGAGGTCGGCCTTAGTCACGGTAAGCTCCTCTATGTCAGAGATCAGGTCAAAGTCGGCTATGGCCGAGGTCAGGGCCTTGATGGTGCTGATGTGAGCTGACCTGAGGCTCTCGACGAACTTGTTGAGCCTTTGGCCGAGCCTCTGGCTGACGTCCTTGCCAGCCTCCAGGGTCACCAGGAAGTCAGCCATGGACATATTCATTAGGTCCCCTACTGTGACCCCGAGCTCCTTGGCAGTCTTCACGAACCTCTCGTATAGATCCCTATCTAGGCCCCTTATCGTGTAGACGCGCCCCTTCTCCTCTCCTTCCCCTTCCTTATCCGAACCAACCTCTGAGCTCATACAGCTCACCTCTGTAATACAGATATTACAGAGCTAGCTTATATACTTTTGCTTCTATGTGATACTATATGGTACATGCTCTTAGTGACTAGAGCAGTCAGGAACAGAAACGCCATTACTCAGAACGGTTGCACTACAGCGCTAACCTCTACTGCTATGGAGATTGAGAGATCCTTAAAGAGGCATCAGGGGGCGCCTGCCTGTCAACTATTTACCTCTCTCCCTAGCCCTAAGGCACGGCCGCCGTGAGGAGAGGTTTCGGGGCCGAGAGATGAGGAGGGCTAGATTGTCTGAGCGGCTCACTTCATGTACTTCTTGAGCTCCTCGGCAGCCTCCTTGATCGCATTGACAGACTCTGGATTATCAAGAACAGGCGTCGCCTCCACCTGTTTGCCCATAACTGCATCCCTGACTATCCTCCTCATTATCTTGCCGCTCCTGGTCCTGGGCAGATCATGGACTGGTACCACGGTTTCAGGCTCGAAGGGCTTACCGAGCCTCTGGGCCACCATCTGCTTTACCTGCTCTAGGTCGGCCTGCTCAAGGCTCATCCCTGCCTTAGGTATGGCGAAGCATACTATCACCTCGCCCTTTACGGGGTGCGGGTACCCTATGCATGCGCTCTCGGCTACCTTGGGGTGAGAGTTCACTATGGTCTCTATCTCAGCGGGCCCTATTCTCTTGCCAGCCACCTTTATGACATCGTCAGCCCTGCCAAGTATGTACCAGAAGCCGTCCTCATCTATGAGCGCGTAGTCGCCGTGGTACCAGACCCCTGGGAACGTGGACCAGTAGGTCTCAATATAGCGCTCCGGGTCTCTCCACAGCCCCCTCGTCATGCTTGGAGCAGGCTTGGTGGCTACCAGGTAGCCGGGCCTGCCTCTGACCGGTCTGCCACTATCATCAAACACATCAACGCTCATGCCAAGTCCCGGACCCCACAACGTTGAGGGCTTGAGGGGCACCACAGGGCTTGGGAGCACGAAGCAGCCCATTATCTCGGTGCCGCCGCTCAGGTTTATCATGGGTCTCCTCTCCTGGCCCAGGTCCCTCACGACCCACATCCACGTGTCCTCATCTATGGGCTCGCCGGTGTTGCCGAATGCCCTAAGGCTGGAGAGGTCATGAGACTCATAGGTATCCCTGCCTAGCGACTTCAACAGCCTGGCGGCTGTGGCAGCGAAGCCTAGGTGCGTGACCTTGAACTTCTCTATTAACGCCCAGACCCTGTCCCTAGACGGGTAGTCCAGAGCCCCCTCTATTGAGAGGTGGGAGGCCCCCAGGGCCTGTGAGCCGACAACCATCCATGGACCCATCATCCAGCCCAGGTCAGTTATCCACCACAGGACATCATGGGCCCCAGTCCACCCCGGCTTTATGTCAAGGTTGAAGTAGTGCTCCTTGGCCGGCTGGAGAAGCATGCCAATGTGACTTATGACTGCTCCCTTTGGCTTGCCGGTAGTGCCGCTGGTAAACATGAGTATTGCTGGGTGCTCGGCGTCAACCTCTGCTGGCTCTGCCAGGGGTCTCTTCGACGTTATCTCCTTGTGGTACCACATGTCACGCTCCTCGTTCCATGGAACTTCGATGCCCAGCCTCCTGACTACAATTACGTGAGGGCTCGTGCCGGAGAGCCTAAGGGCCTCGTCAGCGCTCGGCTTGAGAACTATCTTACGCCCCTTCCTGTAGTAGCCGTCGACCGTGACCAGGACCTTGGCCTCAGCCATCCTGAGCCTATCAGCCACCGCCTCAGGGGCGAAGCCACTGAATATGGGGCTCGCTATGGCCCCGACCCTCATGGCCGCTAACATAGCCGCGACAGTCTCAACCATTATGGGTGCATATATGGTCACCACGTCGCCTTCCTTCACTCCAAGCTCCGTGTAGAGGTTCGAGAGCCTGTTTACCTGATCAAGCAGCTGGCTGTAGGTCACCTGCTCAACTAGATCATCTTCGCCTACCCAGGTCATAGCTATCCTGTCGCCTAGGTTATAGGACTTGATGACCCTGTCAAGCACGTTGTAGGCCACGTTTATCTTCCCATTTATGTACCACTTGGTCCATTCAACGCCCTGTGAGGTATCGTAGACCTCCTTGGGCTCCCTGAACCAATCGAGCTCAAGCCATTCAGGTAGATTGCCCCAGAACCACTTGAGATCGTCAGAGCTCCTCCTGACCAGGTCCCCGTAGCTCTTGAACCCCTGCCTCTCCATGAACGCCGTTACGTTAGCCTGCTGTACTATCTCCCTCGGAGGGGTCCAAATATACACTGCGTTACCACCTCTTCAGTAAACTCAGTTATGTATTAGCGATGGGGTACAGCTTAAATTCACCTTGAAGGCACCCGTTAAGAACGGCCAGCCGTCATGAGTAGGGTGGCCATAATAGGGGTCGGCTGGTACGGCTTCAAGCCGTCAACCCCTGAGGTACACTTCCAGGGCATGATGTTCGAGTCCTCCTCAAGGGCGTACGCCGATGCAAATGTGGACCCACGCAAGGACGTTGACGTCTTTGTGGACTGTCAGGAGGACATGTGGGAGGGCATAGCGATTGCTGATGAGTTCGCGCCTGAGCCCATAGGGGGCGCACTAAGGCCTACCTTTACGGTGGCAGGCGATGGGCTCCTCGGCGTCGCCCATGCCTACATGCTGATAAACTCTGGCCTAGCTAACGTGGTTGCCGTAGAGGCCCACGGCAAGCCAAGCGAGATAAAGACCCTCAATGACATATATTACTTTGCCTTTGACCCGCTTCACCTACGTCCTCTGCCCACGGGCAATCCTTTCTTCCTTGCCGGACTTGACGCCCAGGCCTACATGGCTAGAACCGGGACCCCAAGGGAGTCGCTGGCCCTGGTGGCATCCAAGAACAGGAGCCAGGGCCTGCTGAACGAGAGAGCCCCCTACGCCGCCAGGATCACACTCGACGATGTGCTCAGAGCGCCCTATGCCATATATCCCATGAGTGAGTATGAGATTTCCAGGTTCTCTGACGCCTCGGTAACAGTTGTCCTGGCCAGTGAGGAGGTAGCCAGGAAGTTCACCGATAGGATTGTGTGGCTGGACGGCATAGGGTTCAACACAGAGGTCGGCACAGGCGCTGTGGAGCTACACCAGTGGGGCCGCATGCCCTCCATGAGACAGGCAGCCCTGATGGCCTACAAGATGGCCCGTATAGAAGGCAGCCCCTCGAGGTACTTCAGCCTGGCAGAGGTCGAGGACAGGTTCAGCTTCATGGAGCTTCTAGCGCTCGAGGAGACCATGATAGCCCCTGAGGGCCAGGCACATGTAAGCCTTGAGGCTGGAGACTATGATTTCAACGGTCCCCTTCCGGTGAACCCCAGCGGAGGCTCGCTAGCAATGGGGATCCAACTGGAGGCCACTGGGCTTGGACGCCTTGTCGAGGCTGTGTTACAGCTGCGCGGCGAGGCGGGCCAGCACCAGGTCAAGGGAGCCAGGAGAGCCCTCGTGGCGAGCTGGAGAGGGGTTCCCAGCTATACCAGCGCTGTGGCGGTTCTTTCCTCGGAGGTGAATTCGTGAGGGGGTGGTGAGGTATGGTGACAAACCTGTTCGTTAAGGATCGTGTGGCAATAGTTGGGGCAGGCATGACCACGTTCATGAGGAGAGCCCTTGAGACGCCAAGGGAGCTGGCCTGGGAGGCTGCCAAGATGGCCCTGGATCAGGCGGGCCTAACGCTGAAGGATATAGACTGCGTTGTGATAGGGTCTGCTCCTGATACCTTCGACGGAGTTCACATGAAGGGTGAGTACCTAGCCGACGGCTCAGGTGCCTTTAACAAGCCCATGACAAGGGTCTATGTAGGCGGTGGCACTGGCGTCTTCATCCCTGTCTCAGCCTGGTGGCACGTGGCCAGCGGCCTCTGCAGGACGGTGCTTGCGGTAGGTGAGGAGAAGATGAGCCCAGCGCACCCACATCCACAGTACGTCTTCCGTTACATCTGGGATCCAATACTTCACAGGCCTCTCGAGCCAAACCTCATATGGATATTCGCCATGGAGATGAGGAGGTACATGGCCAAGTGCGGCGCCAAGAAGGAGGACATAGCGCTAGTCAGCGTTAAGAACAAGCGCAATGCCCTCGACAACCCAGCAGCCCAGTTGGCCGCTAACATAACTGTTGATGACGTGTTGAAGAGTGAGCTGCTGGTCTGGCCAGTAAATGAGCTAGACATATCGCCCGTGACCGACGGCGCCGCCGCGCTCGTCATAACTAACGAGAACGTGGCCCGCCAGGTCACAGACAGCCCTGTCTGGATAGAGGGGCTGGGATTCACGCTCGAGAATCAACACTGGGAGAACAGGGAGCTCGCCTACCCAAGGTACCTGAACTACGCTGCCAGGATGGCCTACAAGATGGCAGGCATAGAGAGGCCGTGGAAGGAGATAGACGTAGCTGAGCCTTATGATCCATTCGATTACAAGGAGCTCCACCACATAGAGGGCCTGATGCTGGCAAGACCCTGCGAGGCGTGGAAGCTGCTCAAGGAGGGCTACTTTGATAGGGACGGCGAGCTGCCCACGAGCCCTAGCGGTGGCCTGTTGGGCGTGGGCAACCCTATAGCTGCGGCAGGGGTAATGAAGGTCGCTGAGCTGTTCTGGCAGCTGAGGTACGAAGCTGGCAAGAGGCAGGTAAAGAAGCCCGTCCACAGGGCCGTTGCCAATGCGTGGGGCGACCTGATGCAGGCGGGTACTGTTATAGTCCTAGGGAACTGAGGTGATGGAGGATGAGCGTCCAGAAGTTCCCGGGCACGAAGCTCAGCGCGAAGGAGATGTACTCCCTACCTGGCCTAGTGGAGTCAAGTCCCCAGGCCAAGTATGAGTTCTCTGCAGGGCCGACGATAAGCAGGTTCCTAAAGGGACTCAAGGAGGGCAAGATACTCGGCAGGAGGTGCCCCAGGTGTGGGAGGATATATGTGCCACCAAGGGATTACTGCGAGTTCTGTCACGTGCCACTAGCAGACTGGGTAGAGGTGCCTGACACTGGGAGGGTTGAGACGGCAGTGGTAAGCTACATATCAGTTAAGAGGGAGAGGCTCGAGAAGCCGGAGGTCGTGGGTGTCATAAGGCTTGACGTACCGGGCTACCCTGAGGACGGCTACGAGTTCGCTGGCCTCTTCCATAGGATATGCATGGACCCAGAGGAGGCCAAGAAGGACAAGACCATAGGGATGAAGGTTAAGGCAAGGTGGAGGCCGCCGGAGCAGAGAACCGGTTCCATACTTGATATCGAGTGCTTTGAGCCCGTGGGGTGATAAGGATGAGCTGGGACAAGGACTGGAGGACTTCGGAGATAATATTCTGGCCCGAGCGTGAGGAGGTAGATAAGTACGTATACACTCCGGGCATCTCTGGCCAGGAGTTAGCCAAGGCCCTTATGGACGGCAGGGTGCTGGGCATCAAGTGCAAGGATGGCCAGGTGTACGTGCCGCCTAAGACCTACTGCCCTGACTTCAGCCAGGGAGAGCTGGTTGAGATAAGGGGTCCATGGAGGTTGCTCCACTACACCGTTGTGTATGAGGACCTCTACGGCAACAGGCTTCAGAACCCTATAGTGATCGGTATCATAAAGCCTGACGACGCATCAAATGGCCTAATACACATAGTTAATGCTGAGCTGGAGAGGCTTAGGCCAGGCATGGAGCTCAAACCAGTCTTCAAGCCCAAGGATCAGCGCAAAGGGATAATAACTGACATAGATCATTTCGAGCCTGTATGACGTTAGACCTCCGTTAACTTCTAGCTTACTTAGTTTTTTACGCACCGAAGTTTCTCCTCTGTATGTTGAACCAGCTCAGCGCTGCCCTTAGCTCCTCTCTTGAGAAGTCGGGCCAGAGAGTCTCAGTAAAGTAGAGCTCTGCATAGTTTGACTGCAGCGGAAAGAAGCCGCTGAGTCTCTTCATCCCTCCAGTCCTAATAATTAGGTCTATCTGGGGCACGGCAACAGTTATTGAGGGGGCTGGAAGTCCCCTGACTATGATGTCCCTCTCCCACTCACCGCTGTAGCATATGCCCAGGTGCAGCGAGCCCCCGTCGTAAGAGGAGGTCTCCTCCTCCAGGGCCCTTGCCTCCTCCCTGGCCTCCTGAGACACCAGAGATAGGTCGCCAACCACCTTAACCCTTATGTGCTCGGAGGCCACCACCCTGTCCTTCCTCAGATCCCTAAGCCCCAGCATGAGAAGGTTATCAAGGATGCTCCTCTCCTGGGGGTTCCTCCTAATGCAGTTCTCATGGCTCAGCACGTAGACCACGGACCTCCTGACTCCCTCGTCAATGACCCACGTTAGGGCTTGCCTCAGCCTCTGATAACCCTCCATGTAGGCCTGAGCGTAGCTGAGCCCCGTCTTTCTGGCCCACCGCCTGTTGCCGTCTGGTATTATGCCTATTGAATATGGCAGCGTAGCTCAGGCACCCGACGAGTGGAAGAGCCGTTAGACAGTTAAAATAACTTTTCCCTAGGCAGATCCTAAGGCCTCAGACGGCGCTTAGGCTTGAGCCTGGATGACATCATACGTATGGCGGCACGGATACTTAACAACGAGAGCATGCTGTTGAGTGATGCGAGTGGGCCCGATGAGCTTGTAATAAACATAGATGGCTACGCCGCCTCGCTGAGCAGGCTGCCCTTCATGAGTTGGTCTGACTGGGGCTACAAGGCCACGGTGGCTGCGGCCAGCGATGTTATAGCCGCTGGCGGCAGGCCAGTGGCCATAGCCTATAGCGTTGGCCTTGATGAACCATCCAAGGTGATTGACGTAGCCTCCGGTGTGGCTGAGGCGTCAAAGCTGATCGGGGCCCTAGTCTACAAGGCTGACACTAACAGGTCCCCAGATGACAGCTGGATAGATGTGGCCGTGGTAGGTAGGTCGAGGAGAAAAGTGAGTAGGGCCGGTGCAAGGCCAGGCGACGTGGTTATTCAGGCAGGTTATGTTGGCTATGGGGCAGTCGCAGCCAGACTGCTCGAGAGGAAGCTCAGGGAGGAGCAACTGAGGCCTGAGGCGCTCCAGCTGATAAGAAGGCCCAGGCCTCTGGTTCAGCTCTCCGACGTGATATCCCAGTACGCTACAGCCTCCTCCGACAACAGCGATGGGTGGGCTGCTGCGCTTGATAACATAGCCAGGGCCTCTAACGTGAGGATTGAGCTGAGCTCCGTCGTTATAGATCCGCTGCTCTATGGTATCATTGATGAGTGGGAGGCCCTAGCCAGTGGGGAGGACTACGCGCTGGCCTTCACGGTGCCTGAGGCTGAGGTTAGCGAGACCCTTAGGGCCTGTGGTTCCCTCTGTACTCCTGTCGGGCATGTCACAGCTGGAAGTGGTGTTTATCTGAGAGGCCGTGAGGTCAGCATAAGGGGATGGTCATGGTGGTGAGGCCTGATCCTGATAGGATTAAGTTGGTGGGGACAGCAATATCTAGGCTGAGCCTAAGGGCCATACTCGAGCTCGAGGAGAGGTTTGACCCCCAGTACTCAGCCCTCCAGTCCCTGTCCGACGCCGTAGGCCGCGGCCCAGCCACTGCTTACGCTGCTCTGGTGGCCTTAGTGAGCTACAGGATGACCATGAGAGGAGAGGAGTGGTGGTCCTGCACCTCATCTATGTTAAGTAGCATGCCAAGGCCTAACAGCGTTGATGAGCTTGTATCCAACGTGCTGAGATTCCTTGACAACTGCCCTGGCTCAATAATTGGCAGGGAACAGAAGAAGCTCAGGGTTATGAGGGCTGCGCAGGGAGCTAGGGGGCTCCTCGAGAGGCTCATGGCTGAGCCTCAGATAGTCATTAGGAGCCCGGAGGAGATCCTAAGGGGTCTCTCTGAGGGGCTCCGCTCGCCCGAGTACAGGAAGACCATTACGTTCGCGGTTAAGATGGCCTACTATGCCGCTAGGCCCCGCGGCTCCTACGAGCCCCTAAGGTTCCAGATTCCAATGCCAGTTGACGTTAGGGTCGCATGTATTACCATCTCTAGCGGTCTCGTAAGCGGGGCGAGGAGCTACACAGAGTTGGTGAGGGAGCCTAGACCGGCCCAAGAGGCCTGGGCCTCCATCTCCGAGCTCAGCGGAGTTCCAGTGCCTCATCTAGACAGCATGGCCTGGCTGAGTGGCTGGGCCCCAAGGGACATAGGGACTGTCGAGGAGGCCAGGAAGGCGGTGGCCCAGATGCTGAGGAACGTTGTCAGCGCAGACGTGGCGGAGCTCGTGGCCTCCGAGATGGTCCGGAAGCTTTGCCGCTGAGGCGCCTCAAATTTTAAATCCCAATCTAGCTGAGCCGCCTGGGGTCAGGCAATGGGCATCTATCAGTACAGGGACCTGAAGAAGCCTAGTGGGGGCCTGAGGTCATTACCTCACAAGAGGAAGAGGAGGTATGCCATGGGTGAGTCCTTTGTGCCAGCCACGTTGGGTGAGAGAAGGGAAGCAGTGATCAAGAAAGTCATGGGCGGCAACTTCAAGGTCTCCCTGAGACGTGTGAGCGAAGTCATAGTAGCTGACAGGAAGACTGGAAAGACCGTCAGAGCTAAGCTACTGGCAGTGGTCAGCACGCCCGCCAACAGGGAATATGCCAGAAGGAACATAATAACCAAGGGCGCAATAATCAGGACCAGCGTGGGCACTGCTGTGGTCTCCTCAAGGCCTGGACAGGATGGGGTAATCAATGCTATCCTCATAGAGGAGACCTCGCAGAAGTAAGGCTGCCAACAAGGGTAAGACCCTTAATATTCTTCTGAGTCTCAGGCCCTGGGACCTAGATGTCGACCCAGTACCCCAACTGGCACTGGATATTTGAATGGAGCACCTCAGGCACTATACATGCTCATGCCGTTAAGAGCGTATACGTTGCCGGCAGAACCAAGTACCAGAGCTACCTGATAGCCGAGTTTGAGGACTTAGGCAAGGCGCTGGTAATAGATGGTAAGATGCAGTCCTCACTGTCTGACGAATACGTATATCATGAGTCCCTGGTCCAGCCGCCCTTACTGGCCCACGGTAGCCCCCGTACTGTGCTTATACTTGGCGGCGGTGAGGGGGCCACGGCCAGGGAGGCCCTTAAGTTCAGAACCGTTGAGAAGGTAGTCATGGTAGACATTGACGGGGAGATAGTCGAGGCGTGTAAGAAGTACCTGCCCGAGTGGCACAAAGGGGCCTTCAATAACCCCAAGCTTAAGGTCGTCATAGATGATGCTGAAAAGTACATCAGGGAGACTAACGAGAGGTTTGATGTAATAATAGCCGACCTCGTGGATCCTCAGGAAGGAGGGCCTGCCTGGAGGCTCTACACCAAAGAGTTTTATGAGCTCGTCAAGTCAAGGCTCGCCGAGGGCGGGGTCTTCGTCACCCAGGCCACGAGCCCGACATTGACCCCTAAGGTGTTCGCCACAATATACTCAACGCTAAAGGCCACCTTCAGACACGTGCTGCCCTACACGGCATATGTAAGAAGCTTCGAGGGTGTGTGGAGCTTCATAATGGCCTCTGACGCGAGGGATTTACAAGCCTTCAAGGAACTCTCTGACGTGGACTCAAGGCTTCAGGCCCTTGGAGTCGCTGACAACAGGTTCTACGACTCTGAGACTCACAGATCCATGTTTAGCCTTCCCAAGCCCATCAGGAACTTGTTGGCCAGCGCAAGGGAGATCTCAACGCTCAGCAACCCTGTCTACATACCAGCCTGAGGCCCACTTCCGGGTACCTCTCCCCCGTTTTTGGTTTCTAGTATCCTTCAGGTGCATGAGTTGAGCATAGTAGCACTCGTACAGCAAATCACGCAGGACGTCACAGCAGCGGCGTGGGCCCTCTTCGCGCTCACCTGGGCAATAGGCTGGACCCTGAGGGGTGCGCCAATACCGCTCTCAAGGCTCAAGAGGGCTGGGGCGAGCCTCGTGGAGGACTCTATATGGGCAGCCCTCTGGCTTGCCCTTGGCTCCACGATCTTCACATTCATCACATACATAGTTAAGGTGATAGTAGGTGGAGGTCCTTGACGCTCTCTTACAGCTACCTCTTCCAGCTAGCCCTAGAGCTGGCACTGCTCACGTTTTACATTGGCGCACTGATCTACGCGCTGCCACTGCCCACCAGGGGCGTGAAGAGGTGGGGCGGGACCTTAGTTAGGGACTCCATAACCTCATACGCGCTTGCCCTGAGCCTTCTGTCAATACTTTCCTTCTCCAACCACATAGCCATGCTCTTGGGCGGCAGCTGGGCCTACCTGGATCTCTGGCTCAAGACAGGGCTTGTCATGGTTCTAGGGGCCAAGATGGTGATTGCTGCCCTAGGGCCGTTGTTGTCCTCGGTGCCGGTAGGCTCGAGTGTTAAGGCCCTACTGGGCCCCCTTAACGACGCTCTTACCGCTGACCTGCTGTTCCTTATAACGGTGATGGCAGTAGAGGTCATGGTGAGGTATGCTGGTCTCCTCATAGCCTTCATCGGGCTGGTTCTCTATGCGCTCCCGTTCAGGATAGGCAGGGAGGCAGGAGCCTGGTTCATAGCCTTCGTCATAGTCTTTTCCGTGGGCCTTCAGGTCATGCCAGCATTCATATCCTCTGTCGCTCAGGCCCCACCACTTAACCTCTCGTCAGAGTTCCTTGACCTTGGCGTGATCTTCCGCCAGGTCTCCGTCAGGTCCGCCTACGGCACTCCTATAGGCACAGCCCTGCTGAGCCTATACATAGACTACAAGGGTAAGTGGACCAACGTTGGCATATACCCTGTCAATGTTTCTGGCATGGCATACTCTCTAAACTCGCCCTACGGCAACATGATCAGCATGCCGAGCATGGTTCCTGTCTACGCTATGGTCGAGGTTGACGGGATCTCCTCGGCCCTAGAGCCCTACCCCATGACGAACGCCACTGAGTATATCACCTTGACCTCACCGTACATACTGTACTCCAATGGCTATGGGCTCCTGGTGTTCACTAATCAACCGTCCAACGCCACTATTTCAGTTAACGGTAACAAGGTGACCGTACACGATGAGCTGGGTTATGGCGGTATACTGGAGGTTAGGGCCCCCAGAACCTGTGACGTCTCGGTAAGCAGCAACATAAGGCCCGCCACGGGCTCCTGGAGCTGGTACGGTGTAAGGGGCACCTATTACGCGCTCTATGGTCCTCTCAACGCCACTATGGTCCTAGAGATTGGTAACTGCTCGGAGGCACACCTAGTCAACGCTCCATCTATGGACTACCTCACACAGTTCCTGTCCAACACGTTGTCGATCTCGCCTAACATAATAGAGGACTTCATTGTCTACTACTTTACAGTGCCCCTGATGTACTTTGCCGTGCTGACCTCAGTGGCATACGCCGTGGCAAGGCTGCTTGGTGGTAGAAGGGGGATAATGCCGAGGGTGGTATGAAGTGGGCGCCAACCTGGCCTTTGACCTTTTCCTGGCTGGCGTGGCCGTAACTACAGTTATAATTATGATCAGGAACATGAGGTCCACGGAGCATCTCTCGATAGTAAGGGTGAGGACTGGTGAGGGCATGACTGTCTACATTGATGGCAGGAGGCTCGTGAGCGTGGCCTACGTGGCCGATGGCTTGCCTAGGGAGGGCGAGGACCTCCCGGCCAGACTGGTAAGGCTTGCCAAGTCGTCAAGGGTCTCTGTGACGTTCGTCTCGAGTATGTACTCCACCAGCAAGAGCTCGGTCCTGAAAACGCTTGACGAGGAGATAAAGAGGGCTGAGTTCGCATACAGCGCCACAAGACATGTCAAGTATAGGGAGAGGCTCTCATTCCTGGAAGGCCTCTACAAGGAGGTCTTAAGGGAGCAGGTGCCCTACGTGGGGACCTTTGGCATGATAGTCTGGGTAGACGCCAACGACAGGAACTCCATGCTTAACGCTGAAGCGTTCAAGGAGCTTGTAGAGGCAGAGGCTGGAGTAAGGATGAGGCGTCTACAGGGCTCCGACTTGGTGGCGCTCCTGAGCTCCATGGAGCCCTCCTGGCTGAGCGAGAGCAGACCCCTGGTGATAGTTGCCAACAGGGAGCAGATAAATGACGAACATGGTGTCGTGCTTGGGGAGGACCTGGAGGAGCCAGGCAACCTGGTCATCCTCAGGTGGCCCGAGGGCTTCAGAGTACACGTAGGTGTCTTTGGCCCGACGGGCCGCGGCAAGACAGTTCTTCTCTCTGGCCTAGTGGCCCAGCTGACATCAATGAGCCACCTGACCGGTGACCCTAAGTCAGTGGTAGTGGTTGACCCTAAGGGCGACCTGGCTTCGTTGCTGAGGAGGCTTGCGGATGCCTACCTGACCCCCTCAGCTGAGGAGTGCGTCACCATGAGGAGGCTTGACGGCATAGCTGCCAGGCTGATAGAGAGCAGCTCCGAGACGGGCGAGGGGTCTAAGATAAACGTGTGCGAAGGCGAGCCTAAGGTGCTCGAGGGCCTTACAGTGTACGACCTGAGCTCCATGCCTAACGAGCTGCGTAACGTGTACGGCTCCCTGTTGCTCAGCTCCCTGGCACTCGAGGCCAGCGAGGGGAGGCTGGGCAGCCGTGTAGTTGTTGTTATTGACGAGGCGTGGCGCTTCGTCAGGGGTTCAGGGTTCCACTTTGAGTTCATGTTGAGGGAGGGCAGGAGCAAGGGTCTCTACGCGGTCTACGCTACGCAGCTGCCATCTGACGTAGGCAAGACGGTCGTTGATAACACAGGTCATAAGGTTGTCTTTGGGGGCTTCACAAACTACTATGTCGAGATGGCAGCCCAGCTGGGCATAGAGGGGCCCGAGAGGCTCAAGGAGCTCCCTGTGGGCCACGCGCTGCTGAGAGACGAGGCCGGGAGAGTCAAGGAGGTCAAGGTAATCGACTTTACCAGGTTATACCAAACTACTTAATGTCCCTTCAGCGCTTAGGATGCGATACCTGAAGATGATAAAGGTGAAGAGAGTTTATGATGACATAGAGCCGGATGATGGCGTTAGGGTACTAGTGGACAGGCTGTGGCCCAGAGGCGTGAGGAAGGATAAGGTCGACATGTGGCTCAAGGATGTGGCCCCCAGTGATGAGCTGAGGAGGTGGTTTAACCATGACCCAAGCAAGTGGGATGAGTTCAAGAGAAGGTACTTTGAGGAGCTTAGCAGGAATCCGAGGCTAAATGACTTGTTAATGCTTATCAAGAATAGAGGGAACGTGACGTTGTTATATGCGACCAGATCGCCGTATAACAACGCTGCGGCCTTGAAGGAGTTTCTGGAGAGGCTTGTGGGAAGGAGCGCATAGTAAAGTTACTGGGTATGCCGACAGCCCAGATCCCTCAGCAATTATGTTCAGGAGCTGTCTACAACTATGTTAAGCCTTGTCCTGTTATGCCGTCAGCCTCACCAAACTACTTAAAGCCCCCTCAGCACCGAAGCCTGGAGGACTGAAGGACATGGGAAAGAGCTTAAGACAGCAGAGGGCTGGCAAGGGCTCACTGACGTTCATAAACCCAGACCACATCCACCCAGGCCCAGCCAAGTATCCGCCGCCCTCGGACAGAACTCTTGAGGGCATGGTTAAGGAGTTCGTTCATGACCCAGGCCGCTACGTGCCTCTGGCCAGGGTAGTCCTGGCCGACGGCACCGAGTTCCTGATGCCAGCCGCTGAGGGCATGTATGTTGGACAGAAGATCCAGGTCGGCCCTGACGCTGAGCCCAGATTCGGCAATGTGCTTCCGCTCAGCAAGATACCCGAGGGCACGCCTGTCTTCAATGTGGAGCTCAGGCCAGGCGATGGAGGCAAGCTGTCAAGGAGTGCCGGCAGCTATGCGGTGGTCCTAAGCAGGTCAGGAGATGTGGTAAAGGTATTGCTGCCGAGTAAGCGCGAGAAGGAACTAAAGGCGAGTTGCAGGGCAACCGTTGGTGTGCCCGCAGGCGCTGGAAGGATAGAGAAGCCGCTGCTTAAGGCAGGCAACAGCTACTACAAGTATAAGGTCAAGGGCACCAAGTGGCCCACGGTTAGGGGCGTAGCTATGAATGCGGCCAACCACCCGTTTGGAGGCGGCTTCCACCAGCACGAGGGTAGGCCAACCACGGTGTCCCGCAACGCACCGCCAGGAAGGAAGGTAGGTCATATAGCTGCCAGAAGGACTGGAAGGCGCACACGTTAGCGGCCTTCTCCCACTTTTGCCCCTATCTCTATTAGCTTCCTGAGCACCTCATCGGCGCTCCTGCCGAACACGAAGGCTCCAGGCTCCTTGCCAAAGTCGCCGTAGTCATATATCACATCTACCGGCCTTTCCGACCTCCGCAGCGCCGCCTTAATGCCCCACGGTATTGAGGTTCCTTCGCGCTCCTTGACGTCCTTTGGCTCCTCCTTCCTGTCGTAATAGGACGTCGTCAGGCCCAGCTCGTTTACGGCTCTCTCTATGCCATTATTAAGCGCTATGTTGGCAGCTGACCTGTACTCTGGATAAACAGACATATAGGCGAGGATCGCCCTGGCCACGTGGCTTGAGGCCCCCGGCGTCGGGGAGCCGTTAATAGATATGTGGCCCTTACCGTAGCGGGTTATCCTGCCGGGCACAGCAATCACGTCATTAACGGTCCTAGCATAGGGGTACTCGACGGCCACGCCGAAGTTCATGGAGATCTCAGGTATCAGAGGCTCTATGTAGCGCTCGTTCTCCTTAAGCGCTGCTAGGGCTAGCCTGAGCTCCTCAGCAGCCTTGAACTTCTGAGCCGGCAGGTAGGTCCAGGAGACCGGGTTGACAGGGCCGTGGCCCTTCCCTATTGGCAGCCCGTACTCTATAGCCATAGTTATCAACTGCTTGGCAAGGGAGACAGCATCGGGCACTGACAGGCCACGGGCCAGGTAGCCGGCTATGGCCGCTGAAAATGAGCAGCCCGTGCCGTGCGTTGTGCTGGTCTCGACCCTTGGGGCCCTATACTCGTAATACTTGCCATCATAGTACATGATGTCCACTGACTCAGGCCCAGCCATGTGACCGCCCTTGACTATGACAGCTCTGGCCCCAGTAGCTTCAGCTATCGCCTTGGCGGCCCTCCTGGCGTCGTCCAGACTAGATATCTTAATGCCTGACAGTACCTCGGCCTCAGGCACGTTTGGCGTGACAACGGTAGCCCTGGGCAGCAGCTCCTTAATCATAGCCTCTATTGCGTCCTCCTTCAGCAGCCTGGCGCCACTCTTGGCTATCATAACTGGGTCAACTACTAGGGGAAAGTCATAGCTCTTCAGCGTCCTGGCGACCTCCACCACTATGTCCTTGTTGCTTAACATGCCTGTCTTCGCGGCGTCCACGCCCATGTCCTCGTATACCGCCTCTACCTGTTGCCTAATGGCCTGTGGAGAAAGATCATAGATTCCCCTGACCTCGTAGGTGTTCTGAGCAGTCACGCTAGTGACCGCCAGGGTCCCGTGGACGCCAACCACTGCGAACGTCTTGAGGTCAGCAGCTATGCCAGCTCCACCGCCGCTGTCCACGCCGGCTATTGTCATGGCTACAGGCATCGGCTTGACCGGACTCACTGTGCCTCACCCCTTCTCAGTATGTCGAGTGTCCTAAAGAACAGTAGCCAGAAGGGGTCCTGTTCGGGTTGCTCCACCTTTTTCAGGCTCTGACCGTTGTCAACGTAGACCCCGCTACCCTCCCTGACCTCGCCTATGATCCTAGCCTCTATGCCCTTCGAGGCCAGCAGCGCCAGGGCCTCCTGGGCCCTGTCACGACTAACGGTGGCTATCAGTGTGCCCTCGCTTATTGCCGCGAATTGATCCACTTTTATTCCTGTGAAGTCCTCAAAGGCCCTGACCACCTTCATCACGTCATCGTTGACGAATAGGTCCGACTCCCTCACCACTATTGAGACCCCGCTCGCCTCAGCTATATCAAGCAGTGCGCCCCAAACCCCGTACTCAGTGGCATCATGCATGGCGCTGACCCCTCTCCTTAGGCCCAGCTTGGACAGCGTGAGCGCGTCCTCTACCACTGACTGGAGCCAGAATATCCTTGAGGCACGCTCTGCGAACTCCCTACCGTACCTCTTCTCAAGCACCTGCGGGAACATGGATGCCAGTATCCCTGCGGTCTCCACAGCAGCTCCCTTGGTCATTATGACCACGTCACCTGGCCTAGCCATAGTTGGGCTCACCCACTCGTCCCTCTTTGCGACGCCGACCATCGTGGCCCCGCCTATCATTGGGTAGTCCAGGCCCCCGTACCTGCCAGTGTGGCCAGCCACGACGCTTATACCAAGCTTCTCGCACTCCCTGTGCATCAGAGTCCAGAGAGTCGCGAGCTCTGAGTCAGTCATGCTCATCGGTAGGTTCAGGTCTATGAAGAGGTATCTGGGCGGCACGCCAGATACAGCTACGTCGCTGGCAAGTATGTTTATTGCGAACCAGGCGCTCTTCTCCCAGCCGTACTCAGGGACCACGTAAACTGGGTCGACCTCAAATATCAGGTCATGGTCCCCAAGCCTCACAACACCAAAGTCGACGCCAAACCTAGGGCCTAGGACAACCGAGGGATCCTTGGCCCCCAGCTGCGGGTATATGACCTCTTCAAAGAGCTTTCTATTCACCTTTCCTATGACCTGGTTCCCTAGGCTCAACATTACCACTGAAAATAGTAACATGCGCTTAGGGTTAAAAGCTTTGAGCAGAATACCTCGACGACCATGAAGGCCAGAGCTCTCTACATAACGTCAAGCGTTGGCCTAGGCCACGTGACTAGAGATTACTACCTGACCAGGAAGATTACATGGGCTGAGTTCGAGTGGCTAACAGCTGGCGCTGCGGCGAGGTATCTNNGGTTCTTGAGACTTCCAACATGATGAGAAGCCTTGGTGACGAACTGATGCATGTAATAAGAGGCTGTAGGGTCAGGGCAGGACCTCTGGGCGCCTACAGGGTCTACAGGGCCCTGCGCCACAACGCTGACGTGATCAGGGAGAGCGTTGACTTCTACAAGTATGACCTAATAATAGGCGATGAGCCGTGGGAGCTCATGATGCTCGGCTCCTGGCCCCACGAGAGGTCTGCCGTGATAACTGACTTCACGGCCTTCAGGGCCTCAGGACGCTTAAGCTCATGGGTCATCAATAGGCTGAATGGCTGGATGGTATCCTCGTTCTCCCGCTTTGCCCTCAGGTTCAACGTGAGCCTATGGGACTCGGGCGTCCCAGGCTTCGAAAGCCCCGGCCAGCTCTTCACACATGATGGCTTCGGCCAGGAGCCCTCGGAGATAGACAGGAATCTCGTAGTAATCAACATAGGAGGCACTGACAGCGCCGAGGGGCTGGCCGATATCCTAGCCGCAGAGTTGAATAGGATAGGCCTAAAGGCAGTAACAATAGGGGGCTCCAAAAACCTCGTGGCTAATCCGCTGCCGCTGATATCGAGGGCTAGGGCACTGGTCACGCTGGCTGGCTACAGCAGCCTGGTCGAAGCCGCCTATCTCAGGAAGAGGTCTGTGATACTTAAGATAGATGGGCACTTCGAACATGAGGAGAATGCTAGGGCCTTCGAGGACAGACCAGGGTACAGGGTCATCAACTGCAGTGAGGCCAAGCCTGACGCCGTTGCCAAGTTGCTTCTGGACGTGATGTCTGAGGAGCCCTCACCGCCAGCAGTGAAGGACTCGTCGCAGGTTATCGCTGAGAGGCTTAAGGCTCTCGTGGAGGGCGACAAGGTTTAGCTTTAAGCCTCTTGATAATTATGTACACTGGTGCCGCTGACTGATAGAGCCCTTAATAGAAGCGTAAGGGCGCTTATCAAGTAAGGCTTTATAGATTACCTAAGGTCACCCTAGGCTGGTGATCTAATGGGTCTGAGCGAGGAAACCTTAGTCAGCGCCTTCTACGAGATGGTGAAAACCGCCGCCACCAGCATACCTGAGGACGTCTACAGGGCTCTGAAGGAGGGCTATGAGCGCGAGACCAACCCGCTGGCCAAGAAGCAACTAGGAGCAATACTGAAGGACATAGAGATAGCCTGCCAGCGTAAGGTGCCCATATGCCAGGACACCGGGACCCCCTACTTCTTCTTTGAGATGGGCGAGAACTTCCCACTGAGGCTTGGAGCTCTCAGGGCAGCTGTCGAGGCCGTTAGGAGGGTCACTAGGGACGGCTACCTGAGGCCCAACGCCGTGGACCCGTTTTACAAGAAGAACAGCGGTGACAACACTGGGCGCTACATACCTTGGATTCATGTTGACCTAGTGGAGGGTGATGAGCTTAGGGTCTGGTTCATGACAAAGGGCGGGGGCAGCGAGGCCCCTGCGACACTGATAATGAGCGAGCCTATACTTGGCTTTGAGAAGCTGAAGAGCGGTGTAATAGACACGGTAGTCAAATATGGTCCTCTACCATGCCCGCCTGTCATAGTTGGAATAGCAGTGGCCGCTGGAGCTGATATAGCGCTGACGCTAGCCAAGAAGACCCTGCTCAGACCGATAGGCGAGAGGAACCCTGACCCGAACATAGCCAAGCTAGAGGTGGAGCTGTTGAGTGCGCTGAACAAGCTTGAGCTAGGCCCCCATGGCTTTGGGGGCGGGCTGACAGCCCTTGACGTTAAGATAGACTATGCCTACAGACACCCAGCAACGTTTGCCATTGGCATAGTGACCAGCTGCTGGGCCACCAGGAGGGCATCGGCAGTAATCAGGTCTGATGGCTCCTGGGAGCTGACGAGCCGCCACATCAGGTACGCTGGCACTGGGTGTACTATATGAGGGGGTGATAGGCATGAGTGCTAGAGAGTTCCATCTGCGCACGCCTCTCACGGACGACATAATAGTCCAGCTTCATGCTGGCGACGTGGTCTACCTGTCAGGCACCGTGGTCACGGCCCGCGACGAGGCACATGAGATGGCCCTTGAGGTGTTGAAGGCTGGTGGCTCCCTTCCTGTCGATTTGAAGGGGCTAGCGCTCTACCATTGTGGCCCTGTAGCGGTTAAGCAGCCTGACGGCTCATGGAAGATCGTGGCAGCAGGACCTACTACTAGCATGAGAATGGAGCCCGTGGAGGCCGAGTTCCTGGAGAGGACTGGGGTGAAGATGATTATAGGTAAGGGAGGCATGGGGCCGAAGACCATGGAGGCCATGAAGAGGTTGAAGGCAGTCTACGCCGTCTTCACTGGCGGCGCTGGGGCCCTCGCGGCTGATGCGATAAAGGCTGTGAAGGCAGTCCACTGGCTCGACAGGCTAGGCATGGCTGAGGCAATGTGGGTCTTCGAAGTCGAGGAGTTCGGCCCCTTGACTGTGACCATAGACAGCTACGGCAGGAACCTCTATGACGAGAGACTTGCCGAGGTCAGGCGTAACGCCGAGAGGGTCAAGAAGGAGCTGGGGCTTCCTGGCTCTGAGGGTTAACCAGGCTCCTAGGCCTAAGCATTGACACTAGGTACTCCACAGACTTTTCTCTCAGGCCCTCCCCTAGGTGTTCCACAGATGATGTTCCTAGACCCCACAGTATTAGCTCCTGAGCCTCAGAGACGTCAAGGCCTCTTGACTGCAGGTAGAACAGCTCGTCAAGAGGCAACCTGTACTGGGCTGCCCTGTGGGTTGCCTGAGCAACGTCGCCCGTATCTATCCTCATCATTGGCATTGTATATGCGCTTGCCCTGTCGCCAAGCAGTAGGGCCTCCACCTGGAAGTTAGATGATGATCTTGAGGCCTGAGGCATCATAGTGACAGTGCCTCTGACTGACACGAACGAGCTGTCGAAGGCTGCAGCCCTGCCCCTGAGAAACGCTAAGCTGTCGTGAGATGTCTGGACAGCGTCTATCACGTTGTCAAGCCTCTGTCTCCCCCTGGCTACCGAGAACGATGAGTGGCTTAGGTAGGAGCTGGAAGCCGTGACAAACCCCTCGTCAACTCTGTTCATTACCGACGCCGTAGACAGCGTGGCCGAGTTGACTGTGGCCCTGACGCCCACGGCCGTCCTGAGTATGAAGGCTGTTGGGTACGTCTCGTCAGGCTCCGTCACCACAAGCATATCAACCTTGGAGTCCTTCTTGGCCCTCAGCTCTATGCCCACGGTACCTGAGGAGCCCATGGGGGCGTAGACTAGCAAGGAGGCCCTCTTGCCTGGATCGACCACTATGGTGAGATGATGAGAGTACCAGCCTGTGCCCTCAGGCCTACAGAGCGCGATACTGAGCTCCCCTTCTGCTGAGACCTGATAGGCCCCTCCTAGCCTAGCGACGTGCTCAGCATAGAGCCTGGACTCAGAGATGTCAAGTATTGTTTCATCTATGTCGTAATTGTAGCCGTCGCCGCAGGGCCCTACCACTAGGCTCCACTTACCCTCAGGTCTGGCAAAAGACTTAGGCTCCTCCGCATTGAGGTAGCGCTCAAATAGCTGCCAGTTAGTGTAGTACTTGGTAGTTGGTGAGTCTGCTATCCTCTGCCATGGCACCTCCTGGCTCAGCTTGCGTGCCCTGACGACCAGCTCTGTCACCAAGCGGCTTCACCCTACTGAGCCTAGCTGGCTGAACTCCAGCTCTATGACCTTAGTGAGTATACTGACGGTCTCGAGTGGCAGATCCCTCAGTACGTCCCTTATGAAGCCGTTAACTATCATTGCCTTGGCCTCGCCCTCTGTTATCCCACGAGAGGCCAGGTAGAAGAGTTGGTCCTCGCCGAGCCTTCCAACCGTAGCCTCGTGCGTCACCTCTGCTGTAGGCTCCTCCACCTCGTTCCTAGGCAACGTGTAGGCTCTGCTCTTTTCGTCAAGTATCAGGCTATCACACTGCACGTGAGACACGCTGTTGGTTGCACCGCTCAGGACCTTTACTAGGCCCCTGTAGGCGGCTATGCCGCCGTTGGAGCTTATACTCTTTGAGATTATCAGGCTCCTAGTATTAGGCGCGACGTGTATGGCCTTAGAGCCCACGTCCTTTATCTTAGTGGGCCCGTTAGCTACTCCTATAGATATGTTCTTAGTGGAGGCGCCCCTGCCCCTCAGCACAGTGCTTGGGTAGGTGAATGTTACTCTGCTGCCTATGCTCCCTTCGACCCACTCCACGTTAGCCTCCTCATCCGCTATGGCCCTCTTGTTGTTGAAGTTAACTATGCTCCCGCTCCAGTTCTGTATTGTTGTGAAGTGGACCTCTGAGCGTCTCTTGGCGTATACCTCAACCATGCCGTCGTGGAAGCTGAACTTCGGCAGCACAGGGGCTGCACAGCCCTCTATGAAGTGGATGAAACTATGCTCGTCAGCAACAAGCAGTGTGTGCTCGAACTGCCCCTCGAGCTCGCTGCCTATAACGAAGAAGGCCTCTACGGGGTTCGCTATCTTAACTCCCTTAGGCACATAGACGAATGCCCCTCCGCTCCACAACGCATAGTGGAGGGCTGCGAACTTGTGATCCATCATTGGGAAGACCTTGCCGAAGTACTCCTTCACCAGGTCAGGGTACTTCTTGACAGCCTCGTCCATTGATATGAACACTACGTTCTTAGCCTTCAACTCCTCCTTGACTTTTGTTATCAGGTTCTCACTATCGTAGACCGCTGTTAGGCCTGAGAGCACCCTGGCCTCAGCCTCTGGCAGGCCAAGCCTTGCATATGCGTCCTTTATCCATTCCGGCAGCTCGTCCCAGCTCTCGGCAGTCTCGGCCTTAGGCTTGACATAGCTCGCTATCTCGTCAAGATCTAGGCTCTCTACACCCTCTAGCCACTTGGGTATGGGAAGCTTCTCAAAGGCCTCAAGGGCCCTTAGCCTGAGCCTCCTCATCCAGTCAGGCTCTTTCTTAACTTTTGATATCTCCTCTATTAGGTCGCGTGACAGCCTGCCCCTGATCTCGACCTCCTTCGGGTACTCGCGGGCTTTGCCAAGCATTAGGCCTGCGTCGAACGAGACTACCTCCTTCAGCTCCTTATCCCTCAACAGCCTTACCGGCTCACCCATAACACATCACCTGACCTCAAGGGCCTCGTAGCCCCTGCTCAGCACCTCATCCACGAGCTCTGGCCCTCCCCTGAGGGCCACGGTCCCCTTGAGAAGCACATAGACCTTGGAGGGCCTCACGAACTTAGTGATCTCGGCATGATGAGTTATTATCAGGACCCCTATACCTGAGGATACCATCTCCTTTATGGTCTCGCCTACGATACGTATGCCATCTATGTCGAGGCCGCTGTCCGGCTCGTCTAGGATAACGTACTTGGGCTTGAGCGCCATGACCTGCAGCAGCTCGGCCCTCTTCCTCTCGCCCCCGCTGAAGCCGACATTCACGTCACGGCTCAGCAGCTCAGACTTCATGCCGAGGGCTGAGGCCTTAGACCTCGCCCAGGCCACGAACCTAGGGTCTACATAGGTAAGGTCAAAGCCCTTGGTGAGCTTGGCGTTTATCACATTGAGCAGGTAGGACAGCTTGACGCCAGGCACCTCGACAGGGTTCTGGAAGGCAAGCGTGAGGCCTAGCCTGGCCCTCTCATGCGTAGGCAGCGAGGTTATGTCAGTGCCGTCAAGCTCTATGGACCCCGAGAGCACCTTGTAGCTGGGGTGGCCCATTACCGCGTAGGCTAGCGTTGTCTTGCCGCTTCCGTTGGGCCCCATGAGTACTGCCGCCTCGCCGTGCTCAACATCCAATGAGACTTTGTTGAGAATCGTCTTGCCTGAGACCTCTACAGTGAGGCTGTCTACCTTTAGGGTCATCGAGTCTTACCTATCTTTAACTGGTGTTAAAGGTTTAAAAGCCAAGGTCTGTGCGAGGGTCCTCTCCATGACGCTAACTATGATTCTAGCACACCTCACCGCGCCCTCGGCCTCGGCCGCGCCTATGTCCTCCTCGGATCCTCCTGAGGGCAGCTCATCAGCGCAGACGTCGTTACAGCCCTCTAGCTCGAGTGGGCCTAGCCTGTCAAGGAGTTGGCAGCACAGCATAACCTCAAGATCCCTCGAAACCCTGCCATCCTTGATAAGCTCAGCATAGGACTCTACAAGGCTGTGGGATCTCCTGGCCCCTAGGACAGAGAGTGCGTAAAGTGCGGCCTCATGAGCCTCGTAGACCGCCAGAGAGTAGATCCCCTGATTCAGGTGCCTTCTCGAGCTTTCCAACAGCTCCTTAGGGTACCTGAGCCCCAGCATAGGCCGCGCTGTCTGGTTAGAGCAAGGACTTTTATATTAGCAGTTCGACTAGCCATAGCCTAGGGAGTCAATTCTTGAGAGAAGGCTACAAAGTGGTGCTCACTGCCGAGGGAGCCACCGCCAGCGACACGCTTGGCGCCAGCGTGGCCGGCTTCATAAGTGCCCTGCCAGACTCGTACATAAAGCCCCTTATAGCTAGGCTCTACTTTAGTGTCAGGTCAAAGGACGGCAGAGCCCTAAGGGCCCCCTACGGCCTCTCCAAGGTCGAGGCGTCACTGATTAGTAAGGGAGTTGTGAACCCTGACGACGTCGTTATAGCCAGCCCCTACGAGCTTGACAAGGTAATAGGTCCGAGAACCAAGGTTCTGGGAATATATGTGATGGATCCGCTGGGGCTCAGCTTCGGCAGTGGCATAGTGTACTGGATCCTGAGGCTGGCGGGCCTGCCGTACAGGGGCATACCATTCATAGCCAGGTCATTTATAAATGTAATTACTGACCCCACCGTGAAGGCCCACAGGCACCACATGAAGGTGGTAGTCGGGGGACCGGCCACCTGGCAGCTCACCGACACAGGCTACCACAGGAAGCTAGGCATCGACCTTATCTATGATGGGGAGTTCGAGAGCCTGGGCCCCTCTACCTTTGCGAAGCTACTCAACGACGAACCTTTGCCGCCAGTGATATCAGCGCCACCCGCTAAGATAGAGGACATACCTATCATAAGGACACCGTCTAACGGTGGCCTCGTTGAGGTTACCAGGGGCTGCGGCAGGGGCTGTACCTTCTGCACCCCAACGCTGAGCGGCATGATAAAGTCCCTGCCCTTCGAGGGACACATAGACAGGGAGATAAGGACTAACATAGAGGTTGGCGGCATCAAAGACATAAACCTGCACAGTGACGAGTTCTTCAGATACGGCGCCTCAGGTATAGAGCCTAGGCCTGAGAAAGTCTTGGACCTGACCAGGAAGGCCTATAAGCTAGTCAAGTCGTACGGCGAGGAGTACACTATATCCACAGACTTCACTACGGCCGCCGTTGTCGTTCACTCACCAAAGCTCGTAGAGCAGGTGGCCGAGTACATAAACGAGGGTGGCAGGAAGACCTTCATAGAGATGGGCATTGAGACTGGCTCCCCTAGGTTGCTGAGGAAGCTCATGCCAGGCAAGGCACTGCCCTACAAGCCTGAGCAGTACCAGGAGGTGGTGGAGCAGGGCATCGGGATACTTAACGACAACGGGTGGGTTGTGGTTGGCACGATGATAGTTAACCTGCCTGGTGAGACAGAGAACGATGTCATGTATGACCTGGAGCTGCTTGACAGGATAAAGAAGCTAAGGGTCATAACGTTCCCGCTCCCCTTCATACCCATGGGGGCTCTCAGGAGGACGTACTTCACAATGCTTGACAAGATGATACTTGACCCCGTAAGGGGTGAGTTCATAATTCAGGCCTTGATGAAGGCCTTTGAGGAGGCCTCAGCAGACATGGACATGGCTGTGGAGAAGATGGAAAACGTCCTGGCAAAGGCAATACTTAGCAGGCTTGGTAAGCACCTCTCCTTAATGCTTGTCCAGAGGTACAAGGAGGCCCTTGAGGAGCTGAGGGCTAGGAGGCTGAAGCCAGCAGAGAAGGAGGTAAGCGTGGCGCCCACGGCCTGAGCTACTAAGGCGTAGAGGGCAAGCGCTAATTAATGCCAAGGGTCCCAGCGCCTGGGGCTCTCAGCTTGAGACTTGACGAGAACATAATGCATGAGGTAGCGGACGTAATAAGACAGCTCTATGCCAGGGGGCTCACACAGGTAAGGGGCGGCAACGTGAGCGTGATAGACAGGCAAGCTGGCACAGTTTACATCACACCCACGGGGGTTCCTAGACACTTGATAAACGATAATGACATTGCTGTCGTGACCGTGGATGGCAAGGTGATAGTGGGCACACCGAGCAGCGAGCTGAGGATGCACCTAAGCACATACAGGCACGTCCCTGACGCTAAAGCTATAGTACATGCTCACCCGGTCAACGTTTTAGCCCTATACGAGTCTGGGGGCTCCCTAGACCTGAGCCTCTTCACTGAGGCCGCCGTGCGCGCCAAGTGCGTCGCCGAGGTGCCGCCTCTGCAGCCTGGCACCGAGGAGCTAGCGGAGGCCGTGGGCAGGGCCCTGGAATCCACAGGCTGTAACGTGGCCGTGTTGAGAAGACATGGCATAGTCGCATACTCGACTATAAGCGCCTACGACGCGCTTGACGTAGTTGAAGCCATGGCAGACCTGGCACAGGAGCAGGCCCTAATGAGGACCCTCAGGCCCTGAAATCTCACAAGGTCAGCCGCCAGGCGTGCCATGGTACACAGCGTCTCTCCATATGGCCTCCCATAGGTCCTGCTCCGTTAGCGTGATCTTCTTTATTAACGCGTCGTAGATCTGCCTGAGCGCAGCGTGGTGGAACTGCTCGTCTCTGAGTAGAATGTCTATCAGGAACTGAACCACCGCGTCATCCTTTATCACTGGATCTTCCTTGAGCCTCTGGAGCTCCTCTATGCTCTCCTTCTCCATGTTTATGTGATCCTCCATGTCCTTTAGCACAGCCGACGACTCAGCCTCGGTTATGATATTTGGGCTACCCATCAGGAGGGCCAAGGTCTCGTAGATCTTTGAGTGTTTGATAGAGTCCTGGGACACGGCGTCAATTATCGTCCTAACTACCGGGTTTATGGACTTGTCGGAAGTGGACCTAAGCCTCTCGGCGTACTCAAGCTCTCTCTTGGACTCCTTCTTAAAGTACTCTGCTAGCTCCCTCTTCCTGAGGACCTCGTCTACGCTCAAAACAATTCACCATAATGTTAGTACGTTGCGCTGAGCTATATACTTTCTCCCTTTTACTGTGTAAAAGCGCTTCCTTACCTTTGCACTGTCGACCAGAAATGAGGCTCTTCGACCTGCATGAGGACATAGGGCACTGGTACTCAAGGGGCTTCGACTTTGTATCAGGCGATGGACCCACGAGCCTTCAGAAGCTCCAGGCCCTGGGCGACGTGGCTGTAGTGGCCATAATGTTCCCTGCTACTGGCAGACAGAGATATGACCTGACGCTTAACACTATGTTGAGTCAGCTCAAGTTCATGCTTGAACTTGAGAGGGAAGGGAAGGTAAGGATAGTTAGGAGGACCAGCGACTTAGACCAGCCAGGAGTCAAGTTTGTCATAGGCCTAGAGGGAACGGACTCCCTAGTTGATGCTCGCGACCTCCTGTGGCTTCATCAGGCAGGGCTGAGGCTGATAGCGCTTACATGGAACTACAACACAAAGTTCGCAGCCTCCTGTACTGCCAAGAAGGATTACGGCCTGACCGACCTTGGTCAGGAGCTGGTGGAGCTAGCTAACGAGCTGGGCATCGTTATAGACGTGTCGCACACCTCTAAGAACACGGTCATTGATGTAGCTAAGGTGACCAAAAAGCCCATAGTGGCTACCCACAGTAACGTGAGCTCCCTGAAGCAGCACTACAGGAACCTAGATGATGATGCCCTGAAAGCGCTTGCCGATACGGGCGGTGTAGTTGGCGTGACCAGCATACCTGATACCCTACCATCCCCTAACGTGGAGTCTATGGTTAAGGTGGCCAACTACGTGGGCGAGCACGTTGGGTGGGAACACGTGGCCTTGGGCACAGATTTCTTAGGTCTTGAGAGGTACCCTGAGGGCTTCTCAGACCTCAGCCACCTGGATCACCTGGCCCACCTCCTCGGCGACAAGGCAGAGCTGGTCCTATGGAGAAACGCCTATAGGGTCTTCAAGGAGACCCTACCACCTTAACCTAAATTTACCCTTTTGTCCATATTAAATAAGCAGCTGAGGTAAACCTTGACCAACCCTAAGTCTAAGGCAACGAGAGTTGAGAACGAGCTAGCAAACACGCTGTGGGAGAGGGGCTTCGCTGTGGTCAGAGGACCCTCAAGTGGTGGAGGCGTGAGGAGGAGGTACCAGCCAGACCTAGTTGCAATAAAGGGTGGCAAGGTGCTGGTAATAGAAATTAAGTCCAGAAGCGGGAACTCACCGATATACCTTGACTCTGAGCAGGTGCTAGGCCTGTCCGAGTTCGCCAGAAGGGCCGGAGGCCTGGCACTCATAGCTGTAAGGCTCAGGGGCGGCGAGTGGAGGTTCCACACTATAGACGAACTGGAGCCCACAGGAGCCTCCTTTAGGCTCTCGGAACCTCTCTCAGGCATGAGGATCAGGGACCTGGAGGAGGCCATTGAGAGAAAAGATAGGGACCTGCTCTCTTATTTGAAAGGCTAACGTGAAAGGTTGCTAGAACTCACGTCAGGACGTTAATTGCGCTCTCTACTTGAAGCCCCTTATATCAGGTAGGGCCCTGAGCACCTGAGAGGGGCGTAGGTTGTCCAAAGAGGTCGAGTGCACATATGAGGAAGGACCCCTCGGGCGCAGGATAATTGTCCCCAAGGGCCTATACAACGTTATCGTCGACACCACAGAGATAAGCGGTGTGGATCCCACGGGAAAGGCTACTATATATAGGGGAGGCTACACGATAGATGACATAGGCGCCAACGCAGACTTCTACGAGGCTGCCTTCCTGCTACACTATGGACACTTGCCCAACGAGGACGAGTACAAGGAGTACAAGAAGAAGTTAGACTCGTACCGCACGCAGATACCTGCTAAGCTGATAGACGCCCTCAAGCTGGTCCCAGCCACTCACCCCATGTACTACGCCCAGTTCGCCTACAACCTCCTGGGCCAGTTCTTCGCTCCAGAATGGCCCCAGAAGGCTAACTTCGAGTTCCTAGAGGAGCATGCCATGAGGCTGATAGCCCTCACGCCGTTCATATTTGCCGCAGCCTGGCACCTGCCGAGAGATGGCAACCTCTACATGCCTGACCCTAGCCTACCCCACGCCAAGGATGCCCTAAGGATGATACTTGGTCGTGAGCCCTCAGACCTTGAGGCCAGAGCCTTCGAGGCCACTCTGGTGCTCTACATGGATCATGGCTTCAACGCCAGCACCTTCACCGTAAGGGTGTCGGCAAGCACGCTGACGGACATATACAGCGCCGCAGCCGCTGGCGTGGCCTCACTCAAGGGACCGCTCCATGGAGGAGCCAATGAGCAGGCCATGGCGATGCTCCTCGAGGCCAAGAAGCAAGCGGATGCCAAGGGCGTGCCGCTGGATCAGTACATAGAGGAGTACATTGTTGAGAAGCTGAAGAGGAAGGAGCTAATAATGGGCTTTGGGCACAGGGTCTACAAGATTCATGACCCAAGGACCGACGTCGCCAGGAAATTCGTCCAGCAGCTAAAGGACGGCGACATGTGGGTCAAGGTGCTGACCAAGGCCGAAGAGGTCATGCAGAGGGAGAAGAAGCTGCCGGCCAACATAGATCTATACACAGGAGTCCTCTACTATCAGCTGGGCATACCAATACCCATGTACACACCTATATTCGCCATGGGTAGAATAGTCGGCTGGACCGCACACTACATAGAGCAGTTCCTGAACAACAAGCTAATAAGGCCTGACGAGAAGTACGTAGGCCCCACGGGCCTCAAGTACGTTCCCATGTCTCAGAGGTCCCGTAAGTAACTAATGGGCTGAGACGCGCTCGCAGCCGTCTATTTGGCTTTTTTAGGTCAGTAGTTTTCTAGCACCCTTAGGCTGGCCCATGCTCCTATGATAGTAAGCACGGCAGAAATTCCGACCAGTATAGCCCATGCCTCCACGTAGTTGACCGTGTGCAGCCCAAGCATGTTATACCTAACTATATCGGCGGTATATGTCAATGGGTTGAACTTAGCCACTTCTTGGAGCCAGTCGGGCATCTGCTTTAGCGGGAAGAGTACAGGTGAGGCAAACATGAGGGGTAAGTTAATTAGATTAAGTATTGAGAACATTATCTCCTGGTTGTCAACGTTGAAGCCTATTCCCTCAAAGAGGCTTATGAAGCCTATGGCCAACAAAGCTATGGCCACGCCTGACAGTATGAAGCCCAGTAGCGTTACGTCAGGCTTAAAGCCAAGGGCTAGGGCTATGACTAGCAGCACAGTCTCGTAGAAGAATATCCTTATCAGGGTCCCAACAATCTTTGCTAGGAAAATGCTGAAGCGGGGCGCAGGCGTCATCCTGAGCCTGTTCATGCTTCCGAGCCTCTTCTCAAACACTATGTTCACGCCGCCGAAGGCGCTCTGGAAGAAAGCAAACACAACTAGCATGCCTGTGGTCAGGAAGCTGAAGTAGTCAGTTGTGCCGAACAGCTTAACAAGGGCGGTCTGGCTGGCGTTCTCCATGACCTTTTGTATATATGGCGCGTAAGGCTGAAGCTGCGGCGGTAGGCTCAGTGCAAACGTGCTTGGTGAGAATATTTTTGTGAAGTTTATACTCTTGCCGAAGAGTCCAAGCCAGGCCAGAGGGGTTACGAGGGACACTATAAATACGCCCCTCCTACCCCACCACTTCTTCAGCTCCCTCCATGTGAGTACCCAGACCTCGTAGATCATGATCTCATCGCCCCCATAAGCCTCCTGAACTTGAAGGTGTCAAACGACTCCTCATCTCTCAGCCCGTGGCCCGTGAGCTCCAGGAACACCTCCTCAAGGTTGGGCCTAACGACCCTCA
Organism: Acidilobaceae archaeon UBA162; assembly: GCA_002496425.1. GTDB lineage: Archaea > Thermoproteota > Thermoprotei_A > Sulfolobales > Acidilobaceae > Acidilobus. The sequence goes on from DAJS01000029.1 coordinate 44,912, forward strand.
GCTCACGTACATCAAAGCTTGACAGCAACTTTATCAGTTGTGGCATAGCATCGGCCGATGACGGTACCTTAACTACGAGCTGTCCGTCAACCTCGCTGACGTCCTTGAACTCGACTGAAATAGCCTCGAGGGCCCTCCTAACCTCGTCCGGAGACCCAAGCTTAAGGTATATCCTGTCACCCTTTATCCTGGACTTCAGCTCGTCAGGGCTCCCGAGGGCCACTATGTGGCCATGATCCATTATCGCCACCCTGTCTGAAAGCTCGTCTGCCTCCTCCATATAGTGTGTTGTCAGGACGACAGTGACGCCAACCTTCTTTAGGCGCCTGATAAGGTCCCATATGTGGCGCCTGCTCTGAACGTCAAGCCCCACTGTAGGCTCGTCAAGGAACACCACCTGAGGGTCATGGACTACGCTCATGGCTATCTCAAGCCTCCTCCTCATGCCCCCACTGTAGTACATAACCCTCCTGTTCGCCGCATCCTCAAGTTCCATGAACCTTATTGCCTCCTTGGCTCTCTCCTCGGCCTCCTTGCCCCTGTAGCCGTGAAGCCTGGCCATGAGAAGCACATTATCAAAGCCGGTGAGCTCATCATCAGCCGTCAGGTCCTGGGGTACCACTCCTATGATCCTTCTTACGGCTGTCCTGTCCCTAACTATGCTGTAACCTTCGACCAGCGCGTCGCCCTCAGTAGGCATCCTCAGGGTTGATAGCATTGACACTGTGGTTGTCTTGCCAGCCCCGTTAGGGCCCAGGAGCGAGAAGACCTCACCTCTGTAGACCTGAAAGCTTATGTGGTCAACTGCTAGGAGCCTGCCATATCGCTTCGTGAGTCCCCTGACATCTATTGAGACCTGCGCTGGCATTAGTATCGCCTAGCCATTACCTATTAGGTGCAGTTATATATCTTTATACAATATTTTGTAGCTTAGATTATGTGATGTTGCCGGTGCGGTCAGCTTAGGTGCCACCCTCCTGGTTCTGGCTCAGCCTCCTCATTAGCTGAGCGGACTCGGCCAGGTGCTTCCTACCTATCCTGAGGTGCTCTCCCATCTCAACTAGCACGTCCTGCCCAGCGACTAGACTCTCAAGGGAGGCACGCAACGTGTAGACCCTGCGCACCCTATCCTCGTCAGCAGCGTAAAGCATCATGGCTGGAGGCCTTGAGGTGTCGTAGACAGCTATCTCAGCGCTGGCACCGGTCTGAATCAGGGCCTCGGGCAGGCCTGCTGCCCTCCTGAGCCTCTGGGATGCCTCTAGCACGTCAGCGACGCCGTCAAGGGAGTAAGCCTCCCTACCAGTCAACACCATGTTATACAGATCCCCATCCTTAAGCTCACCGCCCGGACAGCCATTGCCACCTATGGTTATGGCGCCGCGAAGCAGTGGCTGAACCTTGTACTCCTCGGAGCACGAGGGCCTAGCAGCGCCATAGAAGCCCCCTATCTGCCTGGCAAGCTCAAGGGGCAGGGAGGGGGTCAGGGATTCAACAAAGATAGTAGTGACTCCCATCATATGGAGCTCGTATATGCCAGGCAGTGAGAGCGCGAAGAGGTCGCGGTCCGAGAGCCTCCTGTAGAACTCGATGCGCCTCAGCAGCGAGGGCCTCTCAAACCTTATGGGATAGGCTGCTACGTCAGCGACACTGGCAAGGCCTGGGACCACTATGCGGCCCTCGCCGCCTATTATGAGTGTGGCGTCCTGTAACTCGTCTGGAACCGGCTGAGGCCCCACGTCCTTTATTATGCCGTCCTCTATGTAGACGTAACCATCCCTAACAAGCTCCTTGCCCGTATAGACTACTGACGCCGTAATTAACACTGATATGTTCATTCCTTTCACCAACCTCATCAGACTCCCTTCAGGCCTTAAAGGCTTAGTAGAGAAGCCTCTGCAAGGGATATTTGCCCTAGGCCTGGAATAACTCAGGGGCCGGTGACCTATAGGGTTGGAAGTGCATGAGACCTACATAGCCGACATTGATTCGATAGCTGATGGGTCTCTGCGCAAGGCGCTTGAGAACGGTAGGATAGCTGGAGGCCTAGTGCTTATACCTAAGGAAAGCGTGGACTACTTCTACTCCGAGGCCAAAAGTGGCAGGAGCGTCGGCTTCGCTGGTCTTCAGGAGCTGGCCAGGGTGCTCGCTCTGAGGCTTACAGGCATAGACATCAACTTCTTTGAGACTAAGGAGCTCTCCTATGAGGGGCTCAAGCGTGCCGTTAGGCTCGAGGCTAGCAGAACTAAGGCTAAGCTGATCACTAGCGACCCACTCCAGGCCCAGGCAGCCCAGTCGGTGGGGATTGAGGTACTCTACGTGGGCATGCCTAGGGAGGGTAAGCTCAGGCTTGAGGAGTTCTTCAACGAGAAGACCATGAGTGTGCACCTAAAGGAGGGCGTGCCACCGCTGGCCAAGGTGGGCAGGCCGGGAAGCTGGATCTTCGTCAGGCTAAGCGATAAATCCATGAGTAGGGAGGAGATAGAGGAGATAGCTAGAGAGGTGGTGGAGAGGGCTCTTGTCGGTGAGGAGAGCTTTGTTGAGATAGACAGGGCGGGCTCCACTATAGTACAGTATAGGGACTACAGAATCATAATAACCAGGCCGCCGCTCAGCGATGGGTGGGAGATAACTGCCGTCAGGCCGATAGTTAAGCTCAAGCTTGAGGACTACAACCTGCCCCAAAGGCTCATGGAGAGGCTCATGGAGAGGGCGGAGGGCATTGTGATAAGCGGGCCGCCAGGGGCCGGCAAGACAACCTTTGCCCAGGCCTTGGCGGAGTTCTATGCATCTAGGGGCAAGGTGGTCAAGACGATAGAGTCACCAAGAGACATGAGGCTCCTGCCATACATAACCCAATACTCCAAGACCTACGCTGATCTCAAAGAGCTTCATGACATACTCCTCCTATCAAGACCCGACTACACAGTCTTCGACGAGATGAGAGATGATGATGATTTCAGGCTCTACACCGACCTTAGGCTGGCCGGCATAGGAATGATAGGTGTAGTACACGCCACGACCCCTATAGATGCCATTCAAAGGGTGGCCACTAGGGTGGAGCTAGGCATGGTACCTAGTATAGTCGATACCGTGATATTTATAAATGCTGGGGTCGTGAGCAAAGTCTATGATCTTAGCATAAGGGTAAGGTTGCCGACGGGCCTTAAGGAGGAGGAGCTGGCCAGGCCCGTGATAGAGGTGAGGGACTTCCTGACCGGTGAGCTGGAGTATGAGCTGTACACGTTCGGTGAGCAAGTCATGGTTGTGCCCGTATCTAGCCAAGGCAAGAAACCTGATATAGCTGACAGGGTGGCTAAGATAGTTCCCGGTGCTGAGGCGGAGGTTAAGGAGGGCGCGCTGATAGTTAAGCTGTCCAAGAAGTCAGGCCTCAACTCACGCAGACTACGCCAGCTGAGGAAGCTTGCCAAGGACAACGGGCTTGACCTTAGGTTTGTGCCCCAGGAGTAGCTATTGGCCTAGACAAAGTAGGCTTCACTTAAATAGTCTTGGAACACCTACCCAGACGAGGAGTAATGGAGGAGCTATTCAGGAGGTTCTCGAGGCAGCTCCTGTTGTCAGGCATAGGCCCTGAAGGCATGAAAAGGCTCAGGTCGTCCCGCGTGGCAGTGATTGGCTGCGGGGCCCTAGGCTCGGCCCAGGCTGAGCTGATAGCAAGGGCAGGGGTGGGCTTCGTAAGGCTCGTCGATAGGGACGTCATAGACTGGTCCAACCTGCACAGGACACATATGGTAGGCGAATCCGACGCGGAAGCAGGGACGCCCAAAGCGATTGCCTGTGCCAACGGGGTGCGCTCAATAGATTCCTCCATAGGCATTGAGGCCGTAGTTGATGATGTGGACTCTAATAACATAGTTGAACTGGTCAAGGACATAGATATAATTCTCGATGGTACAGATAACATGGAGACCAGGGCCCTAATAAACGAGGCCGCAGTTAAGCTGGGCAAGCCATGGGTCTACGCTGGGGTTAACTCGTGGTATGGCACTGTGATGTTAATAGTGCCTGAGCGTGGGCCCTGTCTCCGCTGCTTCATGAGGGACTTGCCGTCAGCTGATGGCAACTGTAACGTGATACCCACAATAGGTACAGTTACCACGCTCGTGGCCTCGGTGGCGGCGGGCCTGGCAATAAGGTATCTGGTCGGCGACAACCCGGAGCCCGGCGAGTTAATAGTGATAGATGGCAGGCGCATGAGCATGGATAAGGTCAAGGTGATGAGGGACCCCAGCTGCCCTGTGTGCAGCCTCAGACACTTTGATATGTTGTCAAAGCCACCGACAATCGGGCTGACGATGGTCTGCGGCTCTGAGTCCTTCAAGGCCAGGTTAAGCAGACCTCTGGAACTTGAGGTTAACGAGGTGGGCTCCAGACTGTCAAAGATATCCAAGTCGGTCCTGGTGAGGCCAAGCTGGGTAAGGGCTGTTGTGAAGGGAGCTACTGTTACTGTGTTACCTCCAAGGCTAATACTGATAGAGGGAGTTGATGAGAGGCAGGCCAGGCAGATCTACGATGAGCTTATCAAGGCCTTAGGGGCTGAGCAACAATGACCTGGAGGCTGAGGTGCCGCTCCTGTGGCTTCGTGGGCGAGGAGGGCAGGTACTACCCTTTCTGTCCCAGGTGCGGCGGAGCCATGGAGTTTGACGGCGAGCCACCTAGGTATGGCAGGCTCCTTGGTGAGGGCAACACGCCCTTGGTCTTAAGGTCGACAAGGGTTGGCCACGTCAAGTTCAAGCTTGAGTATGTTAATCCTACGGGGAGCTTCAAGGACAGGGGGGCCTCCTACAGCCTCCAGCTCGCCAAGGACCTGGGCTACACCTGCGTCGTGGAGGACTCCAGCGGCAATGCTGGTATCTCGACGGCGGCCTATGCTGCCTACCTAGGCATGAGGGCTAGAATAATCGTGCCGGCCACGGCTGCTCCAGGCAAGATACAAGTGATAAGGGCTCTCGGTGCTGAGCTGATAACAGCTCCAACCAGGGCCGAGGCCGCTAGTATGGCAGAGGCCATGGTTAGCGAGTGCTTCTATGTGTCTCACTCACGCAGCGCCGCCTTCCTCGAGGGCATGAAGTCCGTGGGCCTTGAGCTGTCGCAGGACAAGGAGGTTAGGGGTATTGTGGTGCCCTCGGCCAGCTTCGGCCTGCTGCTCGGCATATACTACGGCTACCACGGCAGTCCGCCACCAATATACGCGGCCCAGGGCGTAGACAACCCATCGCTTGCGGCCTTCGTGGAGCCAACGGCTGTTGGCAAGGGCAGCAGCTCTAGGCTGGCCGACGGTCTCGTGCTCCCAAGAGCCCCGAGGGCTGAGGAGGCAGCTAAGGCTGTTAGGTCTACTAAAGGCGGGCTAATACTGGTATCTGACCAGGAGATAGTCGACGCTATGGGCGAGCTCTGGCGCATGGGCCTCATGGCCGAGCCCACCTCGGCTGCCGCCTTCGCGGCACTGAGCCTGCTGGCAGAGCAGGGAGTTGACGTGAGTAACTACGTTGCCGTGCTAACTGGCAGTGGGCTGAAGTATGCCGCTCAGCTGGCCGAAATAATGAGGGGTTAAAAGGCCTAGAATGACTGTTTGGGCCTTAGGAGCTGAGCCTGCCCATGGCTGCAAGCACGTCAGCGACATCCTTAAGGCCTAGCCTCTCGAGTGTGGATCTTCTTATGTAGCCCGTGGTCCTGTCCCAGCCGAAGGCGTCATAGGTCTCGTTCAGCAGGCCCTCAGGGTCATTGACCTTTAGACCCCTGGCCGGCCCTGTCTCTATGGGCATCATCAACCTCTTTGGCAGCATGTCGTCCTTCCTGCTGAAGCCCTCCCTTATGTTGAAGGCCCTCTTCAGGTTCCACGTTCTCTCGCCTGCCTCAAGTATCTGCTGTGGCGTCACCTCTATGCCCGTCAGAGCAGTGTAGAGCCTCGCCAGCCTCCTTGGGCTCAGCACGCCACTCTCAGGCGCCATGGCATAGAAGTTACAGAGGCCAAGGTTGTTGAAGCTCTCGCCGTACATAGCGAGCACCCTGTATATCTCGCCCTTCCTTACCCCTGTCTCCGCAAGCCTGTCAGGCATTGGCCATGGAAGGCCAAAGTCCCTGAGGCCTGAGTCGACCTGCATCATGTCAAAGGGCGGATAGATCGGGTGTATGTGGCAGGCACCCCTTGGGCTAACCATGTATTGGATACCTAGCAGCTTCGATTCAACTCTCGGATCGTGCGCTGGCATCTCAAGCCCCTTGACGTGGTTCACCAGCTCAAGCCCCTTGCCCAGCTTCTGGGCAGCCCTGTAGCTACCCTCAGCGAGCAGATTGCCGAAGCCGCGCCTGTAAGCTATCATATCCACCAGCTGCACGAAGGTGTCGGCGTCGCCCCACCTCAGCTCGAGGCCGCCCGTGTCCTCCTTAGTTATCAGGCCCTTTTGATAGACCTCTATGGCCCACGAGATCGTATGGCCAAGGGATATTGTGTCGAGGCCGTAGTTGCTGGCCAGGTAGTTGACCCTTATCACGGCCTCCATGTTGCCTATCATAGGCATGGCACCGTTCATGTCGGTCGTCTCGTACTCGGGTCCCTCGGCCGGCGGCGTGGCGAAGCGCCCGTAAGCCACATAGCTGTACCTGCCGCAGCCTATGGTGCATGAGTGGCAGGCCCTTCTCTTTATCATGTAGTTCCTCTCGAGCGTCTCATGCGATATGCTATAGGCCTCCTCGAAGTAGCCAGTGGAGAAGTTCTTGGTTGGCAGGCCACCCATGGCGTTAAGGCCCAACAGACCCCCTATGGTGCCGTGCATCCCCATGCTCTGGTTGCCTGGGTCGCTCCTAATCGCCCTCTGGGCCTCGAGCGCCGCCTCCATGAAGCCCTCCGGGTCGTAGACCTCTATGCCCTCCCCTCCGGCCGCCACCACCGCCTTGAGGTTCTTGGAGCCCATGACAGCCCCTCCGCCGGTTCTGCCGGCGGCCCTGTCGTAGTCATTAATTATTGCGGCGAACCTTACTAGGTTCTCACCACCTGGGCCTATGGCTGCCACTGAGGCGTCGTGGGCCCCGGTGTCCTCCTTCAACACGTCCGTGACCTCATGGACTGTCATGCCCCAATACCTCTTGGCACTCCTTATCTCTGCCTTGCCGCCCTCGAGATAGAGATAGACAGGCTCAGGGGCCTTGCCTGTTATTACGATCATGTCAAAGCCGCTATACTTCAGCCAGGCGCCGAACTTGCCCCCGCTTCTTGTCTCCCCCCAGGCCCCACTCATTGGTGCCTTGAAGGTCCAGAATATGTTGCCCGATCCTGGGACCAGCGTGCCAGTGAACGGACCAGCGGTGGCTATCAGTATGTTGTCAGGGGATAGAGGGTCAACGCCGGGCCTTAGCTCGTCCCAGAGTATCCTGGCCGCATAGCCGACCCCCCCTATGTACATCTTTACATAGTCCTGCCTGAGTTCCTCAACTGAGGCGGTGCCAGTGGAGAGGTTGACCCTGAGGATCCTGCCCTTGTAGCCATACCACCTAGCCAACCCACGCGCCGCCAGCACAGTGAGCGAGCCGACTTATCTAGTTATGCTACTGTCGGCCCTCAATAAACCTGTTTAGGCCCTAGCCCTGACCGCAGAGCTTCTTCAGCTCCCTCATGCAGTCCTCGATGCAGGCCTTGAAGGAAGTCCCGTCCACGCTTATCTCAGCACAGCGATCCCTGCACACCTCAATCACATGCCCTCTGATAAAGTCGTCACAGGTCTCGGACATTGAACTGCCCAGCACTAAAGCCTGCCGTGAGCCATTTAAGGCTGAACTATGCCAGCTCTCCTGAGGGCCTCCAGAACCCTCTTGCTGACCTCCTCATCAGGTCTGACCTCCTCAGGCCATTGTCTGCCGCCATACTCCTCTGGCAGCTTCCTTGTGGCGTCTATCCCCAGCTTCGAACCGTAGCCTGGCACTGGTGACCCGGTATCTAGGACGTCAACGTGGGCCCCTTGGATTACAACTACGTCACGCTGCGGATCAACCCTCTGGGCCACGGCGTATATGACCTCATTAATATCATGTACATTCACGTCCTCATCAACAATTATTAGTACCTTAGTCAAGGACATCATGTGGCCGAGGCCCCACAGGGACATCATGACCTTCTTGGCATGTCCAGGGTACCTCTTCCTTATAGACGCTATTGCCACACCCTGATAGAGCCCGTACTCGGGCAGCTCCAGGTCCACGATCTCTGGCACTAGCATGCGAATTAGCGGCAGGAAGATCCTCTCAACGGCTTTCCCCATGTACGCGTCCTCAAGTGGTGGTCTGCCCACAACGGTGCCATAGTATATGGGATCCTTCCTCCTCAGAGACGCCTTAGCCTTGAAAGTGGGATAAAGGCCGCCAGGGTCGTAGACGCCATAGTGGTCTCCGAAGGGGCCCTCCTTGCGCAGGTCCGAGGTGTCAACGCAGCCCTCTATTACGATCTCAGCGTTGGCTGGAACTAATAGGTCTACCGACTCACCCTCTACCACCTCAACCCCCTCGCCCCTGACTATACCTGCGAATAGGTATTCATCAAGCGGATAGGGGGTCGGCATCATGCCGCTCAGCATAAGGGCTGGGTCGCCGCCTATAGCTATCGCAGCATCAGTACAGCCCCTGGAGCTATTGAACAGCTCCGCCGCTCTCTTGTGTATCTGCGCGTGAACTATTGCCTCCTTACTGCCAACTACCTGCACACGATAGACGCCTATGTTGTAGATGCCCTGGGACGTCCTAGTTATGAGGAGCCCGTAAGTGATGTAGCGGCCAGCGTCCTTAGGCCACGACTTGAAGGCTGGGAGTGCAGTCAGGTCGGGCTCCTCAACTACCTCCTTGACTGGAGCTCTGCCCACCTTCCTAGGCATGTACTTACCGAGGCCAATGGCCTCTCCGAGGGCCCTCAGCCTATCCATAAGTGAGGTCGGCAGGGGCGACGTAATTAGGCCCGTCAGCCTCTCCCCTAAGTCCTCAAGGCGTCTCGTGCCGAGAGCCAGGCGTATCCTTTCCATAGTTCCGAATAGGTTTGCCGCGATGCGCCACCCTTCATGACCTTTGACCCTCTCGAAGAGCAGGGCAGGGCCCTTCCTGTAGGCCACCTGCCTTATCGCCTCAGGTATCTCCAGCTCCGGCGACAGCTCCTCATTAACATGTCTAAGCTGGCCATTACGCTCTAGCTCCTCCAGGAACTCCCTCAGGTCTCTGAACAAGGCCATCCCCTGGCCCGGGGGCCAACTTTTAATAAGTTGTCAGCGTTCAAGACCACGCTATCCCATTAAGTCACTTTCATTGTAACAAAACTACTTATTACAAACGTATTATCTATACTAAGCGTTTAAAAGGTTTAGGTTTCAAAACTCTTTTTGGGTGAACGCAAGTGAGGTGGCAGAGAAAGTCTGAGGCTCAGCCCCTTGAGATACCCAGATGGGTTCTTGAGGGCAACGCATACATTACAATCTCTAAGATCAGGACCGGCTAACATTCGCCTTCGCATTTTTATCGTGTCCTGAGATGTTAGTACTATGTACTTACTATCCAGTACAAAACAGTAAAACGCGGCTCTTAGCCATTTATTATGGGCGTCGCCTTGAAGGCTGCAACCCTTGAGCTTCAAGATGAGCACGACCTAATAAGCAGGATGCTTTCAACCCTCGACTGGCTTGTTGTGAGGCTTGAATCAGGGGCCTCGGTTGATGACTCGCTGGTAATGGCTCAGCTGGAGTTCGTGGGCAACTTCGTGGCTGGATGTCACCACCGCAAGGAGGAGGAGTTGGTGTTCCCTATAATGGACAGGCGGGGCGGCGATGAGGCGGAGCTAGCCTCAAGGTTGAGGGAGGAGCACAGGAGAGCAGAGGAGCTGCTTGAGACCTTAAGATCCTCGTGGAGCTCCGGGGACGCCACGGCCGCTGCCAGGACTGCCTCAGAGCTGGCCTCGCTGCTGAGAGACCACATAGACGTGGAGAACACCATAGCTTTCGCTTACGTCGAGATGGCACTCACGGATGACGAGAAGGACGCGCTGATAGCGGAGCTTGAGAGGTTTAACAGAGGAACCAGAGCCTGCGACAGGGCCAGGGCCGAGGGGCTCCTTGATGATGTTATCAGACAGATAAGCTCCTATGCCTGATTCTTAGCGCTATGTAACTGTTTCGGTACTCCACGTGGCTCTCCGGGATTCCCCGTGTGTGCACATAGCTTCTGGATTCCCTGTTTTAGCAGCGAGAGGCAGGGGACAAAGAGAATACCGGAGAGGTAACACCGTTGACCCTGCCCACAGCTTGCGCTATTGCGACGGGACAAATGTCGTGGAACCTGTCCACAGCGAGACCAGAATTCTGGTACAGAAGCAGCCGCGCCCAGGCCTCCTTGATGACCTATGTTAAACAGGCCTGGAACCCCTCTCCAATCTACGCCAGAGGGGGCGAATGCTAACCATGGCGGCGCAGAACAGCGAAGAGATCAAGGAGGCTGAGCTGATTAGAGAGTCAGCCTTCAGGCCCAAGTCTGAGGAGGAGGCCAAGAGACTCCTGCTCTCAAGAGTCTACAGGCAGGTGCTAGAGGCCTACACAGGTAGGGCACCTAATGGCGGTCTGCTTGCGGAGCTGCCTGAGTGCATGAGATCTGGCCTCTGCGAGGATGACATGAGGTTCACCTACAACGCGCTGAGGGTCCTCATGAGCAGGTACATGACTAAGGACCTAATGGGACGCTTCATAGAGACTCCGTCAATGATAATGAGGAGGGTAGCTGAGGGCTTCAGGGACAGGGTCAACTCTGAGGCCCTCTACAGGGCGCTCATAGAGGGCAGGTTCATGTTCAACTCACCAACACTCTTCAACATGTATGTTGATGGAGCCAAAGGGGCCCTAAGCGCCTGCTATGTCACGCCAGTCAGGGACGACATGAGGGGAATCATGGATGGCCTCACCGTTCAAGTCATGACATTCAAGTATGGTGGTGGCCAGGGCTTTAGCTTCAGCGAGCTGAGACCCAGAGGCGACGTGGTAGCAGGCACCAGCGGCGTCGCCAGCGGCCCCATAAGCTTCATGAGGCTCTACGACGTGGCCACTGATGTAGTTAAGCAGGGCGGCAAGAGAAGGGGCGCCAACATGGGGATAATCCACGACTGGCACCCTGACCTCTACAACCCCAACTATGATCCGTGGGCGGCCCTAATGTCAACGCTACCTCCGCAGGTGCAGCAGCTGTTGCAGCAGTTCAAGCAGGCGTTGGAGATCCTTAAGAAGGACGGGTTCTATCAGGTCAACGAGGAGATATTTGAGGCGCTTGCCAAGCTCACGTCAGGTCGCTACGCTGAGCCAGAGGAGGCAGGCTTCATACAGGCCAAGAGAGCTCCGATGCAGGACGCCTTCTTGACTAACTTCAACATAAGCGTTGGAGTGCATGATGCCTTCATGCAGGCTGTCATAGAGGGCTCTGACTGGTGGATGGTGAACCCGAGGTACAGCGACAAGGGTGATGGGGTCTACAGGCTCCACTACGCCGTATCAAGGGCCACGGGCTGGGGGAGAACCCTTAGACTGCTCGAGCAGAAGCCATGGCTCAGGGAGATTCCATACCTTAACGTGTTTGAGGATGTCATAGAGGAGGCCAAGGCCAGGGCGCTGGCGGAAGGGGCGGACCCAAGCAGGAGAAACCCCAAGGCCTGGAGATATCCCGCGAGAGAACTATGGGAGGAAATAGTCAGGGGCGCCTGGGAGGGCGGTGACCCAGGCCTCTTCTTCCTCGACAACCACAACAAGTGGGTTGAGACTCCATGGCTCGGTGCTGTGGCGGCAACTAACCCCTGTGGCGAGGAGCCACTTTACCCCTATGAGAGTTGCAACCTGGGCTCACTGGCCCTGGACAAGTATGTGAGCAATGGTAGATTTGACGTGGACTCATTTGCCAGAGACGTGGAGCTTGCCGTTGACGGGCTTGACGCCGTGATAGACTTCAACAGGCAGCCTGACCTAAGACAGGACATAGTCAACAGGTTCACCAGGAAGGTAGGCCTTGGTGTGATGGGCCTCGCCGCAGCCCTGGTCAGGTTGGGCATACCTTACGACTCTGAGGAGGCAGTAGCCTTCACCATGGCCTCGCTGGCCCTCCTGACAGCCATGGCCTGGAAGAGGAGCTGGGAGCTTGGGGCCAAGCTTGGCCATGCCCCAGCCTTCGAGTGCAAGAAATTCGACTGGCAGAGGCTCCAGTGCGTGGAAAAGGGTGAGCCTGAGGAGCTACTGGAGATGTTCACTCCGGCGCTACTCAAGGCTGCGGAGGTCATGAGGTTTGATGGTGAATGGGTCAAGGTGAGGTACCACTCCATAGGCCTTAATGAGTACATGCTTAACAAGCTGGAGGGCATTGCCAGGGAGAGGGTTGAGCCAGACGGATCCCTCAGGTTGCTGAGCCTTGAGTCGCTCAGGAAGGTGCTCAGCGAGCGGTTCGGGGTCACGGATGAACTGGTCAAGAGAGCCCTCAAAGTAGGCTACCAGGAGCTTGTGAAGGATCCAAGACTCATGCTGGCCAGGGCCATCTATGACCCAGCAGGACTTTGGGCCGAACTTGTTAAGTACGGCAGGTCTCTAGGGGCCAAAGCGCCAAGGCACACAGCAGTGAACACCACGGCCCCAACAGGTACCATAAGTATAATAGCCGGCACCACTAGCGGCATCGAGCCCTACTTCGCCCTAGTTTACCTCAGAAGGGTCACCGTCGGCGAGCTATGGGAGGTAGTCAGGGAGTTCAGGGACGCACTGCTGGAATCCGCCGAGAGAAGGGGAGCACCAGAGAGTGTAATAGAGCAGACACTGCAGGTGATCTCAAGGCACAAGGGAAGCATTAGGTGGGCGCTGCCCGAGCTCGAGAAGGTCATCCCAGCCGCGACGGCAGAGACGTCCGATGGCGTGATAAGGTTCGCCGCGTGGGACTACAGGGGCTTCATGGAGGACCTCAGAGCGCTGGCCAGGCTGTTCGCCACTAGCATGGACTTCGACGTGTGGTATCATGTGTCGCACCAGGCAGCTGCTCAGCTCTTTGTGGACCAGGCTATAAGCAAGACCGTAAACCTGCCCAGGGACGCTGATGTTAACGCCGTGGCCACCGCTTACCTGTTGGCCTGGCTCGGGGGCCTGAAGGGCGTGACTATCTACAGAGATGAGAGCAAGGGCGCCCAGGTGATATACTTCGGTGGGCAGCAGGCGAGCCTTGCCAAGGAGCCTGTGAGTCTGGTCAGGAGACCAGGCATGAGGATGACCATAGTGAAGAAAGAGGTTAAGAGCGAGGAGGTGGCTATAGATGCCAAGCTGACCCAGCTGTTCAGCATAAAGGAAGGGCAGGGAACGGTTAAGGTTGAGCTAGACGAGAACAGCACGTGCAAGACCTGCAACATATAAGAAGGAGCTGAACCTGTAGCACCTGATAACTTGCCATAGAGACTATCCTTGACTATGCTGTAACCTTAACTCTTGCAGCCCTAGCTGCGTTGCCCTAAGTGCACTACACTAGGTTCAGGATATACTGCCAGTATGTTGAGAGGTCTCTGTTGCGCAATATACCTAGGCAAGCGTTATAGCCTGTCTTGAATCGTAGGTCTGCGACGGGTGAGCACGCTGAACTCCAGGAGGGCCCTAGTGCTGGGAATAGTGATACTGATCATTGTTCTTGTGGGTGCTACCTACTACGCGCATGCAACGCTTGGTCTATCCGCGGTGGTAGTTGATGGTAAGAGCATGTTACCAACCCTTCAGACGGGCGATATAGTCTTTATTATGAGCCCTAAGGATGCCAACATAACCGTTGGCGACGTGGTTGTCTACAGGTACACTGGCTACTTCTACGGCTACTACCTTTATAACGCATTGATTATTCACAGAGTCATCTACATCTACCACCATGATGGTATCGAGTGCCTGGTTACTAAGGGCGACAACAACCTAGTCCCAGACCCAGGCTACCCAAGCGTATGTGGCTATGTCACTATTACCATTAACGAGACCCAGACCCCTGGCGGCCCTGTCGGCTACGCTACGGAGGGCCCAGGATCGGCCGTAGCAGGAGAGGTTCGGGTCTCTGGGGTTCCCATCAACTATGTCATTGGCGTGGTCATAGGCGGCTCCAGACCGATCGCAATACCCTATATAGGCTCTCTGTCACTGATCCTCAGGCCAGTCAAGGGACCCACTTAGGATTGCCTTAGCTACTTCCTTTACCCAAGTACCAGTGGTGCTCCTTTTTGCTATCTCAGCCAGGGCCTCTCTCTTGCCTACGCCTAATGCTCTGGCAACCTCTGGTAGCGTTGCCCTGAGTTTCATAAGAGCCTCCTCATGAAGCTCACAGAGACCTGAGGGACCGGCAGCCCTGCTGCAGAGCTTGCACCTGGGGCCCTTCCCTCCCTCAGATATAGTTACGAGCTCGGTGCCCAGCACGTCAAGGCCCTTGCTTAACACCGAGCCCACCAGAGAGCTTATGTAATCCTTCGCCTTTGACACGACAGCATCCTTGGTGGCCCTCCCTTCGGCAACCATCTCCAGCTGCTCCTCAAAGCTCCTGGTCAGCTCAACGGAGGTGAGCTCTTTAGCCACGGCACTCAGAGCTCTGTAGACGGCGTAGCCAAGGTCTGTCACCTCTGTGCGGGCTCTGCCTGACCTCAAGAAGCCGCGCCTGTACAGGGTCTCTATTATGCGGGCCCTGGTCCCCTTGGTGCCGAGGTCGTTAGCCTCCATCCACCTCAGCAGTGCCAGCCTGGATAGCTGGACGCGCGAGGGCGGCCACAGCGTGCTCAGCACCACCTTCTGCACCTTAAGCCTTGAGCCCTGAGGCACCCTGCTCAGCTCCTTCTCCGCAGGCCTTGAGAATGAGTAGTAGGCAAGCCACCCTTCCCTAACAACAGCCTCACCCTCGGCCACCCAGGCGCGCCCGTCAACATCTGTCAGTAAGAGACTTCTCCTGGCAATCATGGCGCTCTTGGCGAAGGCCGCCAGGAATCTCCTGACCACCAGGTCATACACCCTCTCATGATCTCTGTCCAGCCTCTCAGGCCTCTCGCCCGTAGGGTAAATGGCCGGGTGCGCTGGATCGTCCTTCTCGCCCTGCCTGGGCTGAAGATGTCCTCCGGTCTCTGACACCAGCCTCTTGATCAGGGAGGAGTACCTAGGGTTAGAGGCCAGGGCGTTTAGGACCTCGGAGTAGTTAAGGGTTGACGGCAGTCTTTGGCTGTTGGTCCTGGGGTAACTTATCAAGGCCGCCAGGTACAGCTCCTCCGCTATCTCCTGCGTTCTGTAAGGTGAGAGACCGTATATCCTGGCAGCCTCCTCCTGGAGGTCTGTTAGATTGAAGGGGGGCGGTGGTCTGACCTCAAGAACCTGCTCCTGATACCTTGAGGCCGTCATATAGCCGCCCTTCTTGACACCCTCTGCTATTGCTATCGCTTCGGACCTGGTGCTTGGAGCCCATCCCTTGGGAACCGCCTGGACCTCGGCTGAGCCGTAAGCGAGTGTCGCCCTGAGCGAGAACCTGGGCATGGGAACGTAAGTGTTGATCTCCTTCCACCTTCTCACCGCCTCAGCCAGTGTCGGCGTCTGAACCCTTCCAGCGCTAAGAGATCTCCACCTGCCTGAAGCCTTGGTGTAGGCCCTTATCAGAAGCCTTGACACGTTTATTCCCCAGAGCCAGTCCAGCTCAGCCCTTGCCATTCCTGCCATAGAGTTGCTAACATCTAATGGCGTCATGTTGACAAAGGCCTTGCGGAGCTCCGTTGGTGTCAATGATGAGAACTTCATCCTCTTAGCCCTGTGGGGATCCCCGAAGTTCCTTATTATCATGTAGCCTATAGTGCTGCCCTCTATGTCGTAGTCACAGGCGTTTATGAAGCTCCTGGCCCTTGGTACTACCTTAGAGAGCACGTAGTAGAAGCGCCTGAGATGTCTTGACCTTGGATCGAACTGCCATAGGGGCGCCCACCTGATCTCGGTCACAGGAAGCCCTCTGACCCTGGTGTCAGGACCGAAGAGGTGGCCGGCACTGGTGACTATGACTATGTCTGAGCCGCCAGCCCTCAGCAGGTAAACCGGCACCCCATCAATACTACACCTGCTGTAACTGCCGAGAGCTGTGGCTATCTTCTCTGCAGCCTTTGGTTTCTCGGCTATCATCACGTCATAGACGCTTGGCAGCTGACACACTCGGCGGGCGCCCAGGGAGACAACACCCTAGGCAAGGTGTTGCTAGATAGGGATTTAGACGTGGCTAGCCCTGCTAGCTGGCCTGTTGACAGAAGGGGGCTAAAGCCTCCTTTATCTTGGAGAGAAGCTCTGCTGTCACTGAGAGACCCTCCTGGCCCTCAAGGATCAACGTCACGTAGCCATCGTCGTCAGGGCACATGTTAACCAGCTGGACAGCTATGTACTCCTCGAGGCCCAAGCCTTTGAGCTTCTCTACGATCTCTCTTGCCTTGGTTGCATCACCCTCGCCCACAACCCTTAGGTAATCCCATGTGCGCTTCTGCACGGGGTTCTCAAGGGCCCCTCCTGACTCCTCTAGCCTACGCTGCAGGACCTCCCTTGCCTCATAATATGTAAGATACCTCCTGCTCTCTATACGCCTCTGCATAGGAGCGCTCCCTCAGGCTTTGAGGGGTCTCAGGTGTGCAGCGTATGTAATTAACATCTTCTCCTTGTCACCGAGCATCACCTTAACCACATAGGCGCGACCCCTCCTGCCAACTATGACCCCCGTGAGCCCTTGATACCTTCTGTGCGGCATGCCGTCGTGGAACGATGGGTCTATTATTATGGCTACCCTGTCCCCCTCCTTATATGGATAGAACATTATGCTGGCCCTTGGAACGGCACCCTTCTCCCTGACGCCCTTCTTTAGCAGCTTTCTGGTCCTGTGCCTGTAGCCCTTGGGCGCCTTGACCAAGGCTGCGTCCCCACCAATCAGCGCTAGGCTTGTAACTTACCCTTTTAACTTTACTTCAGCTAAGCAGGAGCTTGATGGGAATTATCTGGACTAGGCCTGAGGGCGTGTGTCTGACCACTGAGAGCGGCAGGAGCCCGTGGTCAAGCTCATATCTGGCTATCTCCACAGGGTCCTTCCTGACTCCTACGCTCACTGGGTCTATAAGCGGCATAGCACCGTTGTCCAGCTGCAGTGCCCTAAGACCAATTATCTTGGCCCTCTCGTACTTAGTTAAGATAGGAGGTCCCACCACTATCTCGTCCTTGGACGTTGGATAAAGCTTGACCTGCCGCTGCCCATCCATCCACTTATACCTAGGGCTCCTGTGGTCAACACGTTGGTTAAAACCCTAACTCAAGCCAAACGTTAAGGCTTTTTAAGTCAAGTTAAGGCAAGTTCTAGATGCCTGGCTGAAGCCCGTGTCGACCGAGGAGAACGAAGCCAAGGAATCAGAGATAGAGTCCGAGGAGACGAGCAAGGAAGCTGCTGAGACCTCTGAGACCGCCGAGGAGCAGCTATATGCGGAGTACAAGGTTAGCAGTCCTGAGCTGCTACAGATAATGCTTGACGCGTTTGACATACTTGAGAGGGCGAGTGAGGGCTCAATAAGCGTAACCGAGGCCAAGGCCCTTTACGACGAGAAGGTCGTGGAGGCCCTTGAGAAGCTTGGAAGTTCTGTGAAGCGCAGTAGGAGAAGCAGGACCCCCACAGCCAGTGCTCAGGCAGCTAAGAAGGTGGCCAAGAAGAAGGTCAAGAAGGTCAAGAGATCTAAGGCCAAGAGAAGGGCTTCCAAGTCCTAGAGAAACAGGATGCCAATAGAGTTCTCGCGACCCCAGCCCTCTACTTCTGCTGAGGCTTTGACCTCATGAACATGTGGTCCAGGCTGAAACGCTTAACCTCAACGTCATATCCAAGTGACCTAAGGACTTTAACTATTATATCCTCGTCAACTCTTCTGTCAAATGTCACTACCACTGACCTCTCCTGGCCTTCCTTGATTAGCTTCAGGCTATCAACAACCACGGCCCCTCTTATCATGTCACTTACATCCTTGTCTGGAACTACATAATCCTTGAACTTCTTCTGCTGGTACTCATAGAACTCATCAAAGTTCCTAACTATCCTTAGAGCCTCTGTCACATCCTTAGAGCTAACGTTGAGCCTCTTGCTGACCTCTATTATTAGTTTTTCAGCCTGATCCACCGGCAGGGCGACGCTCTTATAACGGCCCATGTCAACCTCAAGGGTCACTGATGGCATGTTCCTTCCCTGTTGCTGGGGTAGCCGAGGATTAAAGCCTCAGCGCCCTCAGGATTCGGCGGAGCACCGATGATGCGGGTTAAAAGCAGTGAGCCTAAGATGAGCTGGGCCTGGCGGCTGAGGGGCTCCACATGAGCGTGAAGAGCGGCGTGGCTGTTATCAAGGTAAGCGGCGGACTCCTAAGCTCCCCTACGGCCACTTATTTGGGCGCGCTCAGGGAGACTGTGCTAGAGCTCATCAGCTCAGGGCTCAGGCTAGGCATAGTAACTGGCGGTGGCAGGCTGGCGAGAGAGCACATACAGGCCCTTCGCTCCCTGAGGGTAAGTGAGGCTATCCTTGACCTAGTGGGCATTGAGGCTGCCAGGTTGAACGCGCTGTCAGTAGCAGCTGCCCTGGCACCTTACGCCGTGCCTCGCGTGCCTACATCGCTTGAGGAGGCGCTGAGCGACTTCACCAGAGGGCTTATACCTGTAATGGGTGGTCTCCAGCCAGGCCAGAGCACTAATGCCGTCGCGGCGGTCCTGGCAGAGAC
>DAJS01000029.1:63756-70898 GCA_002496425.1 Acidilobaceae archaeon UBA162
GAGATAGTTAGCTCCAAGGACAGCTACGCAGGCACATATGAGCTCTTTGACAAGGTAGCCATCGAGGTTGTCAAGAGGAGCTCAATAAGGGTGGTATTTATTGATGGCAAGAACCCCAAGAATATCATTAGAGCCCTAAAAGGGGAAGGCTTAGGGAGTATCGTTGGACCTTAGAGAGCCTAAGCCGCCTGCTGCCTGTACTTAGGGTGGTACCTCTTTATCATCTCTTCCTTTATGTTCGTCAGCTCGTCCTCTGGCAGTATCGACAGCACGTCCCAGGCCAGGTCCAGCGTCTGCTCTATTGGCCTGTTCTCAGTCATGCTCTGGCTCAGAAAGCTTTTCTCAAACTCGTCGGCGAACTTAAGGTACTTCCTCTCAGTGTCATTAAGGCTCTCCTCACCGACAACCGCCGCTAGGCTACGCAGCTCGACGCCCCTACTGTAGGCCGCGTAGAGCTGATCGCTCACTTGCGCGTGATCCTCTCTGGTCTTGCCAGGCCCTATGCCCTCCTTCATCAGCCTTGACAGGCTCATGAGCACGTTTATGGGCGGGTATATGCCCCTGTTGTAGAGCTCCCTGCTAAGCACTATCTGGCCCTCAGTTATGTAGCCGGTAAGGTCAGGTATCGGGTGAGTTATGTCGTCGTTAGGCATAGTGAGTATTGGCATTTGTGTTATGCTTCCATTCCTCCCATGCACCCTTCCTGCCCTCTCATAGATGCTGGCGAGGTCGCTGTACATGTAGCCAGGATAGCCCTGCCTTCCAGGCACCTCCTCTCTCGCGGCACTGATCTCCCTCAGGGCCTCGGCGTAGTTGGTCATGTCGGTCAGTATCACAAGTACATGCATGCCTCTCTCATAGGCCAGGTATTCAGCCAGAGTAAGCGCCGATCTTGGAGCAACTATCCTCAGCATTGCAGGCTCATTGGCGAGGTTAACAAACATGGCGACCTTCTTGAGGGCTCCTGTCTTTTCAAAGAACTTCCTAAAGAACATGAAGTCATCGTACTTTATACCTATGGCGGCAAAGACTACGCTGAACTCCTCCTCGCCCCTGACAGTAGCCTGCCTGGCTATCTGCGCGGCCAACTCATTATGAGGTAGCCCGCTGCCGCTGAATATGGGCAGCTTCTGGCCCCTCACGAGCGTGTTCATGCCATCAATAGCACTGATGCCAGTCTGTATGAAGTCCTCAGGGTAGGCCCTGACAGCTGGGTTTAGAGGGGCTCCATTTATGTCATACTTCTCCTCTGCGACTATCTCAGGCCCACCGTCTATCGGCTTCCCCAGCGGGTCAAAGATCCTGCCCAACATGTCCTCTGAGACAGGCATCTCCAGGGTTCTGCCGAGGAACCTCACCTTGACGCCAGACGTAGATATGCCGGTGGTGCCCTCGAAGACCTGAACTACGGCCACGTTGTTAGTGACCTCGAGTACCCTGCCCCTCCTCTTCTCGCCGTGAGAGAGTTCAACCTCAACTATCTCATCGTAGGCTACCCTGCTAATGCCCTCAACTATGAGAAGCGGCCCCTTGATCTCAGAGACATGCATATACTCCCTGACGCCGATCATGCTCATTGCTCCCCACCTTCTAGCTTTGAGATGACCTCTACTACTTTCTTTGCTAGCTTCTCTATCTCGTCTACCTTTTCGTTGGGCACCGTGTATCTCGCTCTCATCATGTCCGTGTAGAGCCTGCCTAGCGACTCCTTTATTTTGCTTACTGTGACGTTCCGCTTTACCGCCTCTGAAGCAGCGTTGTAGAACTCCACGAACATCCTCATCATAGCGGCCTGCTTCTGTGGTGTTGAGAATGTATCTATCGGGTCAAAAGCGTTCTGCTTCAGCAGACCCTCCCTTATCAGCCTCGCCGCTTCAAGAACTAGCTTGTCATGCTCACTGAGACCCTCAGTGCCCACTAGCCTCACTATCTCACGCAGCTGGTTCTCCCTGATCAGTATGTCCATTATGGTCTCCCTCTCCTTTAGCCAGCCTGGGTCGACATTCTTGTGCCACCAGTCCGCCACGCTCTCGTAATAGGCGCTGTAGCTGGTTATCCAGTTTATTGCTGGATAGTGCCTGCTGTAGGCCAATGCCGTATCAAGCGCCCAGAACACCTTGGTGAACCTCTTGGTGTGCGTTGTTACAGGCTCAGTGAAGTCCCCGCCCGGTGGGCTCACGGCACCAATGACCGTCACGCTGCCCAGCCTCTCCGGACTACCAAGGGCTCTCACCTTACCTGCCCTCTCGTAGAACTCGGCCAGCCTTGAGGCCAGGTAGCTCGGGTATCCCTCTTCAGCGGGCATCTCCTCAAGCCTTCCAGCCAGCTCCCTGAGGGCCTCGGCCCACCTGCTGGTAGAGTCGGCCACTATGAGCACGTCATAGCCCATGTCCCTGTAGTACTCCGCCATTGTTATTCCGACATAAATGCTTGCCTCCCTAGCTGCGACAGGCATGTTGCTGGTGTTGGCTATGAGTATGGTTCTCTCCATAAGCGGGTGACCGCTCCAGGGATCCATGTAATGCGGGAACCTCTCGAGGACCTCCGTCATCTCGTTGCCACGCTCGCCACAACCAATGTATATTATGACGTTGGCCGACGACCATTGGGCCAGGTTATGCAACGTCACGGTCTTGCCGGTGCCGAAGCCGCCAGGTATCATCCCTGTGCCTCCCTTAGCCATTGGGAACAGGAGGTCTATGATCCTCATGCCAGTTATTAGTGGCTCTGCGGGCTCAAACTTGAGACTGTAGGGCCTTGGTATCCTTACAGGCCAGCGGTGGGCCAGGAAGACCTGACGCACGTCGCCACCTCCCATGTCTACCTCCGCTATTGGGTCGAGTATCGTGTAGTCGCCCTCAGGCGCCAGCCACTTGAGAGTGCCCCTTATGTTTGGAGGCACAAGAACCCTGTGCTGCATTAACCCGGTCTCCTGGACAAGGCCGAGTATGTCGCCGCCCTCAACCTTATCGTTAGGCTTAAGCCTCTCCAGAGGCGCGAAGTGCCACTTCTTGTCTCTGGGTAGCGCGTGCACGGAGATGCCGCGCTCTATGAATATTGACCTGGCAGGGTTCCTCTTCCCTATCTCATCAGCTATCCTAGGGAGAGGCCTCTGGATGCCATCATAGATACTGCCCAGCAGCCCAGGTCCAAGCTCAACGCTCAGGGGTGAGCCTGTGCCCTCAACTGGCTCGCCGGGCCTTAGGCCGCTTGTTGACTCGTAGACTTGTATGTATGCCGTGTCGCCGTGTATCCTGGTAACCTCGCCCACCAGGCCTTCTTCACCTACCTTGACCATCTCGTACATCTGGACGCCGGACATGTTGCTAGCTACGACGAGGGGACCTGATACTCTGATTATGCGTCCCTTCACCAGCATCAGGCATCACCAAAGAGCTTCCTTGAGATCAGGCCCCTGAGAGTTACCTCATTCTCGGCCAACAGTTGATCAATAGTTAGGTCTATCCTCATGCTGCTGTCCTCGGAAAGGGCTACAAAGCCCCCTATTATATCTGTCGAACCTTCAGCTACCTCAAAGCCATACTTGCTGGCCAGCTCCCTGAGTAGCTCTATATCGTCCTTGCGGCACAGGAGCGTGAACTTGACTCCCTTGCTGGCCTCCTGCGCCACGGCACTTATAGCCCTCTCTAAATAGCTCCTGTACCAATCACCTCTGTCCGTGGCCAACCGCCTGCGGACCTCTGAGAAAACCTCATCAATGTACCTGGCCCTCAACTGATCAGCCCTTAGCTTGACCTTGAGGTCTGCTTCAGCCTCGGCGCTCCTGAGCCTCTCTGAGGCCTCTAAGGCCTTAGACTCTATAGCGTTCCTAGTCCTCGTCATGGCCTCTAAGAGCGCTGAGTCAAGCAGCTTTCTGGCAGCTGATAGAGCTGAGTCCAGCTTAGCATCGAGCTCCGAGGCCCTTGCATCTACTATTGTTGTGGCCATCTTTCTGGCATCACCGATTACGTTCAATTCCCTCACCCGAAGCCCAGAGCCTCCATTAACAGCTTTTCAATATTTATGGGCGCAGCCTTAGACCACCTTGTGGGCAGCACTAGGAGCGTGACGCCAGCTCTAACGGCTTCCTCCCTGAGCCTATTCTCGTCAGCAACTATGTGCTTAAGCACTATCACTATCTTTGAGCCTGATTGAGCTGCCTGCCTCAGGGCCAGCTCTGCCTCCCGCTGGCTGTTAGCCTCAATCACTCTAGCACCAACCATCCTGAACAGGGGCAGGCTTATCCTGTCCCCAATGACCGTTACTGTGGTCTCCTGTGACACGATACCTCACCGAGATGTGAACGCTTAGCATTTTATTGTTTACTAACTTCCTGGAATCCTTTAAGAGCGCGAACCTTTAAAATAGCCTCCAAGCCATATGCTCACCTGAGGCCCTTGATAGTACCTAACAGACTTGAGGAGGTGCTGATAGCAGTACCTAATGAACTCTATGATAGGGCGCTCGCCATGGTGGCAACAGAGGGCCTCCTGCACGCCACAGAGCCTCCTCATGAGCTCTCTAAATACCAGCTGAGGGGTTATAGGAAGCTCAGCGCTGAGAGTCAGGAAAGGAGATCAAGGATAGAGGGGTTCTACAAGTCGCTAGGCCTGAACCCAGCCGTTGAGGAGGGCCTAGAGATAAGGGTCAGCGACTGGGACCGCACCTATGCTGAGATAGTTGAGGAGAACTCAGAGTTAGACAAGTACTTTGCTGCCATAAGCGAGAGAGTAAGCGAGGTGAGCGCCAGAATTGTAGAGCTTGAGGGGCTGCGCTCGACCCTTGAGGTCCTTGGAGGCCTAGAGGCGAACATAACTGCAGCCTGGTCAGGAATATACATCAGGGCAGCAGTAGGTGTTGTTGACCTGAAGAGCGCAAGCGAGGCAATAGAGGCCGCCAAAAAGTACGGGCTATTAGTTGCCTCGGAGCAGACAGGTGATCAGGCCATAGTTGCGGTTGCTGGCCCGCCAGAGGCCCTGAGGCGCGCGTTGGGTGACCTCTCAAAGGCAGGCTGGCGCCAGGCCATTATACCACCAGGGCTGCCGGGCTCGCCCAAGGCGTGCCTCAATGCGATAAACGAGCAGCTCTCTAGGCTGACCGCCGAGCTCGAAGCCATCAGGTCTGAGTCCTCGAAGAGGCTTCCTGAGCTCAGGAGATACTATACAAAGGTTTATGCCATATCCGAGGTAGCTAAGATGCTGAGCTACACTGCTAGGACGGACAGCACATCATTCTTGCATGGCTACGTTGATGTAAAAGATGTTAGGAGGCTGACGGCAGTCCTAGACACCTGTTGCAGGGGGAGCTACATCCTCCTGAGGCTAGGTACTAGGCGCGGTGAGCGCGAGGTGCCAACTAAAGTAGACCTGCCAGGTTACTTCAGGTGGTATCAGGCCATCGTTAATATGTACGGAACTCCTTCCAGCGACGAGCTTGTGCCAACGATCTTCATGGCAGTAACGATGCCAATAATATTTGGGCTCATGTTCCCTGACTTAGGTCATGGGCTGGTGCTGCTCCTCTTTGCCCTATTTTACATGTTGCCCAGGAGCAGGGATATAGCCAAGGTAGCGGCCGTCCTCGGCGTGGCAGGCATGATAACAGGCTTCCTGGCGGGCGAGTTCTTCGGTCCAGTGCCGGCTGGCTGGATAGACTTGTTCTGGCACCGCCTGGGCTTCGCCGTGCCCCCGCTGCTGTCTCCCATAGACGCTGCGACGTCGCCCAGTACATCAAGCTATACCATTACCCTGTTTGACTTGATACTTGACCTGTCGTTCTGGATAGGGGGCTTCATGTTGGTCTTTGGTAACCTGTTAGGAATAGCTAATGATGTGTTTAGCCGCAACTATGAGGACCTGTTAACCAAGAGGCTCCCACTGACGCTGCTCTTCCTCGCCGCCGAGCTGCCATTCCTGGTCTACTTCAACGCATTTAAGGCTGGCGGCATTATTGAGCAGGGCCTGTTCGACCTAGGCCATGGAGGCCCCATGCAGGCCTTCATGTTCTATGGGGCCATAGCGTCCCTCATATGGCTTGTCCTAGGCGAGGGGCTCTACAGCGCTGCCATGGGTGAGGGGTTCAGGCTGAACCCATATGAGAGCTTCCTCAGCCTCTTTGAGGGCATGCTGTTGGCCATAGGTAACACGATAAGCTTCCTAAGGATCTTGGGGCTGAGCCTCGCCCACGCAGGCCTCATGGTTGGCTTTGCTGTGCTCTACTATGTAGTTCTGGCAGGGATGCACTACTCCCCAGCCGGCTGGGCCTCTGCCATCCTCATATACATAATAGGCAACATACTGACCGCCGGGCTAGAGGGCATCGTGGCCTTTGCCCATGATCTTAGGCTTCACTTCTACGAGTGGTTCAACAAGTTCTACAGGGGATTCGGCATACCCTTCACGCCGATATCCGTTCCGGGAGTCAGGTTCGTGGTTGTGTGAGCCCTAGTTAATTAACCCTTAAGCAGTTACGTAGAGCGGCGCGATGAAGAAGATTAGTATTACCGAACCTCATGAGGACAGACGCCAGAGTCGAGCGCCCTTCATAGGATCCCTTAACAATAGGTAAACAAACCAATAGAGATAGATATATTTCCTGGTGATATCTCTAACCTGGAGGTTAGAGATTTGACTAGCCAGAGCGAGAAATATGCTGAGAGCGGTAGATATAAGGACAGCCTAATATGGTTTATGCTGTTCATACTCTCAGAGGGGCCTCTCCACGGCTATGACATAATCAAGAGGATCAAGGAGCTAACCATGAACCAGTGGAAGCCTGCCGCCGGCTCAATATACCCGCTGCTAAACTACATGAAGGAGCAGGGCCTCATAGAGGTTGCCAGTGTCGAGGAGGGGGTCAGGGGCGGCAAAAAGATAGTCTACAGGCTAACTGATAAGGGGTGGGCAGAGTTCAGATCGCTTCTCATAAGGAAGGCCAACATGTACATGAGCTTCATAAGCCGTATCATGTGCAGGTCCATAATAGCATTAAGGGAGAATGGATACAAATCTGACGCTGATCAGCTCTGTAACACGTTGCGCCAGTGGCTTGAGAACTCCATGAACGCGCTGCCCTCTGTCTGCAGCAACGAGAGTCGGTGCTAGCCCTTGAGCCAAACCTTTTCATATTAGCATAAATCCTTT
>DAJS01000029.1:71107-74121 GCA_002496425.1 Acidilobaceae archaeon UBA162
TGAGATGAAGGCGTAGGCAAGCGGCCTAGAGCGCGTCTAACCAGGCAGAACCACAGTGCCTGAGCGTCCGGCTATTACGTCAGCAGCCCTGTCCAGGTTGCCTATAATGGCCTCTCTGCCAGTGCGCCTCACAAACTCAATGGCCGCGAGCACCTTAGGGCCCATGGAGCCAGAGGGGAAGATGCCCTGCCTGTAGAGCTGCTCAAGCTCGTCAACCCTTACCTCACGCAGCCAGCGCTGTGTAGGCTTCCCGAAGTCCAAGGCAATGCCATCAACATCTGTGAGTATCACGAACTCCTCAGCCTCTATCATTGAGGCCAAGAGTGAGCTGGCTAGGTCCTTATCCACTACAGCATCGACAGGAATCAGGAAGCCCTGAGGGTCTCGGGCCACTGGGATGCCACCACCGCCCACCGCTACAACAACGACGCCGCGGGCTGCCAGATCCCTGATAATGTCAGTCTCAAGTATACCCAGGGGCCTTGGGCTTGGCACCACGCGCCTGTAGCCCCCCCTTGGGTCAGGCTTGAACCTCCAGCCGTACTCCTTACTGAGAGCCTTGGCGGCCTCCTCAGTATAGTAGCTGCCTACGAACTTGGAGGGGCTTGAGAACTCAGGGTCATCAAGGCTAACCAGCGACCTGGTCACCATGGCAACTACCTTTCTCGTGCCTGCAAATGCCCTTTCAAGGGCATGCGCTATCATGAAGCCGAGCCATCCCTGCGTCATTGCATTGGTCAGGCTGAGGTCCTGAGGCACGTGCGAGCCCCTGGCAACCTCCATGATCTCAGCCAGGTAGCCTACCTGAGGACCATTGCCATGAGTCACAACAAGCTGGTCTCCGTCAGCCACAGACCTAGCTATAAGGTCAGCGGCGGCCCTTACATTTCTCCACTCTACGCTAGGGCTCATCTGCTCTCCCTTGCGAAGTATTGCGTTACCACCGAGGGCTATCACTAACCTCAAGCTAGGCACCCTGGCAAGGCTCAGGTGTTGGAGCTGCCTCTCAAAAACGCTAACTCGCGCCTAAACTCGCTAACTTCCCACGGAAACACCATCCACCTGTCTGTCTGATCCGCATAGTAGTCAGGTATGAACTTGGTCCACGGCTTTATGTAGAGGGTTGAGGTCCTGATCTCACGCGGCATGTAGAGCGAAAGAGCCTGCACAGCAAACTGAAGCGTAAGCCCAGAATCGCTCACATCGTCAACAAGTAACACGTTCTTGTCCTTGACTGGCAGCGTAAGGGGCTGGCGCAAGTATGGCCTCTCACCACGCTGACCAGGCATTACATATAGCTTGATCTCTATTGTGCCTATATCCTCAACATTAAGTCTGTCAGCTATTAATCTTCCAGGTATGATCCCGCCCCTCATTATGCCGACTATTATCTCAGGCTTAAAGTTGGAGGCTTCCACGTCCTTAGCAATCTTATCTATAGCTTTCTCTATAACATCCCAGCCTACAACCTCAAACTGCGTTCCGCCGTGGTTTACTGGCAGCAGAACCACCTCGCGTGCCGAGGCGTTCCTGTCAAGAAGTCTTGAGTCTACGCCGTCAACGAAGGCCAGGAAGCCAGGTCTTGGAACTCCATCAGGGGCTATCGCGCCCTGGAGCGCCGGCACCCTCTCTCTGAGCAGGACAAGCGCCCTAGACCAGCTCTCAGCCTCTAAGCTTACTTCGTCCAGACCTGCAACCTCCTTGAGGGCTGCTAACAGCTTCACCTTAATAGTGGGCAAGGCGTTAAGCCTCGCCGGCGGCCGCCTGACCCTCCTCGGCGACCTTCTGGCGCTTCAACTCGTTTAACTTTACGAGGCTGGTTATATATCCTGCCACCTGGTTCCTCAGCCTCTTTGAGCTCCACTGAGTCAGCTGGGTAACTACCTTCTTGTTGTGCTCAAAGTTGCCTGTGAAGAGCTCAGGGTACTTGCTCAACAGCTCCCTTGCGGTCCTCTTCACCAACGAGGTGCGCACTTTTCCCATTGCTAAGGCACCTTCTAGAGTACAGCCGAGCAGGGCTATTTTAAGGCCTCCACTCCAGCTAAGCTACATAGTTAAATATGACCACATTTATCAGAAAGGTTTTTATAGAAGTGGAGCAAAAATGCAGAACGACGTGCCCTGAAGGTGAATAGCCATGTCTGTCCCGCTGGAGAGTATGGGGGTACCCGTGATAATACTCAAGGAGGGCTCGCAGCGCACTGCTGGCCGTGAGGCTCTCAGGAATAACATGATGGCTGCTACGGCAATAGCTGAGATCCTCAAGACCACCTATGGACCTAAGGGCATGGATAAGATGCTGGTCGATAGCCTCGGTGACGTTACAATAACCAATGATGGCGCCACCATACTGGACAAGATGGACATACAGCACCCTGCCGGCAAGATGCTTGTGCAGACCGCCAAGGGTCAGGACGAGGAGGCAGGTGATGGCACTAAGACCTCCGTCATATTTGCTGGGGAGCTTCTGAAGCAGGCCGAGGACCTCCTGGACAAGAGCCTGCATCCCACACTTATAATACAGGGCTATAAGATGGCCGCTGACAAGGCGGCTGAGATTCTCAGCAGCATAGCCGAGCCTGTCTCTATAGATGATGCTGACAAGCTGACCAGGGTTGCCCTGACGAGCCTCAACAGCAAGGCCGTTGCTGAGGCTAGGGAGCACTTCGCCAAGATAGTCGTTGAGGCAGCCAAGGCCGTAGCAGAGAAGAGGGGTGATAAGTGGTTTGTTGACGTAAATAACGTCCAGATAGTCAAGAAGCACGGCGGAGGGCTGTTGGACACTCAGCTAGTCTACGGTATAGTGCTAGACAAGGAAGTAGTCCATCCTGACATGCCTAAGAGAGTTGAGAATGCCAAGATAGCTGTCCTCGACGCCCCGCTTGAGATACAGAAGCCTGAGATAGACATGGAGATAAGCGTATCCTCGCCTGACGCCATAAAGAGGCTCCTCGATAAGCAGGAGAAGATACTGCAGGAGAAGGTAGATAAGATAGCCGCTACCGGCGCCAACG
>DAJS01000009.1:0-25934 GCA_002496425.1 Acidilobaceae archaeon UBA162
TGTCCTCCCAGTGGACCTCTGGGACCTCAACGTAGACCTCCCTGAGCAGCGTGGGCCTAACGATCTTTAAGGCCTCAAGGAAGTGCTTCTTGCTAACCTTCAGCTGCTCTAGGACATCACGACTTATCTCACCCTCCTTTGACAGGTTTATCTTGCCAGTCTTCATGAACTCCCTGAGCGCCGCCATGGCCGCCTCCTTGGTCAGCGCCGCCAGGTCGGCGCCAGTGTAGCCCCTCGTGAGCTCAGCTACCTCGCTGAGGTCTACATCGCTATCAAGCGGCATATGCCTTGTGTGAACCTGAAGTATCTCAAGCCTGCCCTTCTTATCCGGCGGCCTGATCTCTATCTCTCTGTCGAACCTACCGGGTCTCCTCAGCGCCGGGTCAAGGTCATCTGGTCTGTTGGTGGCACCTATGACTATTACCTTACCGCGCTCCTGTATGCCGTCCATTAACGTTAGCAGCTGCGCGACCACTCTCTTCTCGACCTCTCCTGTCACCTCTGACCTCTTCGGCGCTATGGCGTCTATCTCATCAATGAATATTATTGCTGGGGCGTTCTTCCTGGCCTCATCGAATATCTCCCTCAGCCTCTCCTCGCTCTCACCGTAGAACTTGCTCATTATCTCTGGACCATTAATGGCTATGAAGTACGCGCCGACCTCATTGGCCAAGGCCTTAGCTAGAAGGGTCTTACCGTTGCCAGGAGGCCCGTAGAGCAGTATGCCTTTGGGTGGCTCAATGCCGAGCCTCTGGAAAATCTCAGGGTGCTTGAGTGGGAGTTCCACTATCTCCCTGATCCTCTCCTTGGCCTCCTCCAGGTCACCTATGTCCTCCCATGTGACCCCTGTGCCCTTGACAAGCTCTGGATACTCCTCGGCCCTGACGGGCTCGTCGCTCACCTCTATCCCAGTACTCTCGGTTATGTATACAGCCCCTGCCGGATTGGTCTGGGCCACAACGAGTGGTATGCTGTCAAGCATAATTACGTCCCCACGCTCGACAGGTTTCATAGTGAAGTCGTCCTTTATGTCGTCCTCTGACACCACTCTGCTTATAGGCATGGCGCCGAAGAAGGTCTCAACTGTTGCCCTTCCGAGAGGCTTCAGAATCAGCTTCCTGGCTGGCTTGACATCAGGCGCTGGCTCAACCTCAACCTTGTCCCCTATGCTGACGCCAAGCTTCTGCCTGAGGTAGCCATCCATCCTTATCTTGTCAGTCCCGAAGTCCTCGGCCCTAAGGGGCCACGCTACGGCTACTGTCTCTGAGGACTTACCGCGTATCCTGACGAAGCTGCCTGTAGAGATCCCCAGGCTCTCCATGATGGTGCGATCCATTCTGACTATCTTCTTGCCGGGCTGGTCAGTCTTGTAAGCCTCATCAACAGTAAGTGATGCCTTGCGCTGCTGATCCACACAAAGCACCCAGGGCTGTGAAGCTTCGGAGTCTATTTTAGCTTAGCTAGTAAATAAGGCTCTCAAGGCTTCAAAGACAAGTGAAATAAGCAGTGGAGACATCAATAAATTACTTAAAGGATTGTGCATTGTACACAAACAGGGGTATAAGAAGCTTGCAAAGCGACATCGAGGTGTTCTTCAGGCCAAGATCAATAGCAGTAATAGGGGCCTCACCAAGGCCTAACAACATGGGCCACGTTATTCTTAACAACCTTAGGGACAGGTTCAGGGGCAAGCTCTATGTCGTTAACCCGGGCTATACGTCCGTTGAGGGGATTCCCAGCTACCCTTCAATGTCTCACGTGCCCGAGGACGTGGACCTAGTGGTAGTAGCAGTGAAGTCCACATTGGTTCCTCAGGTGCTTGAAGATGCTGGCACCAAGGGTGTCAAGGGAGCTGTCATATTTAGCGGAGGCTTCGCTGAGACGGGGACTGAGGAGGGCAGGAAGCTTCAGGATGAGGTAATCAGGACAAGCCGCAAGTACAACATCAGAGTTCTCGGGCCCAACTGCATAGGTGTGTACGACTATTACAGCGGGGTTGACACGCTCTTCCTGCCTAGGGAACGCATGAGAAGACCCCCTTCAGGCCCCATAGCCCTTATAAGCCAGAGTGGGGCGCTCATGGCTACGTTAATGGACTGGGCGGCAGCTAGGGGAATAGGAATAGGAAGAGCCATCAACTTTGGCAACAAGGTAGACATTGACGAGGTGGACAGCCTAAAGTACCTCTCGTCACTCGGCGACGTCAAGGTAACAATTATGTACCTCGAGGGTGTGACTCGTGGCCGCGAGCTGGTCAAAGCTATATCCAGATCAACCCATGAGCTTGGCAAGCCCGTAGTCATACTGAAGGGCGGTAGGTCTGATGCCGCTGGGCGCGCCACGCTAAGCCATACGGCCTCCATGGTTGGCAACTACTCAGTGTTCAAGGAGGCCATGAGAGAAGCAGGGGCCGTGGTGGTTGAGAGCCTTGAGGAGATGTTCGAGGCTGCTGAGGCCCTGGCCTTCAGTCAGCTGCCTGCCGGTGATAGGGTCGCAGTAGTTACCAACTCAGGAGGCCATGGTGTAATCGCCTTTGACAACTTGATCCAGAGAGGGCTGAAGGTGCCCGAGCCCAGCGAGACCCTGATCTCAAAGCTTAGAGGCCTCTTCCCCGAGAGGGTCTCGTTAAGGAACCCGTTTGATCTGACCGGGGACGCCACGCCGGCGCAGTACAGACAGGTGCTGGAGGCCATAATGTCAAGTGGCGAATATGACTCCGTGTTGCTCATCTCGCTCGTGCAGCCTCCGACCATGGATCCCAAGGCTGTGAGTGAAACAGTGCTCGCGCTCAGGGATAAATGGCCCTACATACCTATGATTGTCGTCACAATAGGTGCTGCCGCTGGCGAGGAACTCAAGGAGAACCTGATGGC
This sequence comes from Acidilobaceae archaeon UBA162, assembly GCA_002496425.1. GTDB lineage: Archaea > Thermoproteota > Thermoprotei_A > Sulfolobales > Acidilobaceae > Acidilobus. The sequence continues at coordinate 2,874 of DAJS01000009.1, forward strand.
CGCAGGAATACCAACCTTTGAGTTCCCTGACAGCGCCGCCAGGGCCCTCTCGGCCCTAGCGCGCTGCTCCGCAGCATGCGGCGCCAGGGTTGCGGAAGAGCTGGAAAGACCTGGGCCAGAGTCTGATAAAATTGTTAACGAGGTGCTGCACAGGGCCCTCAAAGAGAGCAGGAAGATCCTCATGCCTGACGAGTCCCTCAGCATCCTTAAGGCCTACGGGGTTCAGGTGGCGGACTTCTGCGTCGCCATGTCGTCTAGCGATGTTAGGGAGTGTCTTAAGAGTGTCGGGGCTCCAGCTGTCATGAAGGTTCTCAGCCCTAACGTAGTACACAAAAGTGACGTAGGCGGAGTAGTGCTTGGAGTCTCATCCGTTGACGAGGCTGAGAACGCATACACGAAGATCATCGATAACGTGAGGCGCGCAATGCCTGACGCTGACATACGTGGAGTTATGGTGCAGAGAATGGTCAGTGGAGGCGTGGAGGTAATAGTTGGTGGCTTCCTTGATCCCTCCTTTGGACCTACTGTGACCTTCGGGGCCGGCGGCCTGTTAACAGAGCTTATTGGTGACTCGTCCATTAGGCTAGCCCCTGTTGGAACTAACGAGGCCTTAAAGATGATAGAGGAGACTAGAGTTTTCAGGCTCCTAAGGGGCTACAGAGGGCTAGAGAGCGCTAACCTAGATGCGTTGGCCAGGATTATATCAAGAGTTAGCATCCTACTGGACTCCCATAGGCTCATAAAAGAGTTAGATATAAATCCTGTTCTTGCACGTAGCGATGCAGCGATAGCTGTAGATTCCCGGATAGTGTTGGAGGTGGATCAAGAGCTTGGATAACGCTGGGGCCGGCAAGGCCGAAGTTGATAACAATACAAACCTAACTAACGCACAGCCTCCTGCTAGTTCCTCTGCACAGCCTGAGGGGTCTCAGGCCTCCTCGGTACAGGCTCGGACGCCCGAGGGGCGTCCTCGTCATCAGGTGCAGATAAGCGACGAGGAGGCTATCTCTCAAATGTCTGAGGAGGCCCGCTCAGTCCTCAGCTCAGATATTGATAAGATGAATGAAGATAACCTTTACAAGCTGGTTGATCAGCTCAGGAACTTGATAATCAGTGTAAAGGACATGCGTACACAGCTAATAACTGAGGTCAAGGAACTGAGGGAGCGTAGGAGAAACCTCATAGATCAGAAGAGGGGCCTGAGTGACCAGCTGGCCAAGCTCAGGGAGCAGAGGAAGAGCTTACTAGATGAACTGGTCAGACTTAAACAGGAGAGGGACTCGCTCCTTAAGGAGTTCAGGTCCAAGGTAGAGCAGCTTAAGGAGGCCCGTCAACTACTTGATAAGGAGAGCAGCATAGCCAAGGTTAGCCTAAGGAAGATTCAGAAGAGGATTGAGGAGCTGGAGTGGAGGCAACAGACCTCGGTCCTCTCGCAGCAGGAGGAGAAGAGGCTTGTAGAGGAAATCCAGAGGCTCGAAGAGCTTGCCGAGAGGGTGAGGAAGGCCAGACAGGAGGAAGTGTCGATAATGGAGCTTGAAGCAGAGGTCAAGAGTCTCAGAATGAGACTTGCTGAGGTTAACAGTAAGCTCGACGGAATTAGGAACACGATTGGTAACCTGAAGTCCCAGATGGCCTCCCTGATACCTAAAATAGATGAGCTTGACAAACAGGTAAACTCGCTCAAGGAAGTTATAGACCTCAAGAGCCACACTATAGATGTCTACACTAAGCAGCTTGACCTGCTCTACGACAAGTACCGTAAGATAATGGTGAGGCTGAGAGAGCTCAAGGTGTCTAAGAGAAGGGGGCTCGAGGTCACGCTCATAGAGGAGAAGAGAAAGCAGATAGAGGAGAGGCTTAAGAGGGGCGAGGCCCTCAGCCTGGATGAGATGAGGGTCCTTTACGGGGAGTTCGACTTCTAAGCCGTTTATCTCTACACACGCATTCTAACCTTTATACCCATTTCATGTTCATGCATAGGGGACTTAGTCCTCAGCCACCTGCCTTAAGGCATAGAATTCGTTCGAGCCCAACGCATGTGGCTTGCATTCTCTACTCTTCTCTTCAGTAGTTATATGGTGCAACAACGTCCCTGCGTCAGAGCTCACCGTTTGCCTCGCACTTGTTCACCTTTGGGACGCAGCTCCCATCGGATGGATAGATGATCCTATTGTCATGTATAGGCTGACAGATAAAGTATAAGCTTAGTCAACCAAGACCAATGGGATGTCATTTTACTTAGTCCCTCCAATAACTATTTCTCATTTATGAGAATATCAAGCGATAGACCCTAAGGCTTTACCGCATCAATGCTTTTTATTAGTATTAAACAAAGAGAGGTCGGGCACGTGTGTTATGTCCCTTAAGGAAGCGGCTGAGGAAATGCTGAAACTTTACGATTCATGGCCTGAGCAGCTCCTTAACAGCTATAGACAGGCCCTGAGCGCTGTAAGGCAGAGTGCGCCAAGACCAAGGTCAGTGGTCCTGTGCGGCATGGGAGGCAGCGGTGTCACTGGGGACTATGTCTGGGCTGTTGGCAACGCCAAGGGGTTCAAGGTGCCGATCTACGTCCACAAGGCTGACGGAGTCCCGCCGTGGGTCAGCGCTGAGGACCTAGTAGTTGCAATCAGCTACTCTGGCAACACCTACGAGACTCTGAGCTGTGCCAGAGAGGCCAGGGCCAGGGGTTCCCTCGTGGCCTCTGTCACCAGCGGTGGTAAGTTGGCCGCCTGGGCCGAGCAGAGCTCCCTGCCCCTGGCCAGGGTAGCCACAGGGTACTACCCACGCACGGCCCTCGGCGAGCTGGCAGGAGCCACCTTCGGAGTCCTCAAGGCCTTAGGGATTGACCTAGTTGATGATAAGGATATTGATGCTGCTGCCCAGGCGCTCAGGAGCACCTCAAGGGGCGAGGGGGAGGCAATGGCTAACGCCCTTAAGGGCAGGCAGCTCTACATAGTGGCCGGCTGTGGGATCTACAGCATAGTAGCCCAGAGGTGGAGACAGGAGCTGAGCGAGAATGCCAAGGTAATAGCCAAGACTGAGGCCTACCCTGAGTCAGCTCACAACGACCTAGTGGTGTGGCAAGTGATCCAGAAGGCAAACAAGGGGTTCATAGTTGTAGAGGGTCAGGGCGGCATCTGCTTAGTTATAAACGAACTGTTGAGGAGCGCCTATGATCCTCAGGGCGACGTAGTTGTTAGGGTTAACCCGCGGGGTGAGGGCCCGCTGGCCCAGCTGCTTCAGGGCTCACTATTAGCAGGCTATACCTCGGTCTACCTGGCCTACCTCAACGGCACCGACCCGCGCTCTACAACTATAACTGGTACCTACAAGGAACTGCTTGAGAAACAAGGCTTCTCCTGAGGCTTAGCTCTTTAGCCCTGAAGCATAGAGGTTCAGCCGAAGCGAGTTGAGCGAATCCAGTGACAAGGTGGGCCTCTACGAGAGCAGGGGCGTTATAGAGGATAGCGTCCACGGCTTTATACCTATCAACACCGCTGAGTACTGGATATTGCAGACGCCCTTCATGAGGAGGCTACATAATGTAAAGCAGCTCGGCATGGCATATCTTGTGTTTCCCTCTGCTAGGCACAGCAGGCTCGAGCACTCGCTCGGAGCAATGCATGTGATGCAGTTAATGGCTCAGAGGATTGTTACGTTGGCACGTCATAACTCAAAGGTTTGCGAGCACATCTTGGTGGACTGCAATCAGCACAGCATGGATGCCTTTATCCAGCTGGCCAGACTCGTAGGTCTCCTGCACGACATAGGGCATCTGGCCTACAGTCACATGACCGAGAATGCCCTGTTTAGCATAGCACTTCAGGGCGCTAAGCCCATAGACGAGAATGCCAAGAGGCTCTACGATGAGCTCTCTAGCTATAGCAGTGGCAAGGGACTTAAAGTCCATGAGGCCTACACGCGCGCCCTGATAGAGAGGCTCATAAGAAAGGCCTCAGAGGACAGGGAGGCCATGGACTTTGACGAGATCCAGTCCCTCTTAAGGTTAGCCGCCGAGGCGCTTGAGCCCCAGAGCGAGCAGGCCGAGAAGGTCCTCGAGGAGCTTGGGCTAAGGAATGGCGCGCTGTCAGTGATTCACGAGATGATATCTAATGAGATCGCGGACGCTGACAGGCTTGACTACCTTCAGAGGGACGCGCAATCGACAGGGATAGTGTACGGTAACATAGACCTAGAGAGACTTATACGTGGAATTAGGGTCAACGTAACCGATAAAGGGCCTCACCTGGCACTTGACGTCAAGAGCCTTCAGACCCTTGAGGACATATTTGACGCAAGGTACAAGATGTACCGCTCCGTGTACTATCATCATAAGGTGATAGCTATCTCTAAGGCAGTCACGAGGTTCCTGACGTACCTGGCCTCTGAGTGGGATAAGCTGGCGCTCCCTCTCTACCGTGGCCACAGCATATACGAGGTCCTGCTCCCAAGCAAGCTTGCAGAAGCCATAGATGCCAACCTGTACTACTTTGACGATTCTGAACTTGACGTGATGCTTAAGATCTCGACGACCCTAACCGGCTCCCAGAGCTCCCGCTGGGCTAAAGCCCTTCTCGACGAAAGGGACCTGCTCCCCATAAGCCTATTCAAGCGCAGTGAGGAGCTAGCAATAATGGCCAGAAAAATCATTGAGGAGAAAGATATGCCCTATACTGGCCAGACCGTAACCATTATACTCAATAATATCACTGCCAAGGCCGAGGTCCTTGAGGACACTCTGAGAAGCGCGCTTACTGTCGACATAACAGTGGACTACTTTGAGGATGAGGTCATCGATCCCAGCATAATGAAGGGTTCAGGACTTGAGGTTCTGAACTGGGGGGAGTCGCCCTACCTGAGGGCGCTCATATCCGAGGGCTCCATACCTGTAGTCTATCTCTACGCATATTCGGACAACGTTGAGGATCATAGGAACCTCAGGCGCATGGCTAACGAGTTAAGGGAGAAGACCAGGAAGATTGTTGAGGACCTAATGAGAGAGGCCGCCTCCAGGCTCAGGACATGAGCACGACATATCAAACGGGACTGCCCGCTAACTCCTTGTTGATCTCGGCTACGAGTTCCAGCGGAGGCCTGAGCCCAAGCCTCATCTCCCCAAGTACTCTCTCGAGCTCGTCACGGTTATTTAGGAGCCAGTCAGCAACCCTGCCCCACCATCTCTCCCTCCTCTGGGCTAGCTTGGTCAGGCCTGCCCTGATGTTGCCTCCTCCTAGCTCAGAGGCCACGAACACCACTGCCGCTGGCGCCTCATGAAACGTCATCCTCTCGCTCCAGGGGGGTGAGTTCAAGAGCTTCACCAAAGATGAGGTTCTGAGGGCGGGCATGCCTAGGATATCAGGGTCGGTAATACCACTTGAAGGGCTCGCCCAGTGGGCGCGAATAAAACCCCTCGGCCTCGTAAATCTGGGAGCTAGCAGTGAGCGAAGGCCTCTACGCTGAGGCTAAGGAGCTCCTAGTAGGCGGTGTCAACAGTCCCGTCAGGGCCGCCGTGCGGCCCTACCCGTTCTTCGTCAAGGAGGCTAAAGGGCCCTACGTATTTACGGAGGATGGCGAGAGGCTTGTGGATTACGTGCTTGGCTATGGCCCACTAATACTGGGCCACGCCCATGAAAGGGTCCTCAAGGCAATAGTTGAACAGGCTGAGAGAGGCTGGCTCTATGGGGCCCCGACGAGGGTCGAGGTGGAGCTGGCCAGGAAGGTCATCTCGCATGTAATGCCTGGCGGAAAGGTAAGATTCGTCAACTCAGGCACAGAGGCCACTATGACTGCGGTCAGACTTGCCAGAGGCTTCACGGGGAGGAACAGGATAATCAAGTTTGACGGCTGCTACCACGGCGCCCATGACTACGTGCTTGTCCAAGCAGGTAGCGCTGCCTCGGAGTACGGGGTGCCCAACAGTCTTGGAGTGCCCAGGGAGGCGGCGTTGCTGACTCTAGTGGCAAGATATAATGATCTTGACTCGGCCGAGAGGGCTGCCAAGGCTGCCCAGGACGACCTGGCGGCAATAATAGTGGAGCCGGTAATAGGCAACATGGGTGTCATACCACCAGAAAGGGGGTTCCTCAGAGGCCTTAGAGAGATAGCCGACAGATATGGCGCGCTGCTGATCTTTGACGAGGTGATAACCGGCTTCAGGATATCGATGGGAGGTGCCCAGGAGTACTATGGAGTTAGGGCTGACATTGTGACGCTAGGCAAGATAATTGGCGGAGGGCTGCCAGTAGGTGCCATAGTGTCAAGAAAGGATATAATGGATAGCCTCACGCCCATCGGCCAGGTATTCAACGCTGGCACATTTAATGGTAACCCCCTTACCATGGCTGCGGGCCTAGCCACCATTGAGATTCTTGATACTACTGACGCGTTATCAAGGGCCTCTAAGGCAGCTGAGGAGGTGTCCGAAGAGCTGGAGAGAGCAGGAGAGGGGCTGGTGACAGTCAACAGGGTGGAGAGCATGTTACAGGCTTTCTTCACGCAGAGACCCGTTAAGGATGCTGATGGTGCCAGAAGCTCCAACAGAGAACTCTACGTTAGGTTCCATGAGGCCTTACGCCGCCTTGGGGTCTTTATACCGCCAAGCCAGTTTGAGAGCCTCTTCACCAGCTTGGCACACGACGACGAGGCTATTAACCTAACCTTGGATGCCATTAGGAAGGCCATGAGGGGTCTGAGGTGACCCTGAAGCTCAGCGTGGCCACTAGGGGAAGTCAGCTGAGCCTGGCACAGGTAAAGGAGATCATGGATTATCTCTCGGCCAGGCTGAATACCAAGGTCGAGTACGAGCCTGTGATAGTCAAGAGCCTGGGCGATGTGATTCAGGACAGGCCCTTGAGGGACCTAGGGGTTAAGGGGATCTTCGAGAAGGAGGTGAACAGGGCAGTCCTTGAGGGCAAAGCAGATGTTGCGGTGCACAGCATGAAGGACTTGCCCTCTGAGCTGACTGGGGGGCTTGAGATAGCCCTGGTACCTCCAAGGCAGGCCCCTAATGATTCCCTGGTGTTTGCCAAGAGCCCTGTCAGCTCGCTTGAAGAGATATCAAAAGGGGCGGTGGTGGGCACGTCAAGCATAAGGAGAAAGGCGTTCCTGCTGCACTACAATGATGGAGTAATAGTCAAACCAATAAGAGGTAATGTTGACACCAGGCTGAAGAAATTGAATGCTGATGAAGTTGACTATATAATCCTGGCTGAGGCAGGCCTTAGGAGGCTAGGCCTGAACCCTCCAAGGCTAGTACTTCCTGTAGAAGTCTTCCCGCCTGAGCCTGCCCAGGGGCTCCTGGCTGTGGTGGCCCCCAGGGACTCGCCAATCTATAGGCACTTGGTCTCAGCCTCAGACCCGCTCGCGTCAAGGATGGCTGTAGCTGAGAGGGAGTTCGTGAAAGCGATAGGCGCGGGCTGTCATGTGCCTATTGGCGGCGTCGCCATACCTTATGGGGCTGGAGGGCTGATGTTCATAGCCGCCTCGGCCTCTGAGGACGGCTCTAAGATGAATATAGTAAGAGTCAAGGGATCGCTCAGTGATGCCGAGAAGCTAGGCGCTGAGGCTGCAGAGAGGCTCAGGAGGCTGATGTGACTTGAAGGGCAAGGTCGTCATAGTGGGGGCTGGCCCCGGAGACCCTGAGCTGATAACCGTCAAGGGCCTTAAGGCGCTCAGGAGTGCTGACGTAGTGGTATACGACAGGCTTGCTCCCAGAGGGCTGATAGCAGAGGTTAAGGAGGGCTGTGAACTAATATATGCAGGCAAGGAGCCTGGCAGGGCCGAGTTGAGTCAGGACGAGATAAACAGGATCCTGGCAGCTAAGGCCCTCGAAGGCAAGCTGGTCGTTAGGCTGAAGGGTGGAGACCCATACGTCTTTGGCAGGGGCGAGGAGGAGTGCGAGTACGTCATGTCTGCCGGCGTGCCCTGTGAGGTTGTGCCGGGGATCCCCAGCTTCATTGGTGCCTCGGCCTATGCCGGCATTCCCCTGGCTGGGAGGGGGTTCTCATCCGCGTTCTCTGTCGTGACGGGCCAGGTGGCTGACCGCTCAATGCAGGAAGCGCACCTTGATAGGATTGAGAGGCTCGCGGCAGCCTCTGACATGCTTGTAATTCTTATGGGTGTCAGAGAGCTGTCGAGAATACTTAGGAGCGTGGCAAGGGTCAAGGAACCTAAGGAGCCTGCCGCAGCAGTAATGTGGGCCACTACACCTCAACAGAGGGTTGTGGCTGGGGCTCTCGAAGACCTCATAGCCCAGGTGGAGGCTGGCAACATACAGAATCCTGCCGTTATCTATGTAGGTAGGGGCGTGACATGGAGGGGTAGGCTTTGGCGGGCAGATGCATTATAGTTTACCTAGGCCCTGAGCTGCCTGAAGGATTAGGCCATCTCAAAGGACTCATGTGGGTTCCCGCAGTTAGGGTTGAGCCCAGGATGGAGGAGCTCTCTAGGGCGGTCTCGGAGCTCAGCAGCGGAGTCTACGACTGCGCTGCTATCACTAGCCCCCGAACCCCAAGGCTCCTTAAGGGACTCCTGCCCTCATGGCCTGTCAATGTCAGGGCCTTTTGCTCAGGGTTTGGCACGGCTGCGGCGCTCAGGGAGGTCTATAGCGTCCACTGCGAGAGCCCAGAGGACCAGGGGACAAGGGGCCTGGCAAAGCTCATGGTCTCTAGGGGCTGCTCCAGGATACTTAGCCTAAGAGCTATGGAGGGGGACTCTGAGCTTGAGGGCATAGCCTTAGGCTCTGGAGTCGCTGTCACTAGGCTGAATATTTATAATGAGGTTATCGATCTTGACGCGCTGAGAGATCTTAGCCCAGCAGATGTGGTGCTAGTGACCTCAGCAGTTATAGCAAGGGCTGTGTGTGCCAGCAGGCTGAGGTACTCAAGAGCATTCATTGCAATTGGGCCTAAGAGTGCCCAGGCCATTAAGGATGCCTGTCCTGACGCTAACGTTGTTGTGGCCCCTAAGGCTTCCTTTGACTCACTCGCTGCGCTGGTTAAGGGAATAGAGTGCAATCAAGAGACTTTGTGAGCTACTCCCCCAAGGATGGAGCTTCCTGCTTCGCAGTCTAACATTGCCAGTACCTTGGTACTGGTAGAGGCGGAGATCCATAGGCACTAAGGGCCGCTCCTGCCCTCTTTAATAATGCTAAGAGAAGCGTTGTACCAACCAGCCCTAAAGGGCGAAGTTTTCTACTCATTGAACACCTATTTATAATTGTAGCATAATAACCTCATACTACCTCTCTTCATTAGGGCTTAGGAAAGTGGCCCTGGTGTTCCATAAGCTAGTCTCAGTTAATGAGGCGCTATTGCTCCTTGAACAGAGGCTAGGCGGTATAGGGCCGCTCGATGTTGCCGAGGTGTCTATACTTGACGCTGCTGGAATGGTCCTGGCGGAGGACGTAAGGGCGCCGATAGACTACCCGCCCTTCGATAGGTCAACTGTTGATGGTTACGCAGTCAGATCGCTAGACGTTGCCGGTGCGAGCGAGGCGACGCCAATAAAGCTCAAGGTAACAGGATCCTCGACGATAGGGATCCAGCCTGCTGGCGAGGTAGGGCCTGGGGATGCCTACCAGATAGCAACGGGTGCTATGATACCTAAGGGCGCTGACTCAGTCGTGATGGAGGAATACGTTGTAAGAAAGGGAAATGAGCTGACAGTCTACAGGGCCACTGTGCCTGGGGAGAACATAAGCCAGAGTGGTTCTGACATATCAGCAGGTGACGTAGTTCTGAGAGCTGGCACCTTAATAACTGCCAGGGAGGTGGCGGTTCTGGCAGGTCTTGGCATAAATAAGGTCAAGGTATTCAGGAGACCCAAGGCGGTAGTGTTCTCCACAGGCTCAGAGCTCGTGACTCCTGGAGTGGCACCCTTGCCGCCTGGCAAGCTCTACGACATAGACGGTTATGTGATAACTGCCCTGCTGAAGGAGCTAGGGGCAGATGTTGAGTTCAGGGGTATACTGCCTGATGATTACCAGAAAATGCGCGAGGCCATAGAGAAAGCTGTGAATGAGGCGGACATAGTGATAACCACTGGGAGCACGTCGGCTGGCTATGGGGACATGATATATAAGGTGTTCAAAGACATAGGGGCTGAGATGCTAGTACATGGGCTCAAGACCCGCCCTGGCAAGCCTACTGCAATAGCTGTGAAGGGACGCAAGATCCTCTTCGGGCTCCCCGGCTTTCCACTGTCCGCAATGATGGTGTTTCACAGCATAGTAACCCCTGTCGTGCTAAAGATGAGAGGGCTCGAGCCCCAGAGGTCCGCGACTACTGTGAGGGCAAGGGTGCCCTTCAGGATGAACGCTGGAAAAGGGTTCATGGAGCTTATACCTGTCATGCTGGTGCAGGGCTCCGGCGGGCTCAGCGCCTACCCAATAATGAGCGGCTCAGGGTCCATAGTTGGCATAGGCCTCGCTGACGGCTATATAGTGGCTGAGGAGAACAGGGAGTTCTTTGATGAGAACGAGGAGGTGGAGGTGACACTGTTTTCAAGCGAGCTCAAGGTGCCTGAGCTCACGATAATAGGGAGTAACTGCCCTGGCATTGAGGTGATCCTTAAGGTCTCGGGTCAGGCCAGATCCTCACGCATCATAAGCGTTGGGTCTATGGGCGGGTGGCTAGCCATAAAGCGCGGTGACGCGGACCTGGCAGGGACTCATTTGCTTGATGATAAGACTCTTCAGTACAACGTACATGTACCTGAGATCATGGGCCTCAAGGGCGAGGTGACCATATACAGGGGCTATGCCAGGAGGATAGGCCTGCTGGTCAGGAAGGGCAACCCTAAGAACATCAGGGGCTTCGAGGACCTGCTGAGGCCTGATGTGACCATTGTTAATAGGAACAAGGGCTCAGGAACCCGCGTGCTGCTAGACCTAAAGCTGAAGGAACTGCTCAAGGGCGAGAGGCCGGAGAAGGTAGTGAAGGGCTACACCTATGAGGTTAAGACGCATACGGCCGTGGCAACGGCAATACTTCAGGGCAGGGCAGACACGGGCCTCTCGCTTGAGGCCGTGGCCAGGATGTTTGGTCTTGACTTTATACCTGTCGGCGAGGAAATATATGACTTCGTGGTGAGGAAGGAGCGCGAAGGCAAGTCAGCAGTGAGGAGGTTCCTCGAGGCTCTGGCAAGCAAGGAGTTCGCTGAGGTCCTGCCCAGGGAGCTGCCCGGCTACAGAGTCCTGCCTGACACAGGCAGGCCTGTCTACAAGTAAACTGACCCTTCCCGCCCTAAAGGGTAAGGGTTCCTTTGGATGGTTCATTAGTTTGTGGTTTACAGTCTTCATCGCTTCATAGCTGGTGAATTTTAACCCACCCTGCTTCATTAATCAGCGGTAGGTCACGGGCTGGTCTTCGGCCCAATTACTCCTATTCCTCTGTTAAGTTACCCTCCTCCCACTTAATAGGGACTTAGATAACCATTGATAACCATTGCTGCCACAAGGTGTTACTTAAGGGTTTGCTTTTATGAAATAACGACTGTTTCCTTTAGGATAACGTTAAGCTGTTCCGCTAAGATCCTTTTCACATTATCGCCTGTAACAGCCTCAGTGGCTCCAGGGGCAGTTACGCATGCAGCGCCTGCAGCCTGAGAGTAGGCGAGCGCCTTTGCTGCCTTCTCAGGGTCTTTCTCCATCGCCTCAAGGCTCTCTCTTGGCCGTCCTCCAGAGAATATGTAGTATAGGAACCCGGCCTGGAAAGCATCGCCCGCGCCTGTAGGATCAACAACCCTTACCTTAAACGAGGGCTGACGTATGATAAAGTTGTTAGTGGCAAACACTGCACCTGTCTCGCCCTCAGTTATAAGTACAGCTCGTACTCCTGACCTTAGGAGAAAGTGGGTGATCTCATCTAGGTTGTTAAGCCCTAGTACCTTGCGGGACTCGTATAAGTTAGCGTGAAAGATGTCAACAAGACCTTCCTTAATGACCTCGCGGAGGAATTCCCAGCTACCCGATGGCCGAGTGGCAACGCCTATATCAATGAACGTCACAGCCCCCACTTCCCTAGCGGTTTTCAGCACGTCCTGAAGGGACTCGTCTGTAGCCCTAAGCATACCGACAGCGGCATGAAATAATGTTGGTCTGATCGCACTGAGCGCCTTGATTACGTGCTCAGCGCTTAGCTGAAGGTTAGCCCCTAGGTCAACATGGAACCTCCTGTCCTCGCCGTCAATCACAATAATCACATCCTTGCCAGTCTCCTGACCTTCCACAACATGAACCCACCTGGTATCTATTCCATAACTCCTCAGCGTGCTTACAACGTAACCACCGCATAGGTCATTTCCTACAGAGCCTATGACCTTTATTTTACTTCCATCCATGCCTAGCCTGACGAGGTCTACAGATACGTTAAGCGGATGCCCCCCTGTGCTGACCTTAATGCTGCCGCTATTTACATATATGATGTCTGAAGGGTTTGCAAGCCTTTCGGTGACAAGCGTGAAGTCGCATAAGGTGACCCCTACGAGCGCTAATGTTTCGTCTACCATATGTTAAGACCATTTAGTTTAGTTATTTTAGGGGATTAATAAAGCTTTCATTATAAGGAAAAAGTGCTTAAAAAATAAGAGGGGGAGGGTAATTTAGCGGTTGGGCAACAGGTCTTGCATGAGGATATACCTTTAAAGGGTATGAGGGAGGCAAGGCGCTTCCTTGAAGTCAGTAATGGAGTGCTAAGGCTTAAGCCGACATGGGTTCCAAAACACTTTGGCGTGCCAGGATCTCGTATTGGCCTAAAGCCAGAGGATGCTAACAGCAGGTCCCTAGGGCCTATCGTAGAGAGGTGGATAGCCTCGACAGTTACAAGCTCGGGCTCAACGAAGCCTGAGGAGGGTTTAAGCTATGTGGTTCTAGATGGTTGCAACAATTGCTTAATCACGCTGAGGGATCTCATAAGGGCTGCAGGGGAGGAGCTGCTTGGAAGGGAAGTGTACAGAGCTTATGCCGACTGGCCAGTCCTGGGGAAGCTGCTGGACTACTGGTATCCGATACCGTTTCACCTTCATCACAGGGATGAACATGCAAGGCTAGTTAACAAAGTTGCTAAACCAGAGGCATACTACTATCCGCCTGAGCTAAACGCACATCAGGGACCCTTCCCATACCTCTTCATAGGGCTCTCACCAGGCACAAGCCCGGAGGACATTAGGAAGTGCCTGGAGGCGTGGGATAAGGGTGACAACGGTGTCCTTTATCTCTCACAAGCATACAAGCAGAGACCCGGTACAGGGTGGCTAGTGCCCCCAGGTATTCTTCACTCCCCTGGCACGCTTGTCACTTTTGAGCTACAGAGGGCGTCAGACATCAACGCCTTCTACCAGTCAGTAAGGTATGATGGAGTTCCAATCCCAAAGGAGATGCTCTTTGCGGACTTCCCGCCTGAGAGGAGAGGTGACCTAGAATATGCATTAGAACTTATTGATTGGAAGGAGAACCTTGACCCGCTGTTCAAGGTTAATCACTACTTGGAGCCGCTCCCCGCTGAAAAACCTGAGGAGACTATGAAGGATGGGTATATATCCAGGTGGGTTATATATGGGCATGACCTGCTTAGCGCTAGGGAGTTAAGGCTTAAGCCCAAGGCTGAAGTCATACTAAGGGATAAGCTTCCTTTCGTTGTGTTTGACGTGCAAGGCTACGGGGAAATTGACGGTAAACCCTTGGAATCGGCGAGGAACGTGTCTTTGGACGACCTCACCTATGATGAGTACTTTATAGCTATTGGGAAGGCGCAGGAGGGCGTTAAGGTTGTGAACAGAAGCCCTTCGTCAGAGCTCGTGCTGATAATATATGGCCCCGAAGGCTTAAATGCTCCCAGAAAGCCTAAACGTGAATAGCTGGCTGGAAGGTTACATGCCCTTTTGCTTTTTATGACACGTTACCAGATTAACGAAGGGAGTAGCCCTGTACTTAAGGATAAACGTCTCTCATCAAGTCACTCTCTACCCCTTAAAAAGCCTCAGCTACCTTCTTGATCCTCGCTTTGGGTTCCTCTATGGACGGCACTGGGATCTTCCTATTAAGGTGTCAAAGAGCCTCAGCGCGTCGCTGCATTCGTCCAATAGAGGAGCCCAATCGATGAGGAAAAACATGTACTTCCTAATCTCCAACTTCCTAATCTCCCTTGCCTAGAGGCTGGTGCTGAGGTATCAGGCAATGACGTATGGTGAGAGGCTCAAGAAGGCAGGCGTTCAGGTCGTATCGCTAACTGTTAATGATGTNNCAGTACTACTTGCAAGTTTGCCATATAGCCATAGCGTCCTTCCTTAGAGCAAGGTTTTACAGACGTGGAACCTGTTTGAGACAACAGTCACGCATCCTAAGGTTCGATCAAGAGTCCATCCAGGCGACTTAGAGGAGACTTAAGACTTGCCTTGGCTGCATGGGTTATTTAAGTCTACTTATAACGTCAACCAGCTTTGGCCAGACGTTAGCATAGCCGTCTGTCAATGATCTTATTTCACGTAGTTCCCCCTTTGGGTTATATTGCTCGATAGGCCTTAGGAAGTAAGCCTTCACCTTGCTTATCGTCATCTTAAAGCTGTTGCTGAGAAGTACAGGCACGAGTGCCCCCTTAGCAACGGAGTCGCCATAAACCAGGACTATCCTATTATAGACCTCTGCCCTCACGCGGTTCAAGTAAGGTGACTTGGAAGTGCCTCCAGTAACCCCTACGGCAGTTATGCGAAGCCCGAGCAAAGACTCAAATAGATCTAGGAACAACCTCTCTACGCTTGCTATGCCTGCTGCGATCCCAGCCGTGACCCTACCTATGGCACTTTCCCTAGGCTCGCTCAGGTTAGGCGATATGTTGATTAGCGAAGCTAGAACGTTTGAGACGTAGAAGGGTGATCTGTCAGCTGGTGGGAAGAATATAGGATAAGGGCCACTTGACCTCTCTGCATATCTAATGGCCTCCTCTACGCTAACTCCCATAACCTTCTCAGCTATCCAAGATAGGAATGCACCAGTGAAGCCGGTAGCCCCTCCAGCGAGGTAGCCGCTGATAGGATGTATGTGATAGTAAAGCGAGGGGTGAGGCACCACCCTGTCAGACACTGCCTTGACGACGCTAGTAGAGCCCCCGTAAACGCTCACGTCACCTGTTTCTAGTGCCCCTCCTGCCAGCGCTGAAGAGTTGCCGTCTGTCATGCCATTATAAACCATTGCCCCCTTTAGGCCTAGCTCATCGGCGAGAGACCCTGAAGCCTGACATAGAAGGGCGCCGCTTGGAGATAGCTTAGGGAGCTTCGCGACGTCTAAGTTAAGGTAATCATAGACTTCCCTTATATAGACAGGAGGTGATGACATTATGTCG
This sequence comes from Acidilobaceae archaeon UBA162, assembly GCA_002496425.1. Lineage (GTDB taxonomy): Archaea > Thermoproteota > Thermoprotei_A > Sulfolobales > Acidilobaceae > Acidilobus. Next base: position 18,209 of record DAJS01000009.1, read on the forward strand.
AGTCCGAATTTAAGTGCGTTGCTGTAGTCAGTTACGACCTCATCAGAAGGTGGCTGACCACAGATTTTATATGAGACCCAGGTAGCCTGGGGCATCACCCAACTAGCTGATGACCAGACAGTTGAGTCCCTGTTCTTTAGGCCAAAGAGCTTCACTATTGGAGACTCAGCGTTCACTAGGGCCTTTTTTGCTATATCATCTGATAGTCTCGCCCTTACGAGCTCATAGGAAGGTATGTCGCTCTCATAATACATGTATGGTCTTGAGACCGGCTCCCCTTTACTGTTGACTAGCAAAAAGGTGCCGGAAGTGCCGTCAACCGTTACATGCTTCTCGCAATGACATTCCCTTAAATATCTTGGAGTGGCAGCTTTTAATGCCTCTAGCCAGGCCTCAGTAGACTGCTCTCTTAGAGAGGATTTGCCATAAGCTACTAGGCTTCCATTAACATCATAGACCTCAACTCTTATTCCACTTGTGCCAATGTCTATACCTACAAGCACTTGCTCAGGCACGTTGATTCACCCCTTGAACGACGCTTAGGTACCTGGCATAGGCCTTCTCGTGCTCCTCGCTGTGGTTTGGAGTAAACACCTCAATAGGATAGGAGTTAACCACAAAGTTCCTGAGGTCTCTGAGAGAATGAATTAGACCCAGGCCTGAGGCCTGTAGGAGGACGTTTCCTATTGCTGTTGCCTCGGTGGGCCCAGCATAAACTGGCAGCCCTATTATGTCTGCCACAAGCTGGTTTAGAAAAGCGTTCTTAGAGCCTCCGCCGAATATATTAATCCTGGCTATCTTTTTGCCTGTGACCTTTTCTACCTGTTCAAACGTAGCCCTGTACTTAAAGGCCAGACTCTCATAAATGAGCCTGAAGAGGCCTCCATCGTCAGATGGAACATGTTGACCAGTCTCCCTTAAGTAGTCCTTTATCGCCTCAACCATGTTAAGAGGCGATATGAACCTCTCGTCGTCAGTATCAATAAAGGCCATGAAGGGGGGTGACCTTGAGGCAAGGGAAACTATATCATCATAGCTGAGCTCCCTGCCCTGCTCGGTCAAGACCCTTTTGGTCTCCTCAACAAGCCACATGCCCTGAAGATCCTTCAGATAAGTTATGGTACCGAACGCCCCTCCCTCGTTGGTAAAGTTGTATTTTAGCCCCTCCTTACTGAAAAGGGGCTCGGACAGCTCAACGCCGACAAGTGACCATGTGCCAGAGCTAACGTAACCCGTCAGTTCATCAACCATAGGGCCTGCTGCAACGGCTGAGGCCGTGTCATGAGTTGCGGGGGCTATAATATTAACCTCCGGCGGCATCCCTAGCTCAGCTGCAAGCCGCCGATCTATGGTTCCAATAATGGAGCCTGGCTGCACAACTTCAGCTGAGAAGATATCAGCAGGCAGATCTAGGGCAGTAAGTATATCGTAACACCACCTCTTGTTCTTTATGTCAAACATTTGGCTCGTAGTGGCATCGGTGTACTCATTAGTTGCATTGCCAGATAGCCAATAGTTGAAGAGGTCAGGTATCATAAGGAAGATCTTGGCCGCGCTAAGGATGCTTGGCCTCCTTAACTTCATTGAGTAAAGCTGATACAGCGTGTTGATCTCAAGTATGTGGTTTCCAGTACAGCTGAAGAGCTCATCAGGAGGTACAATACTGTGAAGCAGCCTGCTAACCCCCTTTGTCCTTAGATCACGATAAGTGTGAGGGTTCTCAACCAGCTGTCCTGTAGAGTCAAGCAAGGCAAAGTCTATGCCCCACGTGTCAACTCCTATGGAGGCTAGCTTACGACCGAACCTCTTGTACGCTGTCTTCAGCGCCCTTTTCATCTCATGCCATATACGAAGCACATCCCAGTAAGCGCTGTCACCCACCCTGACCATATAATTGGGCCACCTGTACAGCTCCTCGACATTAACCTTCCTCTCTGCCTCATTAATGAAGCCTACCATAGCCCTACAGCTAGTAGCGCCAAGGTCAAAGGCAACCACCACTGTTTCATCCAAGGTAGTCCCTAGTACTTAATGTTCAAGGCCCAACTATAAGGGTTTCGATTTAAATAAGGGACAATCCTCCTACTAAGACATCGACGAGACTGTAAACTCTAGCTCCGACTTTAGATTAGACAGTATTCTAATATCCCTTCTTTTAAACTTATATACCCAAGGAGCTATGAATACAGTGTATAGCATACAAGAAAGTATGTAGTCGGAGGACGAGTCTATGACCAGATGGCAGGGTGCATTAATGCTGATACCGGCTCTGTTTTTTGCTGGGGTCGCCCTTTACATGGTTCTCTGGAACATCTACATATCGTTTACTAACTGGTCAATATTTAACCCAAAACCAAAGTTCGCTGGGCTAAGCACTTACACGGCGCTTTTTCATGACATGATATTTAAGCTTGGCATTACGCACTCAGCTATCATAACAGCTGTAGTACTCGTAGTGGGTACGGTGCTTGGTATCCTGTTTGCAGGAGGACTCTACTTCCTCAAGTCTAACGTCCAAAGGAGCGTCTATCTTTCAATCCTATTATACCCCATGACTATTTCCTCAGCCTCAGCTGGGCTTATAGCTGAGTTCCTCTACATGAGGCAAATAGGTATTGACTGGCTCCTCTCAATGCTACACTTACCTGCAATTAATTGGCTTGGTACCAGCCTTTCGTCTCAGCTGTCAGTCTCACTTATAGAGATCTGGGCTCTAACCGGGCTGGGCACGCTCTTCTACCTTGCTGCATTTCTTAATATCCCCAAGGACATTATTGAGGCAGCGAGAATAGACGGGGCAAGCTCCATTAAGATACTTTTCAAGATAATCATACCTAATTCTTTGAGCGGCTTTATAATCGCATCATCATTGTTGTTCCTCTTCTCCTTTAAGGTATTTACTGTGCCTTACTTCCTTGGCGGTGGCTTTACCAACTACTACCTTACAACTGCAACCATGTACATCTATAACGCGTGGTTTGGCGAACACTTTGCGGAGGCCTCCGCGGACGCTGTAATAATAACAGCTATAGTCACGGCAGTAGTTGTGAGCTATGCCACCTATCTGTTGAGGAAAATAAGCAGAGGGTGATACCTGATGCCGAACGAGTTCAGACTAAGGGCAATTAGGTACGCAGCCTTGCAGGTACTATTAGGAGTTGTTGTAATTCTCTGGCTTGTTCCACTCTACGTGGCTCTGATAGGTGGAGTGAAGACTAACTATGAAGCCACGACCACCCCAATATTTATCCCACCTTCGATCCCTGAAGTTAGTTCGTATTCATATGCATGGTCTCAGCTGCACTTGGCGTTTGTAAATTCCTTGATAATTGGGCTGGCGGCAGCTGTAATCAGCGCCTTTCTTGGTGCAATGGCCGGTTATGAGTTCTACCTAATATCGCAGAAACACTTCAAGGTCAGCACAATTGTGTTCACGTTGATCTCGTTTGCAATGTTCATACCGGTTCAGTCGCTGCTCGTGCCGCTTATGCTGGTGGAGGTAAAATACCTACATGGAATTAACACCTACTACGGACCACTTTTTGCATACCTGATCTTCTACCTGCCTATGGGTGCAATGCTAATGAGCATATTTGCACCTGGAATTCCAAGGTACCTCATCGAGGCAGCAAGGATAGATGGCGCTAGCGATTGGACAATATTTAGAAAAGTGGCGCTACCGATACTCATGCCAGGCATAATATCAACCTTCATCTTCGCGTTTGTTCTGATATGGAACAACTTCTTCCTTGCTTTCATACTTAATCCAGCGCCGGCCTGGAGACTTGTCCCATATATTGAGAACACCTACATAGGGGGCTATGGCATCCTCTATAACAAGGCCTTGGCAACAGCTGTTTTGGCGTCGATTCCTCCATTAGTGATATTCATATTCCTTGGCAGATACTTCATAAGAGGACTTGCCTCTTTAGGTGGTGGTGCTAAGGGCATATAGCCAACGCTTTTTAAGTCATAAAACCTTATTTTTTCCACGTAAGTAAGCGTCATATCTACATAGAACAGCTTATAGTTGACTAAGAAAGGAGGACTACACAATATTTTTAAACCCTAACGAAACGCGCAGATATCGAGACTGGTGGGCACGAGTTGGTACACAATAGAAACTCAAGGTTGTCTATATCTAGGGCTCTTTTGGCTTCGATTATTATTGTTGTTGTGGTTGTAGCAGTGGCGGGTGGCCTTGCTGGTTACTATGCGACCAGGCCGCCGCATAAGGTCGTTACCACAATCACATCAACAGTGACAACAACTAGTACTGTTATATCACCCACAGTTACAACGGTGACAACTAGTACTGTTATATCACCCACAGTTACAACGACGCCCAGCAAGATAACCTTAGGCTTTTACACCTGGTGGGCTGCAACTGGAAAGCTAGCATATGACCACTTTATCCCATACTTTGAGAGCCTTTACCCACAGTATACCGTTAGTCCATACGTAGCTCCTGGAGGCGGAGGAGTAAACGCTAAGTACGTCATCATAGGTATGATAGAGGCAGGCAAGCCTCCTGCGCTGTTCCAGTCTCACAGCGGGCCTGAGCAGGCCTCATACCCACTCATAACTCCAGGAGGTGTTAAGGCTTACGTCAACTTCACTCCAATACTAATATCTGAGGGGGTCTGGAATGCCATGGTTCCTGGCGTTAGGTCAGCTATAACTCTAAATGGCACTGCACTGATAGCGCCGACGAACGTTCACATGGGTGCGATACTTTACATTAACCTTAAGATACTGAAGGAATACAATCTACCTATACCTACAAACCTGAGCGGCCTAATATATGACACAAACCAGCTCGCAGCTCACGGCTTTACTAGCATCTGGATGGTACCAGGCGGAGGAGGAGGTTGGGACCAGCTTAACCTTTGGGAGGACATCTTCCTGGCGCTTGCTATAGAGCAGTATGGGGTTCATGGAGGCGCTGTGCTCTATAACCAGTTTGTCTATGGCACAATTGACCTTAGCAACGCTTCTATTCAGAGTCTGATAAATGAGACAGACCAGCTGTTCCTTGACTTCACCAAATACGATGTGCCCGGGTGGCAGAGCCTAAGCTGGCAGCCAGGCGCTGCAGAGCTTGCAGCTGGAAAGGCTGTGTTCCAGGCAAACGGAGGTTGGGTTGGCCTCTATCTAACGGAGTTTGACAACATAACTGTGTACCCAGCCACAGAGCCATACATAAGCTGGCCTAACGTGACTGTTGTGTTCGAGCCTTTCCCTGGCACTTATGGTGTTTACGCTGCTGTAGTTGACGGTATAAGTGTGCCGGTGCAGCCTCCTAGCCTTGCCTATGAACAGCAGGGGGCAGAGCTCTTCACTAGTAACCTTGTCACGTATGAGGGCCAAAGCATTTGGACCTACTGGAAGGCCCACACCTACTATGATAACATAACTACGTCTACCCCTAACACCTACTACAACACATCAACGTTCTACTACACTCTGAAACAGCTGTGGACCTATGAGTACATGAAGAACGTATCGCCTAGCAACTGGGTATATCAGCTCTCAGACGGAGGCCTCTTCGATGACGTTTTTGAATCATGGGATGGACAGGTGCTAGCTCTTCAGGAGCTTGGCTCAGGCTATATACCGGCCTACAACTCACAGCTTGCGTCTCTGATGCATGAGGAGTGCGAGGAGTGGCTAGCGGCAGGCAAGATAGGTCTAGGATACCTTGGATACGCAGGCTTCCCCTTGGGAGGCTATGTTCCACCGTGGGTCATAGTTCCAGGCTACTATTTCAATAGCAGCTACACATGTCCTACCTACACGCTACCTTGAAGTAATATAAAAGCAATTTTTTGACCTAGTGTATGGCTTATAGTATTTTTTGTTATTCTTATCATGACATACAAAAATAACATAGCGTTTCATGATAAAGTATATATCTGAGCTCCTACAAAAAGAGATTGCGACGTAAGATGTCGCGTCCAAGTGAGGATTTCGAGCCTTACCCTGCGTTCGTTGATAAGTCCTATATCCCTAAGCCTGATGATGTTATAGTTACGTTTAGGATAACTCCTGGTGAAGGGTTTACAATTGAGGATGCCGCCGGAGGGGTTGCCGCTGAGAGCAGTGTAGGAACCTGGACCACTCTTTACCCATGGTATGATCAGTCAAGAATAGACAGACTAAAGGGAAGAGCCTACTACTTCAAGAGTAACAATGACGGTACTTACACTGTTAGAATCGCTTACCCTGTTGAACTGTTTGAAGAGGGCAACATGCCGGGCTTCTTAGCTAGCGTCGCAGGTAATATATTTGGGATGAGGAGGGTCAAATACCTGAGAGTTGAAGACATTTACTTCCCTCAGGAATTTCTAAAGTACTTCAAGGGACCGTCGAAGGGCCTTAGAGGAGTCAGGGACATCTTTAAAGTTTATGATAGGCCTATAGTGGGCACTGTCCCAAAGCCAAAGGTAGGGTATGTACCTGATGAGGTTGAGAAGCTCTCATATGAGCTTCTCTCAGGTGGCATGGATTACATAAAGGATGATGAGAACCTGACAAGCCCTAGCTTCAACAGGTTTGAGGCGAGGGCAAAGGCTATAATGAAGGTTATAGACAGGGTTGAGAATGAGACCGGCGAGAGGAAGGTCTGGTTTGCAAACATAACTGCAGACGTAAGGGAGATGGAGAAAAGGCTGAAGCTAGTCGCAGACTATGGGAACCCGTACGTGATGGTTGACGTCGTGATTGCTGGGTGGTCATCACTCACATACATAAGGGATCTAGCCGAAGAGCATGGGCTTGCCATACATGCCCACAGGGCGATGCACGCTGCAATAACAAGGAACCAGTACCACGGTATATCAATGTTCGTCCTAGCGAAGCTTTACAGGATAATAGGTGTTGACCAGCTACACATAGGCACGCCTGAGGTCGGCAAGCTTGAGGCTAAAACCATTGACGTTATCAGGTTTGCTAAGGCGCTTAGGGAGCAGAAGTTTATGCCTGACAAGGATGATGATTTACACCTAGAGCAGGACTTTGGACACATAAAGCCAGCCGTCCCAGTCTCTTCAGGGGGCCTGCACCCCGGCACCTTGCCAGAGGTTGTAAAGGTGTTAGGGAAGGATCTCGTCATACAGGTCGGCGGTGGCACAATAGGTCATCCACTTGGGCCAAAGGCCGGCGCTGCTGCTGTTAGGCAGTCTCTCGAGGCTGCAAGCAAGGGGATACCGCTTGAGGAGTACGCTAAGGATCACAAGGAGCTTAAGGCAGCGCTTGAGAAGTGGGGTCTAGTGCGCCCGATATGACCCAATCGTGGCAGTATTGAAAGGATGCAGACCTCGTTCATTCAGGGGTGTTGATATCCTTTATTTTCTGATTCTTTCTGTGATATATCTTGAAGCAGTGTGCCCACATAGGTGATGTCTCGGAAGGGCTAATGTACGTTGTTCTCTACGCCTTTAGGGCCAGGGAGCAGAAAACAACTCCCAGTTAGGCGTAAGGGCAACGGGCTGAAGGCCATGCATACAGATTACAGCTGGGCGAGCGGAGATGGGTGAGCGCCTTACGGCCCATTAGCCGTGAGGTGATGAAGGCGAGAGTGAGAAATCGCAAACACATGAGCCACCATGAGGAGCTCCTCGTCGCAGGGCTGGAAAGGAGTTGGATGGGCATAGTGTTCTTTTAATAGAGTCACCTATGTTGCTTGTTGGTTAAGAGAAAAGAGGCAGCTAATAAGTTAACCCAT
>DAJS01000009.1:25968-28297 GCA_002496425.1 Acidilobaceae archaeon UBA162
GCAACATTTATATTTTGCATAACGCCATTATAGAAAGCAGGTGAACATATGACTAAGATAGCGTTTGGAACTAACTTAAGTTGGGCTGTCAAACGCTGGCCATTGCCAGCCGAGTGGGCCTCAATATTGGCAAGCTTGGATGTCAAGAACGTTCAGTTCTCATTTGATCTCTTTGACCCAAGAGGGTCAACAGAGGCCGCAGAGCACATGGCATCCCTTATTACAGACGCAACAAAGTCATATAACATATACGTGCACTCTACATTTACAGGGCTTGCAGAGTACTCGTTTAACATGTTGTCGCATCCAGATCCGATCCTGAGATCTGACTCGTTAGGGTGGTTTGTAAGGGCTCTAGACTTTACTTCCTTGATAGGCGTCAAAGCTTTTGGCGGCCACATAGGTGCCATGAGCGTTAATGATTACAGAAACCAAACGAGGCGGTCTTTAATTGAACAAGTTACTCTTGACACCGTCAACTCCCTGAGGACATATGCAGCAAGGAAGGGCATAGAAACTATATTGTGGGAACCCATGCCTGTCCGCAGAGAGCCTCCATGGTCTATAGCAGATGCTGAGCGGTTCTTAAAGGAGGCTAACAGGGGCCCTGGCGCGGCAGTCAAGCTAAACATAGACGTTGGCCATCAGTGCACACTTACTGGTGCTGATGGAAACCCATATGAGTGGATCCGCAGGCTTGCAGCTTTATCGCCGGCCATACACTTGCAGCAGACCGATGGTAAGGCTGATAGGCACTGGCCATTTACAGAGGAGTACAACTCCAAAGGGATAATTAGGCCTGATAAGTTAATTGAGGCTATTGATGACTCAGGCGCGAAGGAGGTCTACCTGTTCCTGGAGTACATACCGGCATTTGAACTGGACGACGACAGGGTACTTGATGAACTTAAGCAATCAGTGTCGTACTGGAAGCAGTACCTTAGCTAGGCACCCTCCCCATTCTCTTTAATAGCTTAAATCATCACAAAGTCTTTTATATCTCTTATGATAAACCTAAATTAGGGATCAAAGTGGTGTTCAAACCAAGGTTCTCGACAGGTGTGTGGGTGTTCGGCTCTGGTGTAGAGAGGTTTGCTCCCACGGGATATAAGCCTCAGAGGTCAACTGTTGAGATAATTCACGAGGCCGCAAAAATAAAGGGATTGGAAGGCCTTGAGATGCACTACCCGTTTGAGGTTGATGAGAAAAACGTGAAGGCGGTCAAGGAGGCGCTCGAGGAGACGGGCCTAAAGGCCGTTGGGGTGCCTCCAGTACTGACGCAGGAGAGCATGTGGGCAAAGGGGGCCCTCTCAGCGCTAGAGGACGACATCAGAAGGAAGGCCGTCGACCGCGTCAAGCGCTCAATTGACGTTGCCAGGGAGTTAGGTGCAAAGATCATAATTATATGGCCTGGCCGTGAAGGCTTTGACTTTCCATTCACGACCAACTACATAAAGCTATGGGATAACTACGTTAACTCGTTGGCTGAGATAGCAGACTATGGGAAGGAGCTCCAAATAGCTATTGAGTATAAGATAGAAGATCCCTCAAGCTACCTTATACACGGCTCTGCGGGCAGGGTCCTTACGACAATACTTGAGCTTAGGGAAAGAGGTATCAACAACGTTGGGATAAACGTCGAGTTCGCTCACGCGAAGCTGGCTAGGGAGTACGTCCCAGAGGCAATAGCCCTTATGGCTAGATATAAGGCATTGTATCACCTGCACTACAACGACATATTCACAAACGTTGACCTAGACCTGTTCCCAGCTAGCGTTAACTTCCTTGAACATGCGGAGCTCTTGTACTGGCTCTACAAGATAGACTACAACGGTTGGCTAGGGCTTGACCTGTTCCCAAGATACATGGACGCCAGTAGCATGATACAGGAGAGCATTAACAACGTTGTGTCACTCTATAATAAGCTTGAGAAGGTTGGATGGAGCAGGATAGAGAACATAGTAGAGAGCCACGATCCGTTTAAGGCTCAGCAGCTCATAAGGGAGTTGTTCTTGCAGTAAAATAGTTAACCCTTTTCTTTTTCAATTTCCGTCAGCACACCTTGAGGAACTCGAGCTTCTAAAAACAGTTACTCGATCGAATCCTCTAACATTCCTAGCCTCGATAGAACTATTATCAGGAAAGTGCCAAGAGCCGTCATTAAAGACTCTCTTGTATGACTCGAGTTTTCCTTTCGTTCTTCTTCATAATCGTATAATATAAAGAACGGCGAACTTTGCCTTCATGGCAGAGCGGTTTCTTAAGCCTGGTAGCATACATCTTCAAGGCTGCTATAAAATACTGACCTCCTCCCTGCCCTAAAGGACGA
>DAJS01000009.1:28335-28505 GCA_002496425.1 Acidilobaceae archaeon UBA162
ACCTCATAGCCGGTGGGCGCTTTACATACCCATCCCGCTTCATTCATCCGGCAGTAGGCCACGGGCTGGTCTTCGGCCCAATTACCCCTATTCCTCTGTTGAGTTACCCTCCTCTCACTTAATAGGGACTGAGGATAGGCGTGCAGGGACATGGATTTATGTGCCCTGAC
>DAJS01000001.1:0-25701 GCA_002496425.1 Acidilobaceae archaeon UBA162
GGGCCTCGTTAGACAGGAGGGTTGAGAACTGCTTGGAGGCCAGCCAGGCCCTGACATGTATCAGCAGTGCGCCCTTGAAGCCAGCCTGCCTGAGCGCATCAACAACCTTTATGAGTGCCTCGTTAACCTTAGCCATGTATTGCTCCCCACCAAAGGCTATGTAGACCGCTTCAGGGCCCCAGGAGACCACGCTCTTGGCCAGCGATGCCGTGTCGTCTGTATAATCGAATATCTTAACCTTCCCTGCTCCATAACCGTAGGTGTCCAGGTACGCTACCTCTGCGGCAGCAGCTATAGACTCGCAGATTCTGTCAGGATAAGCTATGATAGCCACCTTGTTATAGCCCTTGAAGAGTCCCTGGCCCACGAGTCTGCCAGTAAGCCCTCTGAGGTAGACCTCATCCCCAAGGGGTAGAGCACCACTCGTAGCCGACATCGCAGGCACCAAATTATAACGCGTCTTCTAGTTAATAAGGTTTTCTAATTACAAAAGATCCGTGAGTAAGGCTTATTTGTGAGCCTAGACGTTGAGTGCGCGGTGCTGATAATGCCCATCACAGACCCCGAGCTAGTGAGGATAGTGCAGGAGAGGGTCTTCAATGTGCTGATATGCCGTCGCTGTGGAGCTCACAACCCTCCTGGTGCTAAGAAGTGCCGCAGATGCCATAGCACGGACCTGAGGCCCAAGAGGAAGGAGCTAGCCAAGGTCAAGACTGCCTGAGGGTCCTAACTACTCTAACCACAGAGCCTATGTTGTTGAACCTGCTCCCTCCTTCCACTTCTGGCCCTATGTTAATCAGAAGTCCAGCATCTGAGTCAACGCAGCTGCATGGAAAGGCGTAGGAGGAGCCAGCAAGCCCTGCCCCCAGCGCCAGTAGCTCCTCAAGACCTTCAATAACTGCCCCCTCACTCGGTCTTGCAGGGTAGAGGAGCGCCCTGAGCCTCTCGCTCACGTGCCACCTTGAGGCCAGACTCCCGCGAACCGCCAGCACTGCGCCTCCAAGCTCTGCGGCCACCCGTAGTAAGCTTGACTCCTGGCTAGTCCTGTCGAGCTGGCCATGGGCTACCTTAAGGCAGCCAATTGAAGCGCCTATGTAGGCCAGCTCCCTGGCACGATCAAGGGCCTGTGGGGTCAGGCCCTCGCCGCCCAGCAGCTCAAAGGAAAACCCCGAGGGGCTATCATGGTTGCACTTGGTCATGACCCTGACCGTCGGCCTCTCAAGGGCTAAGGCCAACAGTGACCTGTTGCAACCTAACAGAACTACAAAGGGGACTAGGACCTCTACGTCAGCATTGCTCAAATCAGGCTCACTCTTGGCTTCCTCTCCTCCTCAGGTCTTATCTTCGCAAGCCCGTAATGTATAGCGCAACTGATGCAGTAGCACTTGGTCACTGGGTACCTGGATATTACGGCACCTTTCTTCTCCAGCTCAGCTGCGAGCTGAGGATCTACTGGCGAGTAGTACCTAGTGACGCATATAGCCTTATCCTCCGGGACTAGCCTCCCGCAGTTGTCGCATTGTATCATGCGAACCCTGCCCTTGTCACCCTTCCTTCTCCCTCTGCTCTCCCTCTTCTTGGGCAAGTTATCTCGCCTTACCTACGTCAAGCATTCAAGCTTATAAGTTTAAGGAAAGGCTTAACCCTAAGGCTCAAGAATCCAGCCGAGGTGCTCGCCCGTGACTAACGAGGTAAAGATCTATAGGATTAGCGGGCTCATGTTGCTATCCCATGACAGTGTGCCCGAGTGGAAGAAGTTCACCAAGTACGTGAGGGCTGTGAGCGAGAAGGACGCCCTTGAGAAGGTGTACTCCTGGCTCGGCAGCAACCATAAGCTGAAGCGCTATCATATAAAGGTTTCTGAGATAAAGGAGGTTAGGCTTGAAGAGGTCAAAGATAAGCGTTTGATAGACCTGAGCCTGGCCACTAAACTAAGGTGAGAGGGTTGTCTGAGCGCCAGCAGCGCGTAGTCACACTTGACGACCTCATAGTGCAGCTTGAGCTGATAAAGGCTGAGGCGTCAAGGTTAAGGGACCTGTTAACAAACCTTGTGGCTGAGAGGAACTCTATAAGGGTAGCTAAGGATACCATAGATGCCATAACCAGGGCCGAGCAGGGAGCAAACCTCCTCTTCCCGCTCAGCTCAAACCCTATAGCCTTCGTAGAGGTCAACGCTGTAGATAAGAATGAGGTCATAGTCCACCTTGGTGCTGATGTGTATGCCAAGCTCGATGTGTCTGAGGGCCTAAGGCTGCTTAGTGAGGAGGAAGGAAACTACAACAAGATGATAGAGGAGGTTAGCACGAGGCTGTCCGAGCTGGAAAACCTACAGGCCCAGTATGAGGCGGTGATACAGCAGGCCCTCCGCCAGGCCCAGAGAGCCACAGGGGCCAAGGGCTGAAGATCTTGTTTGAGAGGCTCCGTAAAGCACTACAGGACGCTGTCAAGTCCTTCGCTGAGAAGCTGGAGATGAAGGAGCTGAGCGAGGGGGACATAGACGAGATCCTCGATACCATCAGGCTAGACCTCATCGATGCCAACGTAGCTCTCGAGGTCGTTGACCTAATATCTAAGGACCTCAAGATGAAGCTAACAGGCAGACGCGTGCCCAGGGGGACTGATGTGGAGGAGTATGTCAGGCAGTTGCTCAGGGAGTCCCTTGAACAGATCCTTGGAGAATCCCCGATAGACCTTATGGCTAAGGTCAAGGATGCCTGCTCCAGGGGTAAGCCGTTTGTAGTGACGTTCTTCGGGGTCAACGGTGTTGGTAAGACAACTACCATAGCCAAGATTGCCTACATGCTCAAGTCGGCTGGTGTGACGCCCGTCCTTGCAGAAAGTGACACCTTTAGAGCTGGAGCCCAGGAACAGCTCAGGAAGCAGGCCGATAACTTAGGGGTTCCTTTTATTGGAGCTCCCTATGGCTCTGACCCGGCCAGCGTGGCATACAATGCTATAAGCTTCGCATCAAGCCACGGCTTCTGTGTCGTGCTGATAGACACGGCCGGCAGGATGCACGTGGACTTGAACCTAATGGATGAGCTGAAAAAAGTCGTTAAGGTAGCAAAGCCTGACATCAGGGTACTTATTGTTGACGCGCTTACCGGCAACGATGCAGTAGAGCAGGTGAGAGCGTTCGCCGAGGCAGTAGGCTTTGACGCTATCATAGTCACAAAGGTTGACGCTGACGAGAAGGGAGGCACGGCGCTCTCAGTGGCAGTCATCTCGGGCAGGCCAATCATGATGCTTGGAGTTGGCCAACACCTCACAGACCTCGAGCCCTTTGACGCCAAGAGCTATGTCAAAAGATTACTAGGCTGAAGGGCAGGGTTATAGCCTCGCCAGTAGGCCCACTATGTCAAGCTTCGTCACAAGCCCTATCGCCCTGTACTCGTTGTCAACCACTGGCGTGCAACCTATGCGCTCGCTAACCATGAGGTTCGCCGACTTGGCCATGTCGTCCTCTGACGAAACTGTTACCACATCAGATGACATTATATCCTCGGCCAGAGGTACAAGGTATGTCCTCACCCTGATAACCTTATCCTTAACCTCGTCGACAACCTTCCTCCTTATGAACCTATCCTTGCCGCGGGCCTCCACAAGGGGCCTCAGGATCTGAGCCATAACCACGTCCCTCTTAGCTATTACCCCTAGGAGCTTTCCATCAGGCTCAACGACTAGGACCTTCTTGGCCGGATCCGAGTCCATGAGCTTAACCACATAGTAGATGCTGTGAGTCGACAGGGCCTTAGCAAAGTCCCTCCTCATCGCACTGTCAACCCTGAACTTGCCTGTGTACCTCTCGCTGAAAGCACGAACTAGATCGTGTCTGGTTATGATGCCTATAAGCTTCCCCTCGTCATCAACTACAGGAAGACCTCCTATCCTGTGCCTTAACATAAGCTTGGCCGCGGCCTTTACGCTCTTGTCAGCCTTAATGGTTATGGGATCCTTTGTCATTACGTCAGAGATCCTTATCTGGTCAAGTGGCACGTAGTAGCTAGTGCCATACATGGCCTCAAGGAGGTCAGTAGTGGTCAGAACCCCTATTGGCCTCTCCGCCTCGTTAACAACGACCAACCTGTTTATACCCTTCTTAAGCATAAGGTTCCTGGCGTGAGCCAGCGTGTCAAAGGGTTTGACAACGTAGACTGGCGACGTCATGTAGCTCCTGATCCTTGGTGCCAACCCGGTTCACCTCTGGGAGGCTATAGCTACCAGTACGTCCCTCTCAGTTATCAGGCCAGTGGCATCGCCTGACTCATTGACTACTATGAGGCTGTTCGTGCCGTAGGCATTCATGGCTTGTATGGCCTCGTAAACGTCTGCCTCCTGGTTTATGGTCTGTACCTCCTTAGTCATTATCGCCCCTACCGGGGTTGAGAGCACGTCGTCTATGTCGTAGCTGCTGGCCCTCTTGAGGGCCTCGTGGGAGCCGAAGAACCCTATGAAGTCCAGCGCGCTCAGGATGCCAACTATCGACCCATCCTCCCTGGATACGACGGGTAGGCGCCTGAACCCATAGATGGACATGAGCTCTGCTGCCCTCTTCAAGCTGCAGTCCGCAAACACCGCAACTATGGTAGTTGACATTATAGAGGATACCTTGATCTTTACCTCTGATGTGCCTAGGTGTCTCACCATATCATGCTCTGTGACCACACCAACAGGTGTCAGGTTCCTGTCGACCACTGGGATGAAGCCAACTCCGTTAATCACCATTATCTTAAGCGCCTCGCTTATCTTGGAGGCTGTTGTGGCGTAGAGGGGTGATGGGTTCATGAGGTTCTCCACGTACTCATGGGTCAGGGCTGAGTAGATATCGCCCTTGTGCCTCTGCCTGAGGACCATGAATGCCCTGCCACCTCCTAGGTAGTCTATCACGTCAGTCGCTGTTAGCGTGCCTCTGAGACGCCCTGAGGAGTCAACCACTACCAGCCCCCTGATGCGCCTAGAACTCATGAGCTCTAAGGCCTCGAGAATAGTTGAGGTTGCCGTTATTGTTACTGCTGGCCTTGATGCTATTTTCATTAGCTCACCCTCCTTCTCGTGAACCCTCTGGCTCCAGTTGGGCGACGCGTCAGCCCTGAGATACCTCAGCTGGGTCTCCCTCCTTTGTCTGACATCTGTGATCAGTCTGACGGGATGCGCTACCCTGATGTTAGGCCTCACCCTGCTCATAGTATATCACCTCCTTGTATCAGAGCCCTTATTATATCCTCCCTGTCAACTATCCCGACAAGCCTCGGGCTCCTGGGCGACTCGACTACTGGCACCCTGCCGTAACGCCTCTTAACCATTAGATCCGCAACCTCATAAAGCTCAGACCAGGGATAGACAACCGCTGCTGGCCTGTTCATAACGTCAACCACCTTAGGTCCTCTCGAGGGTCCTGACTCGCTTTCGAGGTGTATTCTGCTATAGCCCTTAGCTATGAGATCGTACTGAGTTATCATGCCTACTACCCTTAGCTCCTCGTCAACTACGGGAAGGCCAGCATAGCGAAGCTCCACCATGCGCCTCCAAATCTTAGAGACATAGTCATCTACCCTGGCGTACTCTATGTTTCTGCTCATAACGTCGGATACCTTAATGGATCTTAGAGCTTCAGCCTCCAGGGAGAGCGAGAGCCGTATTACATCGCTCAGCTCAAAGAGGGTAACGTACCTCCCGTTGCTGTCAACTACAGGTGCGTCCCACTGGTCCCTCTCTACCAGCGACTTTAGGGCCTCCTGAACCCTCTCGTCTCCCCTGAGGACTACTGGAGGCATTAGAGCTAGGGAGCCCACTGTTGCCTCGGACTTAGAGGAGCTGGCCATGAGCACGTCACCTCTGGTAACCACTCCAATCAGACCCCCATCGGGCTCGATCACCGGAACGCTTCTGAGCCCCATCTCCCTCATTAATCTCCTAGCTTCCTGAACCCTTTCCTCCGGCCTTAGGCCTGGCACCTTCTTGTCGGCTACTATGTCGCTAACGAGTAGGTCTTTCAACCTCTTGGAGCTCATGGAGGACGCCCTAGCCAATAGAGGGCCACCCACTATGCAGATAAGTTAGTGCAGTGGGAGAAATTTATAGTAGAAGTAGATTATGTATTGATGGTTTGATAGCTCATAAACTATCGTGAAGGCTTCCGGCCATGAGCATCTGGTTCCCCTGACGCCCCTGGTACTGTTGTCCTTTGCTACTCTCGGACTGATCGACTAGGGTCACGACTCTTGCGTCGATTCCGAGCCTCTCCTTAAGTATCTCCCTAACCTTATCTGCGGCCCCAACAACGCCCACAACACCTACTATTGTGCACTGTCTCAGCTTGGCCACATCAACCAAGGCCCCAACCTGTGGCAGCTTACTGAGATCAACCATGACTAACAGTACCCTGCCACGTCTCGGCAGGCACTCCTTGGGGAGCAACATCGTATCATAGTAGTCCTGTGACACCTTATAGTTCTTCGCTATTACATGCTTGGAGTAAGGGGTCTTGGAGGCCACACAGAGCCTAGCGTGGAATAGATCCGAGAGTGTGGCCCCGAAGGCCGCGGAGTAGCCATCAGGGCCCGCAACTATAGCGTTTATCTTCTCACCCTTGAAGCTCTCAAGGACTCTGAGCTCAAGCAGTGACGCCACTCCTGGACTGCTCAACATCTGCCACAGCTCTCCTCCGTTGACTATCTTTGCTAAGGCCTCGGACACCAGGTTCTCTGAAGCTATCTTGGCCAGCAGCTTCTCCGCGGTCTCCCTCTCCGGCACGCTCCTCAGCGTTACGTATCTCCACAGTATCTGGGCTGATACGCCCAGCCTATCCTCGAGCTTCTTGAAGGAGTAGAAGTACTTGAGTGCGTTAAGAACCTTGTAAAGCGTGTACTTCAGGTTACCGTAGTCGTTTTCCTGCAAGGCAGTCCTGAGGTCGAGTTCAGAGGCTGCGGGTTCATGACCTTGCTGGGAGCTGAGATCCTGGTCTCCGGAGCCTGAGGCCCCCATAGTTTCTACTCTCGTGACATCAATGCGGCCAGGACTTAAAAATAGCGCTTTGAACAATCTCTTGAGCCATTAGCCTAGACTAAACGGCTCAGAACTCCTCTTCCTCTTCGCCGAACTCCTCTTCCTCCTCGCCCTCTTCCTCCTCTTCTTCTGAAAACTCCTCTTCGCCGAACTCCTCTTCCTCCTCGCCTAGGTCCTCCTCTTCTGGAAACTCCTCCTCTTCGTCAGAGCCCTCCTCGCCCTCTTCCTCCTCTTCAATTACCTTCTTGGGCAACTCTTTCACCTCTGGGGTCAATCATTGGCAGCCACGAGCAAGTATTATATAAATATCTACCTCTGTGATCCAAGTCTAGTTAACATAGCCATTTAAAGAATTAGCGCCCTATTGTAACAGCTTATAAAGCCCCTGACACGGCGTTTGGTGAGGGCCATGCCGCGCACACCAGTCAGGAGGGTCTCACTTAAGGCATGCAAGAACTGTGGGGCCCTCGTGCCTAAGGAGGCCACCGTGTGTCCAGTATGTGGTTCTACCACATTCGTTGATGACTGGGAGGGCGTGATGATACTGCTAGACAATTCCGCATTGGCCGAGAAGCTTAAGACCAGCAAACACGGGGTCTTTGCCATAAGGGTGTCCGGGTCATACGTGTTCAAGTGAGGCCACCTTGGATCTCCAGCTGAGCATCCCCGACCACCTGAGGGATGACTTCGGTAGCCCAAGAGGGCTCCTCGTAAGCGGCAGGCTAGCCAGCTACATAGACTCGGGGCGCTGGAGCAAGGTTGTCTGCGTTGGTGATGTAGTCACCGCATACTGCATGGAGGCCTCCAGAAAGCCTGACCTGGTTGTCCTGGACTTGAAGACTAGAAGATCCGAGGCACAGGAAGGATACCTGACCAACCGGCTCAAGGAGGAGGGCTTCGAGGTTCTACGGGTCTCTAACCCGGCGGGCGGGCTGACGACCTCGGCTGCAGAAATCCTCTGTAGCGCGCTGAAGGGCAGCACACGCTCAGTCCTGATAGTTGAAGGTGAGGAGGACATGTTGGCCCTTGCGGCACTTCAGTGCGCTCCACCTAACTCCCTGGTGGTATATGGGGTGCCCGCCCGCGGTGCGGCTATGGTTGTAACAGATGTTAACATAGGCAGAGAAGCCCAGACAAGGCAGCTTCGCCTCAGGCCGAGGCCTCTTGAGAGCTAGACTTGCCGTAGACGTAGGTATAAGCCCTCAGCAGCCACGCTGGCACCTGTTTAATCAGTTCATAGGCCTCCTCCCAGCTATCAAGCCCTAGCTCCCTTGCCAGCTCCTCTAATGTCATGTTAGTGTTAACGTATTTGCGTAGCGTCTCTATAACATTATCTGTGAGCTCTATCTCCTTCTCGCCAACCCTCACCTTAGGCCTTTCCATTGCCACTCGCCGAGGAGGGTCTGAGAGGCGGGTTAAAGGGAGTTATGCATTCTGGCCAAAGCATTAGCTAGGAATTGGTGGGGCCGCGGGGATTTGAACCCCGGACCACCAGCGATCTGGACGGCCTGGCATGGGGGCCTGCTCCCCAGGCTGGCATCCTACCAGGCTAGACGACGGCCCCACCGGAGGAGATCTATGATGCCTGGGATTAAAATGGTTACTGAAGAGTTCTTAAGCTATATAGATCTGTTAGAGTGTATACCTAGCTTTTATGAGAGTTAAGCGCAACCTGTGCCTTGACACAGTTCAGAGTTCTCAACTTGTACCCTGCTGGCATACCCCTGATTAGCGGCCTCCAGAGAAAGAGCTGAGGGTCAGAGCCCCTATTAGTTAGGCCAGGCCCTTTGGTATTACTGGGCTTAGACTCTTGACGAGCGGGGTAGGCAGGATCATAATAAGATGCCACAACTGTGGCGCTAAGCTGTATAAATACGCCATAGGTGACAAGGATGACAAGAATAAGTTCAATGGGCCTCCGGTACCCAAGAGGGCCTTGGGCGGCTTTGATGACTATACTTGCCCCGTCTGTGGTACTAAGCTCCTTGAGAGGCCCAGGTCGATAAGGTTCCTGCCTGCTGACCAGTTCCCTAAGCTGTTCGTTGAGGATGAGTATAGGCTGCGCCTTGCCTCAGAGGTCAGCAGCGTGGTGGTCAGACCGGGCGTTGTCAATGCAGTTAACCTAAGGGAGGGCGTGGTTGAGGCTTAGCCTTAGCACTCATGAACTTAAGGAAAGCGTTCTCAACCTCCAAGTAGCTTTCTCTTGAGCAGGAACGTCTATAGCCTGTCAGGACCTCCCTGAGCTCGGACAGAGGTAGATTCAGCTGACGCCAGAGAAAGGAGGTCACCTTTGAGACGTTGCCGCAGCCGTCGGTGGCCGACTCAAGATCAACAATAAGTGCCCTGGGACTCTGAGGCCAATAGGGGTAAATCACATTGCCCTGGGGCCTGTGAAGCTCGGCATGAAGTATATTGGCTAGATCTAACTGACGTGCGGCCCTTAAGGCCTCGAGGACCGTCTGAGGCCCCAGCCCGCTGAGCTCTATGAGCTTTCCCAGCGTGATGACGCCCAAGTAATCCATAAGTATGAAGTTGTCCGAATACGTCACTACCGAGGGCGACGCGCCTGCCCTTGAAGCCCTTTCGAGCCTCCAGGCCTCCTCGGCAAGGCTCGTCCTTCTGCTGTCAGACCTCTTAATCTTCAGGGCTGTCAAGCCCTCCGAAGTTATGGCCGCTACGACCACGCTGCTGTGGCCCTTGCCCAGTACCCTTAGCCCAGGCACCACAAAGTCCAGCGAGGTTGGGCCGTAGATGCAAAGGCCTTCAACTCCGGCTGAGCTCAGTTCTGAGGCCCTTCTCGTCGCATCGCAGCCACCTACATGAGGAGGGTAACAGAGGACGGCACGTGCCTTAAGTGAGCTCAGTGGCGCAAACTCCACGCAGGTACTGACAGCAGCTCCTCCATAGCCCATCTTCCCACCTGACCCGCTCTCTGAGATGCCGAAGGAAACTCCAGGACCTCGCATGACTCCATGTTGTTCAGTGCCGCCCACTTCCTAGCGATCTCCGAGGCGTGACGCTCTTCCCTTGGCCTTACTCCTATCACATAGCCTTCGAAAAGGGCCACGCCACCCTCGTCAGCCCTCTTTGAGACAAAGGACAGGAGACTCTCAGTGTCGCCCCAGGCTGGAGGACCTCTTAGCACCTCAAGCTCTGGAAGCTCCTCCTCGGCTACGGCAACCCCTATGGCTGACGTGCTAAACTCGTCCGTGTACTCTGAGTATCTCAGTACCGTGAAGCCCCTCTCCCTCAGGTAGCTCGCGAGGGATCTGACTTGCCTGGCCAGCCGGCCCCATAGGTCTGTAGGGGGAGTTGAGCTGTAGTCACCGTGGCACAACAGGACAACAGCGTGGACATTTAGGCCTAGCCTCTCAAAGCTCACACGCCTTGAGAAGATATGGAAGAACTCAGGGCTCGGGCTGGCCAGATATAGCTTTGATGCCGCTATGAAGTTTGACAGCTTCTCAAGCGTTACTGCGGCTGCCGCGTTCCTTAGGGGATCCACGGGGTCAACAAATATCATTGGGGAGTCAGGGTATCTAGACCTCAACAGCTTCAAGTCAGCCTTACCAGTGATGTCAATTATTACCGGTGGTCTCCAGCGGGATGCTGCCTCCAGCACACCTCTGAAGCTTCCGTAGTTTATAGTGAGTAGCTCTGCTAGGTAGCCAGAGAAGCCGCCTACGTGCGCCTCAGCCCCGTAAACCCCCACTCCCTTCATAAATGACTTGAGGAGCCTAACGTCATCAGCAAGGCACTCGTTAAGTCTGGACCTCACATACCTTGTGTGCAGGGGCGTCCTCTCCACACCCTTGGGGCCTTCGGCACTATACTGGCCCGCTACTGGGACCACATCAACGTCAACACCCATAAGCGACACCGTCACGTACGGGTGCTCGCTGTACTTCATCAGGACGGGCAGTCCCTTCAGGGCCTCCTGGAGGAAGTCCTTCCCCTTGTTGTTAACCCACTCCCTCGTTAGGTCTTGGAATACAACGAAGACGTCCAGCTCCCACCTATCTGAGAGCAGTGTCCCCTTAGCGTAACTGCCCTCAGCCTCTATGATAGCCCTTACGCCAGACCTGCTGAGATATTCGTATACCCTTGATGATATGAACCTGTAGAGCCTACCCAGCACCGCTAGTTGCAGCGCGCTGGGCCTAATATTCTGAAGTATCTCCTCCTCAAGCTGCGTACGGCTGCAGCCTGGGTTCATGATACCTTGGCCTCTGCTATGGTCTCATATATTGGACCCCTGGGCGTTAAGATGCTCTTTTTAAGCCTAACAACGTTCACCTCCTGCTCGCCAGCCTCATAGTTGGCAAAGTCGGCCAAAAATCTGACTATGGCAGGATGCCCACGTTCCTTGAGCCTGGCAATGGTGACGTGAGGCGAGAACTCCTCGGGCTCAAGCGCTACACCTATGTCCCTGAGCATAGAGTCTACCTGGTCCCTTATTGCCTTGAGCTCCTCGAACCCCTGAGCTACGCCAATCCAGACAACCCTTGCATTTGATGGTGATGGAAATGCCCCGACGCCACTCAGCCTGAGCGTGAACGGCTTGAACCTGAGTCTAGCTATCACATGGGACCTTATGTCATCCACAATGTAGTTGGGCACCTCGCCAATGAACCTGATCGTTATGTGAAGGTTCTCTGGCTCCACGAGCTTCATGGATACCCTGGTCTCCATGAGGTGGCCCTCTAGCTCTCTGAGCCTGGCAACTATATCCTCCTTGTCTATATCAACAGCTATGAATACCCTCAAGCGCTTTCCCTGAGCCTAAGGTCCCTATAGATCTTTTATTAGCTCTCTGCACACTGCTGACCTAAGGGACCTCTATGAGCATTTATGATGCTGACAGCAGTGACGAGTACACGGATTCGGAGCTCGAGGAACTGAAGAGGAGGGAGCTGGAGAACCTGCGCAGGCAGCTGGCCCAGCGGCAGAAGGAGCAGGAGGAGAGGGCACGTAGGGAGGCAGAAATTATGGCAGTTCTAAGGGCTATCATGGAGCCAGAAGCCCTCGACCGGATAACTAACCTGAAGCTGGTGAGGCCTGAGCTGGCGGACGCCGCAATTAACGCTGTCCTAACTCTTGTCCGCTCTGGCAGGCTTCAGACCCCAGTCAGGGATGATGACCTGAAAAGGGTTTTAATAGAGCTGGATAGCCAGTCAAGGAGAGACTACGAGATAAGATTCAAGAGGAAGTGAGGTGTCTAACGTGGGGAGGTACAAACCCCTGGCCAGGAAGCTAAGGTTAGCACATGCGCTCAAGAGTAACTCGCCCGTGCCCGCCTGGGTAATAGTCAAGACACTGAGGAAGTTCACGTTTAACCCTAAGAGGAGATACTGGAGGGCATCAAAGCTGGACGTGTGAGGTGAACGGCATGGAGCCAGGCGAATCGGTGGTGTTCGTCTTTAACCTGAGCAAGGTCTACTTCGGTAGGAGCTCTAACAGAGCCAAGAGGGCTGTTAACATGTTAAGGCAACTGGTCTCAAGGCATGCCAAGGTGCCGCTTGAGTCTGTTGTGATCCTTAACGATGTTAACGATTACATCTGGAGCAGAGGCATCAGAAGGCCGCCAAGGAAGGTCAAGGTGCTTGTGACCCTTGTTAAGGAGGAGGAGACCATAAAAGCCATCGTCTCCCTAGCCCGCGAGAAGCTACCCATAGGCAAGGTAGCAAAGGGGCCTCAGAGTAAGGCCGGGTAGCTGACTCTTGCCGATTAATCTTCATCCTTTTTACCTGAAAGCCTTACTTTCCGAGACGGAGAGGAGATCTGGGTCGGGCTCTGGGAGGCTCAGGAACTTCCTGGCCCGGAGAACACTGTCTGTATCCTGACTAGCTCAGGACCTGTAGTGTCGTAGCCCACTATGGCCCCCTTTGAGTTGACCACTAGCCCTGTCCTCACGAACGAGACCCCGAAATTTATTGTGCCGGTCCTCAGGGGAACCTTAAATATGTCCTCAAGGTCTTTAAGCTCATCATCAGTTATGTCAGGGTATACGAGGCCTCCAACGTTGTTAACAGCCACTGTGGCGCCAACAGTTATTATTCCGCCCACACTTCTCTTGACCACTTCAACGCCAAGCACGTCGGAAGCCACCTTCAGGGCCTCCTCCTCTAGGCCAACATAGGCCACAGCTCCCTTGTCGTTGGCAACTATCAAGTTGCCAACAGCATTGTTCTTGCTAGGCAGAACGGCCACGTTGAGGTCCCCTACAGCGCCCTTTATGGCCTGAAGCTCCTTGTCAGATACCCCGCTTGGCAGAAGGATACCGTTGTTATTTCCAGCAACCAGAACCCCCGCTAGCCTAGTGCCTAGCATGGTAGTCATAATTACGTCTACCTTAAGGGCTGACTGTATCAGCTCGACTTCACGTGGGGTCAGGCCTGGCGGCGCCAGGGCCAGCCTATCGTTGGCAAAAATGTAGACCCCAACATTGCTGTTGCCGAATATCTGTGCTTTAACTACTTCGAACGCCATACCTTGCTCCAGGTGTCCTGGTACGCAAGATATTAATAGGGTTTTAGCGAGAAGCTCTATTACGTTAATATTAACGACAATATTAACGACCAATAGAAGCGTCTGGTAGCCGGGCGGGGATTCGAACCCCGGTCACGGGGGATCTCCCCACAGGCTCCTTTCTAGCGGCCCTGTGGCCCAGAGCCCCGCATCCTGGGCCGCTAGACGACCCGGCTGCCGTCTCTAAGGCCTGGCCTTGAGGTTTATAAGCCTAGAGGCTGAGGAGCTGCCGCCCAGTGCTTTAGCTGCCTGATCCACAGTGGAGCGTGGGTTGCCAGCGCCTGAGCCTGAGAGCTTCAAACGCTTCGCTGACAGATGCTCTGTGCCTGAGGACTGCGTGGTGGCAGCCAGGGAACTTTTGAGCTCCCTCTGCCCAGACCTCTCTCAGTGCGCCTCTCAAGGGAGAAGGAGGGGAATAAGCTACGAGTGGATTGAGACGCTGCTAAGACAGGGTATAAGGGATGGAAGACATCGACTGATCCTTTTTGTGATCTCAAGGTACCTAATTAACATCAAGAATATGAGCGAGGCTGAGGCTCTTAAGGAGGTCGAGGGGTTCCTGCAGCAGAGCTGCAAGAACTATGGGAACTGCTCCAAGATCTATGAATCGTGGATACGCAACGTACTCTCCAAGGTCAAGTCTGGCGGCTGGAAGCCGTGGACTCTTGAAAGGCTCAAGGAGAAGGACCCGGACCTCTACTCAACTGTTGTAGAGTCCATAGGCGCTAAGGAGGAAGGAGCCAAGTAGCAGCTCTCCCTTAAACCTTCTGCCTCTAGTGATAAAGTGATGAAAAATGCTAAGCCTTGGCATCAAGGTTAGCCTGATACAGTACGACCATGAGGCACCAAGGACCATAGCAATAGCGTCAAAGATGACCATATCCAGGAAGCCCGTCGAGAGCCTTAAGGCAATGAGTGATGAGGAGCTGGATCTATGGATAAGGGAGACCCTAAAGAGAGGCCATCTGAGCCCCTGGGAGCACTCGTCGTACACGCTTGTAGCTGAGGGCTGCTCAAGGGTCTGCAGCCATCAGTTGGTAAGGCACAGGTTGGCCAGCTACACGCAGCAAAGCATGAGATACACGGAGGCCAGCCTGAGGGAGATGGCTGCTAAGGCTTCCAAGGCTGTGGGCATGGCCTGTCCAGATAAGGCCAAAGGCCCTGAGGCCAGGTCCGCTTACAGCTGTTACGCTGAAGCCTTGATAGAAGCATCACGTAAGCTGGGCGACGAGGACGCACTGAGGATGTCCTGGATAGGCTATGTAATCCCACCTGAGCTCTCTGAGGGTCCCAGAGGAGGCGACTACGCCAGATCCCTGCTCGCGGCCACAGGCCAATACTATAGGCTCCTATCTCAGGGAGTCCCAAAGGAGGACGCCAGGTTCCTGATACCAATGGCTGTCAGAACCAAGGTCCTGTTCACCATGAATGCCCGTGAGCTTATCCAGTCATTCCTGCCGCTTCGAATGTGCACACATGCCCAGTGGGAGATCAGGCATGTAGCATGGCTCACATGGCTTCAGCTGGTAAAGGTGCACCCCCAGCTCTTCAAGTACGCAGGGCCCAGCTGCGTCCTCTACAACAACATGGCCCTTGACGAGCCGGCCACGCTGGAGGACTACCTGAAAGGCAAGGCCGGCTTTGTCATAGCCAGATGCCCTGAGCTCGTGGAACGCGACAGAATATTAAGCTGCCTGCGCCTGGCCTCAAGGGCTATGACTGAGGATCCCCTGAAGGGGTACCCTACGGGCGAGCCTAGAGAGGACGAGCCCGGGGCCGCTTGAGAGCGCCGCCAGCACGTGCTGTGATGGAACCCCAACGCTACTTAGGAGCGAGACCACGTGGGCCGGATGCCACAGCTCCTCCTCAGAGGATGCGTCGCTTACCAGTATAAAGCGGAGCCCCACCTGCACGCTCCTAAGCAGCACGTCCCTTAGCCAGCTCATGTAGTCCCTGGCATCGCCCTCCCTTGTCAGGAGCGGCCTAAGACTGAACTCGATCACAGCTGCGCCCCTCTCGTGGATCAGGTTCCTCTCTGACTTGTCAGGCCTGATGTTGAAGCCAGGCTCAACCCTTATCACGTCAATCCTCCTGAGCCTGCCAGCGCGCCTGAAGGAGTCCAAGTTCCTTGGGACTACGGCCAACACCTCTTCTGGCTTGACTAATGAGATCGCTTTGGTCAGGTCCTCTGGCCTGCTAACCTCAACCTGTCTCCTTGGTATGGTCAAGATGCCTGACCTTAAACCTGCCCTAATCTCCTCCGACAGCAACTCATTTACTGCTACGGCGATAAAGCCTAGGCGCTTAGCAGCCCCTAACACCTTATCTATATTGTCTGGCACTACATTAACCGAGAGGTCTGCGTAGCACATCAAGCGTTCAGACCTCGCCCAGGAGCTCCCTGACAAGTTCGTCGGTGTCCAGGTTCTTAGCGCCGCTAAGCCTAATCACCAGTTTTATTACATCGTCAGTATCACTCAGCGTTAGGATCCCCTTGAAGGCTTTCTGCTTGTCGAGCCTGAGGTGAAGGTTGCCGGCCTTATCAACCCTGTCCTCAAGGCTAGCAGCCAGGTAGGCCTTATCAGTACTTGGTAGTGAGGACATTACTCTCCTGAAAGCGCTCTCCGCCTCTTCTCCCTCAAGGGTTACCGTAATTACTGTTATTGGGTTGCCAAAGTAGCCTCTAAGCTCCTCCTCCTCGACTATGTTGCGCTGACCAGTCACGTTTTTGAGCGCCTCTAGCACCTTGTTCTTATCCTCTGTAGCATGCACAAATACCCTGGCCTCCACGCTCTTTACCTTGATAACCAAGGTGCTCACCGGGCTAGGTTTCAGGGACTATAAACAAGGCCCAAGCAGCTAAGCAGCTAAGGGCGCTCACGCCTTCTTATCCTTCTCCGGCACGATCAGCTTAGCGCCTCTGTTGGCCTCGTGAGATCTCTTCAGCTTCCTTTCCTTAGCTTTCTTCTTCCACTTGTGCTGGTGCGTGCCCTTCAGGCCCCTGCTACTTAGTAACCCTCTTGATTTCTTGCCGGCAGATGTCAGGCCTCTAAAGGGCCTACCCCTCGCGCTGGCGCTCTCTGAGACCCACTTTAGCTGCGGGTCTGACTTTATGGTAGGGTGGCTAGGGTCTACCATTATTACTTCGTACCATTTGTACATGCCGTCCTCGCCAACATAGTAGCTGCCAAGGACAACTAGGTTAGGATACCTCCTCTGCGCTCTCTCTTCAGCCACCACCTGCAGGCTCTTGGCCAGCGCCACGCCCTCAACTCCCATTCTCTTTGGTCTCCTACCGGACCTCGGCCTCATCTTATTGAAATTGCCCTTCCTCACCCTGACCCTAACTATGACAAAGCCCTGCTTGGCCTTGTAGCCAAGGGCCCTGGCCCTGTCAAGCCTGAGTGGCTTGTCTACCCTAACTATGGCAGGCTGCTTGCGCCACTCTATCATGCGTTGGCGCATCAGCTTCCCATGCTCACTATCAAGTGGTCTCTTCCAGGCCTGTGCTATGTAGTGGTAGAGCCCGTAGCTCATCCTTGCCTTAGCCCTCCGAAGGCATGCATGTCCTGAGTTTATAAGCTGAAGCGTTTTACCTCGCGCCACCTTGCATTGTCTGGGATCTTAGTAATGAGGTTGGACAGGCTGCTGAGCCTGTTGGAGAGCAACCCTATGTATCAGGTTCGCCGTCTTGACGATCATGTAGAGCTCGTGGCTCTGGCACCCTCAGCGCAGGAGGCAGCATCTGCCAGCGATGTCCCCACCTTTGATCAGCGTTACGTAGTCATAATCATAAAGGATATGAATGGGGAGGCGGTGCCTGTCGAGGCCTATGTTGAGTCAGGGTCTGGGAGGAGGCCCATAGACCTCGATGAGATCAAGTGGTGGCTTGACCTGCTTGACTCCTCAGCTACCCCCTGACCGCCTCTAGAGCACTGTAGGCTGCGTGTATGAGAAACATGTATGAGGTCAGCAGAGCTCTAAGGCCCGAGAGCTCCTTTGATCTGAAGCGAAGCCTAATGCATGATCCGTCGAGGAGGGCCTCCACCTGTCCCTTAGCTGGAGCCGCCTGCGAGATCTCAGCAATCAGCGACCTATAGAGGGCCTCAGAGACCTTGCCCAGACATAGCAGAGCGTCCGCTTCATGAAGTCCTTCAGAGCTCACGCGTTGCTCGCCCTGGAGGCATTAGCCTCAGTATAGGCGGTGCCACCTCACCTGAGGGGTACTTGTGCGGCGCGACAACAATTACGCCCTCGTCTCTCACCTCGAGGTAGTCGCCTGAGGGCCGGTCGGTGAGCTCGAGTGAAAAGGTGTTGGCTAGCCTCTTGGCAACCTCAACGACGTCCCCCTGCCCGCGTACCATCACGAACTTGCAGCGGGCCCTTGCCCTTAGCCCGAGCTCCCTTGACAGGGAGACGCCAACTATATTCAGCCTAGCCACCTCCGTCAGATTACCATCCCTAACAGAGTACCCTACTAGGAGCCCTGGGTTACCCTTCCTGTCCCACATAACTGCGATGGACTTGATGCCGTACTCCATGGCCAGCGAGGCCATGTATTCCATTGACATGTGCCCACGGGTTATCCTGATAGACCCATCTATGGCTGAGGTAAGGTCCTTAATGAAGGACCGGGTTCTCTTTGAGGGCCTATGACTAGTAGTTATGAGGACTCTGGGAAGATCCCCAAAGGCCCTGATAACCTCCACAAAACGCAGCGGTGGCCTCTCCCTGCGCCCCTCTAAGGAGCTCAAAACCAGAGACCCTCACTTACCGCTGGAATAGTAGGGCGGCAAGTACGTGGCCAGCTCAGTCCTTGGCACGTAGGCGCCGCCTGTCCATATTGCGCCACACTTCTTGCACGTCCAGAGGCCTACCTCAAGCCTTCTGACTGTCCCTACGGAGCCGCAGAAGGGGCACCTGTGATCCGAGTACCTCTTCTCCAGCACCTCCTTGACACGCTTCCTCAGCGTGGAGCCGTACCTGGCCCCATACCTGCCAGATATCCCAACGTTCTTAGTGTGGCTGTACACCATGGCCTGACCCCCTCAGCCTCCTTGGTTCTTCTGAAGGGCAGAGTCCAGCAATTTAAAGTAAACTTGGGCTGCTGACCGTGAGATCTCGACTGCCCTGTAGAACTCGTCCACAGAATAGGCGCCAGAGCCAGTCTTTTGGGCTCCCACTACTGTGCCCTGCTCGTCAAATGCGAGGACAAGCCTTGACTCAGCGAGGGCCTCCTCATCAAGGTTAGGGTCTACTACTATATAGTTTCCTATCTTGGCTGTCGTCACCAGCACCACGCGCTTGTTGAGCTTCAGAGGCGTACCAGGCGAGTCCTTCTTTATGATTATCTCGCCTGACTCCGACTCCTCATAGTCCGGCACCCTGGTATTCATGAGCGCTGCCATAACGCCCAGCATGCTAGCGTCAAAGTAATTTCCGTCGTAGTCCAGCACGTATATGTCTATCCAGAGCACCCACGCCTTCTCCCCTGGCCTTATTACCAATGAGCCGAGGTCCACAGCTTTGGGATCCCTCAGGCTCCTATCCACTACCCTGGAGAGCTCCACGGCATTCTCATCCGGCGGACCGGGCTCGAAGAGAGGTGAGGCCATAGGCACTAGCTCTGAGTTGACCTGTAGGACGCCCTCATTTGGCGTGTCCTCAAAGGGCCTGCCTATGCCTAGCTTGATACCAACGATTACCTGCGTGTTGCCGAGCTTGACAAGGGCAGACCCATTAGCCTTCTCTATCACGCCCACCTGCACATTGAGGTTCCTAGGGCTGTAGAGGTCCCTGTTGTCTGTTCTCATGCCACGCCTGTACATGTTGAGTATAGTCTCGAGCTTGACCTTTGACACAACTGGTGTCCTATAGGGCGTCGCGCTCATAGGGCTTCCACCTCCGTTGCTGACTCCCTTAGGGCCTGCTTCTCCTTCTCAACTATCCGCTCTATGGCCTTCAAGGCCATGTCTGTTCCCTCCTTGAGCTCGTCAAGGGTCATAACGCCATTGAGCTGAAACAGTGTTATAAGCCCTAGGTCAGGGGCAGCGGCAACCGGCATGTCAGCCTCACCGAAGTTGTCCTCTACCTCATTAAGGTCAAGTACTAAGACACCATCTACCTTACCTATGGCCACGCCGCCCACCAATGCCCTCATCGGTATCCCGGCATCGGCCAGGGCCGCTGAGGCGGCAGTTATGCTAGCGGTCCTGGTGCCTCCATCTGACTGAAGAACCTCTACATAGATCTCTATTGCAGTCCTAGGGAACAGCTCTGTCATGACTACAGGCTCCAGGGACTCCCTTATGACCTTCGACAGCTCTATCTCCCTCCTAGTCGGCGCTGGGCTCTTCCTCTCCTCGGTGGAGAACGGCGCCATGTGATACCTCACGTAGAGTGAGGCCCTGTCGGGCAGCACGTTATACCTCCATGTGGGTTCCCTAGGCCCATAGACGGCCGCTATAACCTTCGTCTTACCGTATGAGACTAGGGCAGAGCCATCGGCATTGCTCAGGACACCTATATTGATGTCAACTGGTCTCATCTCATCGCGTTGCCTTCCGTCTAGTCTATTGCCATGCTCATCAAAGAACTTCTCCGGCCTTTGCTTCATTGCTAAACCCCCCTCACCTTCCTTTCCTCCTCTATAAACCTCTTTACGCGCTCCGTGAGCCCTGTGGTGTGCGACTGGGACTCTATCATCTCTATTGCCATTACTGCTATCTCCTGGAGCGCCTCGTTGGCACAGACTATATGGATTCTCCCATTGACTGCGACGAAGAAGTCGCAGCCGGTGCCCTGCCTCAAGGTCTCTAACATTGATCCCTTCCTGCCAATTATCCTTGGAACCTTAGCCGGCTTGACTGTGATGACAGTACCGTTAACTATCCTGCCTAGCTCCTTGTCCTGGACTGTCAGTATTGGATTGCGGATCCTGTCAAAGGTCACTATCCTGGCCTTTATGAAGTCCCCCACGTGGAGGTAATTGAACGGGTCATCAGGTAGCGTGCCGCCCTGGCGCACGCCAAAGAAGTCATATATGCTGAGCACCGCCTGGTAAGGTGAGTTTATGTCAACGAACCAGTTAGAGGCGCCGTGAGATGTCACGAGCCCTATTATCACGTCGCCCTCGCGAGGTACATAGAAGCCCTTGATTGGTATGAACGAGGTCTCCTCAGGCTTAGAGTCGACCAGTCCTACAACAGAGACCCTCTTTTCCCCCTGGAATTCATAGATATAGGGCCCTTCAGGGGCCTTAGTCACAGAGACCTTCTCGCCAGGTACCACCACGTACCTCTTGGACTCCGACGTCATCACCTAATCACCTTCACGTTGACCTGAGCCTGACCCTTTGCAAGGCTCTGAACCCTGTCTATAACCTCAAGCTGCATGCCAGCAGGTATCTCAAGCTCCACCTTAAGGTCGCCGTTGTCTAGCCAGGAGGTCTTCTTAACGTCTCCTAGCCTCTTGATCTCGCCTATGGCTCTGCTAGCATACTGGGACGGTATGATTATCTCAAGCAGTGCTCTGGCTATCTTGATTGGCATGGTCATGGCTATCCTCTTTATGGCCTCCAAGGCCTGTGCCTCAACAGGCCTGAATGGGTCAACACCTATCCCGAGCTCCTCAAATAGAGCCTCGATCCTGGACTCAGGTATCGGCGTCCCAGTCTTTGGGTCCACGGCGTTCCTCGCTATGTATGTTATTACCTGCCTCCTCTTCATCTCGGTTATCCTCCTGCGCTCCTCCTCTGTGATCTGTATCTGCCCCTCCTTCAGTATCCTCTTGGCTATTGCGTTAATATCATCAGTGCCGAAGGCCTTCTTAAGGGCGTCGGGGCTTGCCTTGAGTCCTCTCCTCACGTCCTTATAGATCGTGTCGGACCAAAGTATGTCAGATACAGGGATCTCCTCGCCCTCCTTGTACTTGAAGGCCGGGTCAGGCCTAACTAGGATCTCAAATCGTTGCCCCTTTAACTCTATCCATGCAATGACGTACTCCTGCTTCTTTTGCGGCAAGGCCTAGGCCCTCCACAGGTTTCCCTGCCAGATGTAATAAAGTCTGTAATAAGGAGACCTGAGGAAGCTAAGAGGCCAGGAGCTGATCCCTAAGCTCCTTCACCAGGCCCGCTATGGCGTCCTGCCTGAGCTTCGTAAACATCCTCTCCTTAACGTCGATGTAGCTTAGCTCTATGTACTTGCCAAACTCCTGGGCAAGGTCCTCCTTCTTCTCATCACTTGATGCTATCCTACCCTTAAAGAGAGCTATCACCGCATACTTCATAGCATCATCAAGGCTTAAGTCCTTCCTGTAGACCTTCTCCAAGTAGCTGTTAGCAACATCAGCACCAAGCCCTATGGCCACGGCATAGTAACTGAAGTACTGGCCCCCTGGCTCTGTCCTGAAGAGCCTGACTGAGCCGTCAGGATCGACGCCACCGAACAGCAGAGCCACACCGAAGGGCCTCACGCCGCCATGTTGCGTATAAACCTGCTCCACGTCAGCCACTGCCCTAGTAACGTACTCAGTTGTTGGCGGCTCGCCGTAGGTTAGCCTGTACCTGACGGCCACTAGCCTGGCGTAGTCTATCAGTACCCTGCCATCACTTCCCATACCAGCAAAGGTAACGCCTATATGATCGTCCGCCTTGTAGATCTTCTCTATGCCGTCCAGGTCAAGTAGTTGCATGGTCTTTCTCTTCTCAGCTGCTAACAAAACTCCGTTAGTTGTCATTATGCCAAGGCTAGTCCACCCCTTCCTCACAGCCTCAAAGGCATACCTGACCTGGTAGAGCTCGCCGTCGGGCGAGAAAATAGTTATGGCGCGGTCATAGGCTGAAGGTGGTGCTGCCATAGCCAAGTCCTACACACCCCGGAGCTAAGGGCTTAAACAGACCTTTAAATGCGTGTCAGTCCATCTATGCCTAGGCCTAGGACAAGGACCTGACGAGCCAGGGCCTCGCCCACTTGAGCTTGCGCGGGTTCCTCTTCAGCTTTATTGCATTCTTATAGCACTTGCTGCTGCAGAACCACAGCATCTCGCCCCTCTCTGTCACATAAAACCTGCCTGTGCCCGGCTCTATTGGCCTGCCACAGAACGCACAGATCATCTCCTTAGGCATAGCCAGCCCTCGGTTAGGCCCTTGACACAGGTTAAAAGGCGTTCAAGAGGCCTTCCTGTCCCTGGGCTCCACGTGAACCACTAGAGCGATGCCATACTTGTCCCTGACCAGGGACTCTACACTGCTCGCTATGTAGTGGGCCTCAACTACATTGGCCTGTGGGTCAACGCCTATCACTGCGTAGCCGCCCACGTCAGTGTAGCCAAGCACCCTTAGCCTGAGCTCCTTGACCTCGACGCCCAGGCCCTCTATGTCCCTCCTCACACTCTCGTAGAGTTCCTTGGGCGGTGACGGTACGGTAATCCTGTATATGACGTCCCTGGCTCCCAGCGCTATCTGAACAGAATAGTAACCCAGGAGACCTGTGGCTGCAGCCCAGTCGAACCAGAAGCTCACGTAGTGCGCTAGCGGCGTGGCTGCTAGTGCCACGGCACTTTCGGCCAGCTCGCCCCAGGTCATGCTGCTGTAGGCGCTGTACCCGCCCTTGCGGCCCCTTAAGACCCACATTGCCAAAGAGTACAGGACCAGGACGGCCAAAGGCACGACCCATGCCAGCCTGTTTACCTCATAACGTTTAGGAACCCAGACCTCCTCGACACCCAGGCCCATAGTGAAGGCGTAGACTATCATGGTTATCACAGATGCCCCAACCGCGTAACCCGCGTGGCCGAACTGGTGCTCAACGTCAGGAGGCTTGGACGCCTCCCTCATCAGCATCACTGTGCCGAGG
The DNA here is from genome assembly GCA_002496425.1 of Acidilobaceae archaeon UBA162. Classification (GTDB taxonomy): domain Archaea; phylum Thermoproteota; class Thermoprotei_A; order Sulfolobales; family Acidilobaceae; genus Acidilobus. The sequence continues at coordinate 23,388 of DAJS01000001.1, forward strand.
GCCGTAACGAAGTTGGCCACGCAGGTAAGGCCGTTAACTATGAGTACCTTACTGTCAAATAACACCCCTCCTGTCAGGTTAAGCACGGCTGCCGCTAGAGCGAACGCAACTATCAGCAGGTCCTTAGCCGCGATATCGGAGATATGCCTGCCCTTCATCACTTCCCTGCCTAAAGCCTCTTAATCGGATATCCGAATCAAGTAAAAAGCCTTGATGCAATTAGATTAACCAAAAAGGACTCTAAGGTCAACCCTGCTGAGTGCCTGGATAGTACTTAAAGAATACTAGGTATATGAACACTATTAGCACGGCTATCATTATGGCCATCATGAAGCTAGTGAAGAACTGACCGAAGGGAGCTGCGGCCAGGTGGTTGTAGACCGTTAGGTTGTTGTACTCGGCCAGCATCTCACCATACGGGGCCGGCAGCTTAAGGGCCTGCGACTTAGTGAGGTTTGCTATGAACCTTGGGAACTGGGAGAAGGCGTTGAGCATCTCACCGGACTCTATGGAACCAAGGGCCGTGGCTCCTCCTACGATTGAAGCGTAGGCGACACCCCTGCTAACCAGGTTGCCCTTAAGGGCTAGGGAGAGTACATAGATTAGTACAACGAACTGTATACCAACCATCACCAGGTGAAGCACGAAGATCCAGGTGAAGTTGTAGATCGGCTGTGAGGGGTCAAGCACCACGCCAAAGCCAGCCATGATGTTGTCAAACTTGAACGGAATGCCTATGAGTGAGACCAGGTAAGAGAACATCAGGACTACCGTCACCAGGAGCCCTACAAGTGACGGCACGTAGAACCTCCTGATGGCCGACTCAAAGTATGGCCTCTCCTCATTCGGGCGTCTCAGGTAAGCAATGGCAAAACCAGCCATGATTGCTATCATGGTCGCCGTGAGCGCGCCTGATATGCTTGCGAGGTAGAGGGGCCAGAAGGTCGGGTTGGCATATGCCTTGAAGGGGTTGAGCGAGGGAGTCCCGGCTGACGTGAAGAAGAGGCCATCAGGCGTGTTGAGGAACGCGAAGACGCCCCTGAAGCCGAAAGGTATCATGAGGGCTGAGCCCGCCATGATGATGCCTATGACGTTGTGGGCCCTTGGGCTCCACCTGTCCCAGCCATACCAGTACGCTATGAGGCTGAAGAAGTTGACCGCGACAAAGCCTATAGCTATTGCGAAGGGTACGATGGCTAAGGTGCCCAGCAGCATGGTCGCGAAGGGATAGTATGAGAATAGGAAGACAGTGAAGGCAGTGCCAAAGACGCCAGCGATGCCGTAGGTGGTTGCGTAGTACTTCATGAGCCTCCTTGACATATTGAGCGTGAGCTGGTCGTTCCTCTTCATGCCCAGGTACTTGAGCAGCGGCACCAGGACGGCCAGCCCTATAACCAGGTTAACCATTACTATGTGTATGCCGAAGTTAAAGGAAAGCCAGAACACCGAGCTGTAGAAGGTCATGCTTTCACCCCCTAGTACCCTATATGCTCAAGCTTCTCGGCCCTACCTGGGACCCAGAGGAACCTGTAGACGGCGTAGATGAGTACTACAGATATGGCTAGGTATAAGAGTGCGAAGAGCGTTTCAGCCCAGAGAGGCGGCTGGTTCACTGTAACGGTGTCGCTGAGAGTCATGACACCGTAGACCACCCACGGCAGCCTGCCCATCTCCCTTGTAGCCCAGCCCATGTAGCTGGCAAACTGAGCCAGTATTGCTGCCGGTATTAGCAGGTACATCCACGGTCTGTGGATCCTATCAGCCCTGTGGGCTATTATGTAGAGGGTCAGTATGGCGGCGTAAATGCCAAGGGCAATGCCCACAAAGACCATAGCGTAGTAGGTGTAGTCAACTATGAGCGGCGGCCTATAAGTTGAGGTGCCCGGCACACCTAAAGTGCTTGATATGTTGCCCCAGCCATTCGGTATCTGCCCGTAGACAGGCAGGTGGGCGCTGAGAGTTCCGTAGGCCAGTAGCTTCTCTATGGCCTGTGTGTGGAATATCTCTGACAAGGGCGTGAAGCCTGGAGCCCCTAGGCCCTCTATGGCCGCAAACTTCTCTGGCTGGTAGTGGGCCACTGTGACCCCCATCTCGTGGCCAGCTATGAAACCCTCGTAGGTGATAACTATGAGGCTGAAGATCACCGCGAACTTGAACGCCTTGAGCAGATACTGCCTGTATCTGGGATCCTTGGCCTTGAGCAGCCTGGTTCCAAAGCCGGCCATAGCAGTAAAGCCTGAGACCACGAGGCCGGCACCTATGGAATGCATGAGGCTAGGAACGTAGTCGGGGCTCTCGAAGAGGTATGCGTATA
>DAJS01000001.1:25744-33861 GCA_002496425.1 Acidilobaceae archaeon UBA162
GGGTCCTGAAGGGCCCCGTGCTTAAGTACAAGGCTCAGGACGCTCTGGTTCAGCGTGTAGCCGCTGAAGGACTCGTAAACGAGCCTGTTCACGATAGTTATCGGCACCAGGGCTATGACGCCGTCGGAGGTCGTGCCCTTTATCTGTACGTGTAGCGCCTGGAGAGTGGTCACGTTGAGGAGGGAAGCTATGGAGTTGGGTATGACAAGCGTCAGCTTGGGGTAGCCCTCAGCGTATAGCCACTGGCCTGTGGTCGCGTTGTAGTCGGGCACAAGCCCCGTGGGCACCTGCATGTAAGCGTTTGCTCCAACGATCATGGCCCCTGAGTACCAGGGGCCTATGAACGCGAAGAAGAGCAGCAGAGCCCTGACACTTGGGGAGATCTTATCCCAGGCATACCAGGTCATGTATATTATGAGAACCTCCATTATGAATGCGAATACCTCAGCATACATAGGGAAGAAGAGCCACTTGCCTACCGCTGCCAGCACCTTGGGCCAGACAGTTATGAGCCCGAACTCGACCAGCGTGCCTGTGGCGGCGCCCACGGCAAACACTATTGCTGTGCCTTTGAGAAGCACGTGGGCTATCCTGTCCCAGTCCCCATCCTTGGTTCTCAGGTATGCGAGCTCAGCGATGAAGGCCATGAATGGCAGGCCGAGGACGTACTGTAGTATGCCCCAGTGGATCCCAATGCCAACGATCGAGAGGCCTCTCGTGCCCCAGTAGCCATAACTTACAAGTTGTGACCAGACGTTAACCAAGGAGCCTCACCGCCAGAGCTCAACAAAGCCCAGTACTAAGTTCGGTTTAAAAGAGTAACGCTTGTGCTATACTAACACGTTAGTATTCCTATAGCTACTTCATATAAGCTCATTATTCTAAAAGTTAACGTTTATTTACTAAAAGAAGCTTCACGGACAGAACAGCATAACGACTTCACCGAGGGCAGGGATGTGAGGGGATCTGGCCAAGCTGGTAATTACTGAAACACTCAACAGTAGGTCCGCAATCATTTAGTATTCAGGTTAAGGATTTACCGTTCTGCGTTTTCCTCTACTAAGAGCCAGGTTGTTGAGAAGGCCGATGAGCTTGGCATTCCCGTAATATTGGTTAACCAGGCTTATATCTCATCAGCTTGCCCTATACACATGCAGGATAATCTACCCATCCGATGGAGCTATGCTCCAAGGATGGGCAGGTGTGAGGTTGGCGATGAGTTTTAATATATAGAGGATGTTGTAATTCTAATACAACTTGAAGAGGGAAGCAGGAAATGCAAGCTCCATGCCTTAAGGCAGGTGACCGAGGGCTAAGCCCCTACACATGAGCATAATTGACATAAGGTGGTTGGGATGAATGCATAGGGGTAAGCGGACAAACAGTCTGTCCGAGTGAGCCTGTAAGGCGCTGGCTGGTTATTCACCATTAGCTGTAGAGGCCAGTTCCTCAAGCCACTTGTTCATTGCCTCTGAGAACGAGACCAGGACCGCAGCTGCCAGCCTTTCATCTCCCTCGTCCGTCAGGTCATTAAGAGATATGGTCCAGCCCATGCAGTCCGCGAGCGCCTGCAGGACATTGATGGGCTTGAGAGAAGCACCTCCAGTGAGCGTTATGGCAGCCCAACTCAACGCCGAGAGGACCCCGTCCTCGCCTAAGCAGTCAATCAGGTCCGCAGCGCTGCTAAGCGGCTCCCCAAGAGCTGAGGCGAGCCCGGCGGCGTGCGATGCAAGGCTAACCTTGCCTATCAGCTCGTCATACATTATTGAGGCATAGATCGACAACTGCGTGGAGGCCCTGCCCACCCCTGAGCCTGCCAGTGCTATCAGCCTGACCACCTCACTCACGAGACTCTCGAGCTCCTCAGACTCAGGGGCAATTGGTGATACAGCGGCCCCGCGAGCCTCTGCCTCCTCTGACAAGGTGCTACCCAAGATATCATGGTCTGGTCCTCGATATTAGCGCTGGGGCCTGTAGCCCAGGCCGAGCTCCCTATTAACCCTCTTCAAGGAGCTCCCATGCCAGTCCACAGGAAGTATAACGGGCGTCAGCTGGACTAGGAGTCCTCACTGCCATAGGCTTGGGCAGTCCGGGTTCCACACATCATCCGCCCAGTTAAGCCCTAGTATGTTTTTATTACTCATATATCTTCACGGTAACCTCGACCTTAACCTTATCGCTTGAGAAGGGTGGAATAGACTTGCCCAGGTCCACGGCAATTGCCACCTGGTTGCCCAGGTCGTCAGTGAATTTGACCTCCGCCACATAGGTCTGCTCAGGGCCTCCACTCTCCATCATCTTGAGTACGGACTCGTAAAGCCTTGAGAGGGCCATCTGGAACGCCACGGGGCTTGAGAAGTCCTCAGGCCTTAGGGCTACCATGGCCATATTCTTGAATGCCTTGCCTATCCTACCATCGCCCCTGAAGGTCCTCACAACAGAGGGCTGCCCCTCCTCACTCAAGGTCAGTACCTAGGCGCCTTGGCCTGCCAGGCCTAAAATATGTCGGTGAGCCCCTGACCACTTATAACTCCCCTGCTGACCTTGACGCTCCAGCAGGACCGGTGGACAGCTTGAGCGAGTGCGCCGCCAGGCTCAAGGAGATAGAGGCCAGGTGGCAGTCTGAATGGGGGAAAGCACACGTTTATGAGGCTGACGCTGACCCTTCGAGACCTAAGTTCTTCGTCACTTTCCCCTTCCCCTACATGAATGGGCTTCCTCACATAGGCAGCGCCTTCACAGTGCTCAGGGTTGACATAACCGCAAGGTACAAGAGGATGAGGGGGTTCAATGTTCTCTTCCCACAGGGGTGGCACGCCACAGGAGGCCCAATAGCGGCCGCCGCCAGGAGGCTTGCTGAGGGTGACGAAAAGATAGCCAGGGAACTCAAGGCAATGGGAGTGAGCGACTCCGAGATAGATAAGTTCAAGGATCCTGAAACATGGGTCCTCTACTTCACACAGCAGTGGAAGAAGGACCTAAGCAGGTATGGGCTTAGCATAGACTGGAGGCGTGAGTTCTTCACCACTAGCCTCAACCCTTACTTTAGTAAGTTCGTTGAGTGGCAGTACCTAAGGCTCAGGGACAAGGGGTTCATAAGGAAAGGCAGTCATCCGGTAGTCTGGTGCCCCAAGGAGCAGAAAGTCGTGGGCGACCATGATAGGCCTGACGAGTACGTTGGCATAGGGCCAGTAAGGGCTTCAATAATTCTCTTCAGACTCAAGGACTCCGACGCCCACCTGGCGGCGCTCACGTTAAGGCCTGAGACCCTTTTTGGGGTCACTAACGTCTGGGTCAGCCCGGACGCCATGTATAAGCTGGTGCTCCTGGACGGAAAGAAGGTCATACTTAACAGCTACATGAGTGAGGAGCTAGCGGACCAGGGGCATGCCATTGAGCAGCTTGGAGAGGTGAGCGGTAAGGATCTTGTTGGCAGGTTCGTGGAGGTACCAACCTTAGGCTATGAGGTGCCCGTGCTCCCCGCGGATTTCGTGAAGCCGGACGAGGGCACTGGCATAGTAATGAGCGTCCCGGCGCACGCGCCCTATGACTACATGGCTCTCATGGACCTCCAGAAGAACCCATCATCCCTTAAGGTCCTAGGAGTGAACCCATCAATAGTTTCTGGTCTTAAGCCTATAGTCATTATAGACCTGGCCGATGTGAAGGGCGTGCCTGCTGAAGTGTTTGCAAAGAGGTTTGGCGCCAGGAGTCAGAGAGATCATGAGGCGCTTGAGAGGGCTACCAAGGAGCTCTACTCTAAGGAGTACTACCTTGGCATCATGAACTCGAGGACGGGTAAATATGCTGGCCATAAGGTGCTTGAGGCCAGGGCTGAGGTCGAGGACGCGCTCATTAACGCTGGACTGGCTGTTAGAGTTTACACGCTTCCGTCCAAGGTTTACTGCAGGTGCGGCGCCAGAACCCACGTAAAGTTTGTTGAGAATCAGTGGTTCCTAACATACAGTGACCCCAGATGGAAGGAGCTGGCGCACAGGGCCGTTGAGAGGATGAGCTTCTATCCCTCGGAGGCCAAACAGACCTTCAACGAGCTTGTAGACTGGCTCAACGACTGGGCCTGCACACACCAACATGAGCTCGGCACGCCGCTCCCCTGGGATCCTGAGTGGGTAGTGGAGAGCCTTAGCGACTCAACTATATACATGGCCTATTACACTATAGCCCACCTTATCCAGGGCAAGGTTAGCCCTGAGAGCCTCAGGCCTGAGTTCTTTGACTATGTGTTCCTTGGCGTTGGCAGCCCTGAGGAGGTCTCTAAGGCCACAGGCATTCCGGTGAACATTATAGCTAGGGCAAGACAGGAGTTCACCTATTGGTACCCAGTGGATCTCAGGATAAGTGGCAAAGATCTCATGCAAAACCACCTCCTGTTCTTCATATTCCACCATGTAGCGCTCTTCGACGAGGACAAGTGGCCAAGGGGCATAGGGATCAACGGGTGGGTCTTGGTCAATGGAGAGAAGATGAGCAAGTCCAAGGGCAACTTCATAACCCTCAGGCAGATGCTTGATGAAATAGGAGCTGACGCTACTAGAGCTGCCGAGATATTAGCTGGTGCCGACGCTGGCTTCAACGATGCCAACTTTGAGCTTGAAGTCGCCAAGAGGATGACATGCGAGCTCAGCGATTGGCTTGACCTCATTAAGGAGAACTACAACAAGGGCAGGGACGAGAGGCTAGCCATAGACGACTGGTTCGAAAGCGTTCTCAACAGCGTGATCATGAAGGTCACTGCTGACATGGAAGCCCTTCGCTACAAAAGCGCCTTCGTGAGGGCGTTCTACGAGCTCAGGGACTCTTATCGCTGGTACATGAGGAGGGCTGGAAGCCCCAACAGGGAGCTCAACAAGAGGTTCTTTGAGGTTATGATAAGGCTGGTCGCGCCGTTCATACCTCATGTTGCTGAGGAGGCATGGCATATCATAGGTGGCAATGGGTTTGTTGTTGCGGCGAGGTGGCCTGAGCCAGACACCAGCAAGGTGATGGAAGATGTTGAGAAGGTGGAGAAGGTGGTCATGAATGTGCTCAATGACATTAAGGAGCTGATGCGCCTCATGGGCGGTGCCAAGGAGGTCGTGATAACCGTGTCTGCCCCTTGGAAGTATCAGGTCGCTGGCAGGATCTTGGAGCTGCTCAGGGAGGGCAAGAACCTGAGGGAGGCAGCAAGGGAGGCCATGAAGGCTGAGTACGGTGCGCCTAGGGACCAGGTGGCCAGGGTTGTGGATGCTATCACTAAGAAGCCTGAGGTGCTCGATGTTTATACCAGCAGGGACCTAGAGTACAAGGCGCTGAGAGAGGCCGAGGGGTTCCTGAGCAGAGAGCTTGGCATCAAGGTATCGGTTGAAATTGAGGAGGAGAGCTCGTCACCAAGGAGAGCTCAGGCGCTGCCAGGGAGGCCAGCGGTGTATTTGGTGAGGTGAATAATGAGGCTACCTGATATAGTCAGGGCCCTGTACTCGAGCGCCAGGACAGGGTGGATGCTGAGAGGGATCCCCTCCTGTTTAGCCGAGAACATAGCTCAGCACTCCTTTGCTGCCGCGCTGATAGCGGCTGAGGTAGCCCCCAGGCTTGGCGCCGACCCTTACAAGTCAGCCCTGCTGGCCCTTGTTCATGACCTTACAGAGGCTAAGATAGGGGATATAGCCAAGGTCGCAGGCGTTGGCCACGCCAAGGCGGAGGCCGAGGCAAGGGCCGTGAAGGAGCTTGAGCTTAGCGATTACATAAAGTCTGCCATCGTTGAGTTCAATCAAGGCTTGAGCAGGGAGGCCCTAGTGGCCAAGGCTTCTGACCTGGCGGCTACGGTGCTCGTGAGTCAGTTCTATAAACAGGTTGGGTTCGACGTTAGTGAGATAGAGCAGGGCTCCGCAGAGGAGCTGAGGAGGTTAGCCACGGCCCTGCCAGGGCTCCTGGAGGCGTTGAGGGAGATTGGAGTCCAGGTATAGAGGTGCTAAACTGGGGATAGTTTACGTTGGCCTGAGCACGGTTGAGTCAATACCGCTCTACCATTGTTGCCCTGGTGGCACTGCATTACACCTGGTCGCTTACTCACCGGCCGGACCCGATGTCTCGCGATGCAACGACTTTGCAGTCTTCTCAGAGGTTTACACGCCGTCACTGCTCGGGCCAGCACTTAAGGAGGTAAACCCTGAACCTGTGCTATCACTGGCTAAGGCATGGGGTGCCAACGTCATACTTGTTGAGGCGGCGAGCACCTCCAAGCTCTCAGGCCTTGAAGAGTTCCTGGTGGGTCTGAGGACAGGAGACATAGCCTTAGGGCTCAGATCCCTTGGTATTCTAGAGGTTGACCCGGCGCTTCTGGACTTTGGCGTGATAGATGTTGGTGATTACTGTAATCCCGCGCTTGCCGTATCCGGCACAGACCTTGACAAGTACATGGACAGGGCCAGGGAGCTTGGCGTAATGATAGAGCTGCATGCATATGCTAAGGAGCCTCTGGCCGAGCGGTTCCTAGGTCTGGCCAATGTAAGTGCCTCACATATGTATCCACTGCACGTTAACCTCCTGGAGCATAAGGGAGGGGGCGCCGTCAGGGACCTCTACACCAGGCTCAGGTCAATCAACCCCTACACTTATGTCCACGTATCTCTTTACTCGGAGGAAATAACCTACTGCCCTCGCTGCGGCAGCCCTGTTGCCTACCGCCAAGGCGGCGTGCTCAAGGATCTGGAGCTAGCGGAGGGCATAAGGTGCTGGCGGTGCGGCCAGCCCCTGAACTTTAAGCTGGTCAAGGTCAAGAAGACGCCAGAGCCCTTGGCAAGGCTGCTCAACGGCAGGGTTAAGTGGTACGACCCTAGGGCCATAGGCAGGCTATGAATGGTGGCACTGGATAGACTGTAGAAGTGCTGAATAGCGCCCTGTGTGCAGCCAGACAGTGGGCCGACTTGAGTGCACCAAAGCCTTACGTCAGGGAGGCGAAGTTCTGGGTCCCACTGAGTGACAGGCCAGGCTGGGTCAGGTGCGACCTCTGTCACAGGCGCTGCCTAATAGTCCCGGGCAAGTGGGGTGTGTGCGGCGTCAGGAAGAATGAGAACGGCAGGCTCGTTACCTATGTCTACGGCCTCCTCTCAGCCTATAACCTTGACCCAATAGAGAAGAAGCCACTCATGCACTTCAATCCTGGCAGCGCCGTGCTGAGCATCTCCACGGTAGGCTGCAACTTCTACTGCCAGTTCTGCCAGAACTGGGATATAAGCCAGAGCAGGCTAGAGAAGGGCCTCTACGGCAAGTACGTGGAGCCAGAGCAAGTGGTGAGCGACGCCCTTAGCCTTGGAGCTGATGGGATAACCTACACGTATAATGAGCCCACGATAATGTATGAGTATATGTATGACGTGGCAGTCAGGGCCAAGAAGGCCGGGCTCTTTAACACCATGGTCACTAACGGCTACATGACGCCAGAGGCCGTAGATGAGATAGGCAAATACATGGATGCAGCCACTGTGGACTTCAAGGGCGGCGGCAACAGAGACTTCTACAGAAAGTACATGTCGGTACCCAACCCTGAGCCCATATTTGAGACCCTTAAGGCCATGAAAGAGAAAGGTATATGGCTAGAGATAACCAACCTGGTGGTCCCCAAGGGGGGAGACTATGAGCAGGACGTGAGGAGGCTGGCAAGGTGGATAGTTGACAACCTAGGCGACAGGACGCCTTTCCACCTGCTCAAGTTCTACCCTGAGTACAAGATGTTGGACCGTGAGAGCACGCCCGTCAAGACCCTGGAGAGACTGGCTAGGACCGCCAAGGAAGAGGGACTCAAATACGTGTACATAGGCAACGTTCCGGGCCATCCACTTGAGCACACCTACTGCCCCAACTGCGGCTACCCTGTGATAGAGAGGTACGGGTTCTACATAACTGCCTGGAGGCTAACAAAGGATGGCAGGTGCCCTAGGTGCGGGACCAAGATAGATGTGATAGGCACGTTTAGGGGCAAGTCAGTGGCGCCGCAACCAGTGTGGCTCTGAGCCCATAGGCCTAAGGGAAGAGCCCCTTAAGGGCCTCGTCAAGGACCTTCATGTCATCATTGCCCACCGTTACCTCAGAGGCCTGTACAGCCTTCTCCGCGTGCTCCA
>DAJS01000001.1:33913-59073 GCA_002496425.1 Acidilobaceae archaeon UBA162
ACATAGTGATTCCCCTTAAGCCTGTTACCTCCTTGAGGGTCTGAGCAACCTAGCAGTAGTATCATTAAAGCGCCTCTTAGCTATATCAGATACGTGGGTCACACTGTTGCCTTCTGGGATGACTCACTTGCTTTCCTTGAAGTCATACTACTTGCCGCTCAGCACCCCCGGGCCAGAGGGCTATAGGCCAAGATGGTTAGTACATAGGGCCGGCGATCTCAGGCCTTCCCATCAGCCTCCGCATTTCTCTCAAGTGCGTTATACTTATCCTACACGCTAACGAAGCCTCAAAGCTTACCCTCTCCGTCGCCTCCATGAACTCAACCATGTCATAGGCCCTGCGTTTGCCGCGCCCGTGTAAAGCGCGAGACCCCTCCTGACTAAGTCCGCCAGGGCCCTGATGGTCTCCTCCTTGGAGGTGTTGGGATCAGGCCAGTGGATTTGGTATAGGTCAATGTAATCAGTCTCAAGCCTTCTCAGGCTCTCCCTCACCTGCCACATTATGTGCTTCCTGCTCAACTCCTCGCGGTTAAGCCGTGGAGCCATCTAGCCTCTCACCTTAGTAGCCAGCACCGCCGAGTCCCTGCCGACGGTTCTCAGGAATCTGCCCACTATCCTCTCAGCATTGTCAACGTGGTTGGGATCGACCGGCAACTGCACCCGGTACCTGTCTGTAGCGTCTATGAAGTTAACCCCAAGGTCGTAGGCCCTTCTCATTATCTTGAGTGCCAGGTTCCCGTCGACTTTCATCATGCCGTACTAGTCGACCTCCTTTGAGGGGAAAGGTGCCAGCTGCTCAGACATAGCCTAGAGACCCGCGTGCCCGACCAACCAAGCCTGATGTACTTCAAGGCCTTTCCTATCGCTGCTACTACCATAAAGGTAATAAACAATAAACATAATAAAATTAGCTATAAAGGCTTGGGATGCATAATTGGATACAGGTGATCCACGCTCTTGGATCATGGCCTTAGCTTAAAGGATCATGTCGCGCTGGCGATCGCCGTGGTTGTTATTGTAGTGCTAGTACTACTCTCAGCCCTTACCCCCATAGGGGTCCTCTTTAGCGCCGCGAACCCCTACGGTAACGTGTATGGCTACTCTATGAACGCCGTCCTTAAGAGCGAAGCCTTGAAGGTGCCAGGGCTTTATGGGCCTGTCAAGATTATATTAGACAGGTACGGAGTTTATCACATATATGCTAGTAACCTTCATGACCTGTTCCTGGCCTTCGGGTTCATAGAGGCTGAAAACAGGCTGTGGCAGATGGACATAATGAGAAGGGCTGCTATAGGGAACCTGAGCCCAATCCTTGGGCCATCCTACCGCTCATCTGATCTCTTCCAACTGAAGATAGGTAATCTGATAACTGCCGAGAAGGACTGGAACGAGACCCTGCAGCTTGCCAAAGAAGGGAACCCTATAGCAAATGAAACCGTAATGGCGCTGGAGGCCTACTCCCAGGGCGTCAATGACTATATAAGATATGCCAAGGCGCACCATGAGCTTCCCTTCGAGTTTACACTGCTCAGGTACAAGCCGCAGAACTGGACTCCTGTTGACTCATTTGCCATACAGCAGTACATGGTTGAGAGCCTGGAGTTTGGCGATGATGGCCTCGTACTTTCATTGCTTTACTATAAGATGGGTAACCTGGCCAACGCGCTAGTGCCGGTGTTCTCGCCGATACCTCAGCTCTACTATGCCGGCTACAACGGGACCCCTAACCTCACCATAATGAGAGAGGCCGAGAACGTATGGCCCATAAACTCCACCATAGCTCAGATGGCATACGAGCTCTACAGGGAGTGGGATCCGCCCTTCATAACTAGTAACCCCCCTGACCACAGCAATGAGTGGATCGTCGCGGGCTGGAGAACAAACACTGGGCACCCAATACTTGTTGGAGGCCCTGTCCTTGCCTTCACGCTGCCCTTCATATGGTTCGAGGCCCAGCTCTCGGCGCCTGGCTTTGACGTCTTTGGAGTCTTCCTTCCAGGAGCCCCTGTAGCAGTAATAGGCTTTAACCAGCACATAGCATGGACCCTAACTGACGTTCAGGCCATAGGCTGGGGCACGTACTTCTTTGTCCAGACCGTCAACTCCACTGACTACTACTTTAATGGTTCATGGCATCCCATAAGGCATTATTATGTCAACGGCATCGAGTTGAATTGGACCAACTGGGGCCCGATAATGATAGAGAACCACGGCCTTGCCATAGTCATGTACTGGCTTGGCAACAACTACAGCAATGACATTGGGGTTCTGCTGGCGATAGCCCGGGCCTCTAACTGGCGGCAGTTCTACAGCGCCCTTGAACAGTGGCACGTCCCCTACCAGAACTTTGCCTTTGCTGACAACGAGAGCATAGGTGACGTGTCTGCCGGCATATACCCGATATTTGCCAGCATGAACGGCCTGCCCTACAGTCCTGATGCCATAATGCCGGGGGACGGTCAAGAGTACATAACTGGCTGGGTGCCATATACTATGATACCGCATGTGTACAATCCGCCCAACGGCATAATAGTGAGCTCCAACCAGAGGCAGGTTGGACCTTCATACCCTTACTGGTATGGGGATACCATGAGCTTCTCGCCTGGCACAAGGGCCTGGGTAGTTTACGACTATCTTAAAGACAGGTACAACATGACCCTACAGGACATGATGAAGCTACAGCAGAATGTCACTGACCTGGCCGCCGTGTGGACCCTGCCAACCATTATCAGTGCTCTCAAGAACATTTCAAACCCCTATGCTAGGATGGCGCTGTCCTATCTTGAAGGATGGAACGGCTCTATGCTGCCTAACTCCAAGGCTGCCACAGTTTGGTTTTATCTATACTCCGAGGTCTACTTCAACGTGATCTATGGCCTCTTCAACAAAACAGGCTTCTGGCCTGAGTTCAGTGCCATAAGGCCAGGCCCTGCGGGAGGCTCATGGCCTGGCACCATATCTATCGCATCACTGGACGAGGATATCATACACCTGCTAATTACAGGCAATGGCAGCCCGATATATAATGGCAGTGTGAACCAGCTGATAGTGAACTCCACAGTGGAGGCCATGAAGCTGCTTCTGAACTACTATCATAACGGTAACTTCACCTGGGCGAACTTCTACGGCTTTTACTGGCCAAGCCTCACGGGTGTCAGCGCGCTCAGCATAGGCCCGATCAGCAGCAAGGGAGGCGACTACTTCACGCTTAACGATAATCCTGGCGGGGGTGGAGGACCTCTACCGACGTCGCCAGCCCCTGGGGGCCAAAGCTTCATGTTTGTCGCAAACTTGGCCAACCTGAGCGACTCATATGGGGTCTACGCCGGCGGCCAGAGCGAGAACCCCGCAAGCCCATTCTATGACAACTATATACCGCTGTGGGTCAAAGGCGTCTACCTGCCCTTGTTGTTCTATCCCTCGTACTCGCAGTTCCCCTCAAGCTACGTGCTCGTAACCATAAACATGAAACCGGGGTGATGAACTTGAGGGAGAGCGTTAGGCTGGCAGCGCTATTTTTAGTAACCCTTGTGCTGGCATTCGCGCTTTACTATACCTCCATATGGATGTTAGCCATACTAGCGGGTCTTGTGGCCTCGTTACCCTTTGGAAGGAGGTACCTCGCAGACCTGCCAGTCTCATTCGTGGCAGGCCTCCTCTCCTCTGTATTGTTTATCTATATCAACTTCGTGTCTCAGGGAGCACCAGCTATAGAAGAGGCTTATTATGCCAGTGCCGTAGCAGGTCTGCCAGGTAATGTTATCTTTATACTCACAGTGCTGGCTAGTGGCGTTTACTGCATCATAGGCTCCATTATAGGCCTCTACATCAAGAAGGCAGCAAGCCTTTAACCCTAAGGCCTAAGGTTGGCACGCCCGGAGTAGGATTCTAACTTCTCCCTACCATAAAGGGAGGTTCCCTTTAGGGCAGCCCATCGTTATCACCATCAATTCAGGCTTACATCTCTGATTTGGCAGGCAGTTGGGTAGCCAAAGAGCCCCTTTGAAGGGAAGGGGGATGGAAAACGACTAGGCGCTCCTCCCTCAGCGCAGTTAAGCCATTAATCGAGCGGAGGAGAGTCATCAGTGTCATTGAAAAACGTTTTATACTCTAGAAGGGAAGAGGCTTTCAGTCTCTTGTAAAGGNNATTAGTTTGTGGTTTACCGCCTTCCCTTCACCATCTCATAGCTAGTGGGTTTTAACCTACCTTGTTTCACTCGTCCAGTGGCAGGCCCGGGCTGGGTCTTCAGCCTGGTTATCCCTATCCCTCTGTGAGAGTTGCCTTCTCTCCCACCTCCTCGAGACTCAGGGATATGCGTGCTGATGCAGGGGGCGCACAGAGCATTTGGACGTGCCCGCTACAGTGGGCTTCCCTGCATATTATTCCTTATAATAAACGTTCAAATTTTGAAAATCCTGCCTCATCCTTAGAAGGAATGAGGCTTTCAGTCTCTTGTAAACCTTCTTGGCTGTTAACGCTTTTTAAGCGCCTTGAACTTTGCAGGTCCCGGAGCCGCCGTAGCTCAGTTGGGAGAGCGCCCGGCTGAAGACCGGGCTGTCGGGGGTTCAAGTCCCCCCGGCGGCACCTCTTTACGCTGATCCCCTTACGCGACCGCCAGCATCTAGATACAGTTCAAAGCTTAATTTGCGGCTCAAAGCGCAACTGCTGCCAGGGCCGCCTTGAGGACGCGAAACAGGCTACTGCTCGACATCCTGGAGGTCTTAGCAGCCCCTTACTCGGTGCTGTCCAGGGTTCTGCCCCAGATGGCGGCAATAGGTGTAGCCATAGTAGTTGCTACCTATGTATTCATGTACTACCAGCGCCTTGACCCTGTCTCAGCAATGTATGCTGCTGTAAGCCTTGTCACCACGATCGGGCTCTACGCGCCCTCGGTAAAGTCCATGCCTGTCCTCGAGAAGGTCCTCCTCTCAGCCCTTATGGTGAGCTCTGTAGCCGTGTATACTACTCTCGTAGTCAGCATAGTGTCCACGCTGACCAGGAGAGCTATTTGGGTGGACGCCAGGGCTAGGTGGAGGGCAGCCCACTTGGAGAGCCATGTAGTCGTGCTTAGCGACATACTGGAGATCGCTGAGGAGCTTGAAAGGCTAGGCATTGAGTACATAATGGTCACCAGGAACGAGGAGGTGGCCGGGTTACTTAAGGGCCATAGGGTCATAATAGGTGACCCTTCATCAGAGCAGACCCTCAGGGCAGCTGGAGTAGAGGCGGCCTCGGCAGTCCTAATAGCCCTCAGCACCGATGCTGAGTCACTCACAGCACTAATCAGGACCAGGAAGCTGAACCCCAGAGCGAGAGTGATAGTCGTGGTTAACGACAAGAGACTAAGCGACGTGTTCCTTGACGCCGGGGCATCGCAAGTAATCATGCTCAGGGCTTTCCTGAGCAGGGCGCTGGCCAGCATGGCGCTCTCAGCCAACATTGGCGGCATGCTTCTGGAGTCCACGGAGAGTAGCAAGAGGGCCCTTAAGCAGGCTGGCTATGCAATTGGCTTCTTCACAGTAAGCCAGGGCTCCGCGTGCGACGGCATGAAGATAAGTGACCTACCCAAGGGCTTGGTGCCAGTGATGATTGAGAGGGATGGCAGTTTCACCTCATATTTCAGCACTAGCACTACGCTGAAGGTGGGTGACGGCCTTGTAGTGTTGGGTGACCCGAAGAAGTTCTCCGAGCTTAGAAGGCTTTGCGAGTCTGAGACAAAACAAGGCTAACAGGCCCTTCTACAGCCTTATATTGCCCCAATAGCAACCTTATTAACTAACTAAGCATTGCTTGACTAGGCTCGGGAACCCTCTTGCCTGTCGCTATAATCTTGGCAGGCGGGTTCGGCAAGAGATTAAGGCCTCTAACTGACGAGAGGCCAAAGCCCCTGATAGAGGTGGCGGGCAAACCTATCATAGTGCGCCAGATAGAGTGGCTAAGGTCATACGGGATTAAGGACTTCATAGTTGCCGTCGGCTACCTCAAGGAAAAGATCATAGATGCCCTTGGCAGCGGTTCCAAGCTCAACGTCTCAATAAGTTATGCCGTGGAGGAGGAGCCGCTGGGCACCGGAGGGGCCATCAGGAACGCTAGGCTAGCGTTTGCCAGCAAGGAACCGATAATAGCTGTCAACGGTGACATAGTCACTAACATAGACCCAAGCCTGCTGTTTGAGCCGCTCAACAGGGGTTACCTGGCCTCGATGGCCGTGGTCTCTCTCAGGAGCCCCTACGGCATAATAGACCTCGATGGTGAGAAGGTCGTGTCCTTCAGGGAGAAGCCGCTGCTTGAGGGCTATTGGATTAATGCTGGCGTTTATGCTATGAGACCTGAGATCTGGGACTACCTGCCTGAGAAGGGAGACCTAGAGCGCATGACCTTCCCAAGGCTGGCAGCAGAGGGCAGGCTGGCAGCAGTCAAGTATCTGCTCAACAAGCATTACTGGCGCAGCATAGACACCTTCAAAGACATTGAAGAGGCTAACGGGGAGCTGGCGCCTGAGCCCAAGGAGACCTGAGGATCTTTAGCGTTACAGCCGAAAGCCTTGCCATTTATGGCTAGGATGAGGGTTGCGGGTTTGAGTTTAGGCGTTGTCAGCTGGCTTACGTGCAGGGCGCCTCAAACACCACTGATATTTCTCAACTCCCTCATGCTCTTGTACCAAACCCGTAGACGTGAGTTTCTAGGACGCAAAGGTAATCCCCACCGAGGGTGAAGACAGTTAAACCAGAAGTCCATGAGCGCCCAAGGAGAACCCCATGTCCTTTAGTGCGGGGTCAGACTTGCTCTCCATACTCCCCCATCTCATCGAGGACCAGCTCGTAGTAGTCCTCCTTGGCCTGCTCTAGCTCCTCCTTGTTCTCCTCTGTGTTTACCTGAACCTCCTTACCTACAGCTTTGGTTGTGTAGACCTTCTTCTCCCCGGGCTTGGCCACAGCCTTATACTCCTTGGCCGAGACTGAGTCCATGGGCATCTCATAGCCGCATCTTGTACACTTTAAGACCGTAACCTTGCCCTTCTTGATAGGAACCATCAGCCCTCCGCATCTGGGACAGAACTTCAAGGCTTTCACCTCTCTTAACGCTCCGCAAGCCTACTCCCTTGAACCGCCAGCGGTTATAACAGTTTCAGCTGCCTCCGAAACCCTGTAGTCCCGATTTCAGCACGATGCCAAGCGATACTCTGCTAAAGCGGATAAAGCCAGTCAGCCCTTATGACGCGCCCGTTGAGGCTTAGGTAAAGCGTTGGCACGCCCGCGCTGCGTAGCCTCTTCCTTAGCTTTCCATCGTTAGTGGCCACGTAAACCGCATAGCCCCTCTCCTTCAGCCTTATGGCCTCGGCGAAGAGAGAGTCGTCGGCGCTAGCGGCGCTCTCAAGTTGCGTCACACCCATGAGGGTCAGAGCCCTTAGTGCTGCGTCCGCTGCCCTACCGAGCTTGTCCTCCTTTGATGCCATAGCGCGTAACTCATCAACTACAGGCCTAGTGGTCACCAGCTCTGCCTGGACCCCTATGGCCTCTAGGAGGCTATCTTTTGAAGTCCTGCCCTCTGCCAGGTAAATGAGGAAGTTCGTATCAAGGAGGACCTTGAACCTCAGGCCTCGACCATTCCCCAGCCTATCAGCCTCCACCTGCCTGCCACCCTGCGGCTTAAGGCCACCCTGATCCCCTTCCAGGCCGCCACAGGCCTCCTTAGGCGTATCGTAACAGTGCCGTGCGAGACGGAAACCGTGTCGCCGAATGTGAGCGCTGGCCCCACGGCCAGCAGCAGCGGCTCCCCCTTGCGCAACGGCTCTACCTTAACGGTCTCCTTAGTACCTACAACTGTGTCGAAGAGCTCATACTTGGCCGTGAGCTCATCAAACACGTCAGGTGCCTGGCCAGGTCTGCTGACAACGTTACCAACAAGGTTGTCGGCCTTTGTCAAGGACGGGTCAAGCTCTGTGCCTACGGCCACTAGGCCTCCTGGCTTAGCCTCCTTAACCTCAAGCCTGCCAAACCTCAACGACGTAACCTTGGTCGTTATAGGCTCATACCTGATCTTTGAGCCCTCCTTGACCTGTAGCCCTGGCCTTATTTCTATCTCGTCGCCAACGCGCAGTGTGCCAGATGTTATGGAGCCCCCTACGACTCCGCCTACTAACTCATTAGGCGGGGTTCCTGGCCTGTTAACGTCGAAGCTTCTAATCACATACATCATAAGCGGGCCTGACACGTTGCGCTCAGGTGTTGGTATGTACTTCTGGATTGCCGCGAGCAGTGCATCTATGTTAACCCTTTTCAGCGCGCTCACCGGTATTATAGGTGCATCCTCAGCCCACGTGCCGCTTAGGAAGCTCTTTATCTCCTTGTAGCTCTCCCTGGCGCGTTCAGGAGTGACTACGTCAACCTTGTTCTGGACCACTATAAGGTTCTTTATCCCAAGAACTGTGAGCACCATAAAGTGTTCCTTGGTCTGAGGCTGTGGTGCTGGCTCATTAGCTGCCACCACAAGGAGGGCTCCATCCATCAGTGCTGCCCCTGAGAGCATCGTGGCCATAAGTATTTCATGGCCGGGAGCGTCAACGAATGAGAGACGCCTCAGGAGCCTGGGCCTCGCACCCGGGTTACAGTCGCACACGGGCTCTGTCGAGTAATTTCCAGGAAAGCTACAGCCCTCGCACTCCCAGATCTCGCCATCAGCGTAGCCAAGTTTTATTGTCATTCCCCTCTTGACCTCCTCGCTGTGCCTCATAGTCCAGATGCCGGTCAGGGCCTGCACGAGCGTAGTCTTTCCATGATCTACGTGACCTATTACTCCTATGTTAACCTCAGGCTGTCTTTCTCGTTCCTCAGCGGCCAAGCCTTCTCAACACCTAGAAGTGAGCGGAAGCCGCTATTTTAAAGCAGGCGGACAGGAAACCTTCAGCTTGTGGCCTGCTGAGCCTCAGGATATGCTATGACCACGTTCAGCTGGGCCAGCGCCGTCTTCCTCCTCTCCGCCCTTGGATCAGGAATGGTATTGCCCCTCACGGTCTTCCTCTTCCTCTCGCCGCTCCTCTTTGGGTGAAAGCCGGGCGGGCCTGATAACAGGATCTTCCTCCTCACGGAGCCTGGAACGCCAGGGTGCATTGGGAACCCTGAGGCGTCAGTGCCGCCTACTATCTTCAGTGAGATGCCAGGAGCGCCAATCAGCGTCCCGTCAAAGGTGTTGCCTATCTTGAGCCCAGAAAGCCTTATTGCGATGTCCTCTGATACGGCTATCTGCCATGCCTTTGCCCTAAAGGCCAGCGCCTCGGCCTCCTCGGCTCCGACGGCCTCAGCGAGGAGGGCCTTGTGAACCCAGACCTCGCCCTCGGGCACTGACTGGTCCTGGATAACCTTCAGGGGGACATTGGTCTTTGAACCCTCCTGCCTTATTGATATGGTCATCACACCTACCTCGTTAAGGTTGAGCTCGGCTGCCAGCTTAGGGCTGACCTTAGCCTTTGGCAGCTCCGCCCTCTCCTGTCCCTTGGTCTTCTTCATGGAGTCAGTGTATGCCAAGGCCTCGTCCTCGACGCCCTTAACCTTAACCTTAACTACCTTATTGCCTGCCCTGGGATCCGATATCACTATTCTCAGTGGTGGCCTCTCTTCTCTAGCCGGCACAGCCGCCACCCTATGGCATTCTCTGCTGGCCAGACAAGGCTTTTTAAACAGTTATGAGTTACTAATGAGCGCTCAAGGACCTCATTATCGACAGCGCAGTAGGTATTATCTTAGTTCCTGAATCCAGGACCCCAAGGTCGCCGCCGCTGCAAGTCCTCTCATCAAACCTGGCGTAACCAGAGGATATGAATGGGCTTGAGTACATGATTGGCACAGGATCGTCGCTATGACTCTTGAGGTACCACGGTGTTGAGTGGTCAGAGGCCACAATTATAAGCAGGTCATTCAGGTTCACCTTGCTGAGCAGCGTACCGAAGAAGTGTCTGTCTATCAGCTCTATTGCCGCCTTCTTGGCCTCGAAGTTGCCGTCGTGCCCAGGTTCATCAGGGCCCTTGAGGTGAACGTATATAGCGTCATAGCTCTGCAGGTTTGAGGCCACGAGCTCCGCCTCACCCGTCAGCACCTCCTCCTTGCTCCTGCCCTCCACCTCAAAGTGCAGCTCCTTGAGGCCCAGCACCGCCGCTATGCCTCTCTCCACTGGCATCTCGGTGACGCTGGCGAACCTCAGCCCGAAGACCTGCGTTATCGGCGGCGCCTGGGGCAGCCTGTCTCCAGCATCCCTGGCGAGTATTGCGTTAGCCGGCGGCTCGCCCCTTCTCCTGCGCTCCTGGTTAACCGGGTGCGAGTCTAGAATCCTTATGGTCTTATCGGTGAACTCGTTCAGCAGCTCAGCCGCCTTTGCGGCCCCTGGGTTGTTAGGGTCTAGGGGGACACTTGTGGCAACATAAGGCTCGAAGGAGGCCTTAGCCCTACTCATGAGGCCAACCTTATCGTAGGCAGGGTCCGTGTTAGAGATATCAGCGCTGAGCTGTACTTCTGAGTGCGAGAGCACCACCACGCCCCTGTGACCTACAGTAGGTACGAAGTGGGCCCTTCCCTTACCACCGTCAAGGGGCATATTGTCAATGGCCTTAGCTAGCTCAAGGGCCTCAGCCCTGCTGATGCTGCGCCCGGCCCTCCTGTCAATGATCCTCAGCGTTGACGGGTCGACAGTGGCGAAGTTGGCCCTTAGGGCCACCTGGCCCTGGGAGAAACTAATGCCTGCGCCTACAGCCTCCAGGGGACCCCTGCCAGTGTAGTACTTATGGGGGTCATAGCCGAGGATGCTGAGCACCGCCTCGTCGCTCTCAGGAGCTATGCCCTTGCCCACCGTGTAGACTAACCCGCATCTAGCATGTCTTACTAGGGAGTCTATGTTAGGCTTATGCGCCTCCGAATAGGAGCTCCTAGGAGCATTAAGACCGTCAGCTGCGCCGTCTAGGATAACGTAAAGCAGCCTCAAGGCTTTCGCCACTGCAATCTGCACAACTCTTACTGAATTTATGCCTATGCTAAATCTATGCCTGCCCTTCCCATGCCCTCTATAGCGGCCCGCGCTGCCAGGAGTATGTCATCAGCTGTGTTGCGCAATGTCAACA
Organism: Acidilobaceae archaeon UBA162; assembly: GCA_002496425.1. Taxonomy (GTDB): domain Archaea; phylum Thermoproteota; class Thermoprotei_A; order Sulfolobales; family Acidilobaceae; genus Acidilobus. Next base: position 45,022 of record DAJS01000001.1, read on the forward strand.
GAGCCCTAGGTTCTGAGCAGTCCAGGACCCTAATTATACATGTGACGTAATAGCCTTCGTGATGACAGGAGGCGCTCACCTTAGCTGTACTCCTGGCGTTGTCAGCCTCTAATGCCACCGCCACGGCCTTAGCTCTGTCCTCAGAGCCTGCCGCAATCCTTAGGGTCAACTCGCACCCTGGGGTGGCGCCAGCCATAACTCCGTCCCCCTGACCTCTGACTCCTTGGCTGATGCTAGACGCTTAAGCGTGGTATAGCCCAGGGCCTCAAAGATCTGGGGCATTGAGAACACCAACCTGCCATCATGTTCATAAGCCAGTGGCACATTGTTAACTAGACCCACGAACTTTAGCGCCCTCCACAGTATGTAGAGCGGTGGCCTGAGGTCTGATCTGACCTTAAATCCCTGGATTCCTAACACCGACATATATGTTGATATCCTCTCCCATGAGCTCACCATGTTATTGAGCTCGACTGCCAGGCTGTTAAGTAGACTTTGCACCTGTGGATATTCAACCTCGTAGTCTGACAGCATGGCTGTGGCACCTCCTAGGCCCTCCAGGTCAAGCAACGCCATGAAGGCCCCAAGCAGCTCCCTGGGGTCATTTAGCGTCAGCTTGTCGGAGGCCACATATACCCCTCCAACGAAGTCCGTGACCTCAAGCTGCCTCCTTAGCCTAGGCTTCACATAGTTAAGGATGGATCTAGCCGCCCGCTTGAGCTCGTCCTCGTCCATTTCCGTTACCTTACGCGCTCCAAGGCCCTTAGTCTCTGGCCCCGCAAGGGCCTCGTCACAGCCTCCGGGATTACCAGTGATGCCGAGGTAGAAAGGGTCAAGTGTGACCTGCAGCGAGCTGCAGAGGGGCATCACGTGCGGTCTGTAAGCCTTAAGGGAGGTTAGCATCTCAAGCCTGATAGCCTCATCCTCACTTAATGAGTCAGCAACTATCCTGTCAAGACCACTAGGCCTCCCGTCCTTACCTATGTATTTGCTGGCATAGAGTGATGCCAGTAGCGCCACTGCGAGGTCAGGCTCTGGCCTGAGATCGTCTGATGCTCTAAGTATTAGCAGTAATGATGCTCCTAGGCTTCCGTCAACGGATATGTAAGTGGCGTTCACAGGAGGCGGCTCCCTGAGCCCTTGCGAGATCGCCAGGAGCGAGTCCCTCACCTGCTCGTTGTTATAGCCTAGGCTATCATAGCCGACGAGCACCGTAGGTTCTAAGACCTTAGCTGGCGGGTCAGGTGATGCTGAGAGAACAACGTTGAGCCCTTTCCTGACAAACAGAGAGAATAGCGCAGCTGATGTTATTAAAGCCTCAGGCGATGGAAGTGTGTATACCCTTATAATGCCCTCGTCCTTACCTGACTTAGCTAAGCTCTTGAATGCGTTCATGGCGCTCTGAAGTGAGCGATCTAGCGTGCTTCCAGGCTCTACTCTTAGCCCTATCAAAGCCAGTTGTCCCAGTAGAAGCTGTTGATCTCAGAGGATAAAGTTAGAGCTGCCTTAGCTGGTGCCAGCCACGATGAGCCTAGCCTTCTCTGGGTCGTACTCCCAGTCGGGCGGCAGCTTGCCAACCTCCTTATAGTACTTAGCAAGCCTTCTTATCTTGGACTCTATCAGCACTAAGCCCCTGGCGCTGTCAGTGTCTTTAGGGTGCTCCTGCAGGTGCCTCCTCAGGTTGACCGCACGCTTCATTAGGTTGAAGAGATCCTCAGGAATCTTAGGCGCTAGGCCCTTCTCTTCAAGGACCTGCGTGATGCTCTTGCCAAGTATTGGTTTGACCAGCGGCACGCCGAACTGATCCCTCAATATCATCCCTACCTGGCTGGGAGTGTAACCCTTCTGGGCAAGCTGCTCAATTATGACCTCTATCTCGTCCGGGCCCAGCCCAAGCCATGAGGGAGGCTGCGGGTGGGCTGGCCTTGTTGAGTGCGAACGCCCTCTCTTAGTCTTCTTATGCATAGCCTTGACCCCTAGAGCTCCAGCTCAGACCTCGTTTTAAGCGTTGATGACAGGGCCTCGCGCCTAACAGAACTTTTAACTCCGAGCCTTTTGTAAAGGAACCGGTGTCAAGAGTTGCCAAGACCTAGGCCAGCGGCCAGGGAGGCCTGGAAGCTGAAGAAATGGTACGACGTAGTTGCCCCTGAAGTCTTCGGTAAGGCCACCATAGCTACCGTGCCAGCTCTCGACCCGTCACAGCTGATAAAGAGAACTGTGGAGATAACGCTTTATGACATAACGGGTGACTTCACACATGTCAACACCAAGCTCAAGTTCCAGATATATAGGGTTGATGGAACCACAGCCTTCACTTACGTTAAGGGCATTGAGATGATGAGGGACTACCTTAGGAGCCTTACCAGGAGGAGGAGCAGCAAGATAGCCCTCATACATGACGTGACCACCAAGGACGGCGTCCCAGTAAGGGTAACCATAGTTACCTGGACTCAGTTCAGGTGCAAGACAAGCCAGAACAAGGCCATAAGGACCTTCATGAAGGAGGTACTTGACACTCGCGTGCCGCAGATGACCTTCGATGACTTCGTTAGAGCTGCCACCTTTAGTGACCAGGAGGGGAGCCTAGCTCAGGAGGCCTTCATGAAGGTCAAGAAGGTCTGCTCAATAAGGAAGGTCGAGGTGGCCAAGGTAAAGGTACTAGGCACGCCACCCTACGTGTCCTCATCAATGTCCCAGGTCCAGCCTCAGGAGGTTCCAGCTTCTAGCGCTTAAGCACCTCCAACATTACGTATAGCACTTAACGCCTGCAACACGGCCTTTGTTTGGGAAGCAAGAATGGCTACTGACCAGCGGAGTCTAAGGCAGCCAATAGTTGTCGTCCTTGGGCACGTAGATCATGGTAAGACATCGCTCCTAGATAAGATAAGAAGCACCGCGGTGGCCGCTAAGGAGGCCGGAGCAATAACCCAACACATAGGCGCTAGCGTAGTCCCAGCTGACGTTATCGAACAGATAGCTGAGCCTCTCAAGAGGGTTGTACCTGTTAAGCTTACCATACCAGGCCTGCTCTTCATAGATACGCCAGGCCATGAGCTGTTCTCAAACCTGAGGAGACGTGGCGGTAGCGTTGCTGACTTTGCCATACTTGTTGTTGATGTGAGTAAGGGGTTTCAGAGCCAGACCTATGAGAGCCTGGATCTGTTAATATCGAGGAAGGTCCCGTTCCTGGTAGCCGCAAATAAAATAGACAGGATACCCGGCTGGCAGTCATATCCTGACACGCCTTTCCTAGAGTCGTACCAGAGGCAGAGCGAGCAGGCCAAGAGGGAGCTCGAGGAGGCCGTCTATGGCAAGGTCGTACTGCCCCTGAGCGAACAGGGCTTCAGCGCTGACCTCTACCTCAGAATAAAGGACTTCACAAAGACAGTTGCCGTCGTCCCAGTCTCAGCTAAGACTGGAGAGGGCATAGCTGACCTGTTGGCAGTGCTGGCAGGGCTCGCGCAGCAGTACCTTAAAAAGAGGCTCATGTATGCCGAGGGGCCGGCCAAGGGCTCGGTGCTCGAAGTCAAGGAGGTACCAGGGCTTGGTACAGTAATCGATGCGATAATATACGACGGCGTGATAAAGGAGGGTGACATAATAGTTCTGAATGGCAAGAACGGTCCTATAGTGACTAGCGTCAGGAGCCTGCTAATGCCAGCCCCACTCAATGACCTGAGAGTCAAGGGCGTTAAGTTCATCAATGTGCCCGAGGTCAGGGCGGCTGCAGGTGTCAGGATAGCGGCCGCTGGCCTTGAGGACGCGCTAGCGGGCTCCAGCTTACAGGTAGCCAGGGATCAGCAGGAGGCCAAGGACATAGCTGAGAAGCTCAGGAGCGAGGTACACGAGCTCATATTCAAGAAGGAGAGCGATGGTGTTGTAGTTAAGGCTGACACGTTAGGCACGCTTGAGGCGCTGCTTGAGGCGCTGAGCCGCGAGGGGGTGCCTGTAAGGGTAGCAGATGTTGGTAACGTGAGCAAGACAGACGTTATCGAGGCGGAGTTCAGTAAGAGGAAGGACAGATCCCTTGGCGCCGTGTTGGCCTTCAATGTCAAGGTACTGCCTGAGGCCGAGGAGGAGGCGGCTAAGGCTGGCATCAAGGTGTTCAGCGCCAACGTAATCTACCATTTGCTTGACGAGTACAGAGAGTGGAGGCAGAGGCTGAAGGAGGAGGAGCTTAGAGAGAGACTTGACAAGATAGTGAGACCAGGCAAGTTTATAGTAATACCTGGCTACGTGTTCAGGAGGAGCGACCCAGCAATTGTTGGGGTTGAGGTTCAGGGTGGCGTGCTGAGGCCTGGCTATCCGCTAATAACGGAACGCGGCAGGGAGTTAGGAAGGATACTTGCCATAAAGGACAATGACAAGAGCCTTGACATGGCTAGGACAGGCTCTAAGGTAGCGGTATCGATAGAGGGCAAGGTCATGGTTGGCAGACAAGTTAATGAGGGCGAGGTAGTCTACACTGATGTCCCCTTCGACCATGCTATTAAGCTTGTCACTGAGTTCAGGAACGTGATAGGAAAGGATGAACTGGAGGTGCTTAAGGAGATAGCTGAGCTCAAGAGAAAGCTTGGCCAAAAGGAGTTCCTGCTGGTACTTAACAGGCTCCAGAGCTGAGCTCTTTCGTGTTGATAGAAACCCTTCTACATACACTTATCATATGGGCATTAAGAGAACGCTGAGCAATAGGCCTTAGACCTTAGCGTTCTCTTCTATAAAGAACCAGATCGTTAAGATAGCTAAGGGATACGGCGTCCCAATAATCTTGTTTAGCCCAGCTAATACCTAACCCCACTTGCTCTGTTCACAGTTGAAGAATTATCCAACCAGATGAGGGCTATGCCCAAAGGTGGGCGACCATCTGAGAGCTAAGTCCCTATACCTGGCCATGAGTAAGCGCATAGAAGCGAACGGCGGCCCTAAGCCACATAGTCCTCAGGGCTGAAAATTATCTTTGACTCCCTCTCAAAGCTCTCGGGCGAGTCACTGGCATGAACTACGTTCTCCTGTATCGACAGGGCGAAGTCGCCCCTTATGGTACCTGGTGGTGCCTTCCTGCCGTCAGTGGGCCCTATCATCTGCCTAACGACACTTATGGCGGAGTCGCCCTCCAATACCATGGCAACTATTGGACCACTAGTTATGAACTCCACAAGATCCTTATAGAACGGCTTGTCTGCGTGAACGGAGTAGAAGTCCATGGCCTTCTCCCTGCTCATCCGAAGTATTTTGAGAGCCACCAGCTTGAGTCCTTTGCGCTCAAACCTGGATATCACTTCGCCCACGAGACCTCTCCTAACACCATCCGGCTTGACAAGTACCAGAGTTCTCTCAATCATGGTCCTTGCCCCGTGTGAACCCAGCGAGACCTCGTTATTAGTTTAGCGGCATATATAGTGGTGTTATACTAGTACCCTTGAAACGCCAGTAATTGTTAACTCATTTAGCTTCCAACACCTAAAGAGCTGAGAGGAGTCAGTCATGACTTCCAACAAGGTCAACGCCTTGAAGAGCTGGGTGCCGCTGCTTGATAGGCCAGCCAACTACTATGTAGTTCAACTTAATAATGCGAAGGTCGCAGTTGATGCCGGCGTTGAGAGATCCAGTGAGCTAGCCAGCGCTGACTATGTACTTCTGACGCACTGGCACTGGGATCATGTCCTTGGCCTGGCTAGGACAGGCTACATAGGCAGAGTGTGTGCCAGCGAGACCACGCTGAGACACCTACAGGGCGAGCCGCCCAAGTTCGAGGGCGCTGAGGCACTGAGGCAGGCCTTTAAGGCCCTACCGCCTGAGGCCATACCATTAGCGTCAATGAGCATAAGCTACACAAGGGAGGCGATAGAGTACATTAAGGGCGGCCACGTTGAGCTGTTGAGCCTTAAGGAATGCGAGCCTATAGTCAGTGGTCTCGTCAAGCCTATCAGCTGCCCTGGACACACTGACGACCATGTGTGCTATATAATAGATGAGATGGCCTTCGTGGGCGACATGATAAACCCCGGCGGAGGTTTGTCGATACTGAGCCTGCCTCAATACATAAAGTCTTGGATAGCCCTGGCCTCGGATACATCATGGACTACTGTTATGCCAGGCCATGGGGATTCTGTGGGCCGCCGAGAGGTGCTGAACCTCGTTACAGATGAGATAATATCTAAAATGAGGAGAATGTTAAGGCTTTACTCGTTCCTAAATGAGGCCCCCAGGCCACTGAGTCAGTACCTGGACTTGCTTTACCCAAATACCAGCCCACTTATAAAGTGGGTCGGCGCGCGCAGTCTGGTAGGCTATGCTGTCTCGCTGGCAGAGCTAGGCCTTGTTGAGCTTAATACCTCGAGCTCTCCTTGGCTTGTAAGGGCCCTTCGTTGAGGCCCACAAAGCTAGTCATTTTGGCAGCAGGCAAGGGCGAGAGGCTCCGTCCAATAACTGAGACTAGGCCAAAGCCTCTCATGCCCATACTCGGTGAGCCCTTGTTGTGCAGGCATCTGAGGAAGCTCGACAAGCTCATAAACCCTGATCAGGTGATAGTTGTAGTATCATATATGAAGGATGCCATAGCCGAGCAGGCCTCTAAATGCTATGGTGGTAGGCTGAACATAGTTGACCAGGGCGAGGAGAAGGGAACCGGGGACGCGATACTCAAGGCTATGGAGGCTGGGGGTGAAGGCACCTATATAATAATGTACGGTGACCTTTACCTGACAGATGCTGCCTACAAGGCTATAGCCTCGTTGATGCCATACTCTCTGTTGGCCTCAGCAGTTGATGATCCATGGAACTATGGTGTTCTTGAGCTTTCAGGTGGCAGGGTTTCAAGAGTAATAGAGAAGCCGCCGAAGGGATCCATTACTTCAAACTTGGTCTACAGCGGCGCTCTTGCTGTAGACTATGAGTTTGTGAAGTACCTTAAGGCCCTGAAGCCATCACCCAGAAGCGAGCTCGAAGTCACAGACGCCATAACCGAGGCCGCCAAGAGTGTTGACTTTTACCTGACAACAATTGAAAGGTCCGAGTGGCTTGATATAGGAACTCCTTGGAGCTACCTCTTAGCTATCAGGCGTGAACTGAGCCTGCTCAAGGGCTCTACGATAAGAGGTGAAGTGCATTCCACAGCCATCATTGAGGGGCCCGTGATTGTCGAGGATGGGGCCAAGGTAGGTCAGTACACCGTAATCGAGGGGCCTGCCTACATAGGGCCTGAGGCTAAGGTAGGTCCTATGTCGCACATACGCCCCTATACAGCTATACTGAGCGGAGCCAAGGTGGGCTACGCGGTTGAGGTGAAGGCGTCCATAATGTTTGAGCACTCGGCAGCCCCTCACCTCAACTATGTGGGTGACAGCATAATAGGGGAATATGTCAACCTTGGGGCTGGCACAGTAACTGCTAACCTCCGCTTTGACCATAGAACAGTTAAAATGACTGTTAGGGGCGAGAGGGTTGACACGGGTCTTAACAAGCTAGGAGCAATAATGGGGGGCCACTCACAGACTGGCATAAACGTGTCACTGATGCCAGGCGTTAAGGTTGGCTCCTACGCTATCATATATCCGGGCTGCGTGGTGGCACGTGATGTAGGGTCAGGTGAAGTCTACAAGTGCAGTGGGGGTGGCATGGACAAGTGAAGGCTAAGGTTGAGAAGAGAGGTAGCCTGGCCTTTATAGTTACTGAGCATGGCCAGAAGGCCGTAGTTCCCTGGGACTCGCTCTGCAACTTCATAGCCAAGTACGGACTTGAAGTAGAGGTCAAGGGAGCCGAGCCGCCTAAGTGTGTCGAGGTAAGAGGACAGGAGATAAGTGAGGAGGTTGAGGAAGAGGGCGAGGAGAAAGAATATGAAGAGTGAGACGCTAGAGGTTGCCAAGCGGCTGATCGAGGCTCTCAGGTCCATGGGCCTTAAGGCATCAGGTGTTGAGGAGTTAGAGGGCTCATGTGCTCAGTCGTATATAGAGTGTTGCGGCTCGGTGATAAGGCTCGTCTTCTTTGACCCGAAATATGGTGCTGCAGCAGTGGTTAAGATCACTCAGAGCGTCTTCGGCTGCGAGGACGTAATCTACGACCCCCATGGCCTCTACGTGCTAATAGGCGGACCTGACGAGGCTGGAAAGGTCAAGGATAAGTTGGGACTAGCGGCGAAGCTCTTCCATAGAGTTAAGTGATTTCTTCTGCCCTAACGTAGCCTAAGCACTCTCAGGGGCCCTCTGCATGGCAGTCCTGTTATGTAGTACCTGTGTCTTTACCTCAGAAACCCTAGTCATAACCTCAATACCGTCGCTGGATATCTGAATCTTTACCTGCCCGGCCTCTTCTATGGCTATGATCCCCATTATGAAAGGCCTAACTATTACATTAACATTAACCCTGCCGTCACAGCTTACCGTAAGGACTGGCACCCTAAACGTGCCGACGTTGGGCACCCTCAGCACGACCTTCCTCTCGCTCTCGTCAACCTCGAACTTTATCAGAACCCTATCTCCTGTAATTATGTAGCCATCCTCGAGCTCGTTGTATTGCGATACGATTGGTGTAGTGAAATCGGCTGACTGAGAGGAGCTCAGGTAAGTCTTAACCATGTCCTCATCGACCTCAACTGACGGAAACCCATCGAATGTCATGGAGAGCTTTACGGAGCCCGTGAGCTCCTCCCACTCGCTCTCTGCCTTCTGGGGGGAGAAGCCTATTGTGCCCTGGGCACCTGAGGCCCCAAGTACTAGTATGTGGGATCCCTCGTACACTCTACCTTCAACGCTAACCCTGTCCCCGTCGATCTGAACGTTTACTTGACCTTGTGTGGCCATTAAATTATTGCCCCCATTAAAGGAACGCGCCTAGAGGCTTTAACTATATCTCTTACCTCATTCAAGCTATCTAGGCTCAAGTCTTAGGACACGCCTTGCTAGCCTCAAGGCACCTTCTATGTACTTTCCTTCTGACGGCAGATCCCTTGCAGTTCTGTAGCCCTTCATGTAGCAGTCCCTGCAGACCCTCCTAACGTTATCAAGCTGAACGCTGTCCTCGTAGCAGACCAGCCTGCCACAGACTGGACAAAACGTAAGCGCTAACCTCTCGCTGCATATCTGGCACAGCGACGAGGCGCATATCGAGCATATACCCTTCAAGAAATCGTAGTGTTCATCGCAGACTCTCCTGCCGCATAGCCTACAAACGTGTTTGGCAGGCTTCTGCCAACAGACCTCGCAGGGCCCCAGCCGCTCCTTCATTGCCAGGGCAGCAGGCAGAAGGAGGACTTAAGCCTAATCAGTTGCCCGATATACCATAGTCCTCGCGATCCTTTAAGCTAAGGACTACAGGGTTCTTGACCTTAGCTATCTCGGAATCAGGGACGTACTTGGGCAGGCTGTACCTCGTGTGGGTGAGCTCAGCCACCATGTTCCTGGCCTTAAGTCCATTAAGTATCCTCCGGAGCCTGTCCTCGCCCACTATGCCCTGGAATATCGCTTTCAGCTCCCTCCAGCTCACCGGGGACCTAGCCTCCTCGAGGGCCATTACCACTAGCCTCTCTACATCAGAGTCGTCGAGGGCTGTCGTGACCAACAGGCTTGACTCGTTGACTAAGCTAGTTTTCATGTAGTCATACTGTTCCAACACCTTACTCCTGACGCGCTCTATCAGCGGCTCGCGCCTTATGGCTCCAGGGTTTACCATAGTCTCCCCTCTCTCTATAGTCTAACAGTGTCCTGGACCCTTTATAAACCAGAGTACTGAGAGTTACAAAACCCTATGTAGATCCTATATTTAAGACTACTATAAAATTTTAGTTTAATTCGGTATTTGAGCCTCGAAGCTAAATAGCTCCCCTGCCAGGAGATCCGAGGATCAAAGTGATCTCTCAGCAGACCTGCAAGGCACGTAAGGATTTCCTGAGGCACATAGTAAACCCGCACATCTCAGAGGCCTTACTTGCTGTCGACAATGGTAATGCTGTGAACAACATAAAGGGGGATGAGGCTAAGGAGGTTAACCAGAAGATAATATCCGTACTAACTGAGATCAAGACACAGCTAGGAGCTGCTGAGGCCAAGAGCGACTTTAGCATATATGGTGGTAACCCGCTAATCCTGACGGAGTACCTGAGGGGGGCTCAGTGGAAGGGACTCCTGACCTCAGCGTTTGAGGAGCTGAAGACATACCCTGAAGCATGGAACTTCGTCGAGAGTGTGATACGACAGATAATGATGGATCTATCAGACAGCTACAGGGACTCATGCGCTGAGGTCTCAAAGGCCGCTGAGGAGGTGTTGACCTGGCTCAGCACGTTAAAGGCGTCTCAGGCTACGCAGGGACAAGAAGGACAAGGCATGAATCAGTCTTAAGCTCTCTCTGAGCTATGAGGCCTGAGTGCGAGGCTTGGAGCCCACCAGCGCGCTCCTCGGGGTTGTCGGTAAGACCAACGTTGGCAAGTCCACATTTTTCTCCGCTGCCACTGAGATTGAGGTTCCCATAGAGAACAGACCCTTCGTGACCATACAGCCTAACATCGGCATTGGCTATGCCAGGAAGAGGTGCGTACACGTCGAGCTCGGGCTGCCCAAGTGCGATGCCTCTAACAGCGCCTGTATCATGGGCTACAGGTATATACCTGTTAAGATGATGGATGTGGCAGGCCTAATACCTGGGGCCCACGAGGGCAGAGGACTTGGAAACAAGTTCCTTGACGATCTCAGGAGATCCGACGTCATGTTGCTTGTAGTTGACGCTAGTGGATCCACCAACGAGGAGGGCATGCAGGTAGCCCCTGGCACCTATGACCCAGTAAACGAAGTCAAGTTCGTCATAGATGAGATCGACGAGTGGATGTACCAGTCGATAAAGTCTGACTGGGATAGGATTGTCAGGCTGGCGTCGCTTGGAGCCCTGAAGGATCCAATAGGTGAGTTCGCCCAGAGGGTCTCAGGCTTTGGAATAAGCAGGGATCATGTGGAACAAGCCCTGGCCAAGATAAAGGTCTCCGATACCGAGCTACCGAAGCTGCCTCCTGAGGACCTCAGAAGGCTTGTGCTCACCCTGAGGGAGATGACAAAGCCAATGGTCATAGTGGCCAACAAGATCGACATACCAACTGCGGAGAAGAACCTCCACAGGCTCAGCGAGGCGTTCCCTCAGTACCCAGTGATCCCCACTACGGCGCTTGGGGAACTGTTACTGAGGAAGCTGAGCAAGAAGGGTGTTGTGGACTATATGCCTGGTGACCCTGAGTTTAAGATCAAGGACAGGAGCTCACTGGACTCGAGAACCTCTACTGCCCTTGAGATGTTGAAGGGGTTGATGGAAAAGTATGGGGGTACCGGGGTAGTGCAGGCCATTAACGCCGCCCTCTTTAACGTACTGAACCTGATAGCTGTCTATCCTGTTGAGGACTTCAACAAGTACACGGACAGGCAGGGCAGGGTGCTTCCAGACGTGCTTCTGGTGCCTAGAGGATCGACGGCTAGGGATCTAGCCTTCAGGGTGCATACAGACCTTGGCAGGACGTTCCTCTACGCTGTGAATGCTAAGACTAAACAGCGCGTGGGCGCCAACTACACGCTTAACGATGATGATGTCGTAAAGATAGTGGCCTCTGCCACGAGAGCCTGAGAACTCAAATATATTGCCTTAAGGCGCAATGCGCTAGGGGATATTAATGAATAGGAGCGCTCCTGGCGCAATAGTAGTCCTAGGACCTGACGAAGTATCTAAGGCTCTGGGCAAGTCTATAGCCAGCATCTCTAGCCTGGAGCTCTGCGAGCCCTCATATAAGAGGTTCCCTGACGGAGAGCAGTACCTGAGACTGACATGCGACGTTAGCAGGCGTCATGTAATTGTAGTCAAGACCTTCATGCCTGACCAGGACTCCTCGGCACTATTCGCCCTGTTAGCCGCCGACGCTGCTAAGGAGGCCAACGCTGAGAGCGTCACGTTAGTAGCCCCATACTTGGCCTATGCAAGACAGGACAGAGCCTTCCTCAGCGGTGAGCCTGTGAGCGTTAGGGCCCTCCTAAGGGCTCTATGGGCTGCTGGCTACAGCAGGCTAGTGACCGTTGAGGTTCACAAGCCGGATAGCCTCAAGGAGTTCCCTGGCACCGCATACAACGTAAGGCCATACCCATTAATGGTAGACTCCATAGGCCTCAGGAGCTCTAAGGACCTTGTCGTGCTCTCACCTGACCTTGGGGCCCTCGAGAGGGCCAAGATATTGGCTGAGCACCTTGGTGTGGGCTATGACTACCTTGAGAAGCTCAGGGATCGCTACACAGGTCAGGTGTCTGTTAAGCCCAAGTCGCTTGATGTAAACGGAAAGCATGTAATAATTGTGGACGACATAATTAGCACCGGCTCTACGGTGGTTACAGCCATCAATGAGCTAAGGCGTGCTGGCGCTACAGGCTTTGACGTAATTGTAGCCCATGCTCTACTAGCTGAGGGAGCTGAGGAGCGTCTCAGGAGCGCAGGCGTGTCAGCGATCTACGCGGCTAACACGACACCTCTCAGGGGCAGCATAGTGCATCAGATCAATGTTGCCCCTGCAATAGTGAATGGGCTCAGAAGCCTTGGGATCATCCATTGATCTCTATTAAGGCCTCAGCACTGTCAACTATCTTCCAGTCGTCCCCTACACCGACCACTACCATGGCTCCCGCTATGTGAGCTCCTGCCTTCCTGACCAGCTGGGCCAGCGCGCGCAGCGTGTGCCCATGTATGCTGAAATCATCAACTATCAGAACCTTGGACCCCTTAGGTAGCTCCCTCCTGGTGGCGTAAAAGACTTGATATGAGGCTGGGCCTGAAGTAGTCATTACCTCTAGTACCTGATCCTCTGTTGGAGGTCTCTGCCTCCTAGCTACTACTATCGGTGCCCCAGACACGAGGCCTATTGCTGTGGCAAGGCTTATGCCGCCGGCCTCCGGGGTCAGGATCCTGTCGAACATACCGTTGAACCTCCTCACAACATATTCACCTATAAGCCTGAGGGACTTGGGGTCAAGCAGCAGGCTGCTTATGTTGTAGTATCCGTTATACACCCTTACTGCCTTAGCAACTATAGAGGACAGCGTCTCCTTTGAGAGCAGGTAGTCTAGCAGCTTTCTTGCAGTTGAGTCCGAGGGTAGGGAAGCTCCGTTGGCGTAGCGGGACAACATGGACAGCGGAATCCTGGTGGCCTTGGAGATCTCCGTCAGTGGCAGGAAGACCCTGGCAGCCCTTAGCAGCTCCACAGACTTAAACCTGCTCTCTAGGTCCGCGTGCAAAGCTGCCCAGCTCTGTGAGGAGTTGAGAGCTTAATACTTCCTCAGCAATGAATCTGGGCAGATACAAATGTTCAGCGAGTATGTGCTACATGAGTGGGTCGGGGTTAGGCCTGAGCTGGCGTTCACGGGTGACGTAGAGAGTGCTGTGTTGCAGTCACTCAGGGAGGAGCTGGAGGGTCAAATCGATGAGACCGTAGGTATCATAATCTTGGTCTCAGGTGTTGAAATAGAGGGTGATGGAATACTGCTACCCAACGACCCTAAGATCTACTTCCCAGTCAAGTACAGGATCCTCGCCTTCGAGCCTATATTGAAGGAGGTTGATAAGGGTATTGTCAGGGAGACCAGGGAGTTTGGACTCTTCGTGAACCTGGGCCCCACCGATGGGCTAGTGCACAGGAACCAGATAATGGACGATGATGTTGAGTATATCCAGGAGGCCAGGATCTTCAAGGGTCAGGAAACCAACAGGACAGTAGGCGTGGGCGATGCTGTGCGTGTGAGAGTAACGCAGGTTAGCAGGATCTCCAAGAGGCTGGCAGCGCTCAGGATAGCGCTAACGATGAGACAGCCTTACCTCGGCAAGGAGGAATGGTATAATAAGGCCCGACAGGTCAGCACGGATCAGGGCGCTGACAATGCCTGAGGGTGGCGAGCACCAGGAAGCTCCTGCTCCCTCCCAGATCATAGACTACAGCGATTTCGCTAAGGTTGACCTTAGGGTTGGCAGGGTTATCTCAGCTGAGCCTGTCCCTAACAGCAGGAAGCTCCTGAAGCTCTTAGTGGACCTCGGCTCTGAGCAGAG